>DATKKG010000061.1:0-71281 GCA_035543015.1 Conexivisphaerales archaeon | reverse complement strand
CGGATTCCACGCGGCCTCGTCTGGGCCCTTCAATAGGTTAATCATCTTTAACACATTGAGAACAACTGGTTAATCAAACGAGAAGGCAGGGCATGGGCTCGGACCTGCGAAGAGATAGGCCTCCTTAAATCTCAGAACCGGAGAACCAGGATCGATGGGCCTTAGGGCAGGAGCCTTCTATGGGGCTGTGCTTGGGTTGCTACTCACAGTCATGCTTGAAGGGATCAACCAATACTCTGACTTCGCCAATGTCACCTACGGCCTTTCAAATGGATTGCTCGAAACCATACTCCTCGTGGTACCCATATGCCTTATCGGTCTTACGGCGGTGATAGTTTACAGGCACGTGAATCGACATGATTTGTTCTCTCCAACCCTTGATGGTGCTGTGGTTGGCCTTGCGATTGTTTTCAGCCTGATTTCTCTTATGTGGTACCCAGAGCTGACGACTAGGATAGGTCATGTGGTACACTGACAGGTCCTTTGGTTGAGGGCGTGGGCTTGGGCCTGCGAAGAAATGGGCTCACTTCATTCACTCTTGAGCCATCGATGAAGTGGTTGCTTGAGCGAGGGCGTGCGACTAGTGCGACTTGGTCAGGTAGGCCTTGAGCTGACCGAGGAGGAAGGCGAAGCCGAGTACCAAGAGGATCATCGCGACGTACGAAATCGGTATGGCGAAGGCGTAGTTCGCCTTTTCGGGTCTCAAGGCGTAGCCTGGATACGCAGACATTCCGCAGATGAACCAAGAGGCCATCAGGAGGAACGAGCAACCCGTCATCGTCCATTTCGCCGCCCCTCTCATTCCACCGTTCGCCAACTCGCTGTACTTCATCCAGTACCAGACGGTGGCGAAGAAAAAGACGGTTATGAGAGATCCCATGAGTGCGAAGAACTGTGGTATGATCTCCATTCTGGTCACAACGCGAAGAGCAGAACCGCCAGTAGGAGGAAGATAAGAGAGAAGTTGACGTCCTGATATGTGAAAGAGACCATGGAGGATAACATGAAGAGCACGGAGAGGGCTGACAATGCTAGGCCCTTCCCGATTGGTGCACTTCTGGCGTATACTTGGGCGCCTCTGACGGCTAGGATCACCCCCACGAACACTGATTGAAGATAGGTGGCAAGCGGGTTCGGGGATGCGGCAAGGAGGGGGAAGCCAATCAGCTGAGAGGGGGCAAGTGATACGGCGGTTGTCCACGCCAACGGGATCCAAACCATCAGAGCCACGTCAGCTACACCGGCAGCGAAGAGGACCATCCCAGTTCTCTGAGCGTCCATTTGCAACTACAGGTCTTGACAGAGCCAGCATCAATATGGCTTTGGCGGCTCGAATCCTGAACCAGCGTCTGGACTCAGCACGAGTTCGTCGCCCCCATCAACTAAAGTCTTTCAGATACCGGATGTTGTGATCGAGAAAGAAGGCTATTAGACTCAAGGTGCTATCAGTTATTATCTCTGTTTGGGGCCCTGTCTGATTTGAAGCCGTTCGCCTCAACTCCATCTCAGATAGCAGACCATTCATCAGCATCGTCAAGTACTGGACTATGAAACTGTCTTCCCAATCATTCTTTATGGACCCGTCTCTCCTACCCTTTCGGATTGCCTTCATCCATAGTTCGCCATTTCTTAACAGTTGAACGAAGAATTCGTAGAAGTGGTGATCTTCGAAATACTCCCCGAACTCGGAGTCCTCCAATGGAGATAAGTCTCCAATCAACTTGTTCAAAGTGGAATGGCCTAGCTTCTTGTTGATGTCCTCAATGATGGATTCAGGCATCAGATTCATCTCTCTAATGTGGTCGAAAGTATCTCTGGTGACCTTCAGCACTATCGGATTGTCGCTACCGTCTTTGAACGTCATCGCACACAGGAACAGAACCTGTTCCTTCCCGGACAACTCAGCAGGCAGGGTCGCAGCTATGGTTTCATTGAGCTCTTTGAAGACCTTGTTCCCGACTGCAAAGAGAACATCCTTCTTGTTCTCAAAGTAGTTGTAGATCGTCGTGCGGCTGACGAAGGCCGCCTCGGCGATGTCTTCCAAGAGGACCTCATTCAGGGGTTTCTCAGAGTAGAGTCTCTCAGCCACAGCGATGATCTCCTTCCTCGTTCTTTCCTTCTTTCTATCTCGCAACTGCTTCTTTCCTGTGGGGGGATCGTTCTTGCCTGACCTCATGACATAAGTACAATTATCAACACTGCTTATAAACAATTACATATACACAATGTTAGCACGCTCTATACATAATTTTACATTGTGTCAACATTTATATACGGCCCTCGGGAATGAGCTGGATGGTCGTGGTCTGTGATGCCAACTGACGGGGAACATTCGATGAGCAACGAGAAGAGCGTTCTTCGATGGGGCGGTCTGGCCGGGATCCTTGGGGGAGTCCTGTTCATTCTGACCATCGTCATACTGGTAGGGTTCGTTCAGGGCGTCGTGTCCATCGCGAGGTTTCCCGATGTCCGAGCCGCCGTGACTCTGGGAGATGCCATCTACCTCGTGGCCGACATGATGTGGGTCGTCCTCTTCCTTGGCCTCTATCGAGCTCTCCGAGGGACGAGCCTCGCGCCCGCTCTCTTCGGGACCGGCCTTAGCCTCGTGGGCCTAGTGGTATACGCCGTGGGAGCCCTCCCCCCTGTCGCGCTGGCCCCGATTTCGAATCTCTACCATGCTCCTGGAGCGAGCCCGGCTGACCAGGCAACCCTCGCCCTTCTTTGGCAGGGGATCCAGGGCGTATTCAATGAGACTGACACCGTCGGGTTCGTCACGATGTCGGTAGGTCTCATCGTCCTTGGATTGGCCATGCTCAGGACTCCGGCCTTCGGCAAGGTCTTTGGCGGGTTGAGCGTTGCGCTCGGGGCGGCTCAGGCCTTGGGGATATCTCTCTTTTCGGTGGATTCGGCCTCATTCGCCCCCTTCGGCATCCTAGCCTTCATCATCTTCCCCATCGTCTTCGGATGGAAGCTCTACAATCTGACAAGGGCGACGGGGAAACGGTGAATCCAAATGGGGGGGGGAATCATTGAAATGCAAGACATGAAAGCGAAGCTCTCAACGCTGTGGGCATTTGCCACGCTGAACTATATCTACTGCGATGTTGTGACGCTGTTCGACAAGGCTGGGACCTTCAACTACAACCAAGGATTCTTGATTGGAGCCGCCATATTGGTGGAGATTCCGATTGCGATGGTTCTCCTGTCTCGGATATTGAAGTACAGAGCAAGTCGCTGGACGAACGTCATCGCAGGCGCAGTTATGACCATTGTTCAGGCCGCAACGCTATTTGTCGCAACTCCAACGCCGTACTATGCATTCTTCTCGATCATAGAGATTGCGTCCACTCTAGCGATTATTTGGTATGCGTGGAAGTGGAGCCTTTCCTCTCCCGAGTAGACCAAATGACTGAGGATCGTTCCGGCTCATGAGAATGGTATCTCAGGCATGTACAAGACAAGAGCCAGCGCAAGATTGGTGAAGCCTTGAAACGATGTCTGGCCGCGTCGATTGTGGGTCTTGGAGGGGCTTTCCTGGTGCTGCTGCTCGGTCGGGGACAACACCGAAGGTGAGTCGATAGATGACCACAGCCGAGCAGGTCCTCCGTGCCCTGGAAGGCAGGAAATACATCAGCATCACGACTTACAGGAAGAGCGGGAAGGGGGTTTCCACGCCAGTCGAGTTCGTCATCAAGGACTCCGCCATCTATGTCAGAGCGCGTGAAGGTTCAGGGAAGATAAGGCGTGTCCTCGCAAACCCAAACGTCACAGTGGCACCCTGCACTCTCAGAGGCATCGTGACGGGTCCGTCTTTCGAGGGCACGGCTGTGCTCATCGATGACGATGGAGCGCTCTATCCCCTCTTCAGTCACAAGTATGGATTGCTCTGGAAGCTTGGAACAAGGATTCGCAAGACCACTCACCAGCCCATGAAGATCGTCCCGAAGACGGTGGAGTCTCAGTGAATTCCCTGCTGCTGAAGACCGCGGCGAAGGTCTGGCTGGTGGAGACCCTGGTCTCTGGGTTCAACTTCTCCGTTCTCATGGGCATGATCTACGAGCCGAGATGGGGCCCCCTAATCTCACACCAGATTGGGATGACCACCAGGATCGCGTACATCTTCGTGTTTGCCTTCCTGCTGTTACGCTACGTCAAGACCTACTCCACAAGAGACCTCGTCCACGTCGGGATCCTGTGGCTGGGGCTCGAACTCATCTTCGAATGGGGAGGGAGCCTTGCGACAGGGCGTCCGGTGTCCGAGATCCTCATCGGCTGGAACGTCCTTGCCGGTTACATCTGGCCCTTCGTGCTGCTCACCTACGCGTCCTCCAATCTGGTCGTCGGCCTCCTGCTTCACCCCGGCAAACCGGAAACAGCCCCGTCGAAAGGGGGCGCAGGAAGGGAAACGCAGTAATAACCTTGGAGCCTAGTGCTAGCGCAGGTGGATGAATCACGGAAGACGTAATGATAATCCTTTCGGGATTGTGGGTAGCCCTGATGCTGACCTATCTCCTCGGAGACGTGCTTAGGATATACGCCGGTGACTTCACGGCGGGGGCGATAGGAGGTATGAAGATGACTTGGCGTCTCTGGTTGGGGGTGGCAGCACTTATGGTGATCCCCGCCATCATGGTGGTCCTCTCTCTGATCCTAAGCTACCCCGTGAACCGTTGGGCGAACATCATCGTTGCCATATTCTTCTTCGGTTTCAATCTAATTGGACTGCCCAAGTACCCCTCCGCCTATGACAGGTTTCTGATAGTCGTAGGACTTGGTTTCAACGTGCTAACCGTCTGGTACGCGGGGACGTGGGTCTGAGCAGGCGGGTCAGCCCTGAGGGATGGCCTGTATGAGAGCGATCGTTTGCGCAGTACACGGGCCGCCGGACGTCCTTCAGCATGATTTCAACCATATGCTCTTCAATCTCGACAAAGCTCTTCTAGGTAAGCCTCCTATTCCTGCTACAGTGGATTTACGGTCGAGGCATCACGAATGACGTTTGACAATAGCAAGTCGATGGGGGAGATTGGGGCGTTACCAATGGTAATTGGCCCCCTTGCTGGAGGCCCTGGTTCTGTTCTGAGTTTAGCTGGCATGGTCCTGCTTCTGGTCGCCTTCAACGGCCTAGCAGGCCACCATCAAGAACGCCGCATATTCAACAATGTGTTGTAAGGTGGCATAGCGTTCATCGTGGGCGCAGCGGTTGCATCAGTGATGGTCACTACGGCAGCCGTGTGCAAGCTTTCGCTCATCGGCCTTCACATGTCCAGCTGGTCTGACCCGACCGCGTGGCGGGCGATAAACTGACAGAGCTTGAATTGGAATGGGCTGGCGCCTTACATCGGGGCCATCGCCGGGGCATTGATCATCCTGTTTGATCTGACGGTCGTCGCGGCGGTCCTGATGAGAAGGTCCTTTGGCACGCTGGCTCAGAAATCTGGGATCAACATGTTCGACACGAGTGGGCTGGTGCTCTTGATTGGGGCCGTCCTGACGATAATCATCGTAGGCTTCGTTCTGATATGGGTAGCTTTGATGATTCGTTGATTAACGTTTCCGTCACGGATATATCAACACTAGATTCAGAGGTTCGTCAGACCCCTGATACCATAGCAAAGCGATAAGGTGTGATCTGATATTATAAGTCTCTAAGTTACGCGTGGGGTAATCATGTCAGTTAATTGCCCTAGCTGTAGGCTCAAGGTTTCGCTGAGGCTGAGGTAGGGCTCTCAATAGATTAATCATCTTTATCATATTGAGAACAATTGGTTAATTGAGAGAGCTGGGCGGAGCTATCGTTCTGGCCCCTTCATCGCATCCCGAATCCATTCAAAGAGCCTAACGTAGAGGTCGAGCCCTTTGGACGACAGGTCCACCAGCTCGGACCCATCGCCGCCTATCGTCCTTGAAACAAGACTATGGGCTTCCATCCATTCGAGATACTCGATAAACCGAGGATAGCTGAGGCCGATAGAAGTCTGAATGTTCGTCTTCTTCATGGGTCCACCGCTGGAATAAAGCACACCCAGGAACCTGGCTAGAACATAGAGGTCTGGTTTGTCCATCTCTCTCACATGTCCCTGAGGAAGGAATCCCTCTGCTGGTTCAGCCTAGAGCTCCATCCTTTGTACTTCTCAACCTCCCTCCTCATCCGGACAATGGCTTTTCTGCTAAAATAAATCCAAGTTGAACCTCCCAAGAAGAAGCCGAGGAGGATGCCAAACGGGAAGATGCCTCCCAAGAAGAGCCCAATTGTGAACGCGAGGCCCGCATAGTACCATACGTCATCACCCATCTGAGCTGTTATTTCAGGGAATGAAGCAATCAAGCTGTCCAGCGCAAGCATCGCATCTTCGAGCCTTGAAGCTTGAGTTCCAGCTTTCAACCGCTTCAGACTCACCTCCATTTTGATGTATCTGGCTCTTCGTGAGTACTTCCAGTAGTAGACCACGGCTCCCACGGCCAGCGAAATGGAGACCGTCAGCAAAAGATGAAGTTCTGAATTCGGCAGATTTCCCGTCATGTCGATCAGAAGGCTGTAGAGCCCGACCCAGACACCAAGGGCGATAACGGCGGCTATGAATGCAGCCTCGCCAAGGGCGTCGCTGATGGCTCTTTGCTTGGCAGCTTTGACCCATGCCTCAAGATTCCTTGAGATTTCCTCTACTAGAGCTTCGACCGAATCACTTTCTGAGGTGGGCGCCGGCATGTCTAACGGACTAAAGTAGCCGTCTTTGTCTAAAAAGCGTAACGTATCGAGAGTATGTCCGTCATGACTATCTCCCAAGAGGCCACGAGAATCGACGGCCTACGCTAGCGTGGGCTTGGACCTACGAAGAAACGAGCCGTGAAGATAATCATCTCTATCCTATTGAGAACAACTGGCTAACTGAACGAGAGTGAGGCCGGTTAGCGGGCCCTGTGGGGCCTTGATTTGATGGTTTCGGAAGGTGGATTCTCACGACTCCTTTAATTCACGCAGTCCATTCCCCAGATAGAGCCCACTTTGAGAGGGGACAGGGAAAGCGGGTTGTGAATCTAATGACGAAATACGTTTGCAAGACCTGTGGAGTTCAGTTTGGTGACTCCAGACGACCCCCACGCGTCTGCCCAATCTGCACCAACGACAGACAGTACGTTGGCTGGGAAGGCCAGCAATGGACTAGCCTCGAAGAGATGAGACGGCGCGGATTCAGAAACAGGGTCGAACGAGTGAGAGCCGGGCTTCACCAGATAATCACGAATCCCCCCTTCGCCATAGGTCAGAGGGCGTTTCTGGTTCAAACGAAACTCGGGAATCTCTTATGGGACTGCGTAACCTACCTGGATGATTCCACTATCTCGATAATCAGAGATCTGGGTGGGATCGACGCCATCGCGATGTCGCATCCCCACCTTTATGGGTCGTTCTTGGAGTGGAGCGAAGCCTTCGGAGGGATCCCGGTGTTCCTGCACGAGCTGGATAGGAAGTGGGCACAGAGGAAAGGTGAGAAGATCACCTACTGGAAAGGGAGGAAGACGTCTCCTCTGGCTGGGCTGGAGTTGATAGACCTAGGAGGGCACTTCGATGGCAGCAGTGTGCTATACTGGCGTCCAGATGACGCAGGGAAAGGCGTTCTCCTGACAGGCGACACAATCTACGTAGTCATGGACCGAAAGTGGGTGAGCTTCATGCACAGCTTTCCAAACCTCATTCCTCTCCCTGCACGCACGGTCAGGGCGATCGCGTCGCGAATCAGACCTTACGAATTTGAAGAGCTTTACAGTGGATTCGAAGGCAGGGAAGTCGTTGGTGGCGCCGACCGCGCTGTCCAAAGGTCGGCAACAAGATACATCGATTATCTGAGATAAAGGGGGTGTGGCCGGGTCGGGAGGGATTCGGCATCTATCAACAACTAGTTCCAAAGGGCTTGGACCTGCGAAGAAGGGATGAGGATGAGTCTAAATCATCTTCATACTATTGAAAGCAATAGAATAGTCAGGCTGAGGCGGTCGGAGTACGAGCCTAGAGCTGCTCGGAGATAGCAGGTGGTTCCGGTCTCCAATGTCTCGAGCTACCTTAGCCAGGGTGGAGAATACGTCAACAACCTACCGGCCGACAGCGCCGTCCCTAGGATTCCTTAGGCTATGGCGACGCAGATCCGCTTCGAGACTGTAGCATTCAGGTCCTGACTGGAGGCACTACGGTGTAGTTGATGTAAAGCATGAAGTCCATTCCCCCGACCGTCTCTCTCATGGCGACCGTGAAGTTGCCTAGAGGCGCGTCGCCGACCTTGACGCCGGCGAAGAAGTAGTAGGGCACTCCTTCCGACAAGACGAATGGTGCTAGGGGGATTGAATCCTGAAGCCAAGAGGGAAATGGCTGCACAGTGCCGTTGACGAGTATGCCTAGGGTGCTCAGGTTGACGGTGAGCGTCGGCTCCGCGCCGCCTGAGATGGGGTCGTAGACTACTCCGTAGTAATTGCCGCCGTACTGCCCAGCGCCTACCCGGTCCGGGTAGCTGTCAAATGTCACAGGCGGGATGACGGAGGGGGACCTGAGAATCGTCACCGGGACATCATACGTCAAGGTGATGTTCAGCTTGGCAGAATCCCCTGCGTCATCGTATGCCACAATCGTGACTTCTGGCCAATTGCCGTTTCCCCCCATCGGGATTACCGCCCCCGCCACTTCGAGGATAGAAGACGCCCCTTCGGGTCCCACGGAAGACAGCTCTGCCGGCTTGAACTTGAACCAGACGCCGTCCATCATGCCTTCCATGGACAGGTGAACGTGAGCGGCAGACTGAGCCCATATGGACAGAGACAGGTCCTCTGAACCAGGGAACGAGGAGTAGGCCGAGCCGATGGTAAACGAAGTGGTATTCAGCCCGACTCCCGCTAGGGCGATCGAAAGCGGCGGCACGGGTCCTGTCGCGACTACCCGGAAGTAACATAGCGCTTGGTGGCCCCAGACGTCGGAGGCGAGGACGGTATACGTCCCCACTTGGAAGCTCTGGTAGATGCTGCCGTAATACGAAGTGGAGGGGTCATATCCATACACGTAGTCGCCGGTCGCGTTGAAGGTCCTTTGCACCTCCGCCAGGGCCGTGTAATTGTAGAGCTCCGAGTGGGCCAAGGCTACGTCGCTGTGAGGATAGAAGGTGTAGCCAACGTAGTTGTCGCCTGCAGGCGGGCAGTAGTAGTCGGGATTGGCAGCGCCGTAGCTGAGCAGGAGTGGATAGACGTCGGGGATGTTGTCCAGGGTGTAGTTGCCGAAATACGCCTCCAAGTCAACGGGCGAGAGGTTGCCACAGGTGTCCAGAGAGGTGGACTCCAGGTATGCGCTCGCTTGGAGGCCGTAGTCCAGAGGGTTGAACACCTTGACACGAATGCTCACGTTGTCTCCCTGCTGGATGACAGGGGTAAGGGTGGTCGCGACCAGCTCTAGCGAGGATGAGTCGAAGCCATAGGCAATCTGAATGGGTTGAGACTTGAGCGCCGCTGTCAGGTTCGCGATGACGTCTGCCTGCTGCTTCAGTTGGTTCCTGAGAGAGTCAATGGTATCCTGCTGTGATTTCAACTCCTGCTGTAGGGTTATCTCTTGTACTAGAGTCAATGTTCCAAGAACAAGTAGGGCTACCAAGCAAGCAGTGAGTACCTTTCCAACTCCCATCCTGTCCATACCATCACGTCATACATTCAACAGAAGCTGCCCTTTCTTATACGAAGCGATGTGAGACGGTTCAGCGCGTGGGCTTGGACCTGCGAACGAGGATAGATCTTTGGGCTATCAGTCTGGGTGGTCCCGTTCTCTGACAAATCCAGACTCCTGCGACCTGTATGAGTTTCCGGGCTCCGACTTCTCGGTAATCACAATCCCGAAACTCTTCGGTAGCTCAGGTTGGTATGGGGGGAATGATATCCATCGTTACATTGAACACAAAAGCCACGCCACCAATCTCCTCGCCAAAAGCGAAGGTGTAGGCTCCAACAGGGGCGCCGTTGAGCAAGGCTTCCGTTTCGAAGTAAATGGGCATCTCAGCTTCTAGCTTCGTCACTTGAACGGGCCACGTAAATGCTATCCATGATGGGAGAGGCATAATCTGGCTCCCGTTGACCATTCCCAAAGGTGTCAATTCCACAGGCAGGGACCCGGAGGAGGTGGTCTGGGGGTCGTATACGGCTCCACAGAGCGTGTAAGACGGCCCACTTTGACTGGCTCTCCAAGGCTCTATCCAAGTGATATTCAGGGGACCGGGCTGGTGAAGGACGGTCAGGGGTACAGGAACGATCACGCTGAAACCGACTTGGGATAAGGAACCGTCCGCACCATGGGCTGTCACTGTGACATTGTAAGTAGGTGCCCCACCAGGTCCTCCGCTGTCAGCTATGGCGCCGAAGATCGTCAGGATCGCGGCCTTGCCACTAGGGCCAACGTTTCTGAGCGTGTTTGTGCTCAGCGATGCCCAGGCGGAGTCCGGAAGACCGGTGATGTCCAATTCTACGTCGGTGGACTTGGGAGAAACAACCGTGATGGGGAACGTTTCATTCGCGACAAAGTCCGTCATTCCCGAAGGGTCCTGTAATTCAGCTCTGTGTGATATCGCCTGTCCTACTGTCAGGTTGAAGACTGTCGAGGAAGCGGGAGGGTAGGACTGAAGGACTGTAAGGAGAAGGACAGCGGCTAGAATCGCACCTACAGCCACGCCAACGACGTAGGCCCTTCTCAAGTCAAATCGCGGTTAGTCACCCGCCCTTTTATCTCATGCTCTTTGGGCGTGGGCTTGGACCTGCGAATGAATGGGCTGTCGTGGAAGCCAACCCGCTTATGCTTGGACCAGGAGAACAAGCTTCAACGAGTCATATGGTCCAAGAATCTCGAACCCTGCCACAGGATTTGAATGCTTGGAAAGGACTGGAGGCGGGATATCGTCGCCGAAGACAACCGAGACCATTTCGCTCCTCCTATCTGCGAAAGTCAGGTTCATCTGAACAACGCCTAAACTGGTGACGGTCGTCACAGTCCCAGGATTCGGACAGCCATCGTAGCCATAAGGGCAGATCGTCTGAAAAAGCACTCCCATGAAGTCGACGGGATGATTCATGTTAGCATAGCCCTGGTTACTCACCGTGGTGAAGCCTGTAACATCAAACGAACAATACACCGTGCCGTTGAAGGTCATCTTCGTGGCGCAGGTGTCGACCTTCTCTTGGTTCGACGGTGGGGCCTGAGCAGCTATGAAGTCATACGCTGCTGCTACAGAGAAGATGACGACCAATGCCACGACAATTACAAGCTGGAATCGCTTAGCCATCATGGTCAGAGAGGAGTTCCCAACCTATTAGTTTTGACAAAGGGGAAGGCTGGGGCGTGGGCTTGGACCTACGACTAAACTTAGGAAGTCTGATGAAGTCAGAGGTGGACGATGGCGTTTTTGGGCAACGAACTGGGATGACATGCGATTTGCATAATATGGTCTGCTTTCTTGAAAGGTTTAGCGGGCCCGGGAGGATTCGGACCCCCGATCTCCGGCTCCGAAGGCTTGCGCATCTCTCGATTCAGCGTCCTAATCCAAGCTAGACGACGGGCCCGCAGGCTCCCTACTCATCCGTGGGCTTAAAAGAAATACGCTGGTCTGTCTCTACGTCCTCTTCTCAATCGCGGTGTAGGGACGGTACATCTCGCCGACGTACTCCGCCCTCGGGCGTATGATCTTGTTGTCCTGGTACTGCTCGAGTATGTGGGCGAGCCACCCCGACGACCTGCCAACGGCGAAGAACAGGGGGTCCATGTACGACGGGTAGCCAAGAAGGTGGAGGATGGAGCCGGTGTACAGGTCGAGGTTGGAGTACAGGCCCTTCTCCCTCTTCATAACCTTCTCTAGCTCGTCGATTATCATGAGGTAGGTGGTGTTCCCCTTCCTCCGGGAGATGTCCTCCAGGAACCTGCGCATTATCGCAGCCCTCGGGTCCTGGAGGCGGTAGACGCGGTGGCCGAATCCCATGATCTTCTTCTTCTCGGCCAGCCTCGCCAGCACGTACTGCTCCGCCCTGCCCGGTTCGCCGATCTCCTCCAGCATCTCGAAGGCCTGCTGGTTGGCCCCGCCGTGCAGCGAGCCCTTTAGCGCTCCGATGGCGCTGACGAACGACGAGTAGACGTCTGACAGGGTCGAAGCTGCCACGCGGGCTGCGAAGGTCGAGGCGTTCAGCTCGTGATCGGCATGAAGTATGAGGAGCGCGTCCAGCACCTTCGCGTCCTGCGGGTCCGGCTCGGTCCCGTAGCTCGAGTAGAGGAAGGTCGCAGCCAGCGACAGGTCCTTGCGCAAGGGAACGAACCATTCGCCCTGTTTCTGCCTGTACACCGCAGATATCAGGTTCGGCATCTTGGCGACGATCGACATGCTCTGCTTCAACGGGTCGTTGGGGACAACGTCGTAGAGCGACAGAGCCGAAACGGCGGTCCTGAGCATATCCATGGCGTTCCTGTCCGCCGGGAAGCTCCCTATGATCGTGAGCACCTGGTTGGGCACGGCGCACCTGTTGGAGAGCTCCAGCTTGAACCTGTCCAGCTCGGCCTTCTTCGGCAGGTTCCCGTAGAGGAGGAGGTAGGCCACCTCCTCGTAGGTGGACTTCTGGACGAGCTCTTCGACGTCGTAGCCTCGGTAGAGAAGAGTCCCCTTGATGGCGTCTATGTAGCAAATCCTGCTTTCGCCGGTGACGACATCTTCGAGTCCCCTATGAATCGCGCTTGCCGACAAACCACCCGAAGCATGCGACGGGCGCCTTAATAGCGTTACTTGGTTACTGTTGTTATTTGAATCGGACGGCTGCTATCGACCATTATTACCTTGAATCCATCCCGAGGCTTGCTGTTTTTGCAAAGGGCGGCCGCTCGACCCCGCGGTCCGTTATGTACCCTGTCACGAGCTCCGGCGGCGTCTCATCAAAGGCCGGGTTGAAGACCTTGACCCCCCTCGGGGCGATCCGCCTTCCCCTTATCATCGTGACTTCGTCCGGGCTCCTTTCCTCGATCCTGACATCCTCCGCCCTGCTCTTGAAATCGAAGGTCGACTGAGGGAAGACGGAGTAGAAGGGCACGCCATGACGCTGCGCCAAGACGGCCACCTGGTAAGTTCCGATCTTGTTGTAGACGGTCCCGTCGGCCAGCACCCTGTCGGCGCCAAGGAAGACCTTGTCGACCATCCCCCTGGCCATTGTGATCCCCACCATGGTGTCGCAGATCAGCGTCACATCGATACCGTCCTCCATCAGCTCGAAGGCGGTGAGCCTGGCACCCTGAAGGGCAGGCCTCGTCTCCGTGGCGATCACCTTCACCTGCTTGCCCTGGGCGACGGCGACCCTGACCGGGGCCAGCGCCGTGCCAAGCTCCACGGTGGCCAGGGCGCCGGCGTTGCAGTGAGTCATGATCGTGTCGCCGTCAACGATCAGCTCGGCGCCGTTCTGCCCTATCCTCCTGCTCATCTCCCTCTCCCTCTCCATTATCGAGACGGCGACCTGGAGGGCCTTCTCCCTCATGGAGCTCACCGAGGCCTCCTCCCCTGCGATGCGCGACACCATCCCAGCCGCCCAGGCGAGGTTGACGGCGGTCGGCCTCGCCGAAGAGATGAATTGGGCGGCATCATCCAGCTTCCTCCTGAAATCCGCTGGGTCCCCGCCACGGAGCCGCCTAGCCTCCAGGGCCACACCGAAAGCGGCCACCACTCCAATCAGCGGCGCCCCTCTCACCACCATGTCCCGGATGAAATCATGCGCCTCCTTCGCCGAATCCACGTTTTGCCACACCTTCCTCGTCGGCAGCAGCCGCTGGTCCAGGACCCGAAGCGAGCCCTGTTCCCAGAGAATGGGCTTCAAGGTTCATTCTGGAGTGACTTTAGGAGGTCTTAAACGCTTGGTCGCTAATTCCAAAAAGAGTTAAAAAGACCCGATTTTCTAGCCAGAGTAAGTCGGTGAGTATTCGTAATGTTTGCTCCATCAGCAGGATACGACAGGGCTCTGACGATATTCTCCCCCGACGGCCGTCTCTATCAGGTCGAGTATGCCATCGAGACGGTGAGGAGAGGGACCCTCGCCATTGGGATCAAATGCGAGGAAGGCGTAGTGCTCTGTGCAGAAGAACGCGTAAGGAAGCTTCAGAACGGTGATCTGAGCCAGAAGCTCTTCCAGGTGGACGACCATATAGGCATAGCGGCCGCGGGCTACGTGCCCGACGCCCGCGTCATGGTCGACCAGGCCAGGGTTCAGGCCCAGAACAACAGGCTGATCTATGACGAGCCGATCGACGTAGAGGCCATAGCTCGCCACCTCGGTGACGCTGCACAGCAGTTCACCCAGTACGCTGGCGTGAGGCCCTTCGGCGTTTCGCTGATCGTCGCGGGAGTCGACAAGAACGGCCCGTCGATATTCGTGACGGACCCCAGCGGCACGTATCTCGGCTACGACGCCATCGCCATAGGAGGCGGAGGCGACCAGGTGAACGAGCTCCTCGAGCAGAAGTATTCGAAGAAGATGTCCCTGGATGCCGCCTGCCTGCTGGCGGTGGAGAGCATCGGCAAGAGCGGGGAGGACAAGGCCGAGCCGAAGCACATCAAGATGGCCGTGGTGGAAGTCAAGACGAAGGAAATGAGGAAGCTGACGGAAGAGGAGATCAACGCCTACGTCGCCAGGGTATCCAAGCCCGGCGAGCCCACCGAGACCTCGAAGTAGACCGCGTCTCATGCTCCTCTCATATGGATGAGATGGGGCACATATCTTTGCTTTCATCTTACGGTGGAGGCGAATAGAGCTCCTGGGCTGCGAGACCTATCAAGGAGTCCTCATCGGCCAGCTGGACTTGACTGCTGGGCGTGGTTGCCGCTCGGCTTCAGCCTCTCGATCGCCTGGCGGGCCTGAGGGACCGCGTCTCCCAGCGCGCTATCGATCCTCTCCAAGACATCGAGAGATTCAGGGTCGCCCAACAGGCCCAGGAGGTCGCAGCACCGCTGGACTGCTGATATGTAGCCGCGAGGCTGGTAGGCGTAGTCGTACCCTCCGAGGAGCTCCTTCCCGTGCAGCTCCACGTCGGCGGCGTTGAACTGCTTCTGGGTTCCATCCTCGCCGACGAAACCATGCCTGGCTACCATCTCGGCCAGCAGCTTGCGGTCCACGGGAGAGACCACGCCACCACTCTTGGCGAGCTCCTCGTAGAGCCTCCTATAATCCTCCCTCAGTGAAAGCTCCTCCTCCAGGAACGAGACCACATGGGATCTGCATCTCTCTCCAAGGAGGATGAGCTGAGCTAGGGCGAGGTCCCCCATTGGGCCCTCAATGTGCAGTGCAGAAATGAGCAGAGTCACAGCTCTCTCGAAGGAGGGATCTCTCTCGTCTGACATCTCGGTGCTGGCTGAGGCGCCGCTGAGATATAAGCTTCGGGCTCCTGAGCAGCCTCGTCATTCCCGATTCTGAAATGGCTCAACTCTATGTCGCAGAAGCCCATATGTCGTGTGCCCAACCGAGCGATACACATCCGACATGTCAGAATTGACTGCGCAACAGGTCGCTTTCCTCCGATTATCTCAGCCTGGGCAAGAGTTCACAAAGTGCCTTACGCTTCGTCGATCGCCGCTTCCCTTTGGCACGGTTGGGGGGGATAGGCCGTCATGGAAGGGTCTGACCGGGAGGTGATCCTTCAACTGCTCGCGTTGCGACGATGGCGGCCTCCGGCTCTTCCTCTCGCGCATTTGAGTTCTACCTGTGGCTGCGCAGGACCCTCCAACATGAGAGCCTCCTAGCCGGCAGGGTACCGCCTGAGAGGAAACGTAAGCGCGAAGGTTGTCCCCTCTCCAAGCTCGCTCTTCACGGAGATCGTGCCGTGGCGGGCCTCCGCGAGCCTCTTGCAGATTGCCAGCCCGAGGCCCGTGCCCTCATCGAATCAACCCATTGTTTCCAACAACCTGAAGATGACTGAGAGATGCTCGTCATCTTCAGTCAGATCGACGCATCAGTGCTGCATAGCGCCATATCCTCAGTTTCAGGCGCTCGAACTCCGTGCTGGCTTCCCGTCCACGAGCACCTTCACTTCCCTTCTCTTTACAATTGCGAGTAGGGGCAAAGTCATTCCTAGTCTGACTTCGACCTTGTGTACCTCAGAGCTTCCTACGTCGAAAGACCATGTCTTCGCACCGAGCGAGTAGTAGTATTCATCGGCCAGCTTCTCTCCGTCCAGCTCGATGAGGATTCTCTTCATTACCCAGTCAAGATCTACTGTAAGCGTGTGCTTCTCCTTCTCTCCTACTTCGAAACTGGATTTGGCCATGCGTCTTGCGAAAGATGACGGAATATAAAAGAGATTTGCGCCGTCCAAATCTTGGACCGGTTTCGAAGTTGGGGCGCCTACTTCCATTTTGTCAGTATCTCCTCTCTGCGGAACGTCGCTCTCGAAACGAAGAAGAGCACCACGTCCACCACGAGCAAGGCTCCGGCGATCATCAGCAGGTTGCTGGTGTCTCCGAGGTCGATCAGTTTGAGCTCCCCGGCGACATACAACCCCAAAAACGGAATCATCGTCAGCGCTCCGAGTTGTTGTCCAGACCTGATGTCGGTCACCCTCGAGGACACGATTACGTTCATTTGTACGCTCATCAACAACGCGAGCGGAAGAAGCAAGAGTATAACGATGGCTGAATTCCAGTTCGGGAAGTAGTAGTAACCAAGCTTGTCCTTGGTGGTCAGGTCCATGAGAAGCATGAAGAGTGCGGATCCTCCCAGCACCGCGGCTAGAGGCGGAAAGAAGGCAGCTATCCCCTTTCCGAGTAGGATCTCGCTGTCGGTCGTGGGCGTCGCGAGGAGCGGCTCGAGGCTCTTCTCGACCTTTTCGCCAGCGATGGTGTACGATGCTATCGGAGTAGATAGATACGATCCAAGAATGACGTAGAAGAAGAGGAACGCAGGTAACAGGACCATCAGCTCGGCAGGGGAGGTGCGGCTGGTGTTCTTCTGGCCGATGTAGCCTATGACTGCGGGGATGAGAATGGCGATGAGAAGCGGAACGGCGACCAACGAATACATGATGTTCTTCTTCTTGCGGTAAGTCTTGAAGTCCTTTGCAGCTATGATCCAGGCCTTGGAGAGCCGCACGCTCCTAACTCCCCCCTCCTTCCCTCACCAGCTTCAGGTATACGTCTTCAAGTGAGGCGCCGGCGATTGTCACGGACTCGATGTGTCCTCCGGCCTTGGCTATCGCCGCGATGACGGCGGCGTTCTGCTTCTCAGGGTCCTTCAGCTCGATCGTCAGCTTGTTCCCTTCCGTCGTGACGTTCCCCGATAGCTGTCTCAATCCCGCCAGCATCGCATCCGTCGCTTGCTCCTGAAGCAGCACAACTGTCGTTCTGGTGCCTCCACCGCTGCTCAGCGCCCTCTCGAGCTCCCGCGGAGTGCCCGTCGCGATGAGCTTGGTGTTCAGGATTCCAATCCTGTCGCATATCCTCTGGGCTTCGTCCAGGTTGTGCGTGTTGAGGAAGATGGTCCTCTTCTCTTTCTTCAGCTCGAGGATGAAATCCCTGACCGTCTTGGCGGACTCCGGGTCCAGGTTGGCCGTGGGTTCGTCCATGAAGAGGAGCTCTGGCTCATGTATGAGGGCACGCGCGATCGCGAGCTTCTGCTTCATCCCCTTGGAGTAGGTCCCGGCCATGACGTCCCTCTTCTCCCAGAGGCCCAGCATCGTCAGGAATCGCTGGATATTCTCTTTCCGCTGGGCATCCGGGCAGTCGTACAGCTTGCCGTAAAAGTCCAAGTTGTCGTAGGCGCTCAGGTCGTCGTAGAGGCCCACGTTGTCCGGTACCAACCCGATTAGCTTCCTTATCTTCAGTGAATCCGCATCCTTGCCAACATCATAGCCGGCAATCTTCGCTTCTCCGCTGGTTTTTGATATCAGGCAGCAGAGCATCCTGATTGTCGTGGTCTTTCCCGCCCCGTTGGGTCCAAGGAACCCGAAGACCTCGCCTTGCTCGACGCGGAGGGTCACGCTGTCGACCGCGGTAAGGTCGCCGAACCGCTTGGTGAGCCCAACCGTTTCAATCGCGGGAGCAGGAGATGTCATGGGTAACGCCCTCTTTGAGCCGGGCTATCTACGCTGGGATTGCTCTCCTTTTCGTTCACGTACCTGAAGCTAGAGGTATTGGCCCTGTACTTGCACTTTGGGCACGTGAATTCTCCTCCTGTGCTTGGCAACCCTGGTCCAAACCCAACCGGCTTCTCGGCGTAGGCTGGCCGTTTGAATTGAGCTCCGCACTCTGGACACTCGACTAATCTGCCGCGACCTCTCCTTCCGAGCAATAGCCCGGATGCTATGAAGACTATAACAATTGGGATTGCTCCCATAACGATATAGATCCCAATAGCCAATTGTCGCGCTCTCCTTCTTTGAGAATGATTTGTTGGGATAACCTCTCTTAAGGATTCTGCGTTTCCTTCACTTCGCGAATCTGGACCCCCTTCGAGACAAGCTCAGAACTATCTTTGCTTCCACCTTACGGTCGAAACGGATACAGACTTCCGAGGCTACGCTAGGTCGGGCGCCATGCTGCCTGGGTTTCCTCTCTTGGGCGTGGGCTTGGGCCCGCGAAGATGGGCTGAACAGATACGGGCGCTGAGAGTACTTTGAGCGGCTGAGGGTAGGGCCAAGACACCCTTGGACCTTCAACCCTCGAGCCACGAGGTCTCAGGCAAGCCTTTGAAATGGGGATCACCAGTCAGGACCAGCGCCTGGCAGCTCCTTGCGGTGGCCAACACTATCGCATCACCGAGGCCGGGTCTTCTGATACCCTCGGATCGCGCTTTTTCGTACAGCTCGATTGAAGCCTTTGCGGACATCTGTGCAAGGTCGATGTCGATTCCAATTACCTCTGTGGATTCGGATATCGTCTGGAGCCACCGACGCGTCACGGCGGGGTCGACTCCTTCTCTCAAGTACTTCCCAGCCAACTCTGCAAGGACCAAGCTTGGAGTGAACGCGTCGTCTGCTTCTTCAATTCGCTCCTTTGCATTCCTCCCCGCCGCACTCCCCTTGAACAGCTCCACCCAGGCCCAGGAATCAACTACGGTCTTCAAGGCGGTCCTCCTCCGTGAAGCTCCTCGAAGCCGTCGGGTCGCTCCCGAAGGCCGCGTCGAGCGCCTCCTTCCTCCGCCGTCTCACCAGAATCGCTATCGTTTCGTCCATGCTTCTAGCGTGGAGGCTCCGCTGGAGGGCGGCGAGCCTCCTCACGGTCTCCTTTGACACCTTCACGGTGGTCGATTCCGTCAATTCACTCATGCGGTATAAGGGTATACTAGTATATAAGACTCCCTCCCACGGCTGTAACTAGAACCGACCTTTTCGAGCGCCATCCTATCCATCTGCCAGGGGGTTCTCGGGAAATCGTGGGAGAGGTTGGCGCCGCTCAATGTCTGAATGATGGTTCGGCAGAACTAGGCCCCTTTGAGAGTCCGCGTGCGAGGTGCCCTTCTCAAGAAGCTGCCTGCGGACGGCGTCAGCCCCAGGAGTGGCGGGAGGCCGAGGAAGATGAACGTATACCAGCCTCCCCAGCTCGCCTCGTCAAGCTTGGCGGTCAGGATTCCACTCGCCGCGAAGATCGCTACCGCATACCAGGACCAAGTCTCGCCACGCCTGAAAGCCCTGAGGCCTATGGCGATAGCGAGCAGCCCTACCGTGGCCACGTAGAGGTTGGCGTAGAGGCCATCCCAGGCCAGGTTGCGGATGGCAGCTGGAGAGAAAGTCGAAGTGTTCACCCCAGGACCTACCACAGCAGAAGCGCACGAGAAACAGGAACCGATCTGGACGCTATAGAGAATCGCGCCGGCCACCCATATCACTCCGCCCGCAACTACGAACGCGACGGCATACTTGGAGACCTGTGCTGGACTCGCCAAATCGATGATTGGCCTCTTGGCTTGCATCTGCTCCTTTGCATATATGAATGATGTTCACGGAAGGCTACCCTAGTTTGTGGCTTGTCTAGTCTCCAGGTCCACTTCGGCGGGCCTGTCGCGCAACTCTGCCGACACGCCGTGGCTTCTGGCTTCGAAATGCCATCTCCGGTTCCCCATCCACAGATACAGCCACCTGGGGATCCCCAGCTTGGACATCAGAGAGGTCGCTTTCTCTGGAATCACCTCGCCTCTGGCCAGGGAGTCGGCTGCCATTTCGAGGGCGGCCCTCTGGTTCCTGACCCCTCCTCCTCCTTCGGCTAGAGGCCTTCCTCCCACCATGCCGCCTCCGCCCAGGGCCAGACCGCCCGCCCACCTGAAGCCCACCTGCCGAGCGAACGACTGGCAGACGGCCAGCGCGTAATCGTTCTGCCTGGCCTCCGGGAAGCCGCTGTTCACTATGCCGACGAAGCTCTTCCCGCTGGGGTTGGCGGAACCCTTCTCATGCTCAGCTATCAGCTCTAGCGCCCTTATCGCTTGTGAGGGCAGGCTGTCGACGTAAAGGGGAAACGCCAGCACCACGAGGTCGGCCCGGTCGACGAGCCCAAGAAGGAGAGCACTCTTCTCATCGGAGCCGAGGCACTGGGCAAGGTACGCCTTCTCGCAGGCCACCCCGCGCCCCTCAAGCTTGTCCGCCAGGAAGGATCCCAGGGAGTCCGACGTGCTGATACGGCCCCTCATGCTGCCTACCAGGATAGCCGCCCGAGAAACGCCCTGCGTCACCAAGCTCCCACCCTCGTCAGAGCCGACCTGAGTTTCTCCTTAATCGAATCTGAGGTCTCGTCCGAGTACACTATCACTGAGATGGCCTCTGTGTGCATGTTGATCGCATTCCTGTCCACCAGCGCCGAGAACAGAGCTTCGCTTCCCTCGTCCTTGCTTGGGAGGACCCCTATGGCGACCACTTTCGGATACTGCGCATACCTTGCCGCATGGTGAGTCTCCCCGTCCACCTTCGCGAAGAAGGGCAGGAGGAGTGGGCATGCGTACCTGTCGACGGCCTTCTTCAGCTGGTAGGAGAACGTGCCGAACGTCACAGGGGTCAACAGGAAGAGGATTTCGCTCCCCATCACCCTCCTCGGCAGGGTCGCACCTTCATCCTCGATTATGCAACGGCCTGGAGTCCTTGTCCAGCAGGAGAAGCAGCCCAGGCAGGGTGCGATGCGCTCGTCTCGAAGGGCCATGACGTCCGCGTCATGCCCTTTGATCCTAAGGAAGTCTACGAGGTAGTCGGAGATCCCGTCAACGACGCTCCCCTCGGCCTCGGAGCCGTTCAACACAAGTGCCCTCATCTTTCCG
The DNA here is from genome assembly GCA_035543015.1 of Conexivisphaerales archaeon. Classification (GTDB taxonomy): domain Archaea; phylum Thermoproteota; class Nitrososphaeria; order Conexivisphaerales; family DTJL01; genus DATKKG01. The sequence continues at coordinate 50,020 of DATKKG010000061.1, read as the reverse complement.
TTCCTCTGGCAAGGAGAGGGCCGGAAACGGGGATAAACCGTCCTCAGCAGCTCCTATGAAATCTCAGCATTCAGCATCAATTAAAAGGCGGCCGTGCGTAGTCTCGGAAGGTGGACAGAGTTTGGGAGCTCTGCACGATTCCCTCTTCGAGCTCGCGGGCGAGGACAGGCTGAACATGCTACTGGAGCTGAAGAAGAAGCCCATGCGGCTCTCTCATCTGTCCAAGGGGCTCGGGTTCACCGTTCAGGAGGCCGCCCGGAACCTTTCGAGGCTTTCCGAGGCCAGGCTCATCGTGAAGGATCCCGACGGAACCTTCCGCCTGACACCGTACGGCGAGGCGACCATGAACCTCCTCGCCGGCCTGGACTTCCTCTCCAGGCACCGCGACTACTTCCTCACCCACACGCTTTCGAGGCTGCCCAGGGAGTTCTCCTACGGCCTCGCCTCGCTGAGCGGCTGCGAAATGATAGACGACGTCATGGTCGCCTTCTCCAACGTCGAGAACATGATTCAGAAGGCCGAGAAGCACATCTGGATCCTTTCCGACCAGGTGCTGGTGAGCACCATCCCCAGGCTCGAGGAGGCGCTGGACAGGGGTGTTGAGTTCAGGCTCATCCTTCCAACGGGGGTCGCCCCGCCCAGGGACGCCCTGGAGCGTATGACCGATGCTTCTTTCAGCAGGGCCATAAACAAAGGGCTGTTCGAAGAGAGGCTCCTGAAGAGCGTGGACGTCCTGATATGCCTCTCTGACAAGGAGCTCGCCGCCTTAGGATTCTCGAACACGGATGGCAAGATGGACTATCGCGGTTTCAGGGCCTCAGACGAGATGTCGGTCAAGTGGGCGAAGGCACTGTTCCTGCACTACTGGAGCTCCTCCACCAGGGCGACGCCAGAGTACGTGCCACTCAGCTGACGGAGTGCCCGGAAGTCCGGATAAGAGATCCCGAGGCGTACGCTCGGGGGCGTCCTCCACAATGCCGCCTGACTAGGACCTCCATCTGCGCCTGCCATTCCGTCTTCGAGCCAGTCTCTCGAGCTCCGCCTTTCCCGCTTCCAATCCTTGAACATCGGAGAGGAAATGAGGAAATCTGCGGTGCTGCGATTGCAGGCAATGGGAACGTCGTACAGCACTGCGAGACGCAAGAGGGTTTTCACATCTGCGTCGCGAGGTTCGGAGGTCAGCGGGTCCCAGAAGAACATGATTACGTCGACCTTTCCTTCGGCGGTCATCGTGCCTACCTGGGCGTCACCACCCAGAGGGCGAGCGCGAGTGTCCTGAGCGTGCCACCCGTGAAGGTGGTGCCTAGAAGCCAGGAACTTCCCCTCCATCCTACTAATACCCGTTCGTTAAGTGTGGCGAACATGGTGTAGGTCATCCCGTGGCTGGCAACCACCAATGCGACCAGGTACCATGCTAATACGTCAAGAGATGGCATCCTTGTCATTTCGGATTCACCTCCACCTTGTAGCCAGCCTCCCCTAACCGTAGGAGCCTCCGACCGATCATGATGAACCAAATCCCTAGAGCAACACAATTAGTTATTCCGAGGGCCAGGCTGGTGATCATGATGGGGAGGTACTGTCCCACCCCGGCCAGGTTCGCAAGTATCCCTACGTAGGCAGTCCTCCTGCTGAACGTGCTCTTGCTTTGTAGCATGACAATTGCGGTGATCAGGAGCGAGGACGATACGAGGATGTAGCTCTCGGTGAACGCAGGACCCAGGAAGAGTGCGAGCATCGCCTGTCCCGCCGCCAGAAGGATCGACCTCTGCACGTCAGTCGTCGCGGCCGCATACTGATTGCTCAGAGAGAGCATGGAGAGAGCGGTGTTCGAGGCGAAGTATGCAGATATCCCGACGAAGGTGAGAGCGGTGGCTATCGACATCCAAGCTTGGCTCGTCCTTCTTAGGGAGAAGTAGAGGGAGAGGACGATGGGGGAGATGAAGACATACGCAATGATGCCCAGGAGGTCAAGGTCTAGGAGTCCGACCAGCCAACTCCTTCGAAATAGCTCGAACCACCCGTCAATCGTGCTGGGCTGCGGCCACAACATGAATACGAGGAGGTCAACTACGATGAGCATTCCTGCAACTGGGCCCCCCACCCCACCAATTCGGTAAAGGCTCTTCCATGGAACGTCCGCGGTCTCGGCGTTCGAGGCTGGAGTCGTCATCTCCCTTGAGCTCCTTCGTTATCTTGCGCCCTCCGGGGGTCCGCAGGAACCCCCTCCTTCTCAAGCGTCTTCCTTTCAGACATCACCGGGTTTCACTTGCCTGAGTCAGTGGTACAGATAGCGACGCTGATAGCCCTAGGTTGATTCGGATGTTTACCCGTAAGCAATGCTGCGTACGATCTATTGGTCTGAGGGGCGGGACTGACTCTCTCTGTTCGATGAGAGTGTGCAATGGATAATAACGTGGAGACGCAAACGCTTGAACATCGGCGAAGGAGCTTGGAAGATCCAGAAGGAGTCGAAAGGCTGTTCCTTGAACTTGCCAGTGAAAGCAGGCTCGGCATTCTGCGCGAGCTGCTGAAGAGAGATCTCAGGACTCAGGAGATCGCCCGCCGGCTGGACCTGACTGCGACAGAGGCTGTCAGGCAGCTGCGACGCTTGAGCGAGGCCTCCCTCGTCCAGAGGAAGCCCGATGGTTCTTACACCGTTACAGAATACGGCAGGCTCGAGCTCCACCTCATTTCCTCTTCGGAGTTCGCATTCAGGCACAGGGAGTATTTCCTTAACCACGACGTCTCCCGCCTTCCCCATCAGTTCGTGAACAGGATAGGGGAGCTCTCACAGACGGAACTGAGAACGGACACGATAGAGAACTTCAACAAGGTTGGACGGATGTTCAGCGAGGCCGAGGAGTACGTGTGGGCCATTGGAGAACAGGCCCTCGCATCTGCAGGTCAAACAGTGAATGAGAAGGTCCGCAAAGGAGTGAAGTTCAGGTTTCTTACTTCAGAAAGGCTCATTCCCACCAGTGTGAACCCGCCCGCACTTACACAGAACGTTGAAGTGAGGAGTCTCTCCGACATCCCAACGATCATGGCCATCACCGATAAGGAGGCCGTCGTGTGTTTTCGTCTGATTGGAGGGGGGGTGGATTATGTCGGATTCTATGGTATGGACCCGACATTTCTTAGCTGGGCGAAGGACGTGTTCTTCTATTACTGGGAAGAAGGAAAGCTAGTCTGATTCTCTCGACGAATTCGAGCACTTCTGGTCGGTCCAACTTGCATTGGCCCGGTGACTCGTTCCAATGAATGTCGGCGAGTCCCGCCACTCTCCCGGAAGCCAATCCACGAGGATATCGTTTCCAGCATCTCATCACATTCCTGGATATCTCCCGAGAAAATCGATTGTTCTCATCTGTCATCCTCCCTCTCCAGCTCGTCGCCCGACCCTCCCATGATCTCCTCCATGTCCTTTGAATACCTCGCCAGCTCATCTCTTCACCTGTTCCTACCAACGTCCTCTCATAGCCTCCCGCTGGCCGCCCGCTCGCCGACGAATGCTAGCATCAGCCCTACCGCGCCCGTGAGGACGCCGATCCAGACTAGCTCACCCAGCTGTGCTGGGAAGAGCCATGAAAGAGTGACAAGTATGACTGCTATGACTCGGAACCAAACGGGAAGTGGCATCTCCATCATCAATCGCCGGGTACCCGTTACCCGGGGGAGGTCTTGGCGGACACGCCCTCAGAGGGAGTCTGCCAAGGCCACAGAGGCGGCTTCTCGCCTCCGAACCCGACGAAAGACGGGTTGCGTCCATGTGGAGGGCGAGTACCTTCAGGGCAACCTGAGTAACGTACGGGGGGTTGAACGCGGACTCGGCTGGAGAGCAGCTGAGGACGGGAGCCTTCGCGACGACCCCCAGGAGGTACTTCTGGGTGATGATCCTCCCGTAGGCGTGATTCATCGTCAGGGCCATGCCGACCCTTTAGAGCCCTGAAACGGCCCAGTCTTCTGCGTTGGCCTTGATGGAAGCAGTGCCCCCCGCAACCTCACAACTATCTTTATATCACCCACGACTCATCGCCTAGTGAAGGAGAGAATTGGCTGATAAGCTGACCACCGTCCGCTTTGTGGTGGGAGGCGACAGGTTCGAGATACTTGTCGATCCTGATGCGGCTCTGAACTACAAGCTGGGCAAGAGGGTGGAACTGAGCCAGATACTGGCCTCGGACGAAGTCTTCACGGATTCGAACAAGGGCCAGAGGGCTTCAGAAGAGAAGCTGATGAAATGCTTCAAGACGACCAACCTCGACCAGGTGGCCCAAGCTATCCTTCAGAAGGGCGAGATTCAGCTGACCACCGACCAGAGAAGGAAGATGGTCGATGAAAAGCGGAAGCAGATAGTCAGCTTCATCTCCAAGAACTACGTCGACCCGAAGACAAACCTGCCACATCCGCCGTTGAGGATTGAGCAGGCGCTACAGCAGGTCCGCGTCGTGATCGACCCGAACAAGGACGCCGAAGAGCAAGCGAAGAAGATTATCGACGAGCTCAGGGCTATCCTTCCGCTCAAAACGGGCAACATCAAGCTAAAGGTTCAGGTGGATGCGATCCACGCGCCGCAGACGCTGGGCACGTTGAAGAGCTTCGGGGAGATCCTCAAGGAGGAGTGGCGCAGCGACGGTGGTTTGAACGCCGTGATAGAGATACCCATCGCCACCCAGAGGAGCCTCCTCGACAGGCTCGGTTCGGCGACGAAAGGAACTGCCCAAGTCTCTCCCGTGGAGTGAATAGAAACCAAATTGAGCAAAGTCGAAAGGAAGTACGTCGTACCAGGCGACGTCATAGCCGAAGGGGACTACGTCCCAGTGAGCAACGCCTACTCGATCGGCGAGAAGGTGTATGCCATGAGAGTCGGCCTGTGCGAGCTGGACGGAAACAAGGTCAAGGTCATCCCGCTTTCGGGCCCCTACGTTCCGAAGCCCGACGATGTAGTAATCGGGGTGGTGACCGACGTGTCCGCATTCGCATGGACCGTTGACATAAATTCGTTCTTCCCGGCCTTTTTGCCGGCGTCGAGCGTATACGGCCGCAGGTTCAGCGCGGAGAAGGACGACCTCCGCAACAAGTTTGATGTAGGTGACACCATCATCGCTCTGGTGGCCGCCTTTGACAGGTCCAAGGACCCCATGCTTTCCGTGTCCGGGCCGAGGCTCGGCCTCGCGCCTGCAGGCTATGTCGTCAAGATCGAGCCCGTGAAGGTACCGCGCCTCATCGGCAGGAGGGGCAGCATGAGCAAGATGATCGAGGAGGCCTCGGGGTGCAAGATCATCATAGGCCAGAACGGCTACATCATAATCTCCGGGCCACAGGAAGGGGCGGCCCTGGCCATGGAAGCCATCAACATGGTGGAGGACATGGCCCACATGTCCGGCCTGACCGAGAAGATAGAGAGGTTCCTGGCGGACAGGTTGGGCCTCACGGCAGAGCAACCGGCCGAGCAGGCGCAGGCCCCGGTTTCGGAAAAGGCCGCGGCCGATGCGGCGGCTGAGCCTCAAGAGGATCGGCGCCGGGATAAAGATTCATTGGAGGAGAAAAGAGAATGAACCTGATAGACGAGAACGGGTTGAGGATCGACGGGCGAAAGCTCGACGAGCTCAGGCCCGTCAAGATCCAGGTCGGCGTGCTCAGGAACGCCGACGGGTCCGCGTACATAGAGTGGGGGAAGAACAAGATCTTCGCCGCAGTCCACGGACCGAAAGAATGCCACCCGAAGCACATAGCCATGGCCGACAGGGCGGTACTGAAGTGCAGGTACCACATGGCTCCGTTCTCCGTCCCGGACAGGAAGCCACCGCAGCCTTCCAGGCGCGAGATAGAGCTCTCCAAGGTCATCAGGGAGGCCCTGACGCCTGCCCTGATACTCGAGGAGTACCCGAGGACGGCCATAGAAATCTACGTCGAGGTGCTCACCTCGGACGGGGGCTCCAGGGCCGCCAGCATCACAGCGGCGGCGGCTGCCCTCGCGGACGCAGGCATCACCATGAGAGACATGGTAGTCGCCGTCGCCGCCGGGAAGGCCCAGGACAAGCTGATCCTCGACCTCTGCGACGAAGAGGACAAGGAGGGTCAGGTGGACCTGCCGGTCGCCTACATGCCCAACATGGACCAGGTGACACTGCTGCAGATGGACGGCTTCTTGACCCGCGAGGAGTTCGAGAAAGCATTCAACATGGCCAAGGAGGCCTGCAAGGAGGTCTACAAGGTCCAGCGCGAAGCGGTCATAAGCAAGTACTTCGGGGATTCGACTCCGAAGATCAAGGAGGCCTAGAAGATGTCTACATCATACAGGAAGGCCCTTTTCGTGGACAACCTGCGAAGGGAGCAGATGCTTGAGCAGTACTCCCAGGGCAGGAGGTCCGACGGACGCGGCCTCAACGACTACAGGGACCTGAAGATACAGGTCGGGACCATGATCAAGGCCAACGGCTCCGCGACGGTGGACCTCGGATACACGAGGGTCGTTGCAGGGGTCAAGGTCGCGGTGGGCACTCCCTTCCCGGACACGCCGGACGAAGGGATCCTGGTGGTGGGGGCGGAAGTCCTCCCCATAGCTTCGGCCTACGCAGAGCCCGGGCCGCCGGACGAGGACTCGATAGAGCTGGCCCGCGTCGTCGACAGAGGGGTCAGGGAGTCTCACATGGTGGACATGCACCAGATGGTCATCGAGGAAGGGAAGAAGGTCTACTCGATATTCGTCGACGTCGCCATAGTCAACGTGGACGGCAACCTGCTCGACGCGACCTCGTACGCAGTGGTGGCCGCCCTTGCGAACGCCAAGTTCAAGAAGATGACCCTCAAGGAGGACCAGGTCGTCGAGCTGGAGGAAGTGTCGGCCCTGCCGATACTCCGCATACCGGTCTCGGTGACGACCTCCAAGCTGGGCGACTTCCTCCTGTCGGACCCAACCACGGAAGAGGAGGCCATCCAGGAGGCTCGCATAACCTTCGCCATAGCTGACGGCCAGGCCTGCGCGGCCCAGAAGGGTGGCCAGGGAAGCTTCTCCCCGGAGCAAGTCTTAAGGGCGCTTGACCTGTCCATGGCGAGGTCCAAGGAGATAGAGGCAAGGATCAGAGAGGCTGTGGGGTTTGCCAAGGAAGGATCAAGCGCTTAAGGGCCTGGGACAGAAGTACGGGGCCACCGTCAGGAAGAGGTACAGCAGGGTCCACAGGGTTCTCAAAGCCAAGAGGAAGTGCCCCAGCTGCGGTTCCTTGAAGTTCCGCCGCGCCGCCGCCGGCGTATGGCAGTGCGACAAGTGCGGCTTCAAGGCGGCCGGCGGGGCCTACTCCTATGAATGAGACCTCGGTGGAGATGGACGTAGAGGCAAGCGGGGCCGAATCGAAGGCCCTGCTCGAAGCCCTCTATCCGGAGTCCGCCTACGGAAGGGTCCGATTCAGCGTCGAGCTCAGGCCAGGAGGGCTCCGCTTCAGGGTCGGAGCGAAGACCCTGGGGGATGCAAGGATCTTCGCCGGCTCGGTTCTAAGACTTTTAAAGGCAGCACGAGAGAGCATTCGGGCGGTGGATTGAACTGAGCACCGATTTCCCTCCTTGGCTGAAGGAGCAGCTGGCCCGCTATGACCAGCTTCAGCAGAACCTCCAGGCGATAGTGAGCCAGAAACAGCTTCTCGAGGCCGAAAAAGCCGAGGCCGACAGGGCGACCGAGGAGCTCAAGAAGGCCGCCCCCGACGCCACCGTGTACAAGAACGCAGGCTCGGTGCTCGTCAAGGCCAACAAGGACGAGGTCCTGAAGGAGCTGGAGGAGAAGGCGGACCTCACCAGCACGAGGATCCAGGTTCTAGCCAAGCAGGAGGAAAGGATCCGCGCCAGCCTTCAAGAAGTGCAGAACAAGGTCAACGAAGCTTTAAAGAGCAAGCAAGATCGACCCGCCAAATAGGCGTTGAGCCCCTCTCGAGGCGGAAACCCGCTTAGGCGGCTCGCTTCAGCCCGGCGGATCCTCGTCGTGACCCACAGGAACGCGGACGTGGACGCCGTCGCCTCCGCCTTCGCGATAAAGAGGCTCGCGTCGGCTTCTGGCGGTCGCAAGAAGGTTACGCTCGTCTCCCCCGAAGGAGTCACGCTCCAGTCGAGGAAGGTCCTCTCCCTGCTGAAAGCTTCGTTCTTGGAGGAGATCCCGGTCCAGCCCTACGACCTCGTCTTCGTGACGGATACGGGGCATTCGTCCCTCCTCAGCGCCCAGCTGGAGGTCATCAGGTCGATGAAGTCCTATCGGGTACTCGTCGACCATCATCCCCCGGACGACAGCATGAAGGGGGTCGTCGACAGGGCGGTCGTTGACATTCGGGCGTCGTCGGCCAGCGAGCTCGTCTTCCGTCTTGCGGAGGGCGCCGGCATTCAGGTGAGGAAGCCGACGGCCACAGCCCTCCTCCTCGGGATAATGGCCGATTCGCAGTTCCTGACCATCGCCTCCAACAGGACGATATCCGCCGTCGACCGCCTCTGCCGCCTGGGCGCGGACGTGGAGAAGGCCAGGTCCGTGCTCCGCACCCGGAGGGACGTCTCCGAGTCCATCGCCAGGATCAAGGCGTCGAAGAGGGCCACCTATTACAGGGCGGGAGACTGGCTGGTCGCCCTGACCACGGTGGGCTCCTTCCAGGCCTCGGTGGCCCGCTCCCTTATCGACGTAGGGGCGGACGTCTCCCTCGCCCTCGGCGAAGTAGAGGAGGAGACAAGGGCGAGCCTCCGTTCCACCCAGATCTTCAAGGAGAAGACGGGGATCCACCTCGGCATCGACTTCTGCAAGGCCTTTTCCGATGCCCATGGAGGAGCCGGGGGCGGCCACCCGACCGCCGCTTCGATGAACGTCCGGGCCAAGCCCGAAGCTGTGATCCTTTCGTTCAAGGAGTTCCTGGGGTCCAGGCTCGGGATCCAGCTGAAAGAGATCACCTGAGCGACCCCCGCAACAGTTTAATAAGCCACTCCAAGCCCTTGACTTTTCGCGTAGGTGACTGGGGACGGCTGACGAGATTCTGAAGTTCGAGGACTTCTCGTTCAGGTACCAAGGGACGGACGTCCCCACCCTTCAGCACGTCGACCTCTCCATGAAGAGGGGGGAGATAGCCGTCCTGGCAGGGGCCAGCGGAAGTGGGAAGACCACCCTCCTCAGGTCCATCAACGGCCTGATTCCACACATCTACCCTGGCGAATACACGGGCAGGGTTGTGGTGGACGGGCTGGTGGCGCAGGAGACGCCCACCTACGAACTGGCCAAGAAGATCGGCTTCCTCTTCCAGAACCCCGAGAACCAGATCTTCATGTTCACGGTCGAAAGGGACGTCGCCTTCGGCCTCGAGAACCTCGGGGTCCCACGCCCGGAGATCGTCCGCCGGGTGGACGAATCCCTCAAGCTCCTCGGCATCGAGGGGCTCCGCAACAGGTCGCCAAGCGAGCTTTCCGACGGGCAGAAGCAGCGCGTCGCCATAGCCGGCGCACTGGCCATGGGCCCGGAGCTGCTCGTGCTGGACGAGCCCACGTCGCTGCTGGACCCGCGGACGGCCGACGGGGTGGTGGCACTGGTCGAGAGGCTCAACTCCGAGCTTGGCCTCAGCGTCCTGCTCGTCGAGCACAGGCTGGAGCTGGTGGCCCCCATCGCCGACCAGCTCGTAATCCTCTCCGGAGGCAAGGTCTGGAAGTCGGGCCCCCCGGCGGAGGTCCTTTCCTCCGAGGGCCTCCACGAAGTGGGCCTCTCGCCTCCCACCGTCGTGGAGGTGCAGAGGCGTCTGCGAGAGGCGGGCAAGTGGCCCCATGGCATTGGGCTCACCGTCGATGCCTTCTGCTCCGAGGCGAAGGAGATTTGGCGGTAATCGAGCTTAGGGACGTCGCCTTCAGGCAGCCCAACGGGGTCGTGGCCCTGGACGGGGTGAGCCTCGACATTGACAAGGGCGAGGTGATCGCCATAGTCGGCGGGAACGGCGCCGGCAAGACGACCCTGCTCAAGCACCTGAACGGCCTTCTCAAGCCGTCTTCGGGAACCGTCAGGGTCTTCGGCAAGGACACCAGGGAGCAGAGCGTCGCCGAGCTATCCCGCAGGGTGGGCCTTGTCTTCCAGAACTCGGACCACCAGCTCTTCTCCGAGACGGCCGAGGCCGAGGTGCTCTTCGGCCTCAGGAACTTCGGCTTCTCCGAAGATGAGGCCGCCAAGCGTACCGACGAGGTCTTCCGCTACTTCGGCCTCGAACACCTGAGGAAGAGGGCTCCGCTGACCCTCAGCGGCGGCGAGAAGAAGCGCCTCTGCATCGCCGCGGTCACCGCTTGGAACCCCGACGTCCTCGTCCTCGACGAGCCCACCGTGGGCCAGGACTACCCCAGCAAGCTCCGCATCCTTGAGACAATCAGGAGGCTCATGGAGGCGGAGAAGACCGTCATAGTGGTCTCCCACGACCTCGAGTTCCTCTGGCCGCTTTGGGCCAGGACGGTGGTCATGATCGCAGGCAAGGTCGTCAGGGACGGCGACCCGGAGGAGGTCTACTCCGATTCAGACCTCCTGGAGAGCGCAGGGCTCAGGCAGCCGCAGCTGGTCACGATATCCAAGATGCTCGGCCGGAGCCCCTCCTTCCGCAACGTCTCCGACGCGGTCCACTGGCTCGAACGGAGGGAGCCCTGATGGCCCACCTGCTGGCCGAGGGGCTGAGGTTCAGGCATGAGGACACCCCCATCCACCGCCTAGACCCCCGTGTGAAGCTCCTGATCTCCATAGCTCTGTTCTCGATCTCCCTGCTGACGACCGACCTCTACCAGCTGGCCATAGCGTTCTGCGCCATAGCCGTGCCTGCGGCCCTGGCGAAGTCGCTGCGCAGGCTGGGCAAGGTGATGAGCGTGTCGCTGACCTTCGCCGCTTTCATATTCGTCATCAACCTTGTGTTCAGCTACGGGCTCTACAGGAGCGCCACCCTCACCCTCCGCTTCATGGCGATAGTGGCCTCGACCTCCCTGTTCTTCGTCACCACCTCACCCGACGAGCTGGAGTACGTGATGCGATGGTTCAGGCTCCCCAGGGACTTCGTCTTCGCCTTCGTCACGGCGGTCAGGTTCGTCCCAGTGCTTATGCTCGACCTGACCCAGATCATAGACGCCCAGAAGTCGAGGGGCCTGGAGATGGACAAGGGAGGGCCTGCGAAGAGGCTGAGGAACCTCATACCGGTGCTCATACCCCTCATAGTCAACGCCCTGGTGAGGAGCGGGGAGCTCGCCGAGGCCATGGAGTCCAGAGGCTACGGCGCCGTGAAGAACCCGACCTCCCTCTACGCGCTCCATCTGAAGTCGAGGGACTACGCCGCCTTATTAGTGACGGTCGCCGTATGGGCTGGAGTGCTTCTCTGCTTCCGGGTGGTCTGACATGGCGGAGACTAGGATCCCCCTCGAGACCTGGGTCAACCTGCCAAGGCTGGGCACGGCGGCCTTCAAGGAGCTGATGAAGGCGGGAGTCGAATACAAGACCGGGCGCGGGTTCTTCATCAGGTCGAGCGCCGACCTTGCCGCGGCGAAGCGCATCATAGCGGCCGCGGCGGGAGGGGAGGTCTACTTCTCCTTCAAGTGCTTCACATGCGGCAAGGACGCTTCCTGCGCCGACTGCTCCTTCAGGGCGATATGTTCCGTGGACTCCGTGGGCGGCAGGTGCCTCTGCTCGGACTGCGCTGGAGGGGACCTGGCCACATACAGGAAGAAGTGGGCCGACTCCCTAGGCGGGACCTAGCAGCGCCTTCAGATGTGGAAGGAGCTCCATCGCCATCTCCATACCCAGGGAAGAGCCGTCCGTCGAGCCGGGGAGACAGAAGACGGCGAACTCGTCCACTGTGCCCGCCAAGGCCCGGCTGAGAGCTGCGCTCACGCCTATCCTCTGGCTGCTCCTTTCGCGGAAGAGCTCACCGAAGCCGGGGAGGGTCTTCTTCAGCATCGGCTCCACGGCCTCCGGCGTCACGTCCGACGAGGCCGCCCCTGTCCCGCCGACAAATACCAAGGCGTCCACGAGCCCCGTGGCCAGCCCCTCGGTGAAGGCGCGCCGGATCTCGTTCATATCGTCGCCCACCAGCTTCCTGAAGGTCACACGGTATCCGCGCGCGACCGCGATGGCGCAGGCTCCTTCGCCAGACTCGTCCTTGAACTCCTTCCCGTTCCTGGCGGCGGCGGATCTCGATGTGCTGACGGTTACTACGCCTATCCGGAGGTCGCTCCTGTCATGGTGGTGGTGCTCGGCCGGCTCGCTCACTGCTTCTTCACCTTGCGCACGACGTGTATGTCCCTGATGGCGGTGGAGGGGTACTGCCCCTGGGCGTCCTTCTCGTACTTCTTGGTCACATCCCACACGTTCAGAAGGCCCATGGCCACGGCGGTCAGCGCCTCCATCTCAACCCCCGTCTTGGCGAGGGCCACGACGTGGCTGGTGACCCTGACCCCGTCCTTCTCCACCTTCACGTCCACCTCGAAGGACTCGATGGGTATCGGATGGCAGAGCATGAGTATCTCGGAGGTGCGCTTCCCGGCGGTTATCGCGCCCAGCTTGGCGATCTCCTCCGCGTCGCCCTTTTCGAGGCGCTTCTCCCTGATGGCCCTGATCGTCCCGCTGTTGAGCTCTATGAAGCCCTCGGCGACGGCCTCCCTCCGGACGACCGGCTTCGCCGAGATATCCACCATCCTAGCCAAGGGTGTTCACTGCATCCGATATCCATTCCACCGGTTAAAACGCTATCGTTGTCCCTTCAGGCGTATCCGGCCGCCTGGCCTTCGCCCAGCCTCCTCCAGTCGGCGAAGAACCTCTTCAGCAGCGCCACGTAGGGGTTCTTCTCCTCCAGGGCGAATATCCTGATCCTGCCGTACCTCTTCTCCCTGACCAGGTGCTGGTCGCACAGCGACTTCAGGTGCTTCTGCACGGAGGAGTGCTCCAACCCCGAAAGCTTGACGATCTGAGAGATGTTCATCTCCTCCTGGCCGATGAGAAGGAGGAGGACCTTCACCTTTCCGGCCGCCCCCAGGACATCCTCCAGCCTCAGCTGCTCCAACCTACTCCTCCCCCGAGCACGTCCTGATGACCTCCTGCGGGGAGATGTTCAGGCCTATGAGCGTCGTCCGCCCCCTCCTGCCCTTCCCGGACTGCGACGCGACGAAGAAGCCCCTGGCCTTCAGGTTCTGTATCGACATCCAGATCATGGTGTGGCGGCGGGGCTTCAGGCTCATCGAAGAGCAGATCGTGCCGTACTCGGCCTCCAGCTCCCCGGTGGACACGAACGCCTTGTCGGCGGGCCTCAGCAGGCGCGCGGCGGCCAGGAGGACTATCCGCTCATGGCGGCTCAGGTAGTTCAGCTCCTCGAGGCTGACCTGGGGCGGGAGGCTGTTCCTGGCCTCCTGCACGTCGGCCGCCCTGACCCTTTCCGCGCCGTTGTAGTCGGCCATCTTGGCGGACCTGTAGAGGAGCTCGATGGCGTACCTGGCGTCGCCAGAGTCGGCCGCCGTCCCGGCTATCAGGCGGGCCGTGTCCTCCCCCAGCACCCCGGGGTTGAGGGCCTCTTCGCTCCTGCTCAGGACTATCGCCAGGAGCTGGTCCGCAGTGTAAGGGGACAGCTTGACGACCGCCTTCTGCAGGGAGCTGCGGGTGCTGGCGTCCACCTCCCAGAAGAACCTCAGGTCCTTCGAAATCATCAGGAGGGAGAGCACTGGCGAGCTCACCGTTTCGTTTATCCTCGCGAGGGTGTAGAGGAAGGCAGCTCCGCTGGCCGACACGAGGCTGTCGACTTCGTCCAGCACTAGGAGCAGCCTGGCCTTCATCTGAAGGAGCTCGTCCATGAGGAATCGCAGGGTCTCCTGCACTTCGTAGCCCCTCTTTGGGAAGGTGAGGCCGAGGGACTCCACCATCCGGTTGAGCACGGACGACGGTCCCTTGTCTATCCTGCAGTTCACCGTGATCGCCTTGACAATGAAGCCGTTCCTCCTGCCGTCCTCCTCCAGGCCGCCGCAGAGCTTCCTGGCCAGCATCGTCTTGCCCGTGCCCACCGGACCCAGCAGGAAGGAGGTGGCGGGGGTGGGGACGGGGGAGAGCAAGGAGGAGTACATCCTCCTGAGTTGCGCGAGCTCGCCTTCACGGTGGGGTATCTTCTCGGGCAGGTGGTCCGGAAGGAGCTTGTACTCCTCCTTGAAGACAGACGAGCCCATCCACGTCACAACACAGTTTTACAGGTTATAACACTTATCATGGTTTGCAGTGGATTATCTATGTGGAGCAGAATGAAAGTATTCATGCATTCATCGATCTGCCGCTTTTGAAAGTGCCCTTCTCCTATGCCGTCGAGGCCGTCAGGAGGTTCTGGTCGTTCCCGGCGGGGACCGGTCCCCGCTTGTAGTACCCTTCCTTGAGGGTCTTGCCGGTGCGCTTCTCCCAGTCCTCTATCGGGATGGAGTACTTCTTCTGGATGGCATCCCTGTACCACTCCGGGATCACGTTGAAGCTGCAGAACGGTATGATGCGGCCGTCGGGAGTCATGTAGTGAACGTCGCAGCGGCGCACCCTCTCCTCGTCGTGGTTGTACTTGTCCATGAAGTGCATCATGCCCAGGAACAGGGAGCGCTTGTGGAACTCCCCAAGCGAAGTGTAGTCGTGCTTCACGATGGAGTCGTAGAGGATGTCGCCCAGCTTCATTCCCTCGGGGGCCTTGTCCGAGTCGATGAACTTCCTGAGCCGCAGGAGGAGCTTGGCGCCGGCCACCAGCTTGGACCTTCCCTGATTCAAGGCGTCCGACTCCAGATTCAGGAACTCTAGGAGCCCGGGTATGTCGATGAACCGCGTCAGGGGCACCATCTTTCCGTCCTTCTCGAATATGTACGTGGCCGCGCCGCACGCAAAGTGGGTCGTCAGCTCGTACTGGGGCGTCCCTACCCAGGCTTCGACGAACGTGGAGAACGGCAGGGATGACGGAACGGGGAACCAATCGTCCTTGCAGATGACGCCGTCCGTCTGCTCCTCGACGCGCTTGATGACGTCGGGGATCGTGATCCTCAGCTTGGCCAGGTCCTGCCTCGTGAGCCTTCCGACGAGCGACACGGGCTGGAAGTTGACCGCCCTCACGACGTCCCTGTTCTTGAACCCGTACCTTATCATGTCACCCACCTCGTAGTCGTTCATGCCCCTGATCACGGTGGGAACCAGCACTAGGCCCAGGGATGCGGCCCTGCAGTTCCTCAGGACGGCCGGTATCTCCCAGAAGTTCTTGGGGTTGGTCTTGGGCGTCACCCCGTCGAAGCTCAGGTAGACCGTGTTCACCCCGGCGTCCCTCACCCGCTGGGCCAGGGTGGGGTCCTTCGCGAGGTTGATGCCGTCGGTGTTGAGCTGGACGTGCTCGATCCCTTCCTCGTGGCAGATCGTTACTATGTCGACGAGGTCCTCGCGAAGGGTCGGCTCGCCCCCGGTAAGCTGTATCGCCGCACCCCCGATGGGCTCCTCCCCCCTCATCTTCTTCACCATCGCTCGAATCTGGTCCAGGGAGGGCTCGTAGATGTAGCCGGCCTTCTCGGCGTAGAAGAAGCAGTACCAGCAGTTCAGGTCGCAGCGGTTGGTCACGACGATGTTCCCGAGGGCCGTGTGGCTGAGGTGGTTGGAGCAGAGGCCGCACCCCGCGGGGCAGTTGATTCCCTGGGCCTTGATCTCGGGATTCGCTATCCCCCTGCCGTCCTTGGCGTACCTGGAGAAGCGCATGTACATGTCGTAGTCTCCGAAGTACAGGTCCTCGTAGGACCCGTGCTCGGGGCACTCCTTGGAGATGAAGACCTTGCCGTCCCTCTCGAATATGTCTGCCTGGATTATCCTGTTGCATTCCGGGCAGATGCTCTTGGTCTTCGACATGAGCTGCCTGGGCGGCTTGGGACCTTCCAGCTCCAACGGTAATTAACCTCTGATAGTGGTGGCAATTTTTGCCCTTAAGAACTTTTAATCTCTGTCACCGTCGAAAAGGTCAGTAGCTCAGATGCCTCTCGACCGGTCCCTCTGGAGAGGCAGGTCTCAGCGATTCCTCCCGGTGGGGCGCTCTGACGTGGTCGGCTCAGAACTCAAGATCCAGCTCATCCCGAAGTCGCATGGGCTAGAGTCTTCATCGCCGTCTGCAAGACCGGCCGCGTCGCCTATTAACGATATCCCGCCGCCCGCCGCTTGACCGGAGAGCCTTAGATACTGGCGGCCCGTCCCGGAAGACGTGGTGGCCCGGGCGGAAAGTCATGACGGCACCAGGCTCAGGTTCTACCCCAGGCTCCGAGAAGGGGTCGTAGTCTCAAGGCCGAACAGGTTCGTGATGATGGTCAGGACGGGGGGCCGGACGTATAGGTGCCACTGCCCCACCACCGGTCGCATCGGGGACCTGAAGGTGGAAGGCCTGCGCTGCCTCCTTTCGCGGGGGACGGGAAAGGGGAGGAAGACGGCGTACACCGTGGAGGCGGTGTCCCCCGGTGCCTCCGCAGGCCGAGGCGGAGACTGGATCGGCATCAACCAGACGGCCGCCAACCGGTACGTGCACCACTTCCTGGCAAATGGACAGCTCTCTTCGATGGCCTCCGGGGAGGTGTGCAGAGAAGTCAGAATTGGCCACTCCAGGATAGACTTCAAGGTCGGCGACTCCCTCCTGGAGATCAAGACGCCTCTCATCACGCTCGATTCCAGAGGGGGACCGACGGTGGGCCACTCGAAGTTCGACTCCTTCGACAGGCTGATACGCCACTTCTCGGAGCTGTCCGCCTACGTTGGAGGAGGGAGGAGGGCCCTGATAGCCCTCTGCTACCTCTACGACGCGCCCCCCTTCAGGCGACCTCCCAGGGACAGCTCGAACTCGAAGATAGCGGACGCGGCCGAGGAGGCGGCAGAGAAGGGCGTAGAGAGCTGGCAGATCAACATGAAGATAGACGAATCGGGGGTCTCCCTGCTGGATGTCTTTCGGCTGGACCAGGAGGCTCCTGACGCGGGGCCTCCAAGAGAGGGGCCGGCCCGAAGGCATAGCCATTAATTACTTGACTCCCCTAGCTTAAGCGCTGTAAGTGGCACATCCATGGTCGAGATTAACATTGAAGCCACACTTGAAAGGTTCAGGATGTTCCTTATCTACAGCACCTGCCGTTCCTACATCCCTGAAAGCTACTACCACGACCCCGACGTCTTCCCCGAGCGGGAGAGCGGCCAGGGGGCCATATACGTAGAGGCCACGGATAAGGCGAGCCTGAAGAAGATACGTGAGATAAGCTTCGTCGACGCCAGGGACGTCCTCGGCATCATATACGAGTCCAAGAGCGGCAACACCAAGCTGCGGTGGAGGGAGATCAGGGGCACGTCGGGAAGGGTCACCGGGATAGCGTCCGCGAACGCCCTCACGAACTTGATCAACTCCGGGGTGATAACGCTCGAGTACGTCGAACAGGTGGTGTCCGGCATGGGCTCTGGGGGAAAGGGGAGACCCGGGGTGCCGAAGGCTGACGAGCCGCGCGACGACTCCTCGAGCCCGGACGAAAGGTAAAATACGCCGTACAGATAGCTCCGTTGGGCGAGGCTGGTCTAGCCTAGTCTAGGACGTCACCCTCCCAAGGTGGCAACGCGGGTCCAAATCCCGCGCCTCGCACCATAACTCCAAGTCTGGTGCGCCACCGTCCGGTGTCTTTTAAGCTCCCGCATATCTGGCCTGTAATGGCCAGTTCCCACCGGCACGCCAAACGGACGGCTCTGCCTCTGCGGAGAGAAACAGCGCGCCCGAACAAGGCGGTACTCCGATCTGCAATGGGGGATCGTCGACCATGGAGTGATGAGTCGGCAACCCTCTCAAGCGATTTCCGCTGGCCTGAGACCGGGAGAATTCATGTCAGGGTCGAAAGGAGGCCTGCCCGGCCATGACCATGTCCCACGACATTCACGGCTATGGACGACGACTGGAGGTGTGCAGGAGGAACATAGGCAGAGCAGCGATCGATCAGAGGGACAGGACCGAAATACTGGCCTTCCTGAACCTGCTGATCGCGCGAAACCTCAACCTCGGGCGCGTCACCAAGTACGGCTATCACCTTGAGCAGATGGCCATTCACCTCCACTCCAGTCGAACGTCGTTCGAAGCTGCCGACTCGGACACGATCGTCGAGCTCGCCTCATGGATCTACTCCATGAAGAACTCCAAGACCTTGGAGGATTGCAGGGACAGCACGAAACGGGACTATGTCCAGGTCCTGAAATCCTACTTCCAATGGCTGAGGGCCCCCCGTGAAGAATACGCGAAATGGCAGAGGAGGCACATCTTCCCACCCGAAGTGGAGATGCTCTCCACGACCATCAAGCGAAACAAGAGGGTCGTGCCCACGGACCTATTCACGGACGAGGAGGTAACTCGTATGATCAGGGCCGCAACAAGACCGATGATGAAAGCCTACGTCGCCCTCAGCTACGAAATCGGGCCTCGCATCGGAGAGCTCCTCAAGCTGCGAGTGGGTGACATCAGCTTCGTCGACAATGACATGTTCTGCATGATCCCGGAGTCGAAGACCGACCCCAGAAACCTATACCTTTGCACTTCAGCGGCCTACGTCGCCGCTTGGCTTGAATTTCATCCGGCGAAGGAGGACCCTAACGCTCCTCTCTTCGTCAACCAGAGCAACAACGGGTATGGCGAGGCATGGGGATATTATGCGTCCCGGAAGGACCTGAAGAAGCTGGCCGACAGAGCCGGCGTCAGGAAGCGGGACGTGTACCATCATCTTTTCCGCCATTCCGCCGCGACGCGGGACGCGCGCCTGGGGATGAACGAAGAGGGGTTGAGGAAGAAGTACGGCTGGTCCGACAACTCCACGATGCCGAGCACCTACGTACACCTGGCCCAGAACGACCTTACGGCGATGACCAAGCGGCTCTACATGGGGCAGGAAGCCGAGAAGCCGAGGCCACAGATGATACTTTGTCCTAGATGTCACTCTCAGAATCCGCCATCCATGGCATATTGCGGCACATGTTCGGCCCCACTCGGGATGAATCCCAATCCGACCCTTCAGCAGCGCATGGAAGAGCAGATCGCGAGCGAACGCAAGAAGATGGAGCTCGAAAGGAAAGAGCTTGAGGAGAAGACGAGAATGAAGGAGGAGGCATGGGACAGAAGACTCGAGGGCCTTCAAGCCCAGGTAGCAGAGCTTCTAACGAAACGGGACCGGAAGAGGGAAACGGCGAGCTAGGACGAACCTCGGATCTCTTTCCTCAGTTTGTCCAGCTCTTCCAAGATCCCCTCCAAGACTTTCACCGGCACTTCGACTGTCTCGGGCTTGACATCTTCTTGCTTCCGGTACACGTCTTACTGCTTTGCTGAGCTTATAACCGACTGGCCTCTGGGCTCTGGGAAGTTGTCGGTTGATAACGTGTAGGGTTTTCGGTCAGTCAACCGAAGACTTCCTAGAGCCGTTCTTTTCAACATTCTTAAGAGCCATGCGCGAACCCACTAATGGGTCACAAAGGCTGCCAGAAGTAGAGCACAGGAGGCTTTCAGTCGCAGAAGTCGTTTATGGATATTTCTATTATCGGTGGAAGCATTTCAAACCGACAACGAAGGAAGCCATAAGGGTACTCTGGCTATACGCTTGGGTGATCGCGCTGGGATTCGCAGTACTATACCTGTTAGGCTCTCTGATTCAGATGAACTTGCTACAGCTTCAGACTGTAGTGTCCTTTGGGGCGGTTGAGTTGTTGGCTGTCATCCTTGGCAAATACCTCTTAGAGAACAGGGAAAGGGTCATGTCCGTAGATGACATGGTCAAGGTTGCGGAGAACATCTCCCGCTTCTCGCATCTTATGATTCATTATGTGGACCTCGGTCAAGAAGAGGAGTACCCATACAAGCCCTACGTCTTGGTCAACACAAAGACGAAGAAGGCGTATCGGGTTCCCCCCTACGTCGACTCGTTGGCCGAGAAAGAAGTAGTGCGGAAGGTCGAACACGACACGAAGGACAAGCTTAACGAATACCTCAAGGGGCTTCAATACGAACAGCGTTATCCCGAGGGCGACGAGCTTTCTCTCGGATAAGCTCTCCTAGGTCCTGGTCAATCGTCGGTTGATTGAGCAGAGTCTGGGTAATGCCAAGTTTCGGTTGATTGCTCGGACAGAGCGAGTTTGCCAGTCGAAGGCGTAGCTTAACATAGATCGTGTAATAAATATCAAAGAGTATGTCAACAGTCTGTTGTCCAAGAAGCCGTCAGCGGAGTGTATACTTCGGATACATCAACAGAAACCTTACAGCGCCGTGATCTTGTCCCGTCAACCGTCAACGCAACAGAACCACCTAGCGTTTCATTCCCCTTCAGCTTCTTGTCCATGCTGTTTGGCGGTGGGGCGGAAGCGCCACCTAGTTCAACCCTTGGGTTGCGATACATTCTTCCCTCTGGATTTTGGAATCATAAGGTCGATCTGGGTTAGTTGATTCGTGAGTGCTGGATAGGATTATCTCTCAGCTTTTGCCTTGGGCACCGCATTCACGAGATCTCTGGGGGTAGGACCGAGGTCGAACTCTTCTTCGATTGCTTCTGTGGCCATTCTCTCTATGTAGTGCGCACCCATTCCGAAAATCTCCGTAAGAGCCCTCATGAACTCGTCTGGATTGTCCACAATAGCAGTACGTTCTATCCCACTGGTGAGTTTCAAGTACCTGTAAACGACGTCCCTGACACCCGTTCCAAGTCGGTCCAGGCTGATATCGAAGCACTTGGTGACCCTATTCTCAAACTCTTTATCTTTCGTCATTTCTTCCTGCCTTCAGTTGTGGCCTCAGATTTGCTCTGAGTGGCGCTTGAGAGATTCGTCGCGATAATTAGGGGTTCGGTAGCTTAGATGCGCACTGCGGATACGCATCTGTGACACGTGAACTTCGTAGTGGCGCTAGGTGGTTTTCCCGATTCGATCATTTTCCCATTTCAAGAACTACCTGTCTTGCTCCCGTGTTCCAGGCCTAAGGAGACTAATCTAGGACGATCTCCGTTGAATCATTCTATCGAGCTGGAAGCCGATGTCAGAAAGTGTAGCTGTCGAACACCTTGGCGAGCCACTTGACGAATGCTTCTTGTGCGTCCTTCCCTTTCTGAGTAAGAACTACCATCTGGGAACCTTCATCCTCATTGATTCCAACCAAGCTATGCTGAGACATCCAATCGACATATCTGGTCAGAGCCGAGTAATTCAGTCTGGCGCTCATCTGAAGGTTGGTCCTCTTCATCGGGCCATTCCTAGAGAGCGTGTCAACCAGTCTGGCTAGAACGTATGGGTCTGGCTTCCAGCCATCTTCACTCATACAGGTTTCTGACCAGCCCTTCTTGCTCCAGTCTCAGTTTCTCGATTCTCGCGGCAGCATTACGGCGTTCGTGATCATATGCCGACTTCCCTTCATACCTGAAGTACAGCCAAACGAGGAACCCCGTCAATGCAGCAAGTGTGATTCCGCCCAAGCTCGGCCAAGAGACAACCATAACCAGCAAGAATGCGCCCAAACCAAACGTCACGGCCTGCCCGATCTTGAGCCTGTAAGATTCCGCCATCCATCCTGGCAGCTTGTCGGCTAGGAAGAAGTACGGTTCCATGACGCTCATTCCTTCCTCGCTTGGTTCAGCTCCTCCTCCTTTGGCACCGTGGCCCCTGGATACTGCATTCAACTGGCTCTTTAGACCGAAGAGTTCTTTCCATTTCCGCTTTCCGATTGCGTACGCAGTCCCCGCAAGAACGATGCTCGCTGCAGCGAAAATGACCAATGATACTGGATTGCGAAGAAGGAGAGATGATGCCGAGTCGGGAGAGCCAATGTATGACAAACCAAGGCTCAAAGAACTCGCAAGCAGGAAGAAGATCACCCACACGGCCATCCCGTAGGCAAGAGCGTACACTCCCAGCTCGAACCTTATTCGTCTGGTGAGTCTATCGGCAAGCCTAGTGGAGGACTCGAATAGGCTGTCTGGTTTGTCATCATCAGGCGTAGGCCGAGCCCGCAATGGCCTGGCAGCTCTCCTTGATAGTCTCAAGCCCCAGTCCTTACTATAAGGATTACGGGGACGATTGGGCGCTAGGAGGCCTCTCACGATGACCGTGATATACGTCAGTTCGACAGGAACGATACAGATGAAGAGAGCAAGTGTTCACACTTATCCTGAGTGAGTACATAAGATACGTAGCCAGGATGCGCAACAGTAAATATCCTATTTCTTGGATTATTCCAAGTGAGGATTATGAACCCAAAGACCGTATCTCACCCTAGAGCCAAGGACTTCGTCATAATTGCCCTCGTAGTAGTAGCATTGACAATTCCCGTACTTGCCGTTTTGTGGTCGCCCGCTTCCACAGATGCGCTGCACGTGACCTACAACACCCAGGGATGGCTGGTTACGTCCGAGGAAGCTCAGCAGCTCCTGGCGGCTGGCGGACGCAGCGTAATGCAGCCCACTTTTGTTCCCAACGGGCTCAAGCTCCAAGCAGTCCTAGTTTTTGACAGCAACACACTCAATGATTCAAGCGGAGGAATCACATACGTCTACTCCTACACATCTCTCAATACCGTGTCTTCCCCTAGCGAAAACGCTTGGTCGAAGATACTCGGTCGGAAAGTCCAATTCATCGAAATCCTCGGAAGTTCTAAGATGGGAGAACCGTACCAACTTGATTTGACCGTCACTCCGCCTGATAGCGCGTGGACTTCGGCGGCGCCAAGCGAAGCTCAGGCGGTTATCAATCAGAAGATCGATGCTTGGATAGCAAAGATCAACACGACCTTCAACGGCACCAACCTCGTTACGATATCGAGAGAACAGCTCCTCGGGGTTCCTGCCGACATACGGGTACAGAAGGAAGGCACGACCAAGAACGCGATTGGCGAGACTATCGGATTCGAATACAGCGGCATCTACATCGGCATCTACAGCCCTGGTGGCTCCTACGTAATCAGGTCTGTCCTGTCGATGGATGATACTATGAAGCTCGTCACTTCCATGAGGTGATCATACATGAGAAGTACTTTCGTTATTTTGCTCGTCTTACTCATTTTCCAAGTGGAAGCAGCAGCTCTCATTGGCCCGCTTCAGATTCAGGCAGCAAACGCTATGACTGGCAACGCAGGCATAGAGTACAGATGCGGCAACGTGGCCTACAAGTACGGAGTCTATGGCTATGGGATGATCAACAACGTGAACCTGAACAACTGGTGGAGTGACTACATCTGGACTCATGTTGTGGCAATATCCCCAGGAGGCAATTCCTTTGAAGTCGGTATAGACCGACACCTGCAATGGCCGCTGGGATATAGCCAACAGTACTACTATACCATAATAGATCAAGGGGTTGTAACCAGTAACTTCTGGGGTTCGCCGAACAACGGTTACCACGGGTACCAGGTCGAGAGTCTGGTCAATCAGAATCCCTATACTTGGAGGGCGACGGTCGACGGGAGCGTGGTCAAAGAATACACATTTCAGAGTCTCAACGTCGCAGCTCTGGTTCTCTCGCAGCTAGAGTCCCAATCAACACACGTTCCAGACACCGTCGGGAAGCAGGTTAGCCACTGGCAATACTTGGAATACAAGACAAACACCAACGTCTGGTGGTTCTGGACCGATTCCACTGGTTACGACCCGATCCCAGGCTATCCATTTGACAATGTTCATCAAACCATTGTCTCAGACTACGAGTACTACACTTCGATCACATCCTGACAACACATGCGACTTTTTTCATGCGCGCGTCCTCAGAGGTTTTCCTGTCGGTACTACTGCGGACAAGAACGAGTTCTACCGAGCCGCGTTAGGCATCCATAATCCCAGCGCACATGCACTGGGCCTAAAGCGTAGGAATCCTGAGTTCTATCTTGCCTTTGCACCAGTCTTCCAGCTCGACGAAACCCTTGTACATGGTAATGAAGACTTTCGGAATATCGCGAAGTGATAGTCATCTCCCGCCAGTTACCACCAACCTGACTTATCTTCGACTCCCGTTAAGTTACCAAAGTCCAAATCTCCAAACTTGAATAACAGGCGTTGGCATGCTGTGTGATGCCCAACATTAGAGTACCTGACTTGGGGAAGCTGGCTGCTACACAGGAAGGTCTATCCATACCAGCGGAGGATGGTGACTACCTTCTTTACGAAGTGACGGAGGCGCAAGCGAAACGATGGAAATCTCTATCCAAAGCCGCTCAACTCGCCCTGACCAAGAAGGCCGATGAGAACCACAAGGATTTGCGCACCTATCTTTAGTCCACTTCCTTGGTATCTATCACCGATAATTCACAAGGGGTTTAGGTCTGCCCGTCAACCGAAGAGTTCACAGAACCGAATCAGGGCAGAATTAAATATCCGTTAATCGAAGTTAGCGCTGGTGCATTGCTGTGCAATCCCATTTCGGAATCCGTAGCAATCGCACCAGAGCTTGAGACCTGGCGCTCGCGCCTCGCACCACAGCAAAAGACCTAGCAAATACTTCGTACAGGGCCGCTCCTTCGCGTTCGGCGCAAGCTTTTGATTCCCCCTTGGACGACATAAGAAGCTGTGGAGCAGGTGATCGCCGGAAGGGCGCTGTTTTTCGTAGCGTCCTCCATCCTGATCCTCCTCAACCTTGTGACGTTCGTCGCCGCCTACCCTCAGGCGGCGAATGTCGAGGGCCAGCCCAAGGTCCTGGAGACCTCGTTGTTGCTCCTTTCTCTGTACGCTGGCCGCAAGAACAGGCCTGTGACCTCCGGGCTCCTCGTGGGCCTTTCGTTCTTCGACCCACGGTTCGGGCTTGTCGCCATCCCCCTCTTCCTGACCTGGAACCTTGAGAAGCTCAGGGCGGCTTTCGTCTCCTTCGTTCTCACCCTGCTGATCTCCAACATTCCTCTCTTCTTCAACGGGACGGGCTTCGGCTATGTGGGAATGGTCATGAGCACCGGCATCACCTCCATCCTCTATCCTTATGCCCTGGTCCCGCTGTTGACCGTGGCGGCGCTCACCTGGCTCTATCGCAGGGAAGTGGCCGCTGCACTGAGACTCTCTTGGATGCGATATGTAAGCGATAAAGTTTAAGTCAGGGCCTGTGTAGAAACTCGCGACTTGACAGAGTTCGGCATCATTCTGACAGGCGGACCGCTTCAGAGCCAGCGTTGGCAGACGGCGTGCCGCATCGCCGACGCCGCCCTGGACAGGTCCGACAAGGTCACGTTCTTCCTGTTCTTGGATGGCATATACAACGCTCTGGGAACGCAGGTCTTTCCCGTCCTGCAGAAGCTTCCCATGGACTACTTCAAGGCGCTCCTGGCCAAGGGCGCCGAAATCTACGCCTGCGAGGTCTGCAGCTACAACAGGGGCCTGGATGAAGGGAAGGATTACTACAAGGGAGTGAAGATAGTGAGCGTGGCCTTCGTGGCTGGCCTGGCTAGCAAGGTCGACAGGCTGGTCACCATATAGGGGGAGATTGGGTTGGCGATCTACCTCGTCGACGAGCCGTACGCTGACCTGGCCTTCGCCTACGCTGCCTACGACCCCTCAGCCAAGGTCGTGCTGCTGCAGGACGGTGTCTATTTGGCCAAGCGTAGCCTGTTCAAGGGAGAGGTCTACTACATCGGGGAGGACGCCATTTCGCGGGGGCTCGGCGACTCGTTCCCTCAGGGGGCACACCCCATCGACTTCGCCGGGCTGGTTTCCATGATGGAGGCCGAGAAGGTCGTGAACTTCCTCTAGGAGAGATGGTGGAATGCCCAGGGAAATACTGGTGATCTTCATGAGGTCTCCGGTGAGCAGCGCCTACTTCGTCGAGGGGCTCCGGGTCTCCGCAGGGATGCTGAGCGGCGATGAAGACCACAGGGTTACGGTGGCTTTCATCGGAAAGGGGGCCCGCTGCGCCGTCAAGGGAGTCGACCGTATGTATGCCACCAAGTTCCTGGAGTTCTTCCCCGAGCAGAATGGGAAGAAGTTCCTTGTGGAGGAGGAGTCCCTGCGGGACCAGGGGATCGACCAGTCCACCCTCGCTCCGGACTTCGCCGTGGCCAAGAGGGCCGATATCAGCAGGAAGATGCTAGAGGCCGATCTCTGTCTGAGCTTCTGACCGGGCCGTCTCCTTCTCGGCGGCCGCTTTCTTCGGCCGCACGCGTGAAATGTGGAGGAGCGTGAGCACGACGTCGACCACAACCGCCGCAATCGCCACTTCGTACGAGCCCGTTATGAGCCAGGAGTACAGTGCCTGGCTCGTCTGCGACTCCTGCGAATAGGCGTAGTAGGAGAACATGACGCCGAGGGTGACCCAGGAGAGCATCGAGGCGGCGAACGCCCTGAACCTGTAGGCGAGCAGGCCGGCCCCAAGCCCTAGCGGGATCAACTCGTAGAGCCATATCGTGCCTGCGCCGGAGTAGTAGAACGCCAGCCCGCCTACCGCGCCTGCGAGGACCCCCCAGAGGGGGCCTCCCGCACAGGCCGCAAGCAGGACCCCCACCTGGGGGAACGCGATGACTATGCCGAACTGATACGGCATCGTATAGTACGTAAGGACGTACGTCAGGACGACCCCTGCGACCGACAGGGCGATCGTTTTGGTGGACGGCAACCGCATAGCTCAGATTCGCCGTCGCGCGGCTTTAATCCTTTGCGGGTGTGACAGAATTGGTTTTCCTGGCTCGGAAAGTGCAAGAAACAAACCGCTAAACTCTTGCTATAATTACTATATCTGTTTCTCAATGCATGAAGAGGCTGTAATTATTACCAGTAAGTTAGACTTATTAGAGCAACAACGACTCAACAAGTAAGTTATTGGCTATGGCGGCTAAAGCAAGACTCGCAATCGAAGACTGTGCCATCTGCGGCGGATGTGAAATCGCTTTGGCTGATCTCGGCGTTCCCTTGCTGAAGGTGTTTGACAAGACCGTGGACCTTGTCTACGCCCCCATCTTGTCGAGCGCCCATGATTTCGACGAAGCAGACGTCACCTTCGTTGTTGGCACCGTCAGAACTAAGCACGAGCTGGAAAGAGTGCAAGAGGCTAGGAGGAAATCCAAGATCCTGGTGTCCTTCGGGACCTGCCCGAGCACGGCCGGGCTCGTGGGCCTGGGGAACCTGTTCACCAAGGAGGAGCTGCTCGAGGGAGCGTACGACGGCCACCCCCCTACCCAAGGCGTTCCCGAGCTTCTGGACAAGGTCGAGCCACTTTCCAAACACGTAAAGGTGGATTACGTGATACCGGGCTGCCCCCCACCGGGCCCGGTCATCAGGGAGCTGTTGAGCGACATCCTCGGAGGTTGACATAGCTTGAGCCAGATCGAAATCGACCCAGTTACAAGGATCGAAGGGCACCTCACCGTTAAGGTGCAGCTCGACCAGAAGGGCAAGGTCACCCGCACGATGGCGGACTTCGCCGAATTCCGAGGGTTCGAGAAGTTCCTCGAAGGCAGGCTGGTCCACAGGGCTCCCATCATCGTAACCAGGATATGCGGCGTCTGCCCGATACCTCACCACCTGGCCAGCGCCAAGGCCATCGACAACGGACTCGGCCTGGAGATACCGGAGCGAGCCGAGAAGCTGAGGGAGCTCATGCTGATGGGAGAGATCCTCGGCGACCATACGCTTCATACGTTCATCCTCGCGGGACCCGACTTCCTCCTCCCCGAGCTTCCCTACACGCAGCGCGACATCATCGGCGTCTACAGGAAGTTCCCGGAGGTGGCAAAGCAGGTGGTCTACACCAGGGCCGTCGGCCAGAAGGTGATCGAGACCATCGGCGTCCAGGCGGTGCATCCCATGACGGCAGTCCCCGGCGGAATCAACAGGGGCTTCGACGAAGACATGCGGAAGAAGCTCCTGGGATACGTCCAGGAGGCGAAGAAGAACGTCATAGGCTGGTACGACGCCGCCATCGCCCCGATCTTCAACAAGTTCGTGGACGACAACATCGAGCTGGGCAAAGTGGAGTCGGGATACTTCGGGATGAGCAACGGAGGCAACGTCAACTTCTACCAGGGGACGATCAACATCGTCGACAAGACCGGGGCCAAGATCTCCGAGTTCAACGCCCCTGACTACCTCAACCAGATAGTCGAGGAACCGCTTTCCTACTCTTACGGAAAGAGCGTCACGGTCAAGGGCCAGCCCAAGGAGAGGGCGTTCATACGGACCGGCCCCCTCGCGCGCGTCAACGTCAACAAGGGGATGGGCACGGAAGTGGCCGACAGGCTTCTGAAGGAGCTCAGGGGCAAGTACGGCAACCCGGTGCACGGCACCCTGCAGTACGACCTCGCGAGGTACGTGAACCTCGTCTTCGCCGCAGAGCGCCTGGAGCAGCTGCTGTCCGATCCGACCATATGCCAGGGAGAGTTGAAGACACCCTTCAAGATGAAGGCCGGAGAAGGCGCCGGCTCGTGCGAGGCCGCGAGGGGCACGGTCATCCACAACTACAAGTGGGACGACCAGGGCTTCATCACGAAGGCCAACATCATCACCCCGACGGTGATCAACGCCAATGGCTTCGAAGCCTCCCTCTGGAGCGCCGCCAACCGGAACGTCAGCCCGGGGAAGGTCAACGAGGACCTGCTGTGGCACGAAGTGGGCCTGGTCATCAGGGCATACGATCCCTGCATCTCCTGCGCGACGCACCTCGAAAGGGCACTGAAGGTGGAGCTGGTGAACGAGGATGGAAGCGTCCGCAAGGTCATAGGAGGGAATTGAGATGAAGATGGATAGAAGGACATTCCTGAAGACCGCCGCGGCCGGCGGCGGGCTCGTCGTGGTCACGGCGGCCACGGCCCCCAGGATAGTGCGAGCGAACACCCCGTCGAGGGCCATGCTGATAGTGGTCGGTAACTGCATCGGATGCGATCACTGCGTCGAGGCTTGCACCCAGTACCATGAAGGAAAGGCCAAGCCCGACCTGAGCGCCTTCAGGGGCCAGTACCCCAGCTTCAACCCCTACACGAAGGTGGCGACAGCGGGCCCCAACCAGACCCTGCCCATTCCCCAGAACTGCCTCCACTGCAACGACGCACCATGTGTAACGGTGTGCCAGTCGCACGCCCTCACCCAGCTTCCGTCGGGGACGGTCACCTACGACAAAGACAGGTGCATCGGCTGCTTCCTCTGCACCTCGGTCTGCCCCTTCGGCTCGATAACCACCGACAACGCCAACAAGAAGATCCTGAGGTGCGACCATTGCGTCAACTTCACGGAGGACGGACAGACCAGTCCGTTCTGCGTTCAGGTCTGCCCTGGAGGCGGCCCGACGGCGCAGACGCTGAAGGCAGCGAGCCTGACGACCTTCGCGAAGAACTGGGGCTCCACCTCCGACATGGTCTCGATGGGACAGAAGGTTGTCACGGCACTGGGCAATGGAGCCACGATGCTGTATCAAAACGACACGTCGACCTTCTACGTCCTCACCGGCGACGAGTTCAAGACGATGTCTGCCTCGTCCGACGTGACGGTCGTGAAGTCCGCCTACCCGAGCACCAACAGGCTGGTGTCGACCGCCGAGGAGTGGGTGAGGCTCGCCTGGATACCCCTGCTGGCGGGTGTGGCGTTCTTCGCCCTCAGATGGCGTGACAGCAAGCAGGAGAAGCCCATGGTCGTCAAACCAGAGGAGGAGAAGGTGAAGTAGCATGGCAAAGAGCAAGGAAGCAAAGTACAAGCTGTCGTCGCTGCAGGCCAAGAAGCCAGGGCTGCTCCAGCTCCTGTTCTCCAGGAGCTTCACGGTGGGCTACAGCGACTTCGTCTTCCACCTCGGCCTCTGGGGCAACATCATAACGGGCATCCTCATGGAGGTCCCCTACATGCTCACGGGCACGGCAGACGTGTTCGGGGGCAACGGATGGGTTCTCTCCTGGATACACGGCATAACGGGCCTGCTCATCCTGGCAGGAGGAATAGGGCTGACGATCAGGTACTTCAGGAACCCATACTTCAGGGTCGCCTACGGCAGGGTCTTCTGGCTCGACTTCGTCTTCATGCTGGCGTTCGCCGCCGTCGGGCTCGTACAGCTGTCTGAAGTCCTGGGAATCATTACCCTCCAGAGCTTCGGTGCGCCTGCGCTGGCCTTCTTCGGCTCGCTGCACCTCCCCATACTCTATGCCTGGCTGGTGGTCTCCTTCTTCGCGGGAGGGGCCGTCAGGCACGGCATAGCCACGCTCTACTGGAGGTTCACCAAGAACGAGAGCAGGACCAACATGCTTGCCTTCGCATCCGCCTGCGGCAAGTGCGGAAGGTGCGTCGAGGTCTGCCCGACCTACGAGGCATTCAACAGGGACCCCATGGAGGCTCCGGTCCTCAAGCTGAGGAAGTACTACCAGATACGCAGGACGAGGAAGTTCACCCCAATTGAGCTCCGGTACCTGTCCGAACAGCTGGCGACATGCACCCAGTGCAACCTCTGCGCGGGGGTCTGCCCGTTCTCGTACAACTTCGTCACCATGTACAACGCCCTGCTGGAGGACGAAAAGCAAATAGCCCCGAAAGCCCAGACCGCCTGACTGTAGCTCACCAATGGATACCGAAGAGATTCGCCGGCTCGTCAAGGGCCGGCGGACGCTCGTCATGTGCGTGGGCAGCGACTGGGGGGACGACGTCGCTGGCCCCCTTCTTTTTAGGAAGATCAAGAAGAGAGTGGCGAACATAAGGCCGATCCTGTGCGAGACGACGCCCGAGAAGTTCCTTCCCGAGGTCATCGAGGCGCACCCCGATGTGATCCTGATGGCTAACGCGGTGGACCGCAGCCTCGGCCCGGGGGAGGTGGTGCTGGAGGACCTCCTGAAACAGGAAACGAAGGCCTTCCTGGTCCACAAGTTCCCGCTGGCGGTTGTCGCCCAAGTCATTTCACAGGACCTCAAGGGCACGAAGATAATGCTGCTGGGCGTTCAGGTGAGGAAGATGAAGGGGAGGCCCACGCCCGCCCTGGTGGCTGGGGTCACCGCCCTTGCGGATGTCATCGTGGGCCTGGACGGGGAGGCGGAGGCCTTCGAATGAGCCCCCTCCTCCATTCCTCTCCTCGACGGGCTTGGCGTTTCCGTTGTCCGGCTGCGGAGTCAAATGATTATATTATACGCAGTAGATGACTTGTCGAGCGACCCGATGTCCACACCGTCCAAGCGGACAGACGAATACGGCCTCTCCAGGTCCCTCTTCTTGTTCGAGTTGTTCAGGGACGCCATGAGGGCCGAACATGTCCTCAAGCGTGCCGGCTTCGATACCAAGGCTGGTGCCCCTCCCCCCGAAGTCAGGACCGGTTGCGACATCGCCATGTCGGTGCCCAGCAACCAAGTGAACGCGGCGGAGAAGGTCCTCAGGGCCGACGGGATCCCGATACTGGACGTCGTCTTCGCTTCCGAAGGAGACCTCCCTCCTCTGCAGGTCAGCAAGCTCATCAAGAAGGTTGACTTCGGCGAGTGGCTCATGATCAGGGTAGGCAACATGAAGCTGACCTTCAACAAGAAGACGGGGACGATAGTCAACATCTCGGGCGGAGGCTGTCCTGACATCCCCCTGCTTGCCCTGAAGATGATCGGCCAGCCGTTGGACAAGGTCGTGTCTCCCAACGAGCTGGGCTTCACCCTCTGCGCCTACACGCTTCAGAAGGCCTACGAAGCCGCCCTTGCAGCCTGGAGGAAGATGAAGTAGATGCTCCTGCTTTCCGGCACGATGCCGATAGAGGAGAAGGAGGTGCTGGCCGGCACCATACGGTATGACGGCGAGACCATCTCCCTGGGCGAAACGAAGATCCCGAAGGAGCTCAGGTCAATCGGCGCCATGGCCATGATGGCCGCGGCGGCCACCTGCACTCAGTCCCTTGGCATGGAGCCTCCGGTCGGGGCCATAGCTGGCGACCTCGGCCAAGGGACCGGGTCCGCGTCCTTGTACACCTACCTGACTGAGAAGGCCGCTTCACTGGGGGCCTCCGCCCTGACCATGCACTACATCCTGCCGCTGCGGAAGCCCTTCATGGAGTTCGTCGAGATGCTCGACTACTGGCCCAAGAGGCCCTTCATGATCGCGGACGCGGGCTCCATGCTCATCGCCAAGGCCACGGGCTCCTGCAGGAAGTTCGACCTCTTCACCCCCGACGCCGGCGAGATCTGCTTCCTCGCTGACCCGGAGGCCGGCCACCCGGCCTACGTGAAGTCGATGCTCTTCGAGATAGACACGACGCAGGTGCCCAAGCTGATAGACCAGGCCTACGCGTCCGGCAACGCGCCCCGCTACATGCTGATCAAGGGTCCGGTGGACTTCATAGTCGACAACGGCAAGGTCGTGAGCACCATCTCAGAGCCGAACATCCCCGCCCTGGAGCCCATCGGTGGCACAGGCGACACCATCACGGGTATGGTGTCCGCTCTCATATCGGGCGGATACGAGCCGGTAAAGGCCTGCGTCATCGCCGGAAGGGCGAACCGCCTGGCCGGGCAGATGACCAACCCCGATCCGTCGACCCAGGTCTTCCAGATCATCAAGAACCTTGGGCCTGCCGTCCGCAAGGTGGTGGACACTGTCTAGGTGTTATGGTCTTGAAGGTTGACAAGCTCACAGCGGGATTCGTGACCGGCCTATGGGCGGCCATCGCCCAGGCCGTGTTCTACGTGGCCCCTCCGTCCGCCTTCGGGATATGCTTCATCAGCCACCCGAGCGACCTGATCGACTGGACGGTGAACCACCTGTTCGGCACGACGCTCTATGTGCACGACCCCTCCGTCGACATACCTGTCCTCACGGTCGTGGGCGTCCTGATAGGAGCCAGCATCTCCACCTTTCGCAACAAGGAGTGGAACTTCAGGATGCCTCGCCACCCCGTGGACCACTTCATCAACGGCTTCTTCGTGGCCCTGTTCGGGCTGACGCTGGGCTACTGCTCGGTGCACATCATAATGGCCGTGATGTATGGCAGCCTGATCGCCCTCATCGGCCTGGCGGGGATGCTCACTGGAGTTGTAATCTCCGTCAACTACCTCAAGTGGAGGGTCAGGTTTTGACGCTTGAGATAGGCCTCGCAACTCTGGCCGCCGGGGGCGTGATCGGCTACCTGTGGCAGAGGTCGAAGTCCTGCTCCATCTCGGGCTACAGAGACCTCTACCTCTTCAAGGACACCCTCTTCATGAGGACCATCATCGGCATGGCGCTGGGGGCTCTGGTCGGCTACCTGCTCTTCTTCAGGTTCGCCCCCCACATGGCGGACTTCCCGCTGATGCTTCACAACGAGCCAGGCGCAGGCTCGATCGCCACGATAATCCTGGCAGCCATAGGGGGCCTCGGCTACGCCTTCTTCTCCGTGATGGCAGAGGGATGCCCGCTGAGGCAGCACGTGAACGCCACGACAGGCAACGGGGCGGCCATAGTCTATCTCGTCGGCTTCTACGTCGGCATCCTCTTCTTTCAGTTCGTGATGCTGAACTACATCAACGTCTTCCAGAGGCTCTTCTAGAGGGGCGCCAGAGAAGCGATCCCCGCCAGAACCAGGAAGGCGCCGAACATCATGCCGGAGAGGCTCCCTATGAAGCCCACCCGCCTTCGGAGCGCAGCCCCCATCCTGATCCGCGCCGCCCCCGCCATCATAAGGGCCAGCCCGAACGAGTAGACGGATGACCCGAGCCAGAACATCGAGACCGAGGCGAACGTTGCCCCCAGGTTCGTCAACGCCGACAGTGAAATGAGCGCGACCAGGGGCAGGCACACGTTCAGGCTCGAGATGACACCCAGCAGAAGGGAGGTCCCGTTTCTGCCGGGCTTCGCAGTCAGCGCCACGGAGGTGAACGGTAGCCTGATTAGCCTCTTCTGGATGCCCGTGTTGCACGCGGCCTTCCCCCTCTTGAACATGGCCCTATAGCAGTAGTACACCATTATGACACCGAGGAGCAGGGAGGAGAGCGACTCAGACAGAGGGTTCCGCAGCGCCGTCCCGAAGAAGCCCAGCGAATAGAAGAGGACGTACGCGACGAAGAAGTAGACCAGAAGCCTGCCCACCGAGAACAGCAGGGCTATGCGGACGCCTTCCCCGGGCGTGGTCTTTCCTCCCGTCAGCTGGGTCAGCAGGAGAGGAAGGCAGGCGACGGAGCACTGTATCCCGCTGCTCAGCCCGAGCAGCAGGCCCGCAGCGAGGAGGTCCAGCATCAGTGGAACACCCCCAGCACTAGAAGGTTGTAGACCACGACTATGAACCAGTAGAACCAGAACGCCCCAAGGACGGTGACGCTCGGCACGAGGAACTTCTTAGCGTCGGTCTTGATGTTGTAGAAGTGGAGCTCGATCGCCTTGCTGGGGCACTTGTAGAGGCAGACCAGACACTTATCGCAGGTGTCCGTTACGTAAATCGCCCCGTCAGCCTTCCGGGCGAATCCGAACGTCGGACAGACGTTCAGGCAGGCGTAGCACTCGTTGCACGCCTCCTCGTCGATCTCTATCTGGAACGGCGTCCCCCCGTCCATCATGCTCAGTCCGGCCCCTATAGGGCAAATGGAGTGGCACCACTTCTTGGTGCTGATGAAGGGCAGGCCCAGGAAGATCACGGCCAGGATGGCCACGAAGATGTCGAAGTTCAAGGGTGACGCGAACCATCCGAGAACGCCGGCCCAGCAGAACACGCAGAACCACTGGACCGTGTAGACGAGCGCCAGAAGAAGGGTGACGACGAGGAAGGCGTACTTCACGTCGCGGAGCATCTGGCTTTGCTCCTGTCCCTCCAGGTTGACCCCCCTCTTCGCGGAGGCCTTCTTGATCCGGCTGACCGACTTCGTGTAGAACTTGAACGGCCTGTGCAGCTGGCGGACGGTCTCGCCCAGACCGCCGAAGGGGCACAGCCAGCCGCACCAGCCCTTGCCCAGGACGAAGGCGGTGCCGAGGTAAGCCAGGAAGATTACGGAGAAAGTGCCTATGCTGGGGGGGAAAGACGAGAAGAACTTGATGTAGACGGGGACCTGCACCGTCACCGGCTTCCCCAAAGCGGTCGGGAGCAGGTACGGGCACAGGATGGAGACGAAGCCGCTGTTGGTTATGGGGTCGGGGGTCAGCGGTACCCTCTGGTGTGTGGCCAGCCACTTCCCCAGGTAGGATGGGCCCAGCTGGGAAATGAATGCGTAGAACGCGATCCAAGTTGCGGCGGTCAGGCCGAAAACGTAGACGGACCTTACGCGGTACGGCTTGGTGGACTTCAGAAGTGCCCAGGTGAACGCCCCGAAGAGCACCGCAAGAAGCACACCGACGAATATGCCGGAGGCGGAGTAGATGTAGAAGGTCAGTGCCACGACGGTGGCGAGTATGATGAAGAAGTCCGTCGCGGCGGACTTGCTTGGCATGACCCGCTTGAGCATGGTGTTCTGAAACGGGATGAGCTCCTCCGCGCTATATTAATATTGTAAGTGGAAGGCCGAGACGGTAAGTACCAGGACGCCCCGCGCAGATGAATGCGAGTTCCAGTTCCTGCGTGATCGGGGGGCTCGCATTTCGTCCAGCCGCAACGCCCGTCAGCGACCGAATCATTATTGTACTTATCACCTATAGGTCGCCGTGGATAACGTTTTAAAGCAGCTACTACGTAAATAGGCGCGATTACTATTGTGCGTGCTTACGACGCAAGTCCTCGTTGACGCGAGGGACGAACCCTGCCCCAAGCCCATCCTGATGACCAAGAGGGCTATCGAGAAGGCGGAGATGGGCACCGTCATTGAGATCGTCGTCAACGACCACACTTCGAAGGACAACGTCCTGAGGTACTGCTGGAACCACGGCCAGGAGATCATGAACTCCAGAGAGGAAGGTGCTGACTTCCACCTGATCGTCAAGAGATCCCCCGAGAAGATGGCCGAGAAGCCCCTGCCTGCCATCGGCCCTTGCGGGCAAAGGTGGGACTGAGGGGGGTTCATAGGCAATGGAAGACATCTACACCATCGCGTCCCGCATGTTGGCGGACGGAATGAGGCTAGTCATCGCCACCGTCGTAGAGGCTGACGGCTCAGTCCCGAGGGGCGTGAGCACAAAGATGATCATCCCCGAGGCTGGGCCCACCGTTGGGACCATCGGAGGGGGCTGCGTCGAGAAGTACGTCGTGCGTGAGGCCAGGTTCGTTTTCGAAGACGGCCAGACCCGGATTAAGGACTTCAACCTCGGTGATGAAAGCTGGAGCGGGTTGGGGATGGCCTGCGGCGGCACCGTCAAGGTCGCGCTAGAGCTCGTGGAGCCCAGCGAGAGACTGATCATATTCGGGTCAGGGAACATCTCCCGGGCATGCTACAAGCTGGCTGAGATGCTCGGGTACAGGGTCATGGTCCTGGACCCGTTCGCTTCGGTCGAGGCGTTCCCGAACGCCGAGGTCTACACCCAGGACGTGCTCCAGAAGATCAGGGAGGTCAAGATCAACGCCTATGACAACATCCTGGTCATAACGGAGCACAGGTACGACGCGGAGGCCCTTCGCACGGTCCTCGACACCAAGGCGCGCTACGTAGGGATGATTGGGAGCAAGAACCGCGTGAACTCCGCCTACAGGGAACTCCTGAAGGAAGGGATCCCAGCGGACAGGCTCTTCCAGATCTACGCCCCCGTCGGAATCGACATCGGGGCCGAAACCCCGGAGGAGATAGCAATCTCTATCATGGCCGAAGTGATCAAGGTGCGCCGGGGTGGCACCA
The DNA here is from genome assembly GCA_035543015.1 of Conexivisphaerales archaeon. Classification (GTDB taxonomy): domain Archaea; phylum Thermoproteota; class Nitrososphaeria; order Conexivisphaerales; family DTJL01; genus DATKKG01. The sequence continues at coordinate 13,418 of DATKKG010000061.1, read as the reverse complement.
GCCAGCACCTGCGTCTGACCAAGCTTCTCGACAAGCCCGAGCCGACCCACCCGCTCAAGCACAAGGAGAGCACGGAGGTCGTGACCGAGGCTCCCGACGTGGCCGCCGGCATTCAGAAGCCCAAAGATGGGTGAGCCACCGCTTTTCATAGTCTGGCCCAGCGGCAGCCAGAGAACGAAAGGCGGCATCGTCGCAGGTTTCGTGCCTTCGCCCAAGACCAAAAGCGTTATGAATCCTGCAGCCCGCCTCGTCTGAAGGTCGGCGCTTGGTGGCTCAGAGCGTCCTTTTCAGGGGCAAGGAGTATCGCGTCAAGGTCGTAGCCGATGGAAACCCTCGCTCCACGGTCCGCCTCGAGGGCGACGAGGCGGTCGTTCTGGTGCCTCGGGCCACCATCAGCGAAATCAGGAAGGCGCTGGACGGCTGGTACAGATCGGAGGCAACCGTCGCAATCAAACAGACGGTCTGGCGTCTTGCCAGGAAGCTGGGGCTCGAATACAACACCATCATGATCCGCAACCAGAGGACCAGGTGGGGGAGCTGCTCCAGCAAGGGCAACCTGAGCTTCAACATGAAGCTAGCGACGGCCCCGCAGGAGGTGATCGACTACGTGGTCATCCATGAGCTGATGCACCTCAGGGAGCCCAACCATTCGAAGCGCTTCTGGAGCCTGGTCGAAAGGGAGTGCCCTGATTACATGGCCAAAAGGAAGTGGCTCAAAGAGGTTGAGGGAAGGTCTGAGCTGTAGCCCTAGACCTTGAGCTTCCTCTGGTTCCACACGACTCGCGAAGCTTCCTCGAGTGTCGGCTGCTCACCAACGATCGTCATGTTGAACTCGGCGAGGATGTTCTTGGCGATTAGGTTGCTGACCGAGGCCGCGGTGACTTCGCCCAGAAGGGCCTCGAGAAGCTTGCCGAAGGGGACGAGCCGCTGGGGTATGAGCGCCACGGGGAGACCGTTCCGTTCGCAGAACGAGAATACCATGTCTGTCGTCTGCTGCCCGAAAAGGTCGGTGAGCGTCTTCGACACTATCTCCGTGACGAGGTTGTTTGTGGTCATCAGTGATCCGGCAGCGACATGTTCGTCCTTCCGTGGCTTAAATAGGTGCTTCCGACAAGAAGTGTTAACAAACGCGACAACCGCGTTGCACTAACGGCGCGGCTTCGAGACGAGCTCAAGCGAGAAACCATCCCCCCGTTTCAGGACGAAGCCGGGCCCTCCCTCCCTGCGGGAGACTTCGAGAGCCCCACCGCTGCCCACAATGATCCCCGTCCCGTCTATCTCCTGGTATGACGACGCCAGTCGAACCCTGGCGGCCCTTTCGCCTGACAGGAGCTCGAACTCAGCCTCGCCCTTCCTCCAAGCGTGAAAACCCTCGCCTTCGATGTTTGTAACGGCGTTTCCAAACCGGTCGAGGTGGAGGACCTCCCCTGTGATGGCGTCTGGGGAATACCTTGCCCCTGGAAACTCCAGCACGGCCATCCCATCGACCTCCTTGCCCAGCCGCCCCAACTGCATCCCCTTGGCCGCGCAGGCGATCGTGGGGGCGAAGACGTCCCTGCCGGCGAACGTCCCCTTCTCAGACAGTAGCTGGGCGCCCCTGCCAACGTCGTATACCGCCAGGATCCCTTCCCGGGACGCGGCAGGGTAGAGCAATCCGTTGTCCGGACCCACGTACAGTCTCTCCTTGGTCTTCACAGCGATAGCCCGGCGATCAGTGTTGACCCCCGGGTCAACCACCGCCAGGACATCGCAGCCCCTAGGCAGGTACTTGGAGGCCTGGAGGAGAACGTAGGCGCCATCCTTTACGTCGTACGGTGCGAGCTCATGGGTGATGTCGATGAAGACGACCTCGGGGCATATGCCCAGTATCACGGACTTCACGACTCCCACATAATGGTCGCCAAGGCCATAGTCGCTGAGCAGCGCGATGAGAGGCATCAGGGTCCAACAACCGGCACCACGCTTAAAAACTGTGGTCGCCTTATCCGACGAGAAAGTAATCCTTCATGAACCAAACCGAGATAATTGAAACCGCCTTGAAGCTGGCAGGATTCAAAGAGGTCCCCGCAGACACGGGGATCCAGGTTCCCGGCGGGGACATCAGAAGGCCGTGGCTTTCCATCGACGTGGGGGTCGCGGAGCTCGTCCTGGCCAGGGAGTTGGGCTGCGACAGCGTGATCTCCCACCACCCCCTCGGTGGCACCAGCGTCAACTTCTACAAGGTGCTGGCCCGCCATGTCCAGTTCATGATGGAGGAAGGGGTGCCCAAGTCCGAAGCCAGCGCCGCGGTGGACCAGCTCGTGAGGAAGGTGAGGCTGAAGGCGCATCCCGCTATCTACAATCAGGTGGTCGAGGCGGCGGAGAAGATGAAGATGCCCCTCATGAACGTGCACCTTCCGTGCGACGAGATAGGAAGGCACGTCATGTCGGCGACCTTGGCGAAGGCGGGCCCGAAAGTGTCGGACATCGTAGATTCCCTGCTCACCCTGCCAGAGTACAGGGCCTCCTTGGTCAAGCCCGAGGTGGTCCTCGGTGACCCTTCTTCACCGAGAGGTAAGACGAAGCTCGCTGTGGCGGCGGGGACGAACGGGGGGTACGGGATCGCGAAGGAGTACTTCACCCACGGCGTCGACACGCTGGTCTACATGCACATAGACGCAGACGAGCTGAGAAGGCTCAAGGACGACCCCACCAGCAGGAACCTCGTGCTGCTCGGGCACGAATCGGGCGACTCGGTCGGAATAAACCCCCTGGTCGCAGCCCTGAGGGAGAGGGGGGTGCAGCCCCTGACCGTCGGCATCCTTGGTGCCGCGCCGTGAAGGTACTCGACTCGGCATCCATGAGGAAGGCGGAGGACCAAGCCGTATCGCGTGGCGTTTCACGCCTGCTCATGATGGAGAACGCCGGGAGGGCGCTCGCCGAGAACGTCTGCGAGCTCTTCGATGCAAGCCTGAAGCCCTCGGTGCTAGTAGTGGCAGGGACGGGCAACAACGGTGGCGACGGCGCGGCGGCCGCAAGGCACCTCTCGGGCAGGGCGCATGTCTCGTTGATCCTGCTGGGGGGCAGGGCTAAGGTGAGGGCTGAAGATGCGGTCGCCCAATGGGACATGATTTCGACCTTTGACGACATCCGAATCAACGAAGTCGCAGCGGCTCAGGATCTATCCGGCCTGAAAGCCCTCTTCGACTCCAGCGACGTGATCCTGGATGCCGTCTTCGGAACCGGCGTGAAGGGAGCGGTGGGTGAGCCTCACGCCACGGCCATCTCCATGATCAACGCCTCGAAGGCCCTGAAGGTCGCCGTAGACATACCTTCAGGTCTCGACCCGGACACCGGCGAGGACCATGGGCTCGTCGTCAGGGCCGACCTCACCGTCACCCTCCACGCTGCGAAGCCCGGTCTCTTGAAGAGGCCCGACGTGGTCGGCCGGCTCGTCGTAGAGGAAATAGGGATACCCTGAGGCGTCCCCTAGGCGACCCAGGCGACGTAGAGAAAGACGGCGGAGATGGCGAACATGGCGCCCCAGACCGCCTTGTTCCAGTCGAACACCTTCTTGCCGTCGAGGATGGCCACCGGGATCAGGTTGAAGACCGAGATGAACGAGCTTACATAGAACGCCGGCCAAAGGTACCCGCCCGAGGGAAGGAAGACCAGGGGCCCAAGCACTGCAGACATGGCTATGTTGACCAGGGGGCCGGCTGCCGCGACTATCCCTAGCGTCCTTTCGTCGCTGTATCCGCCCAACATGACCGCCCCGGGGGCGATGAACTTGATGGGCAGCACTATCGAAAGGGCCGTAAGCAGGGCTCCCAGCGGGTTCAGCCTGAACTCGGCCCAGAGGCCGTAGTGATGCGCCGCCAGCTTGTGGGCGTATTCGTGACCGAGGAAGGCAACGACGAAAAGGACGCTGTTGACCACCAGGCCGAAGTTGCTGGGTTCGAAGCCCAGCATCGAAACGCCCACCAGCCACACGAGGACCGCACCCACGGCGAACGAGACGGCCTCACTGTCCAGCGGCGACCGCCTTCTGGAGCCCGGAAAGTAGCTCATGCTACCGTCGGCGGTCGTCGTGTACTGCCTGGGGGGAAGGGCGTAGGCGTACTTCGTGCAGGCATGGTTCTCCGGCAGCCGATGCTCTCCGCAGAAGTAGAGGCCGCAGTAGGCACACTTGAATGGAAATGGCTCCTCGGCTCCGCAGGCCCCGCACCTCACGTGGACGACCAGCAAGGCTGTGCCTCCGAACACTTGATATAAACATTAGGTAGGAAGGGATTCGGATGGACCCGGCAAGGCATCGCAACCGCCCCTGAACAGCGAGAGCAAAGCCTTTAACGCGCCGCGCCGTGGCTTTTTTGACATGCCGCTTCGGGTGGATCCTCTCGCAAGGCCCAGAGAGGCTGTGAAGGTGGGGAGGCTGCCGCCCGATGTCTACGCCAAGCTCGAGGACAGGATGGGGGTCCTGGCCGAATCGATCGGCAAGGTGGAGAAGGCGGCTGGCCTGACGTACCCGCCGTACTACGTTGAGCCGCTCCTCATCCTGGTCAGGTCAGAGGCCGAGGTCGGCGTCACCGGCATCTACTACGCCAGGAACGTGCCAGCCGCGGCCAACGGCAGACTACACCTGCTCGTCGAGTTCACCGCGCCCCTTATCCTGTACGCCTCGAAGAGGACGGTCCTAGCGGTGGTGGCCCACGAGTTCACCCATTACCTTGAGCTGGTCAGGCGATTCTCGGAGCAGCCCGTCTCCTCCCCGGCCGCCTCCACGATGTTCGAGGCCACCTACAGGGACATGGAGGAGGCGGTACCGCCCCAGAAGGTCTTCGGTCGTTTCAAGAGCCTCTCGAGCCTCATAGACGCCAAGTTCGAGGAGGGGTTCACCGACGACGCGCTGAACCAGAGGACTATAAAGAACTGGTACGAGCGAAAGCTGCCCGTCAAGGTGGTGAACCCCGACGACAACTCCGCGAGGATACCCCTCGACGCCGTCCTGAACGCCGATTTCGACCCCATGGCCCTTGCCAAGCTCAAGGAGATGGCCGACTGATGCTGGGACCTGGGGACAGCGAGGTCGTCCTGAAGGCCGCGGCCTCGGTCGCGAAGGCGAGGAAGGTGGTGGCCATCGCCGCCTACGGCTCCAAGGTCGCGGGCTACTCCAGGCCAGACAGCGACTTCGACCTTATTGTGGTCCTGGACAAGTTGCGCCCAAGGGCCAAGTACATTTACGGCTCCATCGACGGAAGGCAGTTCTCTGCGCTGCTGGTGGACGAAGGGTCGTTCGTCAAGGACGCCACGAAGGCATCGCTCGGCGAATTCGTCTCGGGGCGCCTCCTTAACACCTACCAGCCTCTGCACGGCTCCGAGTTCCTGAAGAAGGCTGAGCTATCCCTCAAGAGGCGGGTCGTCCTCGAAGCTGTGGAGGAGCTCCTGGACAGGTACGACGACTTCGCTCAGCAGATGCTCGTCCCCCCTTCGTATTTCCTCTTCGAGAAGCTGAAGAAGCGGGCTTTCGTCTACCCGCCGGTCATCTACTCCTACTCGAGGACCTACAGCGGCCCGCAGAAGGAGGAGAACCTCGTCAGCACCCTGAAGGGTTTCGAGATCGTCATAGGGGACCTGGTGGAGGAGGGGCTGATGAAGAGGGAAGGGGGCTACTGCGTCCTGACGGCGGACTCGGCCAAGATCATCAAGGCCCCTCTCTTCTCTGAGCCGCTCCGGGTCGCCGAAAGGGGGGTCAGGCAGTACATCGCTCATGGTTTCGCAGGGATGGTGGGGGCGAACACCGCCTTCAAGGAGCTCACCTCCAAGATCAGCAGGAGCCGGGGGGTGGAGAGGCTTCCGTCCGAGCTGGAGAATCCGAAGGGGCTCATCCGCCTCCCCCACGGAAGGCTCGTCTTCTCCTCCGACTGGATCAGGGAGGCGATAGCCGAGCTGGGGATCGGCTCCCCCTACCAGTACAAGACGGAGAACATGGGGGACTTCTTCTCCTCAGCGATATTGTACACGATCCAGTACCCCGGCGGCGAGACAAAGGTCGTCGCCAAGAAGTTCCAGGACTTCTGGAGCTTCAAGTGGGTGGTGGCCAACATGATGACGGTCACTGCCAAGCAGTTCGAGTCCAAGCCCCTTCTCAGGCTTTCCAGGGAGTACAGGGGGACCCTGGCCGTCAGGAAGGCGGGGGCCCTGGCGCCACGCATCCTCCTGGTCGCGCCGGACGACAGGGTGGTAGTAAAGGAGTTCGTCGACGGCGAGAACCTCGAGCCCATAACCCGGTTGGCCATGAAGGGAAACCCGTCGGCTGCGGAGAAGGTCCGCAGGTTCGCACGGGTCCTGGGGAGCATCCACGCCACGAACTTCTGCCTGGGCGATACGAAGCCCAGCAACGTCCTCATCAACGCCGCGGGCGTCAACATCGTGGACCTAGAACAGGCGGAGGAGGGAGGCGAGCAGCCCTGGGACATAGTGGAATACCTCTACTATTCCGCCATAACCGCCGAGTCGCCCGAGGCCGCCGTCAACCTCGTGAGGCTGTTCAGGGACGGCTACTGTGAAACGGGCCCAAGGGAGAACATGTTCTCTGCTTCGGCATCAAAATACGTGCTTCCGTTTCAGATACTCGTCCAGCCTCCTGTGGCCATAGCCATCAGGAAGGAGCTGGAGGCCTCCTAGCGCTTCCTTTCGAACCACTCGGTGAAGCCACACTTGCCGCAGTAGTATCTGTCCTTGTGCTGAGCCATGAAGGTCCCCCTGCCGCACCTGGGGCACTCCCTCTTGGTCTTGGAAAGGACGGCACCGCTTACCGTGTAGAACTTGTACACCGACGGGCTCACCTTCGGCTTCTTCGGCTTTCGGACTGCCTTCGGCTTCTTCTCCTCCACCGGCGGCGTTACTTCCGTGCTCATTGTCTAGGCATCAACTCCTACTTCTTCTGCGCAGGGGCCACCTTCTTGGCCCGGCTCTTCCTCCTTTCCTCGAAGTACTTCTTGCGGTCCTCCTTGGACATGCTCCTGAGGAAGTAGTGCTTCGGTAGCTGAGCCTTCGCGGCCTTGACGTCTTCGAAAGCGTAGAAGGTGCCGACGAGGTCTCGCGTCCCCTGCCTGCCGCGGATGCCCATCACCACCACGTTCTCCTCCTTCACTCCGAGGTCGTTGGCCACCAACTTGACGGCCTGGGACCTGTTCAGCATGCCGGCCGAGTCTTTGAAGTAGTACGTGGCCTCCTTCCGGCCGAGCAATGCGTTCTCGAAGAGTTTCGTCCGCTGCAGAGACATAGTCATCCAACGCCTACCAGCGCGTGCATTTAAGAATCTTATGGTGGAGGGGGAGATGAAGCATGGGGTTCCAGATCAGCGCATCGGCGCCTGGTATCCCATCACGGAGAGCACGTCCACTGCCCTCTTCCTGGTCTGCGGCGAGACCTTCACGTGGACCATTCCCTCGTTGGGCTGCCCGTAGAAGACGTCGGTCCCGTCCGCAGCGAAGACCAGGACCGGCAGCAGGAGGAGGTCCTCCTCGCCCACAACGAGGATCCTGGAGGCGCCTCCATTAGCCAGTTCCGTCCGGACCAGCTCCATGGCTTCGCTCGAGATGCCCCCGGCCGGGTTGCTAACGCTCGTCATCCGGTCGAAGCCTCCGACGGGCGCCGTGCGCCTCGCCCTCTTCTCAAGAGTGTCCACTATCTGCAGGGAAGGGCGCCACCCGTGGGTGACGAAGTATTCCGTGGTCCTGTCCCCAACGGTCACGACGGTCGCGTCGGACGGCACCGCCTCCTTGAGGTAGGCCGCCAGGTCGCCGTTGCTGATAAGGACCCCAAGGGGTCTCCTCAGGTCCTCTCTCTGGTAGTTCTGGAGCCTGTAGTACGGCAACTCCCTAGCTCACTTGAAGGGCATACTTGCCCGGCTTGGTCACGCCCAAGGTCTTGGCGACCTCGGATTTCTCCACGTTGAATATGACCACCTGCCCCTTCCAGTTCTCGGTCAGGTCCACAGAGCCGCACGCAGGGCAGACCTTGCCCTGGCTGATGAACATGCACTTTCTGCAGGCGAGCTCCTTGGTCAAACCGAAACGCCCCTAGGCCTTCGTCTCCTTGGCGCCCTTCTTCGGCGCCGCCTTCGCGAGGTCCTCCTCTATCCATTCGAAAGCTCCAAGGTACGGCTGCCTGCACGTCACGCCGATCTTGCCGAGACTTATGCCCCGGCTCAAGCTGACCGCCGTTATCCTCACCCGGACCTTCGAGCCCACCTTGAGCTTCCTGTTGGTGCTGCTGCCGAGGATGATGCCCTGCTTCAGGTCGGAGGAGATGTAGTCGTCCATGATCTGAGAGACATGGAGGAGCGCGTCGGCCGGACCGATCCTCACGAAAGCGCCGAACTCGGTGATCTCCACCACCTCCCCTTCGACTATCTCCTGCAGCTTCGGCTCGTAGGCCAGGACCGAGAATTCGACGTGGTGATAGATCCCTCCGTCGCCGTGGACCATCTTGCCCACCGGCTCGACCTGCACTCCGGTCACCAATATGATGTAGCCGTGTTCCGGAGTCAGCGTGCTCTCGTATCTCATCTTGAGCACGGTCTCCGCTACCCCCTTCAGCGGCTCCCTGAACTTGTCAGGCGGGACTCGGACGACGTCCCTCAGCTTCACTAGCTGGAACAACTTGACCCTCTCACAAAGACCTCGCGGCCCTGCTCCACGAAGAGGTCTCAGGCGCACGTATTTTAAACTTTTTCAAAGTAGGCCGAACTCAGGTGGTCGCTCCCAGAACTAGAAGCCGGTCGCCGCTCAGGGTCGCCACTGGTATCCCCTTCCTTCTGAGAGATGACGCAAGCTCTCCATCCAGGGTCGCCACTACGGCCCGTTCCCTCAGTGCCAGCTTGACAAGAGAGTCGTCGGCCTCCCCTCCCACAGGGTAGGACTTCAGCCCCTGGGCATAGGAGAGCGCGCCCTTGGCCTTCTTCGCCCTGGCGCCCCTGGACGCGGCCAGGCCCTTCAGCTCCCCGAGGACCGAATCGGTGACAGCGAACTCCACCTTCCCGAGGCTTCCCGTGAGCCCCTCCAGGAAGGAGGACGGAGTTTCGACCAGGTAGATGAGGATGGAGGTATCCAGCAGCACCAGCAACGGCCTACACCAGAGTGGCCGAACCGATGAGCCTCCAGCGGTCGCCCACCCTCCTGCTGATGGCGACCCTGGCGCCCGGGGCCGGGCAGACCGGTTTCCTGAGCTTCACGTAGACGTTGCCTCCCTTCATCTGGAACACGGTTCCCGCCGTTGTGGCGGTGCCTACGTTCAGCCTCAGGATCTCGTTCATCTTGATGGGCTCGACCTTGATCACATCGTTGACGCCAACCACGGTGTCGAACAGCGTGGGCTTCATCCCAAGGTCGCTTATCTCCTCGGGTAACGTGCCCGGGATTCCAGCCACGCTCCCCACCAGAGCGTCGCTCTTTGTGTAGAAGGGGTCCAGAGTGGTCCCGATCGCCACCAGCCCTCCAGGCTTGACCGAGTCGACGAGGCCGGCGCTTGTCCCGAGGCTGACGACCGTCGTCACGACCGCCACATACTTCGTCTTGACGCTGTCGTAGAGGCCGGGCCTTATTTCGATCTGGTCGCCCACCTTCAGCGTACCCTGGGTAAGTGAGCCTCCCACCACCCCTCCCCGCACCTTGTCGATGGGGGTCCCCGGCCGGTTCACGTCGAACGAACGCAGTACGTGCATGAAGGGCTTCGCTGCGATGTCCCTCTGGGGAGTGGGGATCGTGGCCTCTATGGCTTCGAGGAGAGCGTCGATGTTCAGGTGCTTCTGGGCGGAAATGGGCACGAGGGGGGCGTTGCCGTAGCCGTAGGACTCGAGGAAGCTCCTAATCCTCGACTCGTTGGCGAGGGCCTGCTCGTAGGCCACCAGGTCCACCTTGTTCTGGGCCACCACCACCTTCTCGACGCCGATCATCCGCAGCGCCTGAACGTGTTCCTTTGTCTGAGGCTGCGGCACGGGCTCGTTGGCGGCGATCACGATGATCGCCCCGTCCATTATCGCGGCCCCGCTGAGCATGTTGGCCATGAGGCTCTCGTGGCCTGGGCTGTCCACGAAGGAGGCAACCCGCAGAAGCTTCGCCTCCCCTCCCTTGCATTCGCCGTCGGTGTTGTAGCAGGCTGGCGGGCTCTCTCCCTCGCAGCGGTATATGGCGGCGTCCGCGTAGCCCACCCTGATGGTGATGCCCCTCCTGAGCTCCTCGCTGTGGGCGCTCGTCCACTTGCCCGTCAAGGCCTCGACCAGCGTGGTCTTTCCGTGGTCAACGTGCCCGCTGGTGCCGATGTTCACCTCAGGTTGTCTTGGAATGGGTTTGGTGGAGCCGCTGGACATGTATAACTAGGGTATCCCGAAGGTGTATTGATAAAGGTTCAGTGCGACGGAGGGCCTACTTCTTGCCGCCCTTCGCTGACGCCTCCTCTGCCGCCTTCTCTTCCTTGGGCGCCTCGGGCATTTCGCCTTCGGTCAGCACGGCGTTGACCTGGTAGATGTCCTCAGAGATGGTCTCCCCTCTCAGGAGCTTCCTCCTCCTGAGGCCGGAGGAAGTCGGCTTGAAGCCCGGCGCGTCAGCCAGGTTTACGTACTTCTTGCCCGCCCCCTGGATCCCGGCCCTCATGGGGAAGCCCGCCCTGTCGCTCCCGCCGGTGATCTTGATCTTGCCTTTGACGCCTATGGGGTTGGCGTCCACCACCTGGCCTATCTTGAGGCCTATCATGAAGGAAGACTTCGGGTCCTTGAGCTCAAGCTTGACCGCCTTCCTCGTCTTGGGCTCGGACAGGACTACCTGAAACGTAGGCAACTTTCGCTCCTCTCCCAGAGCCTACTTCGCGATTCTTAATAGATTTTCGGTCAGAAGGTTCAGGGAGATTACCGACTGAAGGGCGAACCCCAGTCGCTACGGCTGGAAGGTCGTTAGCGACGCGAACGCTGCGGCAATCCTGTCCGAACGGGGGCTGGCGGGGATCGCCAGTTCCCTCCCCCGCCGCGGTCGAGAGAGGCTGGTGGCCTGTGAGAAAAGGCTGGCAGGTGAAGCCATGAAGGGGAACCGGACGACTCCCGTAGTCCTCAGAGCCGATGCCTGCAAGGGAAGAATAGGAAGATGACCTCTCAGAGCCGGTCAGAAGGCGTACATGTACTGGACCTTCCGCCTCATGGTGATGATCGAGTCCAGCAGCTTCGTCTCCTCCGGGGAGAGCCTGTCGGCGAACCTCGTCTTGTAGAGCCTTGCGTCGTCGCTGGCGGGAAGGGAGTAGAGCGTCTCCTCCTCCTTGATCTGGCGCCCTATCACCGGCTCCTTCATCGAGATGGCCACCTGCTCACCCTTGGAGGCCGACTCCACTTCGTTTCCTTCGTTCTGGAGCTGCTGCACCATCCCGACCTCCTCCCCCGAGGAGTTCATCACCTTGACCTTCCCCTTCAGAGTCCCTTCGAGTATCTCGACGCCGAACACCGCGGGGCCGCTCCTCCGGAATACCAGTCCCCTGAGGAGGCGGAACTTGCATGGAGGCGTCATGGTCGAGAGCGTCGCCCTCCTCTCGCTCTCCTTCTCAGTGGTCGCCCAGGTCGTATAGTCGTCGATGAGGTTGTAGATCACGTCGCTGGAGAAGATCCTGACCCCCCTCTCCTTGGCGTCCTCGGCTGCTTCGTCCAGCACCTTCACGTTGAAGGCCAGTAACACCCCCAGGTACCTGTCCGAGGCCATCACCGACTCCGCCTGCACGACGTCCCTCTTGTTGACCTGCCCTATGTCCGCCACCCTGATCGGTATCCCGTTCTTCTTCAGCAGTGACGTGATGGCCTCCAGAGCTCCCAGGGTGTCCGCCTTCAGCACCACCCCGAGGGTGTCTGTCTGGATGAGCGCCTCCTTGATGGCGGAGTCCACGAACGACTTCGCCGCCTCGAGGTCCTGCTCCGGGGTGACCCCTACCACCGGGGAGCCCGCCAGCACGCCTTCAAGGTCCGGCGCCGACAGCTTCACTCCTGCCGCGGCGGCGACCTCTTGCACCGGAGTGAACTTGTCCCTGGGGTCCCTCATCTCGTCCAGGGGCTTCGGTTCCAGGAGGGCCCTGATCTTGACCCCCTGGGCCCCCTCCCGCTTTCCGACGACGATGGTGGAACCCACCTTCAGGACGCCGTCGACAAGGATGACGTTGGCGGTTTCCCCGAGCCCCGGCTCATCCTTGACCTCGAGCACTATCCCCTTCGGAAGCCCGAGGCTCGTCTTCAGGCGCTCCGTCATGTACTGCTGGGAGAGCCCCACGACCACCGCCATCAGCTCGGAGAGACCCTCTCCCGTGTGAGCGGATAGGGGCACGATGGATACCTGTTTGGTGAAGCTCTGGACGCGGTAGTAGGCGTCGCTGTTGAATCCCAGCCTGGACAGCTGCCCGACCACCCTGTAGATCCCCTGGTCCAGGAGCTCCAGGGTCGCAGGCTCGAGCTCCTTTTGGGCTGCCACGACCAGCCTGCCCTTCTTGGGCCTCCAGCCTGCAAGAAGGTCGATCTTGTTCAGCGCGACGACGAAAGGCACCTTCCTTCCCTTCAGTATCTCGATGCTCTCGAGCGTCTGCGGCTCCAGGCCCTTAGTGATGTCCACGACAAGGATGGCGAGGTCGGCCGCCGAGCCGCCCCTTATGCGGAGGTTGCTGAACGCCTCATGGCCCGGAGTGTCTATCACGAGAAGCCCGGGTATCTTGACCCCCCCTCCCTGCCCCTTCAGGAGGTTGCCGCAGATCTGCGTGAGAGTCTCAGGGGGGAAGAAGCTGGCCCCAATCTGCTGAGTGATGCCGCCGGCCTCGCGTGCCTGAACCCCGGTTCCCCTCAAAGCGTCAAGCAGTGAGGTTTTCCCCGAGTCCACATGACCCAAAACGACCAGTATCGGCTGACGTATTTGCGTGGACAAGGCAGACCAGCATCCGTAGAGACAGGGCCGGAGATGGCAGATATAACCTATTCTTCGAGCTCCGATCTGAACAGGTCGAGCGCTGTTTCAATGAAGCCGAGTCATGTTGCCTGTTGCTTCGCAGTTCCAAGCCCAAGCCCAGTCCGATGCCTCATAGCTGCGCACAAACGAGACATTATATCTCCGTACGTTCAGACTTACTGCTGTGACAGTCCAGTTCCCGTTCCTCCTTCAAGGCTCGGAGTGGCTTATCGTGATTGTTGTAGTGGCCGTTCTGTTCTTCGGATTCATCATACTTGTGCTACTGGGTCTCGCTGGGATTGGAATTTGGAAGAGAGCGGGTCTGGGCGCCACGCAACCGCAGGGAGGCTCGGCTCCGTCTGCAGCCACACGATTCTGCACCTACTGCGGCGGAGGCCTGGTCCAAGGCGCGAGGTTCTGCCCGTATTGCGGGAAACAGGTTAGCTAATCTCTGAGCAGGTCCAAGCCCACGCC
>DATKKG010000060.1:0-5365 GCA_035543015.1 Conexivisphaerales archaeon | reverse complement strand
GCAGAACGATCGCCAGTCGGACCTCGTTGTGCTGATAATCCTGATCATCATCGCCGTCCTGCTCGGCGTGCTCCTGTCACTCATAGCCTTCAACGCGGGACGGAACCACGGCGAAGGGCGATACCTAAGATCCATGAGATCGGACTACGTGTAGCGCCAGCCTACGACTGCCTCAGGTCCACGCCTATGGACATGCGAATTGATGTCCAAGACTACCCAATGCCACTTCTCTTGGTGGGAGCGGTGGGACCTTTACCCTCCTAAAAGGGTGGGTATAGTGGCGATTTCCATCTTGCGACGGTTAAAGACAGGAAAGTCGGACCCTTAGGGAACCGCGTCCACGTGGGACCTCTAATAAGTCGAAAGTGTGCCATTGGACCTGCGAACCCAACCTTCTTCACTTCCACTTGGTGAGGATCTCATCTCTGCGGAATGTGGCTCTGGTGGCGTAAAGCAGAAGGAGATCAACGATCAGGAGGAAGGCCGAGATTACGAAAAAGGTGATGGCGTCGAACGATAACAGGCCAAGTTCTCCCGCCAAGTAGATCCCCGCCATTGGGAAGACCGTGAGTAAGCCTAGTTGCTGCGACACGCGCACATCGCTAACCCTTGAAGAGATCATCACGTTCACTTCAATGCTCATTATCGCCGAAAGGGGAGCCAAGAGCAGGAGGATGGTGCCCGCTCCCAGGTTGGGGAAATAGTAGTAGCCAAAGGCGTCACGAGTCAGGAGATCGGTAGATACCATGAAGATCGAGGCCCCCAGATAGGTGGCCAGCATCGCTGGGAGGAAGGCCGCTATCCCCTTCCCAAACAGGATTTCTTCGTCCGTCATCGGGGTGGCGAGGAGCGGCTCGAGGCTCTTCTCCACCTTTTCACCGACGAGGCTGTAGGATGCGATGGTTGTAGGAAGGATGGACGCGACGATGGCGTAGTAGAAGGTGAACGACGGCAGGAGCAAGAGTAACGCTGTGCTTCCTGCGCTTCCTCCCCCTGCACGACCTATGACAAACCCAGCCACATAGGTCAGGAGGATCGCTATGACAAGTGGGAAGGCGAGCATCGAAACGATGACGTTCTTCTTCCTCAAGAACACCCTGAAGTCCTTCGATGCGACGTCCCAGGACTTGGAGGGTCTCAAGCCTTCTCCTTCTCCCTTACAAGTCTCAGGTAGGCATCTTCTAGAGTGGACCCGACCACGTTGACGGACTGAATACGGCCTCCTGCTCGGAATATCGCGTCGAGGATGGTCGGGTTCTCCTTTTCAGGACTCGTCACTCCGACTGATATCCTGTTGCCCTCGACTGACAGGTCCCCAAGCCGAAGATCCTTCAAGGCCGCGAGGACGGCTTCGTTCACCCGCTCCAACTGCACTACGGTCATCCTGCCGCGCACCGACTGCTCGAGTTCCTCTGGGGTGCCAACCGCACGCAGCTTGGTGTTCAGTATCCCAATCCTATCGCAAATCCTCTGGGCTTCGTCGAGGTTGTGAGTGTTGAGGAAGATGGTCTTCCGCTGTTTCTTCAGCTCCAGGATGATCTCCCTCACCGCCACCGCCGCCTCGGGGTCCAGGTTGGCCGTAGGCTCATCCATGAAGAGTATTTGGGGGTCGTGGATGAGCGCGCGGGCTATGGCCAGCTTCTGCTTCATCCCTTTTGAGAAGGTCCCCGCGGCTGCGTCCTTCTTCTCCCATAGCCCCAACATCTTGAGAAAGCGTGGTATGCTTTCCCTCCTCTGCGCTTCCGTGCAGTCGTAGAACTTCCCGTAGAAATCCAGGTTGTCGTAGGCAGACAGGCTCTCGTAGAGGCCGACGTTGTCGGGGACGAGCCCGATCAGCTTCCTTATCTTCAGGGAGTCCACGGCATTGCCGACTTCGTATCCCGCTACTCTGGCGGTCCCGCTCGTCTTGGATATCAGGCAGCAGAGCATTCTGATTGTGGTGGTCTTCCCCGCCCCGTTCGGTCCCAGGAAGCCGAAGATTTCGCCCTCTTTGACCTCGAGGGTGACCCTGTCGACCGCCGTCAGATTCCCGAACTTCTTTGTGAGATCGTTGGTTTCAATCAGAGTCTCTCACCTGCGACTACTGCCTACAACGAAGTCCTGCTCCACCTTGCTTATGTGTTTTGAGAAGGACTTGGGGCATGGGCTTGGACCTGCGAGGAGAAACGGGCTGGCTTGACGAGGACTCGCCTGATTGTCTCCCGCACAGGTTTAAGGATTGTTTATCTGGAGGATTGCCTTACTGGGACATCGTGACAGCGAGGCATCTGAGGACACGTATGATAGTTTTCTCCGCAATAGCGACCGTCTTGTTAGTCATCATCGTCTCAAACGTCGGTAATTACCTCCTGTTCGACTTCCCTGTTGAGGGCACGAGCATGACCCCAGCAATCAATGGCGGTGACCTCGCAATTGTAACTCACTCCGCCATAGGAGTCGTACATGTCGGGGACGTCATCGTGTACAGAAATGGCAACGTGAACGTTATCCACAGGGTCATTTCCATAGAAGTGCAGGGCGGAGCGACCGCGCTGGCCACGAAAGGAGACGGGAACCCAATCCCTGATCCCACTGTCGTGACCAAAGATGACTTGGTGGGGAAGGTCGTTGCCGTCGTGCCTCTTGTGGGAGGCATGGGACTACTAGGAGTATTCCACCTAGCATTCAGCTGAATAACGGTCAGCGAGTCGGCAGGGATGTCGGGAACCACGCCGACCTAGGCACTCTAACGGCCAAAGCGCCCTGGAGATAAAGCCAGGCTGTCTACGAACAAGGTATTATATCGCCTCTACGCCTTCGGTAAGGGCAATGGGCGACGAGTCCAACACCAAAGACTTCGATCCTTCCAGGGCTGAACTCTTCGAAGCACTAGGCCACCCAATCAGGATAAGGATACTTCAGGCTTTGAACGAAGGTCCACTCGGCTTCTCCGAACTCAAGAGGAAGCTGGGTGTGGAAAGCAGCGGCCATCTCCAATTCCACCTGAGCAAGTTGGACGGGCTCATCAAGACGTCTGTCAACGGCGGTTACACTTTGACGGACGAAGGAAGAGAAGCCCTCAGGATAGTGACCACTTCTGGAGCGGCCCATCAAGGAAACGGACGATCTGGAGACAGGAAGGTGATCATCAGCAGGGAGGTTCTAGCTGTGTTGGTCGCCGCTTTACTCCTCTTCGCTTCCGTGGCGGCTTACCAGGAGTACGCTCTATTGAGTGGTGACACAGCAGCGACTGCCATGACCGAGGTCTGGACGAAGAACGTGCCCCTATTCGTGGACGGCGGGGGCCTCGCCGACCAGAACAGGTTCTACGGCGTGGAAGACCTGAGTTTCAACGAAACCCACACGGGTCCTTCACAGGGGATCTTCGAGACGTTCAGCCTAGACGCCTTCGCGTTGGCCGACGGGTCCCTCTCTTGGCAGGTCTTCGTCACGTTCAGGAACTACTTCCGAACCTCCCCTCACCTCTTCTTCTTGGACGGAGACGTCTGTCTGACGACTGTGGCGGCTGGTGCCAACGCTACCTCCTCCCTGGATGGTGACTCGGTTTCACTCGTCGCCCTGAGATACAACGCCACCAACGGAGCCTTGGTCGATGCGACGAGGATCCCGATGACGCAAATCGCGGGACAATCAGACTTCTTGGTCGGCGAAAGCAGGGAGATTTATGCGGCATATGTTCAGGTGGGCGGCATCATGAGCATCGCCGCATACGGGGGTCGGAGCGGGCTGGTAGGGAACATCTCAGTAGGAGGAGGGAACGGATGGGCAGGTGGGGACGACAGCGCTTTCGCGACTCCGCATCACTTGATAGTAGCGGACGGGTGGTCCCAGCAGGCCTTCGGCTTCACAGAAGATACAAGGAACCTCACATGGTCTGGACCACTTCCAGGCTTCGTGGTGAACACCAAGGGGACCACGATCGGCGAGACGCTCTACTACCAAGTGCCGACGGGCAGCCATCTCAATCTGTACGGAATGGACTTCAGCGCTGGCGAGCCGACGCTTGCCGTGAACGTGTCCCTGTCCTTGCTCTCGGGATCGGGGGCTGCTGTGACTTCCCTTGGAGGGCTGATGCTCTTGTGCAGCGGCGGAGCGACTTATGAGGCCGTCTCCCCCGACGGAAGCCCACTATGGCAGACGAACTTGGCGGTTCAGTCGGCTGGCGCACTCGAAGGGATTACCTACGCGCAGCCTATCCTGTTCCCTGACGGCAGAATTCTTCTGAGCTACACCGGAACGTCAGTTAGCTCCTCGAACTATCAGAAGCTGGCGCTGGCCGACTCGCTGACTGGTCGCCTTGTTCTCGATGTGCCTTGGCCAACGTGGGTCTGGCCTTGGCAGGCGTCGCCGAGCTACTACTTCCCACTGGCGTCCTCTGGCAACCTCTTGCTTCTTCAGCACGGTAAAATGCTGGCCTGTGTTGATACTTCGAGGTCTTGACACGCTCCTGGGCTCGGGACTCTAGGCGAGCCTAGAGAGAAGCGCGTCCACCTGGGCCTTCTGATGGAATACTATCACAGGCAGGTAAGGTCATATCCAAGGTCTGACGATGGCCTACCTGTTGGTCCAGGTCGACCTCCCGTCGCAGGAGGGGACGGGACTCCACAGCAACCGCCTCCCTGCCGAGCTGGGATGGGCCGCGATGCTCCTTGGCCTTTCGTGGCTAGCTGGCGACATCCTAGCAACGCTGGCGTGGTTCTACCTCCAGGGGCCCATAAGCAATGCGGCCTTGTGGCAGGCCTTCATCAGACTGAACGAAATGCGCCTCTTCACCGCTGCCTCCACGGTGGCCCTGGCGCTGGTCGGGTACAGGGCCGCTAGGGGACGGAGACCCCGAAGGACCGCCCTGTTGGTGGTCGTGGGGCTCTTCCTCGCTGGTGCAGCCGTGTTTTCCGTTCTGAGGCCGCTCGGCTTCTTCGGCCTGAACTCTAACACGAACCCCTACCTTCTGCAGGGCTCTATCATGGCCATCGGAGGGACCGTCTTCATGATGAGCGGGGAAAGAGGCTTCAAGGCGGCTGGCTTCCTCGCGGGGACGCTGGGAGTGGTCCTCCTGTACATGGGAGGCCTGACCTTCCCCATGGGCTTCGTCGACTACGTGGAGAGGACCGCTGGGTCACCGTACTTCGTGTATTTCGGATGGCCGCAGGGACACTTCTGGATCGGCACCAGCACCTACCACTTCCTCGGCGACACCACGGCAGTCCTGTTGGGGATCTTCCCGTTCGTGCTTGCGGCATGGGTGATCAAGGCCTATGCGGGACAGAGGGGTGTTGCCGCCGCCAAGGCAGCGGACATGATCCTCCGAATCTGCGGTGCGGCTTTCGGTACCGTGCTCATAGCCATGAGCTGCTTCGCAATTGTA
>DATKKG010000059.1:0-54120 GCA_035543015.1 Conexivisphaerales archaeon | reverse complement strand
TTCGTGCTTGCGGCATGGGTGATCAAGGCCTATGCGGGACAGAGGGGTGTTGCCGCCGCCAAGGCAGCGGACATGATCCTCCGAATCTGCGGTGCGGCTTTCGGTACCGTGCTCATAGCCATGAGCTGCTTCGCAATTGTATTGACAGGTTCCCTTCTCGCATTTGCAGTGTCTTCCCCGAAGCTGATACCTGGCTTCCTGGGGGTTCCGACCATCGCTTCGATACTCGCCGCGGGGCTGCCAGTCTGCGTCTTTCAGGCTACAGGCGGGGCGCTCCTTGTTCTCGCATCATTGAGTAGCGGCAGCTTGTCCACGCCAGCCTCGTAGTCAAGGCGGGCCTAGAGGGAATCGCGTCTAGGCAGGTCCGTCAACTGGGCTCGACGGCTAGGAGTGGAGGTCTGAGTATTGGAATCATTTCAATAATCGTATCCCATAGTTGGAATTATTCATGGGCCCGAAGGGACTTGAACCCTTGACCGACCGGTCTCTCAGGTCTCCCCTATGAGCCGGTCGCTCTACCGAGCTGAGCTACGGGCCCTCGTCCAATAAGAGGCTTCTCCTTCCCCTTTTAATCGTTGTCTTGTCCGAGCTGCGTGAAACGTCGACCCGGAAAAAACGCTTAAATGAACACCGCTGATTGGGATGAATCTGCGAGGGTACCCAAGCCTGGCCAATGCCGGCGCAAGGTTGCGGCTTCAGGGGGCGGTGCGACGGCGCCCAGACTTAAGATCCGCTGGCGTAGGCCTTCGTGGGTTCAAACCCCACCCCTCGCACTCCCAACAATAGACGTCGGACGAATGCCAGCCCCGCGGCTGCGAGCATCTCAATGTGCCACCCCGTGGGATTCAGCCAACAGAAGGGGCGGGTGCCTGACATTCCATCCTGTGCCCCGGGATATCTGCGGCCCCGCGAGCAGGCAGTCGATGCAAGGCTGCTGGGCCCCGCTCTGTTTGAACTCTCAAGCATCTTGGAGGTTACCGATTGGCTGTCCTCGCAGTGCTCCCTCTTCATCACGCAGTTGCAGGTCGGGCTCGGGACTGTCACGTCGCAACCCTCGGCGACAGGTGGGTTGGGCGAGGAAACGTCGATCTCTGCCTTGGTGATGGCAGCCTTCATGTCGCCGCCATCCATCGCGGGCACGGTTCATCGAGGGACTCCCCGCCGCCGTCGAGTCAAGACCGTTCTCGAGCAATCCTTTGGCTCAGCCGCCCAAGGTGAACGTCTTGCCGAGGGTGACGTTGTTCGCCGTGACGAAGCCGGCGTTCACCTCGAGGGCGTAGAGGGCGTCGGACGGGGGCGCATAGACCTGACATTCGTTGGGAGTACAGGGCGCAAGCCCCTGCACGAAGTATATCGCGCTCTTGTTTGAGTCGAACCATATGATGTCGAGGGGGAACTCCATGCCTTGCATCCAGAAGGACCATTTCGAAGCGTGGTCGAATACGAAGAGCATCCCATGGTCCGGCGCCATCGAGTCCCGCCCTGAGAGGCCTTTCTCCTGCTGGCTGGTGGTCTTCGCGAGTTCGACGGTGAGGCTCCTTCCCGCAAACTCAACTGTGGCCGATGTGGTGGGCTGGAAGTACAGGTACGCCAGGCCTGCCACCGCAAGGAGGGCGGCAACCATAGCGACGACGACGACCTTGTTCAAGCCCGAGTCAGCCGAGGTGCCCCTTTGTAAAATGTGTATCCCCCGTTCACAGAGGCTTTTGT
This sequence comes from Conexivisphaerales archaeon, assembly GCA_035543015.1. Taxonomy (GTDB): domain Archaea; phylum Thermoproteota; class Nitrososphaeria; order Conexivisphaerales; family DTJL01; genus DATKKG01. The sequence continues at coordinate 52,410 of DATKKG010000059.1, read as the reverse complement.
CATTCACGGCCGTTGGAGGCCGTCAAGAGCTTCACTGAAACAACGGAGACCTGTTGTTCGGGTAGGGCTTCCGAGGAAGGAACCTTCCCCTCCCTTCGCTGGCGACCAGCTGGTTCTCCTCCACGATAACCTCCCCTCTGGAGATCGTCATGACGGGGTAGCCTTCGGTGACGTAGTTCTCGTAGATAGAGTAGTCTATGTTAGCATGGAGGAAGCCCGCCGTCAACCTCGCCTTGTAGGATGGGTCTATTATGACCATGTCGGCGTCGCTTCCGACGGCGATGGTGCCCTTCTTGGGGAACAGGTTGTAGGCCTTGGCAGCGTTCGTGGAGGTCACCTGGACGAACCTGTTGATCGAGATGCGCTTCTTGGCGAAGCCTTCGGTGAACAGCACGGGCATTATCGCCTCGGTGCCGGCCACGCCGTTGGGGATGAGGGTGAAGTCGTCCTTGCCCAGCGCCTTCTGCTCTGAGTTGAAGTCGGCATGGTCGCTCCCGATGGTTTTGATGTCCCCTTCGATGATGCCTTCCCACAGGGCCAACCTGTCCTCCTCGGACTTCAGGGGCGGGCTCATCACGAACCTAGGTGCGTCGGAGCGCTTGTAGACCAGGTCGTTGAAGACCAGGTAGTGAGGGCAGGTCTCCGCGAACACGGGAAGGCCACCCCTCTGCGCGTCTCGAATCGACTCCCGGCCCATCTTGGTGGAGAGGTGGACGACATAGACGTTCCCTCCGGTGTACCTAGCGAAGGCGATCATCCTCTGGACGGCCTCTCCTTCAGCGATGGGGGGCTTGGCGAGAGGGTGATATTCGGGGGACAGCTTGCCCTCCCTCTTGAAGGTCTCGATGTTGTGGGCGATGATCCCATCGTTCTCTGAATGGACTGCGAGCAGGCCGCCGTTGGAGGAGACTTCCTTCATCACGTCCAGGATCCCCCCATCGTCCAGCATCAGGCCCTGGTTCCTGTAGGTCGTGTATACCTTGAAACTGGTGACCCCGGCCGCGATGACCTCCTTGATCTCCTTGAAGGCCTCCTCTCCGGCGTCGCGGTAGGTCATGTGGAAGCCGTAGTCGACGAACACCTTGGGGGAGGCCTTGTCCTGCCATTTCTGTAGGGCGGCCAGCATGCTCTCGCCCTTCTGCGGGAGCACGAAGTCGAAGATCGATGTGATTCCGCCGGAGGCGGCCGAGATGGTCCCCGTCCTGAAGTCGTCGGCGGTGGTTGTGCCCATCGAAGGCATTTCGAAATGGGTGTGGCCGTCTATGCCTCCTGGGACGACGATTCTGCCCTGGGCGTTGACGACCTTGTCGGCGGGCTCGTCGATGGAGGCAGCTATCTTGGTGATGACCCCGTCCACAGCCTTGACGTCGGCCTGAAAAGCTTCGGAGGCCGTGGCGACGATGCCATTCCTCACGAGGAGCGTAGGCATCAGTAATCTTGCTTCTTCATTCGTCCGTCCGAGCTTATTAAACTTGCCACGGTTGGCTGCGGTGCCGAAGGGGCGGACGCTCTAGGCGACGACTCCCCGTCTCCTGAGCCTGCCGATCTGCGTCGGAGAGAAGCCGAGGCCGCGGAGTACTTCGTTCGTGTGCTGGCCGAGGACGGGCGGCGGGGCGCGAATCGAGAACCTGTATCCGCCTAGCTTGAAGGGCATCCCAAGCTGCCTGACGATGCCGGCCTTCGGGTGCCTTACCTCCATCACCATCCCCCTGGCCACGGTCTGGGGGTCGGAGAGGGCCTCCGCGACGGTGTTGATGGTGCAGGCGGGGACGCCTGCCTTGGAGATGGACCGCACCCACGAAGAGGCCGTCCGCCTTGAGAAGAGAGAGGTGAGCTCCCTTTCGAGCTTCTCCCTGTTCCCGACCCTTCGGGCGTTGGTGGAGTAGGCCCGGCTACGAAGGGCAGTGTCAGCAGGGAGCACTTCAAGGAGGGCCTTCCACTGGGCGTCGTTCCCCGCGGCTACGATGAAGTAGCCGTCCTTGGCCCGGAACGCCTGGTAGGGTGCGATCTGGGGATGGGCGGAGCCGAGAGGCCTTGGGACCTTCCCTGACGCAAAGTACGAAGCTGCCTGATGGGTGAGCCACGCAACCTGGCCGTCAAGCAGGGAAACGTCGATCCTCTCCCCTTCACCGGTCCGGCCTCTCCCGTAGAGAGACGAGACGATGGCGAAAGCGGCGAACATGCCCGCTCCAATGTCGGAGACGGGCACCCCCATCTTGACGGGAGGCCTCCCTGGCTCTCCCGTAATGCTCATCATGCCGCTCAGGGCCAGGGCCACGATGTCGTACCCCGGCATGTCCCTGCGAGGTCCCGTCTGCCCGAAGCCGGATATGGAGCAGTATATCAGGCGAGGGTTCACCTTCCTGAGGGCTTCGTAGCCCACACCCAGGGACTCGGCCGTGCCCGGCCGGTAGTTCTCGATGAAAACATCCGCCCCCCTGACCAGACGCGTGAGGACCTTTCGCGCTCCGGGGGACCTGAAGTCCAGGGCCACGCTTTTCTTGTTTCGGTTGACGCTCATGAAGTACGCGCTCTCGCCGTTGACGAACGGGGGACCCCACGCCCGCGACTCGTCTCCCTTCACCGGCGACTCAAGCTTGATCACTTCCGCTCCGAGATCGGCCAGCATCATCGAGCAGTACGGCCCTGCGAGCGCCCGGGTGACGTCGACCACCTTGACCCCTTCGAGGGGTGCGCATCCTCTCATTTGCCTGACGCCCAGCCTGCGGTCGTCTCCTCCACTTATACTTGCGCCCCTCTCAGGGTGGTATCGCATGAGCAGGACTTGAAGAACCGTTATAAAACACTCGCATGGTTTGAGTTGGAGAAGCGAGCGGTCTTGTTTCGAACAACCCTCGAATGGAGGTCGAGCCGGGCTGGCGCCATCTCAGACATGCCCGTGCAGCTACCGGCAGCCCAGGCGAGCCTGACATGAAGGAAGGAACGACGAAGGCGGCCGCGTTCGTCTTGTTGGGGGTTGCCTTGGCGCTCATCTCCGACATCGAGCCGATAGACGTCGCCGCCGACGCGAACCTGGTAGCCCACCATCTCGAGCACCTTATGATAATCTTTGGTGGGTTCTCGGTGGGATACGGCCTTACGGCCCTCTACGGAGTTGCCTGGAATCTCGCCTGGGAGCGCTTCAAGAGGGGCTGGGCGAGCCTTAACAGGGGAGGGTACCTCGCCGCGGCGTCGTTCATTATCGTCTTCAACTTCTGGCACGTGCCGCAGGCTTTCACGTACACCGTCCTCCCGGGCAACGAAGGGATACACTTCCTGGAGCACGCCATGTTCTATGCCACCTCGATATGGCTCATCGCCGCCACCCCCTTCATGTCCAGGACCTTCAAGGCGGTCTACATCTTCGTCTTTGGGAACATGAACTCGATGATGGGCGTCCTGTACTCCGTGTGGGGGACCAACCTCTTCGCGCCGTACCCCGCCTTCCAGCAGGACCAGTTCGGACTCCTCATGTCGGCGTCGGGGTTCCTGACGATGTCCGTCGGCACCTTCCTGTACGTGTACCTCACCGAAAGGAGGGCGAACGCCGCGAGGGAACGCGAAGCAGCCGCGGCTGACCCGGGGAACGCTAGCTCGACTCATATAGTGGCACCTTGACGGACGGAATCTGCGGAGTCCGAAGAGATTGGTCAGAAGCATCGCGGTCGGAGTCCTTGGAATCCTCCTCCTGCTCGCGGGCTTGGTGTTCGCGCTTCAGGGGGCTGACGTGATCGGAGGAAGCTCATTCATGAACGGCAGCTCCACCTGGATATATGTGGGGGCGCTGATAGCCGTCATCGGCGTCCTGGTGGCCGTCATGGGGTTCGCCCCGAGGCAAGTGAGACCCATGTCGCCTCAGGCCGGCAAGGGCTCGTAGAACCAGGGCTGGGTCGTCTGGGTTCGGTCCGGCCCGGCGGGCGGGGCCGGGTTCCCTCGATTCCACGAAAGGACAAGCGCAACATCTATAAGGTAAGATTCGAAAGGTTGGCCTCGATGACCATGTTTGAGTCGACTTCTTGCGTTCGTAGACATATTTGTCGACTCACCGTACATGGACGACGTTGTTAGGTCTCTCTCCAAGCTCGACTGCGTGGAGGAGCTATACGAAGTCACCGGGGAGTTCGACATAGTCACCCTCGTCTCCGCCTCGGACATAGAGGAGTTCAGGGACATCCTGAAGAACAAGATCATGAAGACGATGGGCGTCAAGAGCACAGTCAGCGCCATCGTGCTGCACGCCGACAAGGGGCCGTACAGCACCAATGGCAAGTTCGCAGCACGCAGATCGCCGGGAACCGAATAATACGTTGAGGGCTTGGGCTCCCAGTGGAGACTATGCTAGAGAGGGAATGATGGGGGACATTGACCACCGTCCTGGACGTCGCTGCGGCAGCGCTGATCATAGGCGCCACCCTAGCGATAGCCCGCCTCCTCGCCCCGCACATCACCGGGACCTACACGCGTAGCCCTTCTCGCTGGGATAGGCTCCTTACGCCGATCGAGACTTCAGTCTATCGACTGCTGGGAGTGGACCCCGACCGCGGGATGGGCTGGAAGGAGTACTTCCTCGCCGGCCTTTTCCTGAACCTCGTGCAGATGGCTCTGGCGTTCCTGATACTGGTCTTCCAGGGCTCGCTACCGCTGAACCCGCAGAAGTTCTCCGGGATGAGCTGGGACCTGGCCCTCAACACGGTGGTTTCGTTCGCGACCAACACCAACCTTCAGCACTACGCGGGGGAGACGACCCTCTCGTACTTCAGCCAGATGGCTGCGATTCAGTTCCTGCAGTTCACCTCGGCCGCGACGGGGATGTGCATGGGGATCGCCATGGTCAGGGGCTTCGTCACGGGGGCCAAGGACCTCGGCAACTTCTACGCGGACTTCGTGAGGACGCTGACACGCGTACTGATCCCTCTCTGTCTGGTCGCCTCCCTGCTGCTGGTGGCTATGGGGGTGCCCCAGACCCTAAACGGTTATCAGGCTGTGACCACAGTGGAGGGGGCTTCACAGACCATCCTAGTTGGGCCCGTCGCGTCCCTGGTCTCGATAATGCAGCTGGGCACCAACGGCGGGGGATACTACGGCGCGAACTCGGCCTATCCGTTCCAGAACCCAAGCCCAGTGTCGGATGTGTTTGAGATAGCGCTGATGCTGCTCCTCCCGACGGCCCTGATCTTCGTGTTCGGCCGGATCCTGGGGAAGCAGAGGGAGTCGCGCCCTGTGCTGTACGCCTCCTACGGCCTCTTCGGCATAGATCTTGCCTTGGCCTTCCTTCCGACCACGCCTCTCGGGGCGGGCATCGAGACGAGGATAGGCGGCTTCTTCTCAGCGTTCTGGACGGTGGTCACGACGGCCGTGACAACCGGGTCCGTCAACTCATCGCTGGCCGCGATGCACCCTCTGACCATCCTGTCGGCGTTCATGGGGATGCTCGTTCAGTCGACCCCTGGGGGAAAGGGGGTGGGGCTGATGTACATGATAATGTACATCATCATCACGGTCTTCATAGTCGGACTAATGACCGGGAGGACTCCGGAGTACCTCGGGATCAAGATTACAGGACGGGACGTGACGCTGGTGATGGTGGCGTTCCTGATCCATCCCTTCATCATCCTTGTGCCCACGCTGCTCGCCTATGCCACCGGCGCGGCCGCTGCGATCGGGGCGGGCACGGGTTCGGTCGGCTTCACTCAGCTGCTATACGAGTTCACCACGTCCGCCGCCAACAACGGGTCAGACTTCTTCGGGGCCTCAGCTAACACCCTGTTCTTCAACCTCGCCACGGCTGCCGTGATATTCATCGGGCGCTACGCACCCATCGGAGTGCTGCTCGCCCTGTCCGGCTCCATGATTGGCAGGAGGAGGAGCGCCGAGTCCGGCCTGAAGACCGACAGCGTGGTCTTCGCCCTCATACTCGTCGGCGCCATCCTGATACTGGTGGTGCTCACATTCTTCCCGTTCCTGGCCATGGGGCCGCTGCTGGCGCTGTTTCAGGGCCTGAGGAACTTCCTGGGGGGAGGCTGAACCTGACTTGACCATTGAGAAGTCCATGTCGGCGGCGACGGTCGAAAGGGGACGTCTGGAGACCCTGAAGCCCACAATGAACAGGAAGGTGCTGAAGGACTCCCTCATCAGGCTGAACCCTGCCAAACTGGTTTCCAACCCGGTGATGCTCATCGTGGAGATCACCTTCTTCGTGGTGGCTGCGATGGCGGCGTACCCACAGGGCTTCCTGCCCGTGGCCAGCGTCTCGGAGAGGACGTTCTACGTCGAAGTGGCCGCGATACTCCTGATAACGGTCTGGTTCAGCACCCTCTCTGACTCGCTCGCAGAGTCCCAGATGCGGAACACTGCCAGCAGCCTTCGGAAGCTCGAGACCGAAGTGATGGCGAAGAAGGTGGTGATAGTCGAAGGCCAGCCGAGGGCGCAGTCGATGACGCCGTCGTCCTCCCTGAGGAAGGGCGACATCATACTGGTCGAGAAGGGCGATGTGGTACCGATGGACGCGGAGGTGCTGGAGGGGATCGCGATGCTGGACGAGTCGCTCCTGACGGGCGAATCCATGCCGGTGAGGAAGGCGCCCACGGACAGCATCATAGGCGGCTCGACCATAATCACCGACTCTCTTGTGGCCCGGGTTGCCGTCAACCCCGATGAGACCTTCATCAGCCAGATGATCAGGCTGGTCGAATCGTCCAAGAGGCCCAGGACCCCCAACGAGCAGGCCGTGACGATCGTCCTCATTGGGCTCACGGCCATATTCACCATCATAATAGCTGCCCTCCTAGGGTTCTCCCTGGTCATGAGCCTGGGGGCCGACCTCTCCGTCCTCATAGCGCTGTACGTGTGCCTGCTTCCCACAACGATAGGTGCGCTCCTGCCGGCGATCGGCCTATCAGGGATATCCCGCCTCTACGCGAAGAAGGTGGTGGCGAAGTCCGGGAAGGCGGTGGAGACGGCCGGGGACACGGACACGGTCCTCCTGGACAAGACGGGTACCATCACCGTCGGCAACAGGCAGGCGGTGGAGTTCATCCCGTTCGCCGGCCACACCGAAGAGGAAGTGGGCAAGGCCTCGTTCCTGGCCTCGTGGCACGATGACACGCCCGAAGGAAGGAGCATAATCAGGCTCGCCTACGAGAGAGGCTTCATCCCGGACGAGCTGAATGGACTGGCGCTGTCGGAGTTCACCGAGTTCTCCGCCACCACGAGGACGAGCGGAGTGAAGCTGGCGGGCGGGGACGGCTTCCTCCTCCCCAAGGGGACCAAGGGGCTCTTCGGCAGGGAGCGGTACAGCAGGAAGCGTTCCGGCAATGGCGGCGTGACGGAGGTGGAGATCCTCAAGGGGGCTCCTGACTCCATCGCCGCCTCTCTGAAGAGGAAGCCGGCGGACTACGACGATGTCGTGGACAGGGTCTCTTCGGCCGGGGACACGCCCATTGCCGTCTCCAGGAATGGCGAGGCGCTGGGCATGATCCGTCTGAAGGACGTCCTCAAGCCTGGGATCAAGGAGAAGATAGAGGACGTCAGAATGATGGGCATCAAGACCGTGATGATCACAGGAGACCAGCCGCAGACGGCGAGGAGCATCGCCAGGGAGGTGGGCATAGACGAGTTCGTGCCTCAGGCGAAGCCGGAGGACAAGTACACCATCGTGAAGAAGGAGCAGGCCCAGACAAGGGTCATCGCCATGATAGGGGACGGGACGAACGACGCCCCAGCCTTGGCGGCGGCCGATGTAGGGCTTGCCATGAACACGGGCACACAGGCGGCCAAGGAGGCCGCCAACATGGTGGACCTGGAGTCCAACCCGGCCAAGATCATCGACGTGGTGATGCTGGGGAAGCAGCTCCTGATGACGAGGGGGGCGGTCACGACGTTCAGCATAGCCAACGACGTGGCAAAGTACTTCGCCATCATGCCGGTGCTCTTCGCGGCCACCTTGCCGCAGCTGAGCGCGTTGAACATCCTGCAGCTGAACCTTCACAGCGCGGTCATATCGGCCCTGATCTTCAACGCGATCATCATTCCGCTGCTCATACCTCTGGCGATGAGAGGCGTGCCGTTCAAGCCATCGGGCACGATGGCCCTCTTCCTCAAGAACGCCCTGATCTACGGGGTGGGAGGGGTCATAGTCCCCTTCGTAGGGATAAAGCTCATCGACATCGCGATCACGGCGTTGAGGGTGTGATGGAGCCAAGAAGTTGAAGTGCTTTGAGTGAAACAAGGAAAGGCGGCAACTTCAGGCCCATCCTGGTCCTGGCTGTGGCCTCCATGGTGATATGCGGGCTGCTCTTCCCGCTCCTGGTGACGGGCATCGCCCAGCTTGCCCTGCCCGGCCAAGCGAACGGGGACATAGCCACAGTCGGCGGAAAGGCGGTGGGCTCCTACCTGATCGACGACAACTTCACGCTGCCGATCTACTTCCATGCCAGGCACGACTCGGCCTCAGGTGTCGACCCTGACATCACCCTCGACGACGCGTACTCGCAGATCCCGGTTGTACAGAACGCAACGGGGATCGCGTACGCGGACCTCAAAGCGGCCGTGGACAGGAACATCGAGGGGGTCTACCTTGGGCTGGGCGCGCCCTACGTCGACGTCCTAAGGCTGAACCTGGACCTGATGAGGAGCTTCCCGTCGGTCTACAACTCGACGGGCTGAAGGAGAGACGGCCTCCCTTCGGTGACGGCGACGGTGTGCCGTCGGGTCCACGAGCCCAGGCAACGCTAATCTAGTCGCCCGTCCGATGTACGACCGGACGTAGCCTTGGGGCTGGTTAGCTTCCTGAAGGGGCATCCGGTCCTTTGCCTCTTCCTCCTTACGCCGGGGATTCCGGAGTATCTGACCAGCTCCAGCCCGCTGAACGCCGTGCTCCTGAACCCGGGGCAATTCATGTTCCAGGTGCTCGCCAACGGAGCCCTCTACCTCCCGGGGGCCCTCCTCGTGAGGGAGGCGATGATACGGTGGAAGAAGGGCTGGGCGACGGTCCTCCTGCTGGGCGCGGCGTACGGCATACTGGAGGAAGGGGTGGCCTTGAGCACCCTGTTCGACAGCAAGGCGAACCCGGTGGGGAACCTTGGCTTCTACGGGCACTGGCTGGGAGTCTCATGGGTGTGGACGGCGGGGATCCTGCTCGTCCACATGATCTACAGCATAGCTCTCCCCATCATGCTGCTGAGCCTAGCGCTGCCGGAGACCAGGGGGAGGAGCTTCCTGACCGGGCGCGGCCTCGTCCTGACCTTCGGCGTCCTCGGCATGGACGTCACCTTCCTGTGCGCCCTGATCACCTTCGGAGTCCACTTCTGGATGGGCTGGCCGGTGTTCTTCGGCAGCTGGGTGGCCATAGGTGTCCTGATACTGGTAGCCAGGAAAGCGCCCGCCTCCCTCATCAGCCCTTCGGAGGGACCTCCGAAAGTGGGGAGAATCAAGGCCTTCCTGATGGGGCTGGCCTTCTTCCTGGTCATACTGTTCACCGAGCAGTTCCCCATGGCGCTGAGTTGGCCCCCCGCCCTGGCGGTGGCCGCCATGTGCTTCCTGGAGGGAGTCCTCCTGACGGGCGTCCTCAGGTCACTTGGGACCATCGAGAACGAGAGGGCTCTGGTGGCACTCTTCCTGGGAATAATCTCCCCGATCTGCGTCTTTGGTGTCCTGGCCGAACTCCCCCTGCCTTTCACCCTCTTTGGGGACGCCCTGGCGATGTGGTTTGCCCAGAGGCTCTGGGCAGAGTACCCGCAGGAGGATGCGCGCCCCCAGCCCGCCACAGTTTTATACGACCCGGCATCGGCATAGTAGCCCGTCTTGACAAAGACGTCGGCTCTCGATGTCGGAGGCGTGGACTCTGGCTACGACGGGAAGATGATACTCCATGACGTGAGCTTCACCGTGGACGAGCCCTCGATCTACGTCGTCCTGGGCCCCAACGGGGCAGGGAAGACAACCCTGCTGAGGACCATCGCAGGGATCCTCCAGCCTGGCAAGGGCAGGGTGACGTTCGGCGGCGCCGACGTCTACAGCTCCAAGGGCGCGAGGAAGAGGCTGAGCTATCTGTCGCACCTCAACGCCCTCCCCGAAGAGATGACAGTGAGGGAATCCCTCGAATTCTACGCCTCCATAGAGGGAGGCGACGTCGATAAGGCGCTCAGGACTCTCGAACTGGAGCCCCTGCAGGCGAGGAAGCTCTCCAGCCTGTCGCAGGGCCAGAAGAAGAGGGTGTCCGTCTCCAAGATACTCCTGAGGGATAGGGACCTCTACCTCCTCGACGAGCCCACGAGCAACCTCGACCCGGCCATGGCCAAGGAGGTGCGGGACCTGCTGCTCAGGCTCAGCAAGAGCAAGATAGTCCTCTATTCCTCTCACAACCTTTACGAGGCCAGGGAGATTGGGCGCTACCTCATACTGATCAAGGACGGGTCGCTGAAGCTCTTCGACCGGATGGAGAACATACGCCCGAAGGAGTACCGCGTGGGGATCAGGGCGACCGGGGACCCGGCGCTCTTCGCTGGCGCGGAGAGGTCGAACGAGTACTACGTGTACCACGTCTCAGGACAGGAGGACGTCGGCGCAATCGTCAGGAGGCTAGTGCAGGGAGGGGCCACCGTTACGGAGGTCAAGGAGCTGGACAACCCGCTGGAGGAGTTCTTCACAAGGTGATCATGATGGGATTTGGCATGGTTACGGCGAGAAGGGGTCTGAGGCTGGGGTACATGTACGTCCTGCTTTCCTTCGTGCTCCTGGCGCCCGCGGTGCTGCTCTCGTCGGTGAGCGCCCTGAACCTTCCGACCCACGGGGTGCCGGCCGGCGTCGACCTCAACCTGTACCTCTCCCTGCTCTCGGTGCCGCTGGTAAGCCTGACGGGGGTGATCGCCTCCATGCCCGTCTCACTGCTGTTCGTCCACGACAAGGACAACGGGACACTCGAGTACCTGCTGTCCCTGGGGATGGACCAGACGGACATCTTCAGGGGGTACCTGGCGGCTTCCACGATACTCGGAACCCTCCTTCTCATGACCGGCTCGGCGGTCGAGATCATCGCCGGGATCGTGTCGGGCTCCAGCTGGAGCCTGATCGCTACCCAGGTCGTGCTGACTTTGGCCCTGGGCTACTCCGACATCGCCCTCGTTTCCATACTGATGTCGGCCTTCAGCTCGCTGCAGAGGCAGCCGATGGGAGCAAACCAGCCGCTGGGTATTGGCCTAGGGGCCATAATCCTGGCGGTGGCGATGATCGTCCCAGCGCTTGTCCCCTCGCTGACCCTAGTGGTGGAGCTCGCCATAGCTGCGATCATAACGCTGCTGACGCTGTCGCTGCTGTTCCTTTCGGGCAGGCTGATCCGAAGGGAGAAGATGCTCCCTTAGGTTCTCTCCGTGCCTGCGACGAGGGCTGTCGTGCGTAGCTTCCTTCCTGCGACCAGGCTTATCAGGAGGAAGGCAAGAGAAAGGGCGAAGATCATGCCTTCGAAAGCGGCCAGAGAGAAGTCGCCGGCGAAGGGAACGAGGGCGTCTAGGAGCCCCATGGGCAGGGCGATGAGGAGGGGCCACGTCTTCCGATAGTAGGCCGAGAGCAGGACGAGGTAACCCCAAGCGAAGTGGGCCATGGCGGAGGAGATCCTCTCGAGGACTGAGAAGAGGACGGTGGGCAGTGCCTGGGCGGGCGGTTCGAAGAGCTGCGGCTCGACGGCGACGAGCTGCTGGTAGACCTGCTGGGAAACGGTCGAAGAGCCTCCGGCCAATATGAGGTAGTCGAGAGACAGGCTCAGCAGGGAGAGGATGCCGAGGAAGACGCCGTTCTCCCAGAAGGCCAGACCGATTCCGTAGGCCTCCGCGTCGTCGCCCGTCAGCTTCCCGCGACCCACGGCGTATCTCGCGACAAGGTATGCAAGGCCCACCTCGAGGAAGACGGTCTGGAGCCCGTAGTACAGGCCGGTCTGAACGCTCGCAACCCCGAAGGCTTTGATGAAGGGCCCCACGGTCGGGATCTGGATCGCATACTTCAGGGCGATGGCGCCACCGTAAGCCGCCAGGGAGTACAGAAGAACGGAGCCCTGAAACCTGCGTCTGAAGGCCCAATAGAGGACTAAAGAGACGCTAAGGATGACCGACAGCCCGGGTCCCAGGAAGTAGACGGGGTCGATGTTCGGAACCATTTGGTACAATAACGATCGCCCGCCCCCATTGATTAAAGGATTGGTCAAAAGGCTCCGACGTCGGGAGTGGTGCCGCTGGGTGAATGAGATGGTGCTGCGGGCGGGATTTGGACCCGCGATCAGCGGCTCGAAAGGCCGCTATGCTTATCCGGGCTACACCACCGCAGCGCCGACACGAAGGTTGCGGCGTCGCTTTTAAAAGGCTTCGCAGGTCGGAAGCCCGAGAAGAAGGAGGGTCACCGGTCTCTTCGGGTCGATGAGAAGTAGGAGACGTCAGAAACCCAGTTTTCAAGCGTCGAAATGGCGTTTTCAAGTCCCCGTTGTGCTGAGTTCGGGATCCTCGCGCCGCCAAGGATCACGGTGGAGTCGGCGAGCGTGGACACCGGGCAGGTTCCCGTCAGACACTCCTCCAAGTCGCCCCGCAAGGACGACAAGAGCATCTCCAAGGGAAGCCGGACGCGATGCAGGAACCTACCCCCTGCGGAGCGCGTCGGAGGGGCTAGGTCAGGGAAGTCCTGCGGGCGAGCGGTAAACAACTCGACCGTCTCCGTATTGCACGCTTCAGCTGTAGCCGCCAGCATGTAAAGCTCGTCCGCGGCTATTACAGGTCCGAAGCGGGAGAGCTCCTCCAAGAACCTACGGCGGACGGGAGAATGCCTCCCCCTGGAGTGGTAGACGAGGCCCTCCTCGGTGGTCGTCAGGAGCTGGTAGTCGTTGTCCGCCCAGGACGTTCTCGCCCACTCTCGAGACGGGTGAGCAAGGCTCAGACCCAGGGACGCGCCGAGTCTGTTGAAGGTCCCCGGCGGGCCGAGGAGCAGCCCCCTCGGCATAAGGCGGAAGCTGGAGGACTCTCCGTGGTATCTCAGTATCTGCGGCCACCTGCTGGCGACCTTCGGCCCGTCGAAGCCCTGCGCTCTGAACCTGGACGACAGCTCGTCCACGTCTTCGTCAGCAAGTTTGGGAAGGTAGATCAGTTCGCCCTCGGATGCCATCCTGAGGACCCTGAACTTGAAAGGAAGCCTTCCTGCTCTCAAGTGGCAAGCACTAGCAGCCCGTCAACATGCAGGTGTTGCAGTCGTCGGCCACGGCCTCAACCGACCTGTGAAAGGCGCAGAAAGCGTCCGTCGAACGGAGCTTCGCGCAGAGCTGGCAGAATTTGGCCGTGGCCCCGGCGTTGTTCAACTGGCCCGTGGCCAGGTCCTTGGCGACATCGACCGCCGCGGCACGCACAAGGTCGTTCTCCTCGAACCCCCTTATCCTGCTCCCCCTGCGCTCCCCCAGGTAGTAGCTTATCGCAGCCTGAGTCGTGCCGAGCGCGGAGGCGGCCTTCACCTGAGTGAAACCGTACTCGGTGCAGAGAGATCTGGCTACGCTGCAGCGGAAGGCGGGAAGAACGTATTTGATCACTACTTCGCAGGGGGGCCGCACAGCATCTTTGGATATAACGGGGGAGTAATATAAGATTTGGGAAGCCGGAGACCTGTATTTACACTAATGAGGATAAATGGGGTATTGAGCTATCGCGTTACTGTCCCGAGAGTCTACGTTGCGGACCTGGACAGAACCCTTGGGAGCCGAGGTAGCCAATTCTCAATTAATCTGCATCCGAAGGCTTGATAGAAGCTAAATACTGGAGATTGGTCTACTCTGAGACAGGCAGGCAGGGAACCCGGAGCCAGATTCATCTTTGGTCAAAGATGCAACGGGTCAGGAATTGCGTTTTCTGAAGGAGCATCAAGCCTACATCGAAAGGATAGACTCAGGTCTTAAGGACCTCATGGGGAAGCACGAATCTCATCCGCTCCACGGGCCGCTGACCTACTCGCTGCAAGGCGGGAAGAGGCTCAGGCCTCTGGTCGTCCTCCTCGTCAACGAGTCCCTCGGGAGGGGCCCGGAGGACCCGATCCCGGCCACTTCCGCAATCGAGCTGCTTCACACCGTGTCTCTCATCCATGACGACATCATAGACAAGGAGAGCGTCAGACGGGAGAAGGCCCCGTACTACCAGATGTACGGGGTGGACTCGGCGCTCCTCTCGGCCGACTTCGTCCTCGGGATCATCCTCGAGGTCGCGTCCTCCTACGGGGAGAAGGCCGTGGGGAGGGAGCTTTCAAGGGCCGCCATCGAGATGTCCTCCGGCGAGGAGCTAGAGAGGCGAGCGACCCAGGCGCCCGGAAGGGTGCGGTGGAAGGATTACATCAGGATACTCGAGTTGAAGACAGCCTCCTTGTTCAGGGCTTCGGCCGGCGTTGGCGCCGTACTCTCGGCCCGGAGGGAGCTCTCCTCGACCATGGGTGATTTCGGGACGAAGCTAGGCATGGCATACCAGCTGAGGGATGACCTTTCGGACATGGCGAAGCCTGGAGAGCTCATCAACATCCTCGAGATGGAGAGCGAGGAGAAGGTCAGCAAGATCGCCGAAGCGGCCGAGGACTATGGGCGCTCTGCCCTGGAGATGCTGAGCGGCCTTCCTCAGTCGCCCAGCCTCGAGAAGCTGCGGAAGCTCATAGTAGAGTACTTCTGATTCTAGGACGTCAAGAGAGAGATGAGCCTGATCAGGGGCTCAGGATACAATCCCGTAACTACTATGAATATCAGGGCGAAGAGCGCGACGGCTAGGACGTCCGGCTGCTGTACCTTGACGCCGGGGGTGACAGGGTCGTCGAAGAACATCCTCTTGGCCAGATAGCTGTAGTAGCCGAGGGCGACTGCGCTGTTGATGAGGGCGACTGCCGCCAGCCAGCTCATCCCTCCCTGCACGGCTCCCATGAACAGAAACAGCTTGCTCCAGAACCCGTTCAGGGGAGGGAGGCCTGCGAGGGCGAAGAGCGAGACGACGAAGCTCAGGGCCATCAGAGGCGCTTTCTTGTACAGGCCAGCCAGGTCGTCCATGGAGGAGCCAATGTTCCTGAGGGAGATGAACGCGCTGCCCTTCATGACGGCATGGAAGAGGACGTGAAGCAGAAGGCCCAGAAGTCCGAAGACAGCTCCGGCCGTGCCCTGGACGGCGAGGCCTATCATGATGTACCCGGCCTGGGCGATGCTGGAGTAGGCGAGGAGCCTAGGCAGGCTCTTCTGGGTCAGGGCGGCCAGGTTGCCCCAGGTCATTGTCACGGCTGCCATGATGGCCAGGGCGATCTGCCAGCTGGGGCCGACTGAGACGAAGCGGCTGGCAAGCACCAGGAAGACCACCACCCTCAGCGCGGCGGCGAATCCGGCCTTCTTGGAGCCGGCCGCAAGGAGAGCGGCCACCGGCGGATGGGCCCCTTCAAGGGTGTCGGGCAGCCAGAAGTGGAAGGGGGCGAGGGCCATCTTGACGGCGAACCCTCCCAGCAGGAAGGAAGTCGCGAGCAGGATCACAGGGGACGAGGATGCCGGCAGGCTGGCGAGGGAGCTCTGCAGCACGTAGAGGGAAGTGGAGCCGGAGACGCCATAGAAGAGCGAGATGCCGTAGAGTATCAGCGCCGAAGAGAGGGCGGCGGCCAGGAAGAACTTGACCGCGGCTTCGTTCGCTTTGGGATCGCGCTTCTTCAAGGCGACCAGAAGGAAGCTGGGAACGGTCATGAGCTCCCACGAGACGAGCAGGAAGATCAGGTCCGCCGTGGAGGAGACAAGGACCATCCCAAGGGTCGCGAAGAGGAGGAGGGAGTAGTACACCGGCTTGTTGGAGTCGTCGTCCAGCATCGTGGACGAAGAGATGGCGACCATCATCGAGACCAGGATGACCGTGACGCAGAAGATGAAGGAGATCCCGTCGAAGCTCAGGAGGTTGGAAGGGTAGGACCAGATCGACGACTGCGGAGACGCGGAGGCGGAGTAGAGAAGGACGAACGGCAGCTCCATCATGGCGACGAAGAGCGCGGCCACGGTGGCCACCTCCGGGAAGCGTTTCCACTTCAGTCCCAGGGCGGAGAGCATGGGGATGAGGAGGGCAGGGATCGCCAGCGTGGCTATTGTGATCAGCATGCTTCTAGCCTCCGAACACCGCCTTCGTGAACTGAGCTACCGGTGAAAGCAGCAGGCTCGGGAAGAAGAGGAGTATGACAAGGGGCACAAGGTAGAGAGCCAGGTAGACGACCTCCGTCTTCGTGATGTCGTGGTAGTCGGAGTCCGGCTTCTTCGCGCTAAGGACGACCCGCCAGAGCATCCACAGGAGGTAGGCGGCGGTGATTCCCGGCACCAGCACGGCCACCCAGAGGTAGGGGCTGTACGTGATGCCGCTGAGGAGGACCATGAACTCGCTGATGAAACTGCTGAACATGGGGGCGCCCATTCCCGCCAGGGACGCGAGGATGAGCATCACGCCCATCCTCGGGGTCGCGGTGCGGAGGCCGCGCAGCTGGGTGAGGTCCCTGGTGCCGGTGCCATGCTTGACGAAGCCGGCGAGCATGAAGAGGGCGCCTATGGCGAAGGCGTGGTTGAACATCTGGAAGACCGCCCCCTCGACTCCGAAGGCCACGGAGCCCGCGGCGAGTCCTGCGAAGGCTCCGAGGAGCACGAAGCCCATGTGGTTGATGGACGTGAGCGCCACCATCCGCTTGTAGTCCTTCTGCATCAGGGCCACTATGGCGCCGTAGAACATGGTGACGAGGCCGACGGAGATATAGACCCAGGCGTACTGGCCGGCCGCCGCCCTGAATAGCTCAAGGTTGAACCTGAGGAAGCCGTAGCCTCCCATCTTGAGGAGGAGCCCCGCCAGGAGGACGCTGATCGGGGAGGGCGCCTCGACGTGGGCGTCGGGGAGCCACGTGTGGAGGGGGAAGACGGGCAGCTTGACGCCGAACCCGAGGAAGGTGAGGGCGGAGGCGGCGGCTTGAAGCCATCCGGGGATGTTCGAATTGAGGAGCGTGACGAGGTCGAACGACTGCCCCGGAGTCAGGAAGTAGACCAGAAGGAAGCCCAGGAGCATGGCGACGCTGCCGGAGTAGGTGAACAGAAGGAACTTCACGGCGGCGTACCTCCTGTTGGGCCCGCCCCATATCCCGATGAAGAAGAACATCGGGATGAGAGAGGCCTCCCAGAAGAAGTAGAAGAGGATGAGGTTGAGCGAAGTGAAGACCCCGACGGCGGTGGCCATGAAGAACATCATCAGGGCGTAGTAGGAGGGCTCCTTGTCGGTGATCTCGAAGAAGGAACCGGCCGTGGCGAGGGCAGTCAGGAGCACCGACATGAGCACCAGGGGCGCGCTGAGCCCGTCCATGCCTACGTGGAAGGTGACCAAGGACCCTATCCAGGGGTAGCTCTCCTGCATCTGGAAGGAGGAGATCCCGAAGGGACCTTCTGCGACGAAGACCCCATAGTATGCCTCGCAGGCGAGGGCGGCTTCGACCAGGGAGATCGCGAGTGCGAGGTACTTGGCAGCCCTGGGCGAGAGCCTCCCCGCGGCAAAGACGGCCGCTCCGCCTGCGGCCGGGAGCAAGATCATGAGGCTGAGGATGGGGAAGGCCAAGCTAGGGGACGCCTCCTGCGAAGTAGGTGAGAAGGAGGAGCAGGAGCAAGACGCCCACCAGGATGAAGAAGAGGTACGATTCGACAACGCCCGTCTGGAGCCTCCGCAACCTCTCGGAGACGACGCGAGCCACCCTGCCCACCCCGTTGACGATGCCGTCCACTATGTGGCGGTCGAACCAGTCCCCGGCGGATGAAATGGTGCGGGCCATAAGGGCCACCACCCCGTTGAGCCTGTCGAAGAACCCCTGCTCGATGACCCTGTAGCCCCACGTCGAGGCGCTGTGGACGGGGTTGACGAAGAGCTTGTAGTAGATCGCATCGAGATACCAGCGGTGCCACAGGAAGCTGTAGACCCCCTGAAGGAGGGGGCTCCTGGCGACGAAGTTGGACGGGCTCATCCTTCCCGTTATGTAGAATGGGTACGCGAGGACGGCGCCGACTGTGAAGACCGTAAGGGACGTCGCGACGGCGGCGAGGTTGAGGGAGAACGCACCACTCTCGACGAGGCCGAACGCCGATATGTAGGAACCGAGCGCGGAGAACAGGGAGTTCTCGAATAGGGGGCCCACGAGCCCGATGGCCACGGTGGCGGTGGCGAGGATCCCATAGGTGGAGAACTCACGGAGCCCGGCGTCGTGGAGGTGCTCGCCCCCGCTCCGGCCATGGCCGAAGAAGGCCAGGCCCACCATCCTGATGCTGTAGAACGCCGTGAGGAGGGCGGAGACGCTGGCGGCGAGGTACACTAGGCCCAGGACGGGGCCCTGGCCGCCCAGGACCGAGGCGAAGATGGCGTCCTTGCTCCAGAACCCGCTCAGGGGCGGCATCCCGGCCAGCGCCAGTGCCAGTATCGCGAAGGCGTAGAAGGTCCTCTTCAGCGGGGTCCTGAGGCCGCCCATCCCGTCCAGGTACTTGGTTCCCGTGACGTGGATGAGGACGCCTGCGGCCATGAAAAGGCCGGCCTTGAAGATCATGTGGGAGAGCAGGTGAAAGACTGATGAGACGTACCCCTCGATGAAGGAGGATGAGAGGCCCGCCACCCCGACGGCCAGCATCATGTAGCCGATCTGGGAGACCGTGCTGTATGCGAGGACCTTCTTCAGCTCCTTGTTGACTATCGCCTGGGAGGCCGCAAGGAAGGCCGTGAAGCCACCGATGAGGGCCACGACCGTGAAGAAGTCGCCCTTCTCGGCGAAGGGGAGTATGAAGAAGATCGGGGCCAGCCTGGCGACGAAGTAGACTCCAGCCTTGACCATCGTGGCCGCGTGGATGAGGGCCGACACGGAAGTGGGGCCGGCCATCGCGTCGGGGAGCCACTCGTTGAGCGGGAACTGCGCCGACTTGCCCACCGCGCCGCCGAGGAGCAGAAGCATGGTGGGAAGGAGGAGGCCTGAGGCGTGCAGAGCCGTGGCCCAGGAGGTGTCGGCCGCGAGCTTGAGGAACTGGAAGGTGCCCGAATAGGCGTAGATCAGGAAGAGGCCTATCAGGGTGAAGACGTCGCCGACCCTGGTCGTGATGAAGGCCTTCATGCCCGCATGGCTGGGCGAGTACGATTGCGGCTGCCCGAGGGCGGTATCCCCCTCGGTTCCAACCCACCTGTCCTTCTCGTCGGTGTACCAGTAGCCGATGAGGGCGTAGCTGCAGAGGCCCACCCCTTCCCAGCCGAAGAACAGCTGGAGGAGGTTGTCGGAGAAGATGATGAGCTGCATGCTGCCTATGAAGAGGTTCATGAAGAACCAATAGCGCGTGAGGCCTTCGTCTCCGTGCATGTAGTCCAGGGAGTAGACCATGATGAGAAAGCACACCCAGGAGACCGCCGTGCCGATCATGATGCTCAGTGGGTCTGCCAGGACGCCCGCGTCCAGCCCCAGGAACCATGGGACCTGGCTGTCGACCACGTGACCGGCAAGGAGCACAGGGAGGAGGGCGGTGGCCGAAACGGCGGAGAGGAAGGCGAACGCGACGGCGGAGTAGTCCCTGACCCTGTGCCCAAAGCGGGCGAGCAGCGGCGTGAGCAGGGCCCCGGCCATGGGGAAGATCCAGACGAGCCAGGCGAAGACTCCGGAGTCCATCCTAGGCGCCCCCTATCGCCATTCGGAAGAAGTCGACGGCCCTGTCAAGGAGGAAGGGGTAGATGCCCACTACTATCGAAAGGACGCAGAGAGCGAACATGGGCGCCAGGGCCATGAGCGAGGGGTCCTTGGCCCCGTCGAGCCCGTCGGGGAGCTTGCCGAAGAAGATCCGCTTCATCGTCCACAGGGCGTAGCCGAAGGTCAGGAGGGAGGCAAGCATCGCCAGGAAGGCCAGCGCGAACCTCAGAGGGGAGCCGCCCAGGGCGGCGGCGGAGAAGGCGCCCTGGAAGAGGAAGAACTCGGAGATGAAGCCGGCGGTGGGAGGCACGCCCATGATGGTCAGGAACCCGATGAGCGCCAGCGTGGCGGTGATTGGCATCCTCTTCGCCAAGCCGCCCAGCTTCGAGATCGAGCGGGTCCCCGTCTGCATGATGAGGATGCCGGCCATCATGAAGAGCGTGCCCTTCCCCAGCCCGTGAGCCACGTATTGGAGGGTGGCCCCGGCGTATCCGAAGATGCTGGCGCTGCCAATCCCCACCAGGATGTAGCCCATCTGGCTGATGCTGGAGTACGCCAGGAGCCTCTTGACGTCGTCCTGGGCCAGGGCCATGAGGCCCCCGTACAGTATCGTGATGAAGCCCCAGAAGAGGAGGTAGGGGGAGACGATGGAGTAGCCTGACGGAAGGAGGGTCACCAGGAACCGGAAGAAGGCGTAGGAGCCGATGCCTATCATGGCGGGGGACAGGAGGGCGCTGATGGGGGTGGGGGCCTCGGCATGGGCATGGGGCAGCCAGACGTGGAGCCCGAAGGCGGCCATCTTGACCGAGAGGCCCACCGACAGGGCTATCGCGATGAACATCTGGGCCACGACGGGCAGGAGCCGGGCCGTCTTCGAAAGGGCGGAAAGGTCGAAGGAGCCGGCAGAGAAGCCGAGGTAGATGAGCCCGGCCAGCATCACGAGGGCCCCGATGTGTGTCCAGATGAAGTACATGAAGGAGATCCTGCCCTTGTCGCCGTAGCCGAACTCCGCTATGAGGAAGTAGGACGGTATGAGCATCAGCTCGAAGAAGATGTAGAACTCGACTATGTTGGTGGCCAGGACGGTCCCAAGCATGCCCGAGAAGTAGAGCTGGTACAGGGCGAAGTAGAGGCCCCACTTCTCGGCGCCGTCTTCGTGGAACTTGTGGCCCATGTAGGGGGAAGAGTAGAAGGTTATGACGAAGGAGAGGACTCCAACGATCAGGGCGAAGGGCATGCTGAGCCCGTCAAGCCGGAGGCCAGCGGTGCCCAGCGGGGCCCAGTCGTAGAGCTCGGAGTAAGCCGAAGCCCCAGACGAAAGGACGCTGCCTGCCCAGGCCGCTGCCAGCACCAGGAGAAGCGAGATGCCGGTGGTCATCGCGGAGACTGACAGGGCTTGCCCCTTCCGCCTGTACACGGTGGTGACAACGGCCCCCAGGACCGGGAGGAAGACGGCAACTATGAGAAGGAAGTCCAATGTCTCCACCTATCCCTTGAGCTCGTCCATTTCCTCCACGTCGACGCTGCCCCGCAGGCGGAAGGCCTCGATGATCAGGGCCAGGCCAGCCGCCGCCTCCGCAGCCGCCAGCGCGATGACGAAGATCGCTATCGACTGGGCGTTCCCCAGATTGTAGGGCATGTACCGCGCGAAGGCGGCGATGTTGAGCGACGCCGCGTTGATTATTATCTCGACTGAGAAGAGTATCCTGACCGCGTTCCTCTTGGAGAGTAGGCCGTAGACGCCTATGGCGAAGAAGATGGCAGACGCCGCCACGAAGAACTGGAGCTCGTTCACTTCTCTTCCTTCTCCTTCTTGGCAAGGGCCACGGCGCCGAACGCAGCCGAAGCCAGGAGCAGGCCGAGCACGACCATGAGAAGGCCGTACTGGCCGAGGAGGCTCTGGGCGACGTCGGCCATGCTGAACGTCACGTCGCCGGAGAAGACGGAGAGGGAGCCGAGGTAGGAAAGGGCGCCCAGGAAGCTGCCGAAGATGAGGAAGGCGCCGAGGACGCCGAAAGCCTCGAACCTGTAGGAGCTCCGTCCTCGTGGCTCCCCCCTGAACAGGACGGCGAACGCGAGGAGGACGACGACGGGCCCGATGTAGATGAGTGACTGAAGGATGGTGTCGACGGCGAGGTCGAGGAAGGAGAAGAGCATGGCGAGCCCCGCGAAGACGGCGGCCAGGGCGATGAAGAGGCCCCCAAGGAACCCCAAGCCCCCGAACCTGCCAACTGTGGGCTTCCTCGGGGTGTGGCCGATGACCATGACCGCGAAGAGTATCAGGACGGAGACCGCGCCGACGTAGACCAGGAGCTGGAAGACGCCCAGGTAAAGCAGGCCCAGCTCGAAGAAGAAGAGGGAGAGGCCGAGGAAGAAGCCGCTGAGGGATACCGCGCCATAGACGAGCGACTTGCTTTCGAGGGCGAGGAGAGCCATGAGGGATGTGAATGCGAGGATCGCGATGGCGAGCAGGTAGTCCAATCTTGTCACCTCAAGAAAGCGAGCAGGCCCAGCATCTGGAGGACCACAAGGCTGGCCAGTGAAAGGAGCGCCAGCGGGATCAGCTTGGTCCAGCCGGCGCTGAGCAGCTGGTCCATCCTGATCCTGGGAAAGAACGCCCGGGTGGAAATCACGATGGTGACCACTATGGCGACCTTGATCACCATCCACCATTCGGGCGCCAGGAAGGCGAAGCCCGCCCAGCCCCCGAGGAACAGCACAGTGAAGAGGCTCGCGTAGGCGACCATCTTGATGTAGGCGCCGAACTGGTACAGGAGGTACGGGACGCCAGAATACTCCGTCAGCCAGCCGGCGACCAGCTCGCTGTCGGCCTCCGGGATGTCGAACGGGTACTTCTCAAGCTCGGCGAGGATTGAGGTGAAGAAGACGATCGCGGAGATCGGCGCGACCAGGATGAACCAAACGCTTCCCTGGGCGCTGCCTATGTCGACCAAGCGGAGGGAGCCTGCCAGCATCACCGGCGCCAGGGCTGACAGGAAGAGCGGGATCTCGTAGGACGCCTGCTGGTAGAGGGCCCTGAGGCTTCCTATGAAGGAGAACTTGTTGTTGCTGCTCCAGCCCGCCAGCAGGAGGACGAGGGGGTAGAAGGCCGTGAAGACGAAGAAGAGGATGAGTCCCACCGGGAAGTCGAGTATGACGTAGGTGGGCGAATAGGGCACTAGGACCACCGGGAGGGAGCCCACTATGAACGCGAAGACGGGAGCCAGGATGAAAATGGGCTTATCGCTGTCTCGGGGGATGATGACCTCCTTGAAGAGTATCTTCACGAGGTCGGCTATGTTCTGGAGTATGCCGCCGGGGAGGGCACCAGCGTAGAGGGGTCCCACCCTGTTCTGGACCTTGGCGGCGAACTTCCTTTCCCCCCAGATGGCGAGGTAGGCTACGAGGCCGGCGTAGGTCAGGCCAGGGAAGATGAGGACCATAAAGAGCGGGTCAACGAGGAAGGCCTGTGGGTCCCTGAGGAAGTAGGAGATGACGGACATCGCGGGGCCGTACAGCATGTAGAGCAGGAGAGCCGTGCTCGCGAGGAAGACGATGGTGACGACGATCCTGAAGGTCTTGAAGAAGTCCCCCCGGGGTGTCTCTGTCATGTCTACCACATCTCCTTGATCTTGGAGAGCTTCACGGCGTAGATCAGAGGTGGGAGCAGGACGGCGATGAGCGCGAGCGGGTAGGCGAAGCCGTAGCGGCCCTCGCCGAAGAAGGAATACGCCCAGACGAAGAGGAACATGATGGTGACGTCGAAGAGGAGGAACAGGAGGAGGTACGCGTAGTATTGCAGGGCGAACCTGATCCTCTTGGCGCCAGGAGGGAGCTGGCCCGCTTCGAAGGTGTCCTCCTTTATGGCGCTCCGCCTGCGTGGGGCCAGGAAGAACGGGATGATCAGGAAGAGCAGGCCTGAGATGAGGGCGAGAAGGGCGAAGACGATGAACCAGTAAAGGCCTTGGCCGGGTCCGAACAAGCTCTCAGATGCCCTCCGACGCTCTCACAATCCTCAACTGAATGCCTGATTTAAATTTATCAGGGAAAAACGCACGATATCATAATATATAATAGCCGTCGACTTCAAGGGTCGTATCAAAGGAAGCTGTGACCTTCTTCGAAGATCGCGATCGTGGGGCTGGGTCCCTCAGGAAGCTACCTTTCGGCCCTGCTGAAGGGGCGACACCAGGTCGAGATCTTCGAGGGCCAGACCAGGGAGCGTTTCACGAGCACCTGCGCCTGGGGCACGGGCTATGACGGCATATCGCCGCTGCTCAAGGACATAGGCCTGGACTTCGACGACTACCTCTATCACAGAGGGAGGAAGCTGTACGTATACGCCCATGACAAGATCACGCTGATGAGGGCGCCCCAGCTTTCGACCTTCGAGAAGCCGAGGCTCATCCTGGACATGGCCGACGGCACGGACGTCCACTTTGGCACCTACGTCAGGCCCGGGGACCTGGAAGGGAAGTACGACATGGTGATAGATGCGACGGGGCCCTACAGGAGGGTCCTGGGGCCGGCCGACACCGGCAACGACATGGTGATCCCCTGCGTCCAGTATCTGGTCAAATACGACAGGGCGCCATTCGACGACTTCTACGTGGAGCCCTTCGACAGCTACACGGGCTACCTCTGGTATTTCCCGCTGAAGGAAGGCGAGGCCTACGTTGGGGCTGGGGACGCGATCAAGCACCAGGAGGCGAGGTGCAAGCTCTTCTTCGACAGCTATCCGGCGACGGAGGTCGTCAGGAAGATGGGCAAGCCCATCAGGGTGGCTTCGCCGAAGGCTGTCACCCCCTTCAGGCGCGGCAACGTGGTGGGAGTGGGAGAGGCGGTGGGCACCGTCTTCCCGATCCTGGGGGAGGGGATACTCCCCAGCATCA
Source organism: Conexivisphaerales archaeon (assembly GCA_035543015.1). Taxonomy (GTDB): domain Archaea; phylum Thermoproteota; class Nitrososphaeria; order Conexivisphaerales; family DTJL01; genus DATKKG01. The sequence continues at coordinate 27,835 of DATKKG010000059.1, read as the reverse complement.
TCTGCGCCAAGATCCTGGCTGAGAACCTGGGAGACCTGGACGCCTACGAGCGCGAAGTCAAGGAGAGGTTCAGCGTGTACGACGACGCCTACAACTTCATCCTGAAGAAGATGCACCACACGGCGAACCTCTTCAACACGCTGGGCCCCATGATCAGGATATTCATGTTCTTCCGGAGGCACCAGGAGCTGACGGGGGTGGACCCGGGCCTGAAGGAAACCCTAGAGGTCCTGAAGCCTTTCGGCTAGGCGCTACACCTGGCTGCGCTTGCAGTTGGGGCAGAAGGGGTTGCCCTTCTCGAGCTCATGGCCGCAGTACTTGCAGCGGGCAGGCGGCGCCGGGACGGCCGCCGTCGCGGGGGCGGCAGCCTCCTTCTCCTCGGCCTTCTCGTACCTCTTGGCGATGAGGATGGCTATCTCCGTGAGGGCCGCCAGCGGCAGGAACATTATGAAATCGGCCCAGGCGCCCCCGTCAGGTGTGATAAGTGCCGCCAATATGTAGAGGCCGGCGTAGTAGTACCTCCTGTTCTTGGTTATCAGGGAGGTGCGCAGTATGTGGAACCGGACCAGGAGAACGAAGAAGACCGGAAGGGTGAAGGAGAGACCGGAGAGCACGACGAAGAGCATTACGAGGTTGTAATAGTCTAGCACGGCTATCGCAGGCTTGGCTCCCACGAAGACGAAGAACGGCATCAGGCCTGCAAACATCAGCGGGATCAGGAAGAACCAGGCGAAGATGCAGCCGGCCATGAACAGCACCGTGAACGAGAGCACCACGGGGTACACGGCCTTCCTCTCACTGGGATAGAGCGCCGGATCGACGAAGGCGTAGAATTCGTATGCGAACACGGGAGCGGTGACAAGGGCGCCCATCACGAAGGCAGCTATGACCCAGAGCTCCAAGGGAGCCGTCATGCTGATTGAAAGAAGCTCGAGGCTTGGGGGCTTCAGCGTGAGCATCTGCTTCAGCAGCCAGATGGCCGGGGTGTTGTAGGCGGAAGTGTTCTTGAGGAAGCCCAGGTCGATGGGGACGGCGAGTGCGACAAGGCTGGAGACTATGAAGATGATGACGACCCACTTCATCCTCTTGATGAGTTCCCGTATGTGGTCCCAAATCGGCATGGACCTGTCGCCACGAGTGCCCAGCTACCAAACACCAGCCTGAGTGCGGACGGACTCCCGACTACTGTAGCCTCGCTGCACTGATATATGAATTGATTCGCCGGGGGCTGTTGACATCGGGAACACGCGAAGGGCCTACGCCTTGGTCTGCGCGGAGGACTTCGAGAAGATCTCCTCCGAGATCTCGTCTCTCGTCTTGCCCGCCGTGTCTATTCCCATCCTGTGCGCCAGCTTGAGGAGGCCGTCCGCATCCACTTCGTTGGCCTGGACTGGCTGCGAAGGGGCCGCCTGAGGTGCCGCCGGGGGCACCGAAGCCGTCTCTCCTGAAGGGACGACAGGTGCGGGCTGAGTCGGCGGAACTGCGCTCGCCGACACCTGTGCGGAATTGACGGCGGTGTCGAACGACGACTTGACTTCGTTGACCGTGCTCTCGAGAGAGCTCTTCATCTCGTTGATGGTCGAGCTCAGGGTCCCAGTGGCGCTTGAGGCCTCCTGGTCCGCGCTCTTCATGGCCGTGTCGAGCATGCTCTTCGCTTCGTTGGAGGCCTTGTCGAACTCGGCCTTGGCCCTGCCCACCTGTTTCGCAATCTGGGGGATCTTGTCGGGTCCGAAGACCAAGACCAGGCCGACCAACACCAGCACGATTAGCCACTCGGATCCTTCAAGCAGCATCGGGGTGGCGAGCATGACTTGTCTCGAAGGTGCCGAGAGGCAAGGTGTAATTAAAGCTTATCGAGCAGCGCCGTGGATAGTCTGGGCGAGAGGGGAGCGCTCCATGGGCGAGCAGGATGAGGCCAGCAAGAGGGAGACGGCATGGCGACAGAGGAAGGTTATGGTTTTCACGATCCTAATGGGGTTCCTCGTGGCCGCAGGGTCCCTGGGAGGCCTCCTCGCCGGGTACTTCGCCAACGGAGGTACCCTCTACGGCGATCCCGCCATCCCTCTGGGGCTGTCTGTGCTCGGGCTGGCGCTTTCGCTCATCGTAGTGGACAGGTTGACAAAGAAAGTGCTGACGAAATGGGTAGCCTAAGCCTTGCCAAGTATCAGCAGCGCGACGACGATTCCGTAGATCGCGAGCGCTTCTCCGAGAGCTGAGATGATGATGGCTGTGGTCCTGATTTCTGGCCTTTCGGCGGAGCCGGCCAGGCCAGCTGAACCGGCCTTGCTGATGGCCCAGCCTGCGGCGATGGCCGAACCCGCGAACGCGAGCGCGGCAGACAGGTAGTTGGCCGACTTGTCGAAGCTTCCCGTGGTCTGGGCGTGAGCGGGGACCGCGAACAAGGCGCCGGCCAAAAGCAGCAGGGATAAGAGGGCGACGAACTTCATGTTCTTCTGCGCAAGCATAGGCAGCTAACAATATTATAAGTCTTTAAGTTACGCGTGGGGTTTCGGTCGCTGTTAAATGCTGTAGCTAAATGGCGCTAGACCTGGTTTCGCTATTTCAAGGGAGGACAAACTGGCAGGCCCAGATGTCTCCCTCAGCGCCCGGCATGTGGAGGTAAACATCTTGACCACTGGCGAGCGCCTGGCCTCCGATCGGATAGCCAGAGGAGTCGAGGTAGAACTGTATTGTGACTGCCAGGTTTGACTTCACTGTGATGGAGAGATGGGAGGGCGTCGTATAGAGGGCACCAGCTGACTCGTTGGTCGTGTATCTGACGGGCCAGGTCGAAGAAGGAACGTAGGGCTGAAATGTGCAATTGAGGTAATCGCAGGAGGTCTGGTTGACCAGAAACTGCACGATAGTGGAGGGCACGGTGGTTTGATCAACAGCCGATAAGGTCACGTTCCAGCAGGGGGCTACTCCGCCCTGAGGGCACGAATTCATCAACGTCACGTTGGTGGGCCACACGATAAGCTTGGGTCCACCAGGACCTGGGACGTAAAGACCCGACCCTTGCATAGCAAGAAGACTAAAGAAACCAAGCAGCCCGACGAAGAAGACGGCTATGGCAATGTACCCTGTCCTACTCGAGCTATCCTGGGCCGTGAGAATCTCTTGCACATGCCACAGATATGAATGTTGAACTGGCTGGGCGTGGACTTGGACCTGCTCACCCATTCAAAGAACATTGAGGATGTTGTCCGAAAGTAAGAACCTCAGCCCGCAGTGTCTGCACCTGACATAACCTCTAATCCTTCTCCTGACTACGGTCTCAGAGCCGCAATGAGGGCAATCCACACGAACTGACCCTCCATCTCCGAATGAGAAAGAAGTAGCAACTTCATAGGGGTTGACCTTGTGATCGAGCCAAGCCAGTATGTTCTCGTCCATGCCGCTAGGCTTGTCAGCGCTGACATACCATGACAATTGCCTTGCTCCAGTCCAAGCGTGAATCCTGAAGTAGTCGAGATGTGAATACGGGCCTCTAGGATGTTGAAGGCCGGCGTTGATGTGGAGGTTGGAGTAAGAGATTGTTTCATTCGTTCCAGCAAGGACCAGATGGTCCTCGTAAAAGACCGTCCGTTTCATAAGTGCCAAGACTCCTACAACATAACCCCCTGGAACAAGGGAAATGAGTGCTAGAAGGGAAGCTAACAAGTAGGGCGAAATGCTTGACTCCAACCCGCGAGGTCCTAGCAGCCAGACAATCTGGACGGAGAGGAAGAAGCCGCCAAAGACGAGAGGAGGTATCGCGAGAATAAGGAGGGACCAATTTCTTTTTGACACGTAGGCTGGTTCCTCGGACATGATGGGTCCCTAGTGACGTCATAGCTAGTCTGGGATAATAAGGCTGCATTTGGAGATGATTCTTTGGGGCGTGGGCTTGGACCTGCGAAAATGACTACTCTGCCCACTTTGCTGCAATCTTGGCGGCTTCTTCGGTCTTGCCCTCAGCCATAAGCTTCATCCACTTGAACTGGTCAACCGTTGCAGGATTGGACCTTGCGCCAACAGTGCCTTCTTGCCCAACCGTCCCTTTCCAGTAGTCCCACCTACCGACGACCCAGCACAAAGCGAGCGCCAAGACAGTAATCTCAGCTGCCCAGAGAAAGAGGTTAGGCGCAAGAATCCTGACGAAGTGAAGGGCGTCATAGACGGGCTGGTAGGAAGCGGTTATCAGTGTGGCTACTGAGATGAGGAAGCCGACCCAGCTTCCGTCGAAAGGCGGTCTTTGCGTGACCTTTCCAATCACGGTCCAAGAGTCACTCTCCTACTACCTGTTCCACTTTGGCGCAGTCTCGGTTCTTGGCTCCTATGAGTTCCTGAGTTCGGCTCCACCTTGCTACTGACAATGCCCCTAGGGCAGTCGAAGTGTGCGTGAGGGCGTGGGCTTGGGGTTGCTCAGAGAACAGGAGGGCTCAGGTTTCGTTCCGTTGTCTCCGGCGCCACAGAGCCCTTGCGATCCTTGCGGGCCCCGCTATGAGCGCGACTATGACATAGAGGACTAGGATGAAATCGGTGGCTATGCCAAGCAGCTGAGAATAGAACGGGAAAAGTACCCACGCCGAAACCCCAAACAGCAGCAGAAGAGCCCCTATACGAATGTCCCACTCCCAGGAATAGGGCGGTCTTAGAATCGGACTTGTTCTATCTTGATACCAAGGGCTCACAGTTAGGGGGAGTGGTATCACGAGAAAGGCGACAGCTGCTAGGTCCTTGCTTCCCTGAATCGTGAGGATGATGAATGCCGCTGCTAGAAGAACTGTGAGTACAAGCCACGAATTGAGGAACTGAGGGGGTCGCTTCACAACGCCTGAATCCTCACCATCTTCACCCTCAGTGCCCAAGCTGCTGCCTTCTATGCTACAGGTTCCCCACTCATAAATGGCATGGATAGGCTGAGGCGTGGGCTTGGACCTGCGAAGAAGTGGGCTAGGCTCGTCTGTCCTTGAGTTGTGCGTGGGGTTTCATGACTAGTAAGAACTAAAAGGTCAGGTCAGTAGCGAAAACGTTAAAACTGTACATGGCCTCAATACAAGACGAAGCGAAACGCCGACCAAGCTCTCTCGCAGTTCGAAGCTCCTGACCATCACTCTCTCCTGGGGGATTGGACTAGCCATCATAGCACTTGGTGCATATGCCTGGCTTGGAGAGGGAAACCTTCTTGGGATCGGGGGTATCTTTACCGGTGCCTGGCTTCTCGCAATGTGGACCATGGTTCTTGCCCGAAGTCGCCACGAAGTGTCTCATTCGAGACTATCCCCTGGATTGGGACTTCTGCCTGAGTTCGACCCGAATCCCTTCGCAAATCCTCCAGTTGATTGGAGGGCAAAGCCGACGAGAGCTTTCGTTATGAGCTTCACGGCCGGCGTGGCATGTCTGATGAGCGCCTTCCTGTACTTCCTGCCTGGTTTCACTCTGCAGCCCGCTTTCTTCGGGCCGACCGATGTCTATGGAGCATGGAACCTTGGGTGTGGCATGCTCTTGATTCTCTTTTCCGCTTCGATGTACTCTGAACCGAGGTTCCACCGTGGCTTAGGCCAGGCTGTGATGACGTCGGCATTCCTGAGCATCGCTGAGGGAGGCGGTCTGGGGTTAGGCTTCGTCTTTGGGATGCTCGGAGGATATTATGGTACGAAGTGGAAGCCGCCGCTGATTAGTCTCAATCAGTTGCTACAAGACAAGAACTGATGGTAACGCTGAGACTGTGACCCGTAGGGCGTGGGCTTGGACCTGCGAAGTAACGAAGAGATACATTCAACGCAATCTGAGGTGCCGTCTACTGCTTAGGGACGACTAGGCCGTTGTCCACGTAGCCGATGCCACTGTTCGTCAGCGTCCATGCCTTCTTCCCGCTCTTCTTTTCTTCCGCTTCCATGATGTACCCTTTGCTTACGCACCCGATTACTGCAAGGTGAATGTTCTTAGGCACGACCTCTTTGGCTTCTCTGAAACCCTTTTCCAAGTCATCTACGTTGAATGGGGAAACCTCTCTGTTGCTCTCCAGATAGTAACCAACTACAAGCGTCCTATCGATGTCTGTCTTGGCTTGCTTCTGAAGGATGAATTCCCTGATGGAGAGCCCCTTCCTAAGGTGAATCTGACCCCCTTCGGACAGCCTCTCAAGCTGGGCAATCCGCCTCTCATGTTCCAACAGTATCTTTCTGATGCTGGCAAGCTCATCCTCGACCATCTAGCTCCCTCCACTTTGAGGACCAAGCTTGGGAATGATTTCGTTCTCCACCCAAGCTCTGCCGGACCCTGTTAGCCGCCACCCAGCCTTCTCCCTGATCACAAAGCCAGGGAGTTTGTACCTAGTCCTGTTGGTGAGACAGGAGCTGACGTTCTTCGCGTCAATGTATTTGAATCCCCTGTTTATCAGCAGAGTTATCCTTGCCGGCATGAGTGGAGAGCCTATCTCATACATCAGAAGGGCGATTGCCTCTGGAAAACCCAAGACCTTGAAGGCTGACGGAGGAAACCTGACGTCATCCTCCGAGAACTCAAGGATTCCGGCTTTGCCCTCCGATGGTAATGGGGTTGCGGGCGATGGCTCTGATGTTGATGGCTCAGCGGGATGTAATCCCAACGTCTTGGGCTTGGAGATAGATACTCCTTTCAGGGCCTTCTCGATATCGGTCTTGGAAGCGTTTACTACTGCAATGGCCTTTGTCAATTCCGCTATCAGGGGCTTGGCGTCCCTCTCGGAGTCAAGGAAGCCAGAAACGCTCGCCCTGTAATCCCCATAGTCAACCTCCAACGTAATCTCAATCCTGGGCGGGGAGCCATTGTTCTGTTCGGTCAAGTTGATTCGCCCTCCTCACCTGCTTCTGCCCATCTCTTGGAAAACAGGTCTGACATGGATTCTGCGACCTCCGTTATCTCCTTGATGATGGTATCCTTGTTGCCGAGGTCCTTGATGCTCGAGCCGATCGACCAGCACTTTCCATGAGCCAGTAGATACCTGTCGTGAATGTGCCTGCTCTTTCTGACTTCGACGACGAGCTTCATCTCCTTCTCGAACTTCTTTCTGTATTCGCCGAACTTCTCGGAGTCAAAGATGTTGGCGGTAAGTATTCGGAGGGTCTTGAGGTCACCCTTCAGCGCCGAGAAGGGAAAGAGCGTGGAAGGCGACACGTATGGGTCGCAGAGCGACACATCTGCGGCCTTGGCATCGGAGGCAAGGAACTCCTCGAAGTGCTTTATGGCCGAAAAAGCCTCGTCTGATTTTATCAAGAACACAGGGGCCCTGTGGTCCTTTCCTAGGACCTTCTCGAGGGCTCTCAGTCCGTGGACGGTGAATTCGAGGACGTCTCCTTTGGCCACGAGAAGTGACTTCTTCTTCGCCAGATAGATGTTGACCTTAAAGTTCTCCTCTCTCCTTCCAAGCCCTATAAAGATGCGTTTGCATTCGGCGTAGTCAGCTCCTGAGGTGCCCGCCTTGAACTCGGCTAGGTTCAGTGAGAAGAGGACTGCCTCCAAGTCGGACAGGGAGTCGTCTAGGAGTATGCGGTCATAGTGTCGTCTGACTAAGCCGGAGAATTCAGCCGGCACGTCGATCGCCTCGACGATATCTGCGTCGACCACCTTCTCAGACGGAACACTCAGTGCCAAATTGCCAGGCATTTAACTCATAGACCTCATGGAGGCCCCACTTATAACCTAGCCGACTAGCCTCCTCTCGTCGCTATCCCAAATAGCATGTATTGATGCGATGACTTGTATGAGGTGGAAAAGGACTGTCTCAACATCAACTGATAATGTATTAGCTGAGAGAGGTCTCTGGCTATCAGGGCAGAGACATTACGAAATAGGCCACATCTCGGTTCTGGTGCTAGTCTGGGCTGGGTCTCTGGCCATACGTTGGTCACTGGGAGTGAACTAGCACAGAACTGCTAACTGGTTAGGGCCACTGCCAAGAGTATTCCGTAGAATGACCTTGACACCCAACCATCATTAGAATTCCGCAAATCGAGACTTTACGGGTCATAGAGAAGCGGTATAAGATGAGCAATTATCTTTAGTGATAGCATACCAACTCGCCCCCGCCGAACGAATTTCCTCAGACAGTCATCACTGTCTAGAAGAGGGACATATCTGCACATTCGTACTGTCTAGAGCCAACGGGCCGCGCTTCTGGACCGAACGGTCGCCTAGACGGATAAATCGGACCACGCTCACTAGTTTACCACGAAACCTCACACCCTTGTTTTGGTTGAAACGGCTACCAAAGACCTAGAGACAGCCAGAAAGGCCCTTCCTGACGACCCTCCCACTGCTGCCTACCACGCTCAGCAGTGTGCGGAGAAAGCCGTTAAGGCTGCTGCTTTTGAGCTGGGACCCTTTGGGGACGCTAAGCAGTTCGAACCCATAGCCAAGAGTATCGGCCACGATTCTACCAAGGCCTGTCTGCGAGTAATCAGAGATTTCATTGTAAAAGCTTGGAGGGAGTCGGAGTTTGAACACGACCATGCAACCTACCGAAGGATGATGAGAAGAGGGGACCGGAAGGCTGCTATCGCCTACCAGCTTGGGGAGAAGTACAAGCTTGCCTACCGGATGCTCCTTCAGCTCTTTGACAAGCCGGCTGTGGTCCTTGACGACAAAATCTGGCAACAGAGCCTAGACCCTCTATTGGAACCTGAGGCTCAGGTCAAGAAGGAGTGGGAGAAGGAGGCCGACCAAGTCCATGACATCAGCGACGAAGTATGGAAGTCACTGGTCAAGGCTTTGAGGATTGACGCCCCGAGGGCCTCCCAACTGATGGACAGGTCCAGAGGCTCTGAAGAAAAGCTAGCCATCCTAGACGAAATCATAGAGGAACGTCAGGGGAAGGGGTTGACATATCAGGTTGCAAGATTGAAGTCTGCCCAGACCAAGCTTCAACGTATCATTGGTCCTAGAACAGGGTTTGAAGCTTGGCTTATCTTGGTAATAAGCTGGGCAGCTTTCCTTGATGCCCACGAACAGTGGGGCAGGTACTATGATGCTGCCCACTTGGAAGGCTACAAAGCGCATGTTGACGGTGCGAAGCACCTTGTCGATAAGTCTGAAGAGATACTAGGATTAACCAAGGATCTCCTTGAATCACAGGAGACGCTCACCTCTCACTAGCACCGTTGATATTCGGCAGCCTGAGAACCTACATCGATGGACAAAGCCCCATGGGTTGTGGGCGAGAATCTCTGGGGGAAGCTCGACTTCGACACCCCTGAAGGCCAGAAGGTGGCCGTTTGGGCCATCTTGATCTTCTGCCGTCGGCCAGGAACAACACGCCTCAGCGGAGCTCGGGTGAAGACCATCTTGAGAGAGAACGGGATCTCCTTCGTCGGCAACCAGCCAGCGATATTCTTGAAGAAGATGGCCAGATTCTACGGATGGAAGAGGGCAGCGTACCGCAGGCACTGCACGTTCGAAGTTCCATTTAGCTCAATGGCCGGGGAAAGCAGATGGTACCTTCTGGACTGAGAGAAGGGATTCGGAATCGGAGTGGCTCCGATACCAGATGCAAAGTGACTCGGTCCATCCCAGGCCACTGATATGAGTAGAACAACCGCAACCCGTTATCCAGCATCGGAGGAGTCTCCGTGGCTACAGTAGGAGACACCCCGACCTCCGACGCCAGCACACCCCTCTACAAGTACCTTGAGACCTACATCAAGGGAGACCGGGACTACATAGACTCCCTTCTCTGCGTGGGCATCTCTGCAGTCACCAACGACCCGGAAAACCTGGGGGTTATGGCCCCATCTTCTGAAGGCAAGACCTACCCGATGGCCATCGTGGCGAGCCTCTTCCCCAACGCGATAAAGCTGGCGGGGATGAGTCCGACCGCCGTCTTCTATGAAAAGGGGCCTTTGGTAGACAAGAACGGCGACCCTTTGGATGACAGGCTCAAGGAGTTGAACCGTCAGCTTGCCTCCGAGAAGAATGAAGCGAGTCGCAAGGAAATTGAAGCGAGGATCGTTATGGCCAAAGATGGCTCCAAGAAGCTCGTTGACCTATCTCACAAGCTTCTCATCTTCTTGGACGCTCCTGACCCCCGCCTCTGGGACAAGATCAAGCCGCTTCTTAGTCATGACACTTGGGAGAGCGAATATCGTCCTACCATGGACACATCTATGGGAACCAAAGAGACTGGGAGGTTTCTCCTGCGCGGATGGCCAGCGGCGATATTCTGCTCAGCTAGGAACGAAGAGGAATGGTCAATGTGGGAGGAGATCAGTTCACGTTTCAACATCGTGTCCCCTTCGATGTCCGGAGACAAGCGCAGGATGGCGAACGAGCTAACGGCGGAGCTGACTGGGCTCCCTTCATTTGTCCTGAATGACCGATATCCTGAGAGTCTCAGGGATGATGCCGAACGCGAAATCCTGAGGATTACTGAAGCCATAAGAGACCTCCAAGCCTCGGCTGGAAGCGAGGGAGGGGGGAGCCCGCGAGACAACTTGGTCTACAATCCTTTCGGCAGGATCCTAGCTCGGAGATTCCCAGTAGATGCGGGCGTAAGGATGAGACAGTTCCGAAGGCTCCTCAAATACATGAACTTGTTCGCCTTCCTAAACATAGAACACCGCGCTGTCCTTGTCAGGGAAGACCGCAAGGTGGGCATCGTCCCAAACCGGCAGGACCTAGGGAAGGCTTTCGCGATGACTGAGAAGGGGATGGCTACCTCCCTGTCCCCAAACAAAGTCGACTTCTTTGAACGGTTCTTGCGTCCTGCCCTAGAGGGTCGCACAGGGCTGACTACAAGCCAGATGCGTGAGCTCCTGAGGTCCAGGGGCAACATGGTAGGATACTCTTCCCTCAAGCAGACGTATCTTGACCCACTCGTTGACCACGGCTACCTGATAGCCGAACCTAGCCCGTTCGATAACAAGTCCAACTTTTACAAGCTGAATCCAGAGGCCCAAAGATGGTCCAGATTATTACAGGAGACTGATTTTGACTCCCAAATGGAAAACGAAGTTTGGAATGACCTTCAAACCTTGATACAGAAATATAGCGTCAGGGTGATCTCCCCCACGGGTGCAACGCTAGCCACCAAGGAGGAGTTCTGGGCCTACTTGATGGACCAAGCATAGACCCCTCTTCCCCTCCATTGTAACAAGGGCTTTCCAGACCAATTTGACCTCCTTTCTCTATTTAGAGGCCAATACCAAGATATTGTACCATTTAGGATTAATTCTCTGCCTCTCTTCACTAAGACTTGGGCTCTAGCTGACTCCAAATCCATTTGCCCAGCCTCTCCCGAGCATCCATATCAACAAAGTACACCTTCTCTCCCTTGGTAACTCCAAAGGTTGATTCGACTGGGATGACTACAGGGAAGCTGAACTCCTTTGCCAAGCCATCTAGGATCACCCTGAGCTCATCTTCTCCAGCCGTGTGCCGTGACTGCATAGGTTTCTCAGTTTCAATTAGGGGAAGCTCCTCATTAATCACTTCGCGTACGGAGGCCAATGTAATGACCTTCCCCCTCACGCTCAGCTTCATCAGTGCCCCTGCGGCAAGACCTCTTAGCGACCGCAACCGGTCTTCTGGCCCTTTCACTCTCTCCCACTTCCGAAGCTGTGACCGAAGTCTGGTCAATTGGTCCTTCTTGAGACCGGTCCGAAGCTCTGCCCCACTAATATCAAGCTTCACAGATAAGTGAAAATCCAAAGCCCGCTGAACCGCTAAACCGAAAACGTCGTCGCTTGATGCCGACAACTTGTAAGGGTCGAAGGCGGGTGATCTCCCTACCGTATCATAGAGTACGGATGCCACTAGGTACTTCAGGTCGCTGACAAACGCCTTACTACGGACATAGTCCTCGAGCCATGAGCCCTCCATCTGGCCGAACTCAACTTCATATGGCACTTCGCAGCTAATGCCCCCTAGCAATTCCACTTCTACCTTGACCGTCCCAGCTTTCCTGCCTTCTCCTCGGCCGTTTTCCCTAGCAACAGCTGCCTTGGCTAGCTCTGCTCTTCCCAAATCGGTGAGGCAGTACCTTCTAGGACCAACTTTCTCCTTGACGAGGTCGCCGTTGACTAACCGGCCGACCGTTTGGTACCGCGTATCATCGCAGACGAAGATGTCCCTCGATACATCTGCTAGGCGATCAGCTGGTATCTCACCACCTGCCTTTTCCAGTAATCTTAGTAGTTCAAGCTTGTGCCTTATGACGGAATCCCGTTCTGACATCGGAGTGGCTCCGAAAATACGCCTTATTGAACACTACGCTGCGAGCTAGAACGCAATGAAGAAGAAATCACACGGGAAACCGGACGTTGACGAGCGAAAGGTCACAGTCGACCTGGCTGAGACCCTTGAGACGATAAGGTTCTGGTACCATAAGGGCGTGGAGGCAGGGAAGAAGTCCGCCCTGCACGGGCGAAAGTACAACTTCCTCTTAGACGACGACCCTGAGACAAAGAGCCATACCCAACAGATGCTAGACCGGGCAAAGCTACGGCCCCATGAAGGGCCGAAGTAGGCGAAGTGAACGATTTGAAAAGGAACGATACTTCAGAACGGAAAATCGAAACAGTTGAAGCAGAGATGAACGGTGCTGACTATGAGAACTACCACGACTGTATGGAAAACCTGTATACTCAGAGATCTCGCTGCTTCGGTAGGGAGTTCTTCCTTGCGGGGTTCGAAGTTGGAGTGAACGCCACTACGAAGCCGCTCGGAGACCTCCCCCTTTTCGACCGAGAGCCAAACACCTTAGCAACGATGGAGGCCATTCTAAAGAGGAAGAAGCTCGACGAAGAAGCTGTGAAGAGCGGACAGCCAGTGAAGCCCAGACCCTCCCTCCCCCGCGGGGTGTGGGTCAAGGAAGGCTAGAGCCGATGCGAACATCACACGAGCCTGTGAAAACAAGTCCTACCCTGACGGCCGGCCTGCTCGAGAACCTCGAGACCCTGAGGCACGGGTGGATGACGGGCTTCGAAGCTGGGGCGGTGGCTGCCACCCATGGGCTCGAATTCATATTCCCTTTGGACGACGACCCTGAGACTGAACGCCAGCTCCAAGAGGTCCTAGACAGGAAAAAGGAAGCGCCCTAGCGATGGCTATGAAGCGAGGCCAAGTCCTTCTTGACCCTCGATACCGAGTAGCCCATTAGCTCGGCCAGCTCCTCAACAGTTCTAGCCTTCGCCACCTTCTGAGACAGCTCAAGGGCCTCTGGCCAAGAGATGGCGAACTCGTTGTACCGGTAGTACACTTCCTCGTAATACTGATCCTTCAGCTTGGCCAGGCCCTTGGACAACCTACTTCTCCTCCCTGGCTGCCTTGGTCCCCTTCACTCCGTTCGTCTTCGCCTTGGACTCCTTGGGCTGAGGTGGAGCGACCTTCAAAACGACCGCTCCTTCCTTCTCCTCGACGCTCAAGGTGCTTCCTCCGATGATGTTGAGCTTCTCCCTGACCTCCTTGGGGAGGCTCAATCTACCCTTCTTCGAAATGCGTATGGTTTCCATTCTACTCATCTTCGACTATCACCTTAGGAGCCCTCTCCAGCCCGTCTATGACGTTGAGCTGGAACTGGAGAACCTCTGTGGCTTGACTAACTTTGTCCAGCTTCTCCTTCAGGGCCCTGTTCTGCTGGACCAGATCTGCCACTACTAGCTCCCAGCTGTTGACCTTCTCCTTCACTTCTAGGACCGTCTGGCTGGACTGGCTGATGGAGATGAAGGGCTCGACTCCGACGTAGAGTTGCCTTATCTCGGCCTCCCTGGGCCTCATATAGACCTCATCCAGCCTATTCATCTGATGGCCTAGAAGGAAGTTGACGATGGCTGTTGGGATTCCCTTGTTGGACAGAATAGAACCGAAGGACTCCCGCAATCCATGGGGACCTACCGGATTGTGGTGGTGCCTGTCCACCTGCTCAGGCTTGACCATCCCCGCCTTCATTGCCGTCCTCCGCATGGCGTTCTCTATGTTGATGGGTTTGATGCCTATTGGAGGCCCCTTGAAGGACGCCGTTAGGAAGAGGGGTGTGTTGTCCTGGAAGAATACGCCCTTGAACCTGAAGTCATCGATGTAGGCTCGCAGGGCAGCGATCCCATCCTTGCCGATGAATGTGAAGAACGCCACCCTTGTCTTCGGCCTGACGCAGTCCACCTTGAGGGGAACTTCATTGGCCTCCAGACCTCTCCTTACTTGGCCATATGTCAGTGAACATAGGGTGCTGACATCCATGCCGCTCTGGAAGGCCACCGTGATGATGGCCCTGTCCCTGACGCTTTCCGAGTGGTCAACCAGCTGCCTGACGTCCGAGGCCGTTAGGGGATATCTTGGGTCCTGAACCCTGGGGGTTGGAATCTTCTCACATCTGCGGAAGTGGGTGGCAATCCCGAATACGCTGTAGAACCCCCTGATGCTCCCGCAGTAGGCTGAACCAGTACACTCCGAGCTCCCCCTTGCAAGGAGCCATCGATTGAAGTTCTTAATCCGAATCTTGACGATGTCCGTCCTCTTGTCTAGGGGTCTCTGGAAGTCCTCCACAGCCTCGTCGACAAGCTGCCTTGGGGTCATCCCAGTGAACTGGAGGTAGAGCTTCATGGCAGTCTTGTAAGCTGAGATGGTAGCCTCCCTGGTCATTGGTCCTAGCCATCTCTGGAGGACCGGATCCTGCCAGTTGGGAGAGACTCCTGTCTGGGACAAAGGTGCTTTCGCTAGTAGATTGGCGACTGGCCGTATATTAGCTTCGGCTCAACTTTCAAGTCTTTAAGTTACGCGTAGGGTTTCATGAGTTGTTAAATGGAGTAGCTACGGCTTGGGTGGAGGAGTCTCGAAGCCCACCATCTTGTTGGCCCACCTCCTCAGTTCGACGTACGTCAATCCTCCATATACCAGAGACTTCTCGAAGAAGTAGAGCTTGCTTTCTTTCAACGACACGAGGACTGGGAACTCTATGATCATGATACCTTTGGTTCTTGGCTTCGTGGTCCGAATAGACTCCTTCAACTCCTGAGAGAAGTCGTCGGCTACGACCAGAGCAAAAGAGTACACGGCCCACATACCCAGAAGGTGATGCTCACGGTTGGTCCAAGCGTAGTCTGTAGCCTGCTCTGAGAAGTCCGAAAGTGCTTCGGGGGTGGATATGTTGCAAGTGGTCCCCGTTACCCATCTTCTTCTGGGGCCCAGGTCTTCCTGAGAGTCCCTGCTGGCCACAAATGATAGTGGGTATTTGCCCGCGTTGGCTGGCTGACCTATCTTGAAGCCATCATCGACTAGCCTCCTGGAGATAAACGCAAAATAGGAGTCGGCAGTGAATGACGGGTCTTGGCTCACGGGGCTTCTCAGAAGTAAGAGAAACTCGGGAGGGATTTGAATCTTCATGCGGCGTGTGGCTTGGACCTACGAAGAAAGCTATCCTTAATGATGGCGGGGGCCAAGTCCCAATCAGTGTCGCTCATCAAGGGGGCTCTCCTCGGAGCCGGCTTGGGATTGGGGATATTCTTCGGTGCCATATGGACCATCATAACTCTGTCCATTCCCATTTCGCTCCCTTTCACGTGCACACGACACATCTGCTACTGGGCATGGCCGGCGAGCCTATTCTTCCTTGGCGTTCCACTTCTCATGCTACTTCTTCCGGTCGTGATGTTGGCATACTACCTCTTCTGCAGAGACCATCTGCTACCGCCTACAATTGAAGGCTTGGTCGTCGGCTTCTCGGTAGTCTTTGGGGCGCTCACTTTCCTTGCATTCCTAGAATTGCCCCCTATCCCACCTTAGGGCTGTGTGGCACGGGATTGACTCTGAGTGGCATTGAGAGGGGCGTGGGCTTGGAGCTGCAGAACTAGATTGCCAGGCCCGCAACAGGTGCCGCCACGGTGGCTGAGCCATAGGGGGCGCTAGTGCTGCTTGTTCTGTTGTTGACCCCAAGTTGCAGGGCATTTGTGCTTCCATCGAGCTTGTAGGCTGTTATCTGAATTGTCGCTTTGCTGCTCAACGTCGCATTCTGATAGATGAAGTATCCTTGTCCCGTTCCAGCGTAGCACCCACTGAACACTATGGATCCGTTGTCAGATACAACTGCGAACGCCTCCCAAGAACCAGGGTAGGTGACTCCTGCGGTGAACCATGGCATGTTGGGGATAGGCAGAATTGGAAGCGAGGAAGCCGTAGAGCAGACCGCGCTGAGGTTCAAACCAGCTGTAACCGTGGTCGTTGTCGTAGTGGTTGACGTGGCTGTCACCGTAGAGGTCGTCGTCACTTGGAATGTGGAAGTTGCAGTAGTAGTGGTAGTCACTGTATGGCTACTTGCTGAAGGATTTGTGATTGCAAGATCCAGTGCGCCAGCCAACGCCACTACAGCTACTAGTAGCACCCCGATTACCACCTTGGCAGTTCTCGCAACCCCTTGTCTTATTCCACTCAACTGCTCGATGTGAGACGATTTCTCCTTTCCTCGTTCTTATACCATGCTGGGCGTGGGCTTGGGCATGCGAAGGAATGGGCTGATGACCGATTCGTCAAAGCCGTGGGTCAGAATCTAGGGGCACATAGTGGCTCCAGGGAAGGGCGGAGTGATGCAGAACTTCGAGGTGTTGGAAGAGAGCATCTCCAATGTTTCAGGGACGTTGTTAAAGGTCACGACCACCACGTACACCGTATCGTTGCCGCTAGCATACACCTTGGCCTGAAAGCTAGGATACTGTAGGCAGGGTGACCTGTAGGCGGCGCAGACAGCAAGGGCAAGATCCCCTGTCAGAGTAACGTTAGTGTAATTGCCGGACGGCGCTGGAAACGGAAAGCCTCCCGTTAGGTTAAGGATCTGCCACTGAAGGCTTGTCACAAGCTGTTGCAATTGTTCTAGCTCCTGCTGAGCGCTATCGGCCTGCAGACTCCTCGCCGAGAGCTCAGACGTCAAGATGTCTACTTCGGATTGTAGAATACTGACATCTATCCTGGAGTCCTTAAGAGCTGTCTGGTCCTGCAAGTAGAGAAACGTCATAGACGATGACACCAAGAGTAGAACGACTAGGCACGCCACCACTGCAGCTAGTGTCTTCTCCATTTCGGCCCTAGGCATTCTCGCATCTATGATGAGAGGGAGGTTCCTATCCTATTTGATGGTAACGAACCTACGGCGTGGGCTTGGACCTATGAAGAAATAGGCTGACTGTTTCCTACCAGTGCTAACAGAGAATCCAAGATCAATCTTGGAGGATTCTCTCGACGACCGCCCTATCCGGGTCTACGAGCCTTCCAGTGTCAATCTCCCAGTAGACCGAAAATGCTTCGTGTGCTGCAGGCGTACCATCCCATTCCTCGATCAAAAAGTAGTGGATTCGTTGTCTTTCGCCATCAGAAGCGACGTACCCCTCCTTTCCCACGAGCCGAGCTTTTTTGACATCCACCCCCAATTCCTCCTTCATTTCCCTCGAAAGAGCTTCAAAGAGTGATTCCCCGCCTTCAACGTGACCTCCAGGAATCGCTATCAGACCCGCGTCAGCAGAGTCAGTGGCCAGTCTTTTCTCGACCAGGAATCTTCGCCTTGCAAGCATGATTCCGCTGACACAGTCTCTGGCCCCGCGGCTCATCAAGTTCTGAGAATTCGACGGTGCATTTCAGCTTTACGAAGCCTACGGGGCGTGGGCTTGGACCTACGAAGAAATGGGTCCTTGCTACAAGACGATGGGTGGTGGGATGACCATGCCTATGCCAAAGAGATAGAATGTAAGTGACTCATACCGCTTGAACGTCTCACAAATAGGTCCATTGGCGTCTGCAATCCCACACTCTTTCACAGGAACTGAAATCACGGGGGCAAACACGGCTAAGAAGCTTAACAAAACCAAAGCAGCCACGATTACAGCTCTGCTCCTCCTCCGCAATCTACTCTCTCCTAGCAACTCGTAGACTTCTCACGTTCTTATACGAACCGACGTGGGCTCGGGGCTGCTCAGAGGCATAGTAGACTCTCCTCAAGCTGCAGTATCCTAGACAACTAGGGAGATAGATACTGGTAGACTTCGGACACGTTCCAAGTCAAGATGTAGCGGAACGGGGTATGGACAGGCGGAACTACTGTCTGGTCCACTGAGTATACCGTGCTGTGGTAGAGGATCCCTCCGAAAGAGAATAGCCACGAGCTTGGCGACACTACACGATAGATGTCATACTGATAGTGTCCGATGTCAAGCTGGTCGCGGGCATGGAGTGGTGGAAGACTGATGAGAGGAACGAACAGGAAGGCCAAGACTAGCCCAGTCAGTGCCAAAGCAAGGAGAGAGAGCCCTTTCCTTCTCATCCGCAGGAAGCTCATTGTTCCCCTTTCTTATACGATGCTGGGCGTGGGCTTGGACCTGCGAAAGTGTGCTGAAGTTACGCGTCGGGTGTCTGGACTAGTTAAGTGCACTAGCTGTGGGCGTGGACACGCGGCTTGTATCTCTTCTCAGCGACCCAGCCGATAGAGTACCCAGCAATCATGCATACGAATATCAATCCTACGTTGGGACCCCAGGCAATCACGCATGAAACGACTCCGCACGCTCCCCTGATAGGTGCCAAAGCGAACCAGACTACTCCAATGATGGCTCCGAGAGTCGCCAGTGCTAACCGCGTCCACATCCGACTCATGATGCTCAGTCCTGATATTTGAGCAAGCTGACTCAGCGCGTGGGCTTGGAGCCGCGAATAATGATGCTGGGTCGGTCCAAACGTCCTCGAACTGCTGAATCCTAGGCTTCAAATGAGAAGGGGTTCGACAACAGGACAAGGATATGTGAAGGTATAGACTTACAAGCCACCCAAGTCTCGAGTGGTAATAATGGCGACGATGATTGTTGCCAAGGCAAGAGCCGTTGCTGAGCTCGTCAAGGTGGAGCTTCCTGCCGCCGCTGGCGTCTGTGTGGTGGCTGGTGAAGTCATGGCTCTTGGCCATTTGCCCACAGTATCGACGGCCATCCTTGGCTTCCTAGTGGGCTTCCTCATCTCTGGCGCGGCGATGATCTCCAACGACTACTTCGACTACGAGGTGGACAAGGTCAACCATCCCGAGAGGCCATTTCCTTCAGGTCGTATTACGAAGTCCGAGCTGATGGTCACGGAAGCCGCGTTCTCCTTGGCAGGATTGGTGGCTGCGGGTATTCTGGGTCTCGTTGTGCTCGCCGCCGCCGCAGCGCTTTGGGTTGTGGGCTTCCTCTACAACTGGAGGTACAAGGAAGCAGGGCTTCTCGGGAACACGATGGTGAGTGTGTCCGTCGCCTCGACTTTCGTGATTGGAGGCATGGCTTCGGCTGGACCAGTCAACGGCTTGGTGTGGACGTTTGGGTGTCTGGCTTTCATGTTCGACCTGGCAGAGGAGATTGCCGGGGGCGCGATGGATGTCATCGGGGACGCGCAAAGGAATGTAAGGTCCCTGGCTAGGACCCATGGTAGGACCCAAGCCTTCAGGGTTTCGACATTCCTCTACATCTTGGTCATCGTGGGAACTCTCACACCCTTCGCGATGGATTGGTTGGGGACCGGCTACCTCGTAATCGTCGCTGTCGTCGACATCCTAATCGGCTATTTCGCGTTCGAGCTCTACGAAAGCAAGACACCACAGGAGGGGAGAAGGAGGATTCGCCACCTCTATTTGACAGCACTTGGGCTTGTGGCTGCCTTTTTGGTGGGGGGCATGTTATGAGGAAATGGTCATCTGCCGGGATCTGTGGCGCGTGGGCTTGGACCTGCTCGGAGAAACACCACCAGATAATGGCGTACGTGATGGCCGCATATCAGGGCGTCGGAGCCAGGTTCCCTTCCCAAATGTGATAGAGCTCTTTCAGCCTGTATTCAAGAGAAGGATTCACCCCGGCGGAACCTTCAGATAACCCCTCATTTGGAGAATCATCGCAACTCATTTAGCTTCGACCCAGAAACGATGGCCTATGAAGGGTTCGATGGTAGACATGCCGAAGACCACGGATGAAAAGGAGATTACGATTCGCGAGACCAAGTGGGGAGGGATGCGTGTGGCCATGATAGTATGTCACGAGACGCTTGACATGGCCCCCGCCTTCAAAGGCCTGCCCGGTGACAGGTGCCCGGTACCACACTGGGGCATGATCTTGAAGGGCAGGAAGCTAGTCAGATACACCGACCATGAAGAGGTGCTCAACACGGGCGATTCCTATTACATGGCCCCCGGGCATACAACCGTGACGGACGCCGGGACGGAGTGGTTAGAGTTCAGCCCGGAGGACGAGATGGCCGCGACCGACGAAGTCGTGGCGCGGAATCTGTCGGAGCTTAGGAAGGAGTAGCAGGGCCTCTCTCCGCCCGCTCTGCGTCTTGGGTCGCTCTTGCACCGAGCGTCTTCTCATCAGACACGCCATTCCTGTTCAGAGGCGCGGTCGTCGGTCTAGCTGTCGTCCTGGATGTATCCGCCTTCCCAGCCTTCTTGGGGATTGCGGTCCTCTAGGCTTCTCTCTGATTCTGAGTTGGGCGTGGGCCTGGACCTGCTCAGAAACTGAAGTTAGGCATGGTGTTTCTAGATTTGTTGAGAGGGATAGCTAGGGAGTGGAAAGACCCCTGCAGACCACTGGAGAGGACTCATGTACGATGCAGGTGTTGCTCCAGCCACATGTCTAGGCGGGCTGATGGGCCGGGCACCGGTGGCTTGCCTTCGATGTATGTGTACGTCTTGGCAAGGTCTAGGGGGTCGGAGAAATCCAGCCTCACCGAGGAAACCAGGCCGGTCTTCACGTTCAGGGTAAGCCGACCAAGCATCTTGGCTCCCTTCGGTCTTACGGAGATCTGTCTTTGGCCACTCTCTAGTCCCAACGTGATGAGCTTCTCCTTATCTGAAAACGCCAAGTCTGCGAGTTCAGATCTCATGTCTAGATGACGAACTGCTAGCGCAACTGGAACGAAAGCAATTGCTGAACCCAGAAACAAGAACGCAAAAGCAGAATCAAGGGCTGGCGTCTGACTATGTGGAAACCAGGCCAGAATTAGGCCCATGGTAAGAAGGGACCCGACGAGCACTGCTAGGATTAGGATCGCGATCGGTTGCAGGTACCTGCTGCTGAAATTGACCCCTACCTCCATTCCTCAGAGCCAGCCTAGACTTGTCATCTTTGTCTCTTAAGTATGCTGGGCGTGGGCTTGGGCCCGCGAAGAAATGAGTGAGATGATGTGTTTCGATGTCGTACCAGCCTCAAGAAAGGGATAAGTTGCACACGCCATTCTGACATCTCGGAGTTGAGTGTGAGATGGGGATCTATTATGACGGGAAGGCCTGGAGAATCTACTACTATCATATCTCCAACTTTGAGAATGAGCTAAAGGACTTCGGCAGTTTCCTTGACGAAATCCAGGCAAATGGCGAGTCACCCACAGCCATAGTACCAAACGTCGGTAGACCTAGTTTCGGGTCATATGCCGGAATCGTGGGATTCGCAGTTTTCGTGAAGAAGGGTGACGGAGCAGCCGCGCCTTCCTAAGCAAGTCAATGAACCGGAAGTAGAACCAAGTCTTAGGCTTGGAACTACCCAGAAAGTTGTCAGCGAAGATACTGAGTGACGTTCGTGATGTCCCAGGTCCAGATGCAGTAGGTGCTTGTGTAAGGGGGGCCTATCCGGCTGCAGGCTTCAGGTGAGTACTTGGCCACCTCAAACCGGACTACTCCGAATCCAAGCAGGGCTGCACTGAGCGAGGGTTGACGGTCTATCCTGTAGACGACATGGTCACAAGAAACGACGGTTGCACCGCCCATAACCGATCCTGGAGGATATCCTAGAGTGGGGAGAAAGCCTATGGGAGCCAGAAGGAAGACCAGAATCAGGCCTAGAGATAAGATGGCAAGGCCTACAGTCCTCCTTCTGACATTCATTCTTGGTTGTCTGCCTAGACTATCATCCTTCTTATGCGATGCTAGGCGTGGGCTTGGACCTGCGAAAACGAATCCGCTACGTAGGCTTGCCTGATGGTGGCAGACTCTCTGAGCTTGGAGCGATTCGCCGACGAAGGAGTAACACTATCAAGACGACGGCTGCCAACGAGACAACAAGCAAGGACAACGGCAGGATGTACCAATTCGCTGGCATACCACTTGCATTAACAGCCATGACCGAAAGGGAGGTGGTGGCTTTGGACCCATCCTCAAAACTGGCTACAAGGACGATGGAGTAGTTTTCGCCTGCTGAGAAGGTCGGATTTCCGTTCGCCCCACTAGGCACGTTGATGCTGAACGAGTCGTTTCGGGTCGTCACGAGATTGTCGTTCGGGGAGACTATGGTCGTGCAGTTCTGGCCGGGACCTCCCGAGCAGTAGGTATGGGTGAACCACGGTGAGACCAGGTTCCATTCCATGCCACCATTGTCCACTCCGTTCACCGATACGTAGAGGGACGACAGCGGCGAGCTGGCGTTCGCGTAATAGTTACCCGAAAGGATGGCGTTAGACCAGCAAGGCTCGTCCTGGCCCTGGCTCTGGCAGGCCGATTTGCTCTGGGGCAGCTGGAACGAAATGTCGAGCAGCTTGAACTCGACGAACGAGTTGCCCTGCAGGGAGACGGTGGTCGTGCCAATCGAACTGGCGGGAGCAAGAATCATCACTGTCTTGCTCGTATCCTTCATTGGGAGAACCGAAGCAAGGAGCAGGATAGTCGCAACAAAGAAACCAGTCACTAGAGCAGCTCGTCGCCTGCTAACCTTCATCCAGATTGAGGGTAGCACGTCTACACCTTTAACCCTAGGTAGTGGAACAGCTGTAGGCGTGGGCTTGGACCTGCGGCTCCTTTGGATGTCTATTGCTGCCGGAAAAGAAAACGATAACATCAAGCTGGCCGACGGTCATTGCGACCGACAAGTTTCTGGGAAAGCTCTTTTTATCGAAGTGCTCGCAGACAGTGAAGAGAGGTTGTGATTAGGGGTTGGAGAAGACCAAAGTCATCTTTCTATGCGTAGGGAATTCCGCGCGGAGCCAAATGGCTGAGGCGTTCCTGAGGAAGTATGCGGGTAATCAATTTGAGGTATACAGTGCTGGCTTTGACCCTCGGCCCATTCACCAGTACACTATTGAAGTCATGAGAGAATTGGGATACGACCTGAGCGGCCAGTATCCGAAGGAATTGAAACAATATCTTGGAACGACACATTTCGGGATAGTCATAACGCTGTGTGCGGAGTCAGAGGAAAGATGTCCCACCATACCCGGCGTGGGCACAAGACTGTATTGGCCTTTCGAAGACCCGGCGGCATTTCAGGGAACAGAAGAGGAAAAGCTGGCCAAGTTCCGGGAACTTCGAAACCAGATCGACGAAAAGGTGCAAGCCTGGCTCAAAACTAGGGGCATTACGGAGAACTAGAGGTCGTCCACCGGCAGCGTAGCAAGAACGTGAGCTTGGACCTCGGAACGGATCTGAGCCTTGGATTCCAATCACACCCTCACAGTGTGATCGATGCGTCGAGCGACCTGGAAGTAGGCATTTGCGGGGAGTCTTGTTGTCGTTCCATCCATCATGGGCCGTGCAGGCCACTCCGGGATTCTCTCCCTTTCATGATTGCCCAAACGAATTGTGATGGCGTCCCCTGAAGGTACGCCATCTGGGATTCCCTAGTGGATAGCCAAAGCCGCCATCTCCGCGGGGGCGACGCGCTGAGAATCTAGAGGCCGACGAGGGCGCGGAGGAAGCCCAAGGTGCAATCCCTGAGAGATACGAGGAAGGTGTGCCTGACGACGGCTCCGGTCGAAGCCATGCGGGAGAGCCTCTGTATCCTGAAGTAGATCGGAGGGTGGGGGTCGAACTTCAGCCAGTCGAGGAGCTTCAGGCCCGGGGTGTAGCGTTCGTAGTAGAGCTGCCGGAAACCTATGTTGGTGAGGGCCGCGGCCAGGACGCCGGGCTGGCCCAGGTTCACGACCGACTCCGTGTCGGCCCTGGTCTCAAGGACCTTTCCCACTCCGTAGATTATGGCGAAGACCAGTAGATAGTAGTAGAGCCCCAGGTAGAGCAGCAGCGGAAGCCACAGGTAGAAGCCCCCCACGTATAGGAAGAACGTCAAGGAAAAGAGAATGAGGGAGTCCCGCCCCTTGATGTGGCCCATTTCGTGACCCACGACAGTGGAGAACTCGGGGTCGTCAAGGTCCTCCAGGGATCCCGCGGTGATGCTGATGGCGGACCGGCCCGGTGAGACGCCCGTCGCGGCAGCGTTGGCGGCGATGTTGTTCATGATGACGATCTTTGGGACCGGGAGCCGGAAGCGGTCCGCCACCCCCTTGACAAGGCCGTAGACGTCCCTGGTGATCATCCTGACCTCCCCCGGGGGGAACTTGAAACCGGAGCTCGCAAGCGCCTCCTCCACCGCTTCCTTCGCATGGGATTCATCCTGAGACTCGAACGCGAGCGCCTTCTCGAGCCGCTCGGTGGTGTCCGGGGCCGTGTCCTTGGCATGTTTCATGACCCACTTCTTCTTCGCAGGAGGGACGCCAACGCTGACGACGGTCACCTTCGGTTTCCCCGCAGTCGGGCGCACCCTTCCCACCCCGAGGGCAATCCGGTCCGAGAAGAAGAACACCAGGAGCTGCATACCGATGACGGCGAATATCGCCATATCGCCCAGCAGGTAGAATAGAACGAAGCTGGCAGCCATGATCAGCAGGTAGAGGTTCACCATGTTCCCGGTGAAGATCCTCTTCATGGCCGCCCTCCACACCCCCTCGGACGAGCTCGGGACGTCAAGTGCGGCCTGACCGGCCCCGCTGGAGAAGACGAAGTAGAGGCTGGTCATCCTGGCGTTCGTCAGAAAGGAGGCGACCAGGACCTCGATGTCGTCGGCCACTCGCAAGCAGACATTGACCCCTTGCGCATCGCTGGCATCCTGGTCCGAGAACGAGACGGAGACGGAGCTGGGCCCTATGGACAAGAGCGCGTTGGTCTCAGGGGGCGTAACTCCGGCCGGCGTTACGCCAGGGGGCATTGATACCTTCCAGGACAGCTCAATCCTGCCCTCGTCCTCGGACCAACTCTCTCGGTATGGGTGGCCGGCCTGCCCCGGGCGGACGTCCAGATAGTGCATCTTGATGAAGTCGGCCATTCCACGCACTTCCTGGGGCGAGAGGCCCTCCTGGACCGGAATCTCCCTGCTGATTGCCGCGGGCGACTCGTCCAATGGGACTTGCTCTCGGCTATGCTGGCACGCTCGCCTTCAAATACTTCGTTCTTTCTTTGTCCCCGCCGCACCCGCTGATCAGGGAGAACGTCTATCATAAATACAAGCAGTCTTGCCGCATCAGTACGAGAGTGGCGATCCTGAATGGCAGGCTCTGACTCC
This sequence comes from Conexivisphaerales archaeon, assembly GCA_035543015.1. Lineage (GTDB taxonomy): Archaea > Thermoproteota > Nitrososphaeria > Conexivisphaerales > DTJL01 > DATKKG01. Next base: position 2,567 of record DATKKG010000059.1, on the reverse strand, counting down.
CTGGAACGGTACAGGCTGAGCAAGCTCATAGCGTGGCTGGCGGACAAGGAAGGAAGGGGGAAGGAGTTCATCTCCTTCTACATACCTCGGGGGAAGTCCATTGACGAGACGATCGCAATTCTCAAGGACGAACCCGATTACGCTGCCATGAAATCCGAGAGCGTCAGGGAACGCCTTCAAGCCTCCCACAAGGCGATGGTCCAGCGCCTGAAGCAGAGGAAGGAGATTCCAGAGAACGGGCTGGCAATTTTCGCCGGAACCTTCGCCGCCAAAGGTTCGGAAGGCGAGCTCCTGAACGTCGAGGAAGTCGTCCCGCCTGAGCCCATCGCCGCCTATCTTTACAGGGTTGACGACCATTTTAGCCTGGGGCCCCTGAGGGCTATGCTGAGAGACAAGAGGGTCGTAGGGCTCATCGCCATGGATTCGAAGGAGGCCGGATTTGGCATACTTGATGGTGACAGCTTCGAGCCGGTCGGAGATATCACGTCAGGGATTCCGGGAAGGTCCGACAAGGGCGGGTTGAACCAAAGGAGGTACGAAGCAGAACGCGACACGGAGCTCACCCACTTCTTCCGACGGGTCGCGGAGCATGCGAAGAAGGCATTTCTCGAGAGCCACCAAGTCACTGCGCTGATAGTTGGGGGACCGGGTCCGACGAAAGAGGGTTTCCTGACTAGCGACCATCTGGATCATGAGCTTAGGAACGTGCTTCTTGGCAGTGTCGATACGCAGTCGGCGGGCAGAGAGGGAGTGAAAGAAGTGCTTGACAAGTCATCCGGGGCGCTGAAGAACATGAATGTGCCGGGGGACAAGAGATCCGTGCAGCGTCTTCTGGAGCACATGGGCAAGAAGGACGGTCTGGCTGTCAGCGGCCTGGATTCAGTGGTGAACGCGCTCAAGAACGGCGAAGTGGAAGTTGTGTTGGTGACGGACAGCACGGACGTGATCGAGGTTGTCGCAATGTGCAAGAGATGCGAGCTGTCAAAGGCGAAGATGGTGGACAAAGGCAGGAAGGTCCAGACTGAGCAGGAGATGATATCGAGCCCGTGCGGGAGGTGCGGCGCGGTCGAATACGAAGTGGAGGAAAAGGACATAGTAGATGTCCTGGAGGACTTGGCTTCACGGACGGACGCAAGGGTTGAGGTGTTATCACCAGAATCAGAGGAGAAGGCAAAGCTCACAGCACTGGGAGGCTTTGCTGCCATCTTGAGATACAGACCTGGCTGAGTCGGAATTCGCAGATGGGTTCAGAATCTGGCGGCGGTCGGGGCGCTGTTCCTCGCGGTGCCCTTTCTAACTGCTGACCTCCCTGAGATCCTCTGGACAACGCATGCGGAGAAAGGGCTAGCCAAGGAAGTCCAGCGGATCGTCGGTCATCCGGCCCTTGCCGCCTGCGCCCAGGATTGGAGTGAAGAGGCAAGACCCCTTCAGCCCCTACGGTCACCTTGGTGTGCTCGCGTGGCTCCTGTCGACCTAGAGCGCTGTCTCAGGGGAAAAGGCACTGGCACGAGGGCATGGACCTGCGAAGAGCGGATGCAATGGCCCTCTGCAGGCGGCTAGCGAGGGTGTCAGCCCGGTGATACACCCATAGCGTTATTAGATTGAAGGAACCATCGCAGAGATGGCAAGGACCATAAAATGACATTCGCAAGAGCAAAGAAATACGAGATAATCAAAAGGCGCAGGCACAGTTCTAAACAGGCAAAGCATCAGTAAGGTTCCACGCAGCGGCGGAGCCGACCTGAATTCCTGTGACACTCCCCAGACGAGGGCCTGGACCTGCGAAGAGCGAGATGAGGTCGAGCCACTGGTGGCGGAGGTATCGCGATACCTAAACCAAGGAGGTAGAGTGTGACTGACCGGTATTCGTTGAGAGTCCCAGAAAGAGGGCCGTTGGCGCTGGCAATCCCGCATTCTCTTACTGGAACAGAAACCACAGGGGCGAATACGATTATCCCCAGCAGAATCATGGCGAACGCTATGGCCGCCTTGGCCGTCTTTCTCATCGGTTGGCAGCAAGAGCCAGTCAGGCTGTCAAATCCTGGATTCGTGAGGAATAGGTTTGCATCGAGGGTGGGCTTGGGGCAGCTCCGAGGAGAATCGGCGTCTCAATTGGGATGCAGCCTACTGCACGGTGAAGTGGACGAGGACGGTGTCCCCCCAGATGTCCACTGCGGCTATCGTGTACTGCCCAAAGTGGAAGAGGCGGAGGCCATTCTCCGTTAGGGTCACAGAGCCGTAGTAACCGCTGGCGCCAGCTTCCGTGCTGCAAACGCTCCCTCCCACTCCTTGGGGGGAGCAGGACCAGTGTTCAAGTGAAGCGCTGGTGGCAAAAGGCAGGCCGTTCAGCGCAGAGACGCTGCTCACTCCGTATGCGATTCCGCTGCGAGGGAGGATTACGATGGAGCTGGGCGATGGTTTGGCGGTGGAGCACATCACGGTCACGGAAACATCGGCGAGCTGCATGGGCTCTCCGGCCATGGAGAAGTTGGAAGGCGTGTAATAGCCGTCAAAGACTGCCATCTGCACGGGCAGCCCACTTCCGCAAGGATACGCGCTGCGAGTCT
>DATKKG010000058.1:0-1454 GCA_035543015.1 Conexivisphaerales archaeon | reverse complement strand
CATCCGTCTTCATTCACTGGTTCTTATAATGGCTTCACCGCTTTAGCCCTTGGTGAACCCACTAGGTGGAGATGGTGAAGCGACTATGCCAACAAGGAAGGAGACGAATGAGCTGAAGAACAGGCGGGAGAGGCTCCTCCTCGAGCTGGCGCACGAGCAGGGGGACTTCGCGTTCGACAAAGCGTTCGAGCTTCTGAACGAAGGGACCGGGCAGGCTGCGCCTGGCCACGCCATCTCGAAGAGAGCGGTGCACTATCGCCTCCACGACCTGGTGGAGAAGGGGCTCCTCGGATACGATCCTAGGAACAAGCGTTACGTGCCGGGTGAGCTCCTGTCGGCCGCTAAGCCACAAAGCAAGCCGTCTTACGATACAGGCGGAATCGACATACAGGTGAAGCTTTCATCTCGCTTGGCCAGGGCGTGCGAGCTCCTGAGCAGGGCATGGCTCATCTTGGACAGGGTCCCCTCCTTGCGCCGGGATCAGTGGGTGGACGATGCGCTGGAGGAAGTGAAGGGGAAGAGGCTGGTGGCGAAAAAGCTCTTGGGGAGGGTCAACGGCGAGTGGCTGGCCGAGGAGTTCGGGGGCATCGACCCCCACGATCTGGCCAGGGAGGCTGCGGCAGGGCTGCCTCCTCCTTCGGAGATCGGGACCACTGGAGAGTTCGTTCGAGGGATGTCCTCGGCCATATCCGGGGCCGTTTCCGGCTGTCACAGGCTGACGAGGGAGATGGAACCCCTGCAGGAGGGAGAGATCAAGGCTTTCCTGACGGGGGTGGTCGCCCTGGTGGAGGATGCGGTGAAGCATATCGTCCGGCTTGGAAGGGAACTGTCGCTGGAAGCGTACAGCTGGCGTCCAGATGGATTCGTCCAGATGAGGGTGAGGAACATAGGAAGCGAAAAGGTCTTGGTTTCGGGCTTGGAGTGCGATGGTGAAACGAAGATGATGCACGTCTGGTACAACGAAATCCTCCCAGGGGATTCGGCGATGATCGAGTTCTCACACAGAAGCCCGCTTGAGACGGAGCACGACGTGAACGTGACTGGCGAGTTCGCGGAGTATCCTTTCAAATTACGGGTGGGGCGCATCGACGAGGTGCATTTTGAGGACATCCTGGCAGCTGAGCGGAGAAGGATGGAGTCCCGCGAAAGTAGGCTTCCGCTGGGAGTGAAGAAGATCGGTAAGTCGAGGCTTCCCGAGCTGCCGGAGCCTTACGAGCTGTAGAGATGGAGACGGCCAGCTACCCCATCCGCCTCAGCCACTCCCTGAAGAAGACGTCCGATACGGCGTAACCGCCGTCCTCCCTGTCGACCAGCCCCTTCTCCTCCAGGTAGCGAACGGCCTTCTGCACCGTGCTCGGCCCGCTCAGGTCGTTTCTGTCGATGAACTCCTTGGAGTAGATGTTGCTTCCTCCTTCTCTCGCCATCGCGAGCAGGAGGGACCTCTGCTTCCCCCG
>DATKKG010000057.1:0-1465 GCA_035543015.1 Conexivisphaerales archaeon | reverse complement strand
CATCCGTCTTCATTCACTGGTTCTTATAATGGCTTCACCGCTTTAGCCCTTGGTGAACCCACTAGGTGGAGATGGTGAAGCGACTATGCCAACAAGGAAGGAGACGAATGAGCTGAAGAACAGGCGGGAGAGGCTCCTCCTTGAGCTGGCGCACGAGCAGGGGGACTTCACGTTTGACAAAGCGTTCGAGCTTCTGAACGAAGGGACCGGACAGGCTGCGCCTGGCCACGCCATTTCGAAGAGAGCGGTGCACTATCGCCTCCATGACCTCGTGGAGAAGGGGCTCCTCGGATACGATCCTAGGAACAAGCGTTACGTGCCAGGCGAGCTCCTGTCGGCCGCCAAGCCACAAAGCGAGCCGTCTTACGATACAGGCGGAATCGATATAGAGGTGAAGCTTTCATCTCGCTTGGCCAGAGCATACGAGCTTCTGAGCAGGGCATGGCTCATCCTAGACAAGGTCCCCTCCTCGCGCCGGGATCAGTGGGTGGAGGATACACTGGAGGAGGTGAAGAGGAAGAGGCTGGTGGCGAGGAGGCTCCTAGGAAAGATCAACGGCGAGTGGCTGGCTGAGGAGTTCGGGGGCATCGACCCTCACGATCTGGCCAAGGAGACTGCGGCAGGGCTGCCTCCTCCTTCGGAGATCGGGACCACTGGAGAGTTCGTTCGAGGGATGTCCTCGGTCATATCCGCGGCCCTTTCTGGCTGTCACAGGCTGAAGAGGGAGATGGAACCCCTGCCGGAGGGAGAGATCAAGGCCTTCCTGACGGGAGTGAACGCCCTGATCGAAGATGCGGTGAGGCACGTCGTCCGGCTTGGAAGGGAACTGTCGCTGGAAGCCTACAGCTGGCGTCCGGAAGGGTTCGTCCAGATGAGGGTGAAGAACACCGGCAGGGAGAAGGTCCTGGTTTCGGGCTTGGAGTGCGATGGCGAAACGAAGATGATGCACGTCTGGTACAACGAAATCCTCCCAGGGGATTCGGCGATGATCGAGTTCTCACACAGAAGCCCGCTTGAGACGGAGCACGACGTGAACGTGACCGGCGAGTTCGCGGAGTATCCTTTCAAATTACGGGTGGGGCGCATCGACGAGGTGCATCTTGAGGACATCCTGGCAGCTGAGCGGAGAAGGATGGGGTCCCGCGAAAGTAGGCTTCCGCTGGGAGTGAAGAAGATAGGCGAGTCGAAGCCTCCCGAGCTGCCGGAGCCTTACGAGCTGTAGAGATGAAGACAGCCAGCTACCCCATCCGCCTCAGCCACTCCCTGAAGAAGACGTCCGATACGGCGTAACCGCCGTCCTCCCTGTCGACCAACCCCTTCTCCCCCAGGTAGCGAACGGCCTTCTGCACCGTGCTCGGCCCGCTCAGGTCGTTTCTGTCGATGAACTCCTTGGAGTAGATGTTGCTTCCTCCTTCTCTCGCCATCGCGAGCAGGAGGGACCTCTGCTTCCCCCGGACCGACTCCC
>DATKKG010000056.1:0-2322 GCA_035543015.1 Conexivisphaerales archaeon | reverse complement strand
AAAGCGGCGTTATAGCGGAGAGCGCCGGCCTTTCCCCACGCGGAGGCGATCCTCTCCTCGAGCGTCTGCCCAAGCCAAGTCTGGCTCTGGGAATAAGCCAGGCTCGAAATTGAGCCCAACAGGAGAGCGGCGAAAAGCGCGGCGAGTATAACCTTCTTCATCATTTTCCGAGTTGCCAATTGTAGCGTTTTTTGCCCGCGGGGACCAGGGTTTCTAGTAGGCCCCGATACCGAAGAGGACGACCGGGACCGTCTTGACCATGATCTTGACGTCGAGCCAAAGAGACCAGTTGTCCAGATACTCGAGGTCGAGCTTCATCCAATCCTCGAACCCGATGTTGTTCCTTCCGTTGACCTGCCACAGGCACGTGATCCCCGGCTTCATGGAGAACCGCCGCCTCTGCCAGGCCTCGTATTTTTCGACCTCGTCCGGCACGGTGGGGCGGGGGCCGATCAGACTCATATCTCCCAGCAGGACATTGAAAAATTGGGGCAGTTCGTCGAGACTGAACTTTCGCATGACCCTCCCGAGGGGAGTAATCCACTTCTCTTTCTTGTTCTTGAATTCCGGTGTCGTCATATACTCTAGATCATCGACCTGAGAAAGCACGTCATGGGCGCCTTCTCGCATCGTCCGGAACTTGTAAAGCGTGAACTTTCTTCCGTGAAGTCCGAGGCGTTGCTGCTTGAAGAACACGGGGCCGGGCGAAGTCGCTTTGATGAGCACGGCGATAAACACGAGAATAGGGCCGAGGAGCACGATGATCAGGCTCGAGATGACAAAGTCGATGGCCCGCTTGGCCATCAACTGCCATTCGTTGATCTTCGTCGTGTGGAAGCGCAGGAGGGGGATGCCGTCGATCTCCGAGACCGCGGACTGGGCGATCTCCATGTCGAACAGGTCGACGGTGATGGTCGTCACGACGCCTTCCGTCTCGCAATCGTGGAGGGCGGTTTCGACGGAGCTCAGACGCGACCTGGGGACGACGAACACGATCTCGTCGACCGCGTCGTTGTGAAGGATCCTAGGGATATCGTCGAGGGCGCCGATCACCTTCACGCCGTCCACCCTCTCGATGCCCCGGCCCGGCTCGTCGTCGATGGCTCCGAGGATGTTGAAGCCCCATTCGGGATGGGTTTTGATCCGGCGGATGAACTCGGCGGCCCGCCGTCCTGTGCCCACGATGAGGAGATTCCGGAAATTACGTCCCCTCCTCCGGACGTAATGCACGCCCAAGTAGAGGAACGTCTTCTCGGCCAGAATGAGGCAGAAGCTGGAGCCCAGGAAAAGGACGAAGAAGAGGCGGCTCACGGTCGTCGCCTTGGCCAGGAACAAGAGAGCGCCCACGGCGAGCGATGCCCAAAGGCCGGCCTTCATGACGATCCAGAGGACGCGGGGGTAAGTGAGGGTCCGGATGGATTGGTACATGCCGCTGATATAGAGCGACATGACCCACGCGGGAATCGCGGTGACCAAGATCCAAGTGCTCCGACCGGCGCTCGGGTCCTGGCCTCCCGCCACCGTCAGGAACGAAGGCAGCCCACCGTCTGAGAATTGAACCCCAATATGCCGGGTCAGGTAGAAGGCGAGGAGATAGGAAAGGGCGACGAGCACCCCGTCGATGAAAATCAGGGAAGTCCTGACGACCGCTTCCCTTTCCTTCAACATCCTAATCCCCTAAAGGCCCGTCCCGCGCGAGCCTATTTATGATAGCACTAAATCTTCTTTCCTTCAATCGCCCGGAGAACCTTGGCCGGGTTCCCCGCCACAACCGTCCAGGGGGGGACGTCCTTGGTGACGACAGCGCCGGCCCCGACGATGGCTCCGTCGCCGATAGTCACTCCGGCCAGGATCGTCACGCTCGAACCGACGGACGCGCCCTTCTTGATGAGGGTCGGGACGACCTTCCAATCCGCTTCCGTCTGGAGCGCGCCGCCCGCAGTCGTCGAACGGGGATACAGGTCGTTGATGAACGTCACGTTGTGACCGATGAAGACGTCGTCCTCGATGGTCACGCCTTCGCAGATGAAGGTATGGGACGAGATCTTGCAGTTGCGGCCGATGACGGCGCCTTTCTGGATCTCAACGAAGGCACCAATTTTTGAGTTATCACCAATCGTGCAGCCGTAGAGGTTGACAAAAGCGAAGACCTTGACATCCTTGCCCAACTTGACATCGGGTGCGATGCGGCAGTATTCCACGCGAACTCTCCTTACAGCTGAATCCTCTGCCCGCCGTTCTTGAGGGATAGGTCGGCGGCCTCGAGCAGGCGTACGACCTGGAGCCCTGCCTGGCCGTTGTTGAACGGCTCTTCGTTCTTTT
>DATKKG010000055.1:0-1008 GCA_035543015.1 Conexivisphaerales archaeon | reverse complement strand
GTAACCTTTTGCCTTTGCCATGGTGATACCTCACGCCTTCCCGATCATCTTGATCTGGACCTCTCCGGGCTGGACGGTTTCCTTCACCTTGGAGGTGCGCTTCGTGAACATCTTCTCCTCGATCTTCTTGAACAGGTCAGTCTCGGTGCCCTTGAACCGGATGCTCTTTCTCTGGAGCATGATGATGTCCTCGCCCGGGCACGCGGCGACGCAGGCCCCGCAGAACATGCAGAGGTCCTTGTTCACCGCGATCTTCGCCTCCTGCTGCCCCTTCAGCTGGGCCGCGGGCGGCGGGGTCGGGAGGTAGATGGCATTGCACGGGCAGATCTCCACGCAGGTGGAGCAGCCGGCCGGGCACTTCTCGGGGAAGAACTCGATCTCGCCGTCGAAGAGCTTCTCGACGGTGATGGCCTCGGTCGGGCAGTTCCGGCTGCACCAGGTGCAGGTGCAGCAAAGGTCGTTGTTGATCTCGACCTTCCCCTCCACCTTGTCGCTCTCCACCGTCCGCTCCACGGTTATGCACTCCTCGGGGCAGACCTCGACGCAGACCTTGCACGCGTCGCACTTCGTTTCGTCCCAGGGCAGGCCGGTCTTCGGGTCCTGGACAGCAACGACCTTCCCATCCTCTCCGGTGAAGGCCTTCTTCTTCACGGTGATGGCCGGGCAGAGGTAGCCGCAGAGGCCGCAGACGGTGCACTTCTCCATGTCCACCTTGAATTCGGTCTTGGACTTGATGGCGAGCTGCCGCTCCTTGCCGTCCCTGGCTGCTCCTTCATAGAGCGGGACATCCCTCTTGATGGCATCCCTCGGGCAGACGTCCTCGCAAAGCGTGCACTTGACGCACTTCTCGTCATCGATCTTCGAGATCTGGTCGTACTGGGGGAACCCTTCCTTCTCGATGATGGGGTACCGCTCCACGCCGTCGATGGTCAGGGAGAGGGCCGAGAACGGGCACATGATGGGGCAGACACCGCAGTACGAGCACTTCACCTCGTCGATCTCGACGGG
>DATKKG010000054.1:0-8367 GCA_035543015.1 Conexivisphaerales archaeon | reverse complement strand
CAGCTCAGCGGACTCGACTGGAAGGAGGTGGATCGCGAGACGGGCCTACTTGAGCGCTATGGGCTGGTCTCCGTGTACGCCGAGTCGGGGTCGGTGAAGCTGTACAGGCTGACGGAACAAGGAAGGATGCTCCTGAAACTTGTGGAAGATCTGAACAAGAAGGGCTGAGTACAGGTCGTCCGCATTTTGTCGACCTTTTAGGGCCTCAGGTGGACGTGGTTCCCCCACGGTTCGGACCCGCTGCTATCTGGGCTTTTGGATACACCGCTAGTACAGACCGTCTGTGTCTGACTTCAGTCAGGCGCGGAAGTAGAGAGTCACTCCAGTAAAGGCACCTGTTCTGGTCGACTTCACCGATGACTGGCCATTGGTGAAGTTCAAGGTCACGGTAAGGTTGTAATCCTGTCCGTAGGCGAGCGGGACTCCGTCTGGGAGTACGATGACCCCACCCGCCCGATCATTCGGATGGAGACCCTCTCCCGTTAAGTTCACTACATTGGAGCCGTTTACCAGTATCTCAAGAGCGCGTATGGTAGAGGGGGATAGGTTCTCGACGCTCCAGCTGCCACGATCGCCGCTCTGAGTCAAGTCCACGCTCACCTGCACGTAACGGGCAGAGTACGCGTCCAACACTTGGTATAACCCGACTCCTGCTATGACAACGATGGTCAAGACGAGCGCTAGGGACACCGCGTGCCGCCGATACCAGGGCTTGGGCCTTTCTCCGTGTGTGCTCTCGACGGCCATGACAAGCCTGAGGGCCTCTCGCCCATCGTCGGTTAAGACATAGTCTCCGTCGGAGTTGGTCGAAACGAAGCCTTCCAACCTACTGAGGTGAAACTGCAGATGGCCGCTGCTCTCGATGCCCACAGCCCTCTTCAACTCGGAGAAACCCATGGGCCTTTCCTTGAGGGCTTCGAGCATCCTGATCCTTACTGGATGCGCCAGCGTCTCGAAGAGTCCGACCTTTGAGTCGCCAGGTAGGTCTTCGTCCGACTGCTTGGACATCGTACCTAGGGGTAGCTGTACCGCGGATTTAATGCCTCTTGACAGGACTGGTGCTCTTGATCCGTCAAGTAGTGGTCCACTGGAATAGACTGCCTGTGTGTAGACCAGTTAAAGGTCCCATGTGGACGCGCTTCCCGACGGGCCCGTTGTCGGATCCTACGAGTCCACTCTTCGAACCGATCTGAGCACTCGTCCCTTCGGGCCCATGAATAATTTCAACTATGGGGTATGATTGTTGAAATAACTGCAGTATTCCTTGCTTCTACACATGCCCGCCCAATCCTATTGACAGATTTACGTGGACCCTATTCCCTCTAGGCTCGCCCCCAACCGTTTTAAGCGCTATCTGCGAAGGACAGTATGCTTGGCGGAAGACTTTCAGCCCACACTGGAAGGGAAGGACCTGAGAGTCTACTGGCTTCTTCTCAACCGTGGCAGGGCGGGGCCAAGAGAAGTTCAGAGGAGCCTGCATTTCTCAAGCGTGACTGTCGCCACACATCACCTCGAGAAGCTCTCCGAGATGGGGCTTGCTGTGAAGGATGAAGAAGGCAAGTATGAAGTCACAAGGGAAATCAGCACGGGCTCCCTGAGGCTTTTCACGAAGGTCGGGCGCCTGAGGTTCCCCCGTCTTGTCTTCTACATGGTTCTCACGATCACGGTGTCGGCATCGTATCTCCTTCTCGCTCCCCCTATAGAGTACCTTCCCAAGCTCTTCATACTCATGCTCACCGCCATCGTAGTGGCCTTTCTCGGCTATGAGTCGTGGATAATCTGGAGAGAGGCACCTCTGTAGGGACTCCAATAATAGTACAAAGCGTCCAGGGACTGTACTAATCTTGGCATTAAATCCGTGAAGGTTCTGATGGAAGCCGCTATGAGCTTGGCTAGGAGAACTGCCCTTTCAGCTTTAGGGGCGCTTCTCCTAGGCCTTGTTGTCACCGCCTCTTTCGTCTTCTTCGTCTCGCCCAGAGGAGGGCCTATGTCTGTGATTCCATCTGTGACAGGATACCTAGTTTCAGTGGACGAGGCCGTGAAGATTGCCCGTGCCAACGGTCTGGGCATATCGCTTCCAAGCCAAGTGCCAGAGGGCGTCGAACTCAAGGCCGTGTTGGTGAACCCGATGTCGTCAGGGGATAGCTTTGCCACCGAAGCGCAACTTAACCTCCTTTACGGGTTTCCACATCAGGACTACCCCAACGGAACCGTAGCCTCCCGTTGGATTGGCGAGATCGGCCGCAACGCAACCAAGTACGACTTCCCTTTCAAACCGACGGAGGTGCCAATAATCGTGACGGCCTATCTGAGGCCCTCTACTCCGACTCCTCAGGTCGACGCTAACCTTACACAATGGGTGGACGACTTGAACGATGGGCCTTTGGGAAAGGTGGGGCTTGGGAAAGCTTGGCTTACTGAATTGTCAGGAGGCCCAGCTTACGTCAGAACTCAGACCGAAGGCCTGCTAGCGATTTCCCCATCGGAACAGATGTGGTTCCCTTTCACTGGCGAGTATATTGTCATGTTTCTGAACACGGGGTCCTATTCTGTAGCTTCCACCCTTCCCCTAGACGAAACCCTTGCTTATGCTAGCTCATTTGTGCAGTCGGGAGGAGCCTAGGATATGGCCAGCCTGCCCCGAAGCGCTCAAGAAAGGGATTCTAATCGGCGAAGATGGTCGCAGAGAATCGTCGAGTCCGACTTGCGGCTCTTCGTTCTGGGCGCCGCATTGGTGTTCGTTGGCGTCCTCTCTTTGGTCTATGCCATGGAAATCCTACCCCTCTGGCATCTCTACCTCCTCGTCCTCGTGACGGGACTAGTGTGTTGCTTTGTCGCAGCCTACAGAGCCCACCCACGCCTTCTGGCCGTTTTTTGTCTTGCTGGTATGGTGCTTGGGCTCCTTCCCCTGGAGTTCCCCCCTCCAGACCAGGCTAGCGCACTTCCCGCACTTATGCAGGAGACCAGGGCTCAGGTTCGGACGGCGCTCTCCTGGAACGGCGAAACAAGGATCACAGGTCTGACTACCACAGCAGTTTCTATCACCACCGTAAACCGATCGGCCGACGAATGGGTGGCGACAGGCTACCTTTACACCTTCTACTACGTGAGGGATGCGAGCTTCGACATTTCACTTGGTAGGCCGCCGCCTGGGGGGTCGATTAGACCTTCGGCGCCCTTGGGGTTGGTTCTAGCCTCTTGGCTCGCATTCATTTCGTCGGTTATCGGGAGTACCGTTTCACTACCGCTGATAATCATAAGGGCTGTGAGCAGGAGAAAAGGGACACGAGCCCCTCAAACGGTCAAGCCGAATGCGGTTCCGTTCATATCTTCATGATGCTGCTGTGGTGAACTGCTAGATCTCCTGGGTGTACACTGTCCCCGACGGGCTCGCTACCTCGTATGAGTCCGCCTAGCGAACCCATCTGGGCACCAATCCCTTCGGGCCCATGAATAGTTTTCAACAACGGGGTATAATTATCGAAATAACTCCAGCTCTTCGGCTTCCACTCATATCCGTCGAGCCCCATTGAGGGATGTACCTAGATGCGATTCCCTCTTGGCTCACCCCGCTGGCCGAAGGCCGTCTCTAGAGGAACCTCCCGGCACGAACCCGAGGTGGCATGAGCTAAGACCGTCAAGGTCGGTCAGGGACGCCAATGGTTCAGAGTCACCAAGAGGGTCTGAACGGAAGCTTCTTTAGAGGGGACATATCATAAGCTATCATAAGATATGACCCAGCTCTTGATACGAATCGATGAGGACCTTGCAGAAGCGGTCAGGATGCTTGTCAAAGAGAAGTATGGAGGCAAGCGGGGAGCGTTGAGCCTAGTCGTGGAAGAGGCACTTAGGGAGGCCCTCTTCCCGCCTGCAGCGATATCAGCGTCGACGATGCTTGAGGTCATCGACTACGTCTCAAGGGCATCTAAGGAGGGTCAGCCGAAGGACCAGTTGCTGACGAACGTTTATCTCATGCTTGACAGGGAGTTCGAACAGAGCATCATCAGAGGGGTTGAAGACGATAGGCGCGGCAGGTACAGAAACGTGCCAAAGGGCGAAGACCCAGTCGGATTCCTACGCAAATTGGCCGCCGAGGAGTAGGGCTTGGCAAAACATGTCAGGTATACGAACGAGTTTGTGATCCGATTTCGCGAGCTCTCCAGAGGGCAGCGGTCCCTCGTCGAGGCATCAGTGGCGACCCTTATCTCCGCCGATGATCCCACTCGTCTCGCTCATCATCTAGAGCGCAGGGCCTACTACTGCAACTGGAGCCACAGGGTAAGGAGCAACCTTATCATCGTATTTGGAATATCGAAAACTTCTTTGGTCTTCTTGTCCACAGGCACGCACTCGCAAGCTTATCGTCCAAAGCTCTAGGCTTCTGTTCGGTTGGGTTCGCTCATTGCTTCTATGTCGGAAGTTTCGCGGTCAAGTGTCTGAGCCCGTTTTTCGGACGATGGTACAATACGAATCCCTTCGGGCCCATGAATGATTCCAACTATGGGATACGATCATTGAGATAATTCCAATACTTGGACCTCCACTCCTAGCCGTCGAGCCCAGTTGACGGACCTGCCTGGACGCGATTCCCTCTAGGCTCGTCGCGGATGTAGTCTCCCACTTGTCCACAACCGTGGCATTATATCCGCCGAGCAGCTAGGTAGAGACGGCCGAGTGATGGTCGCTGCTCCAGATCAAGAGTCTCACCAAGCGGTTTGCCAGGAATGGCCCGCCAGCCGTAGACTCCCTTGACTTCGAGGTACGAGATGGCGAGGTCATGGGCTTCGTCGGCCTCAACGGAGCTGGCAAGACCACCACCATCAGAATCGCGGCGGGCATAGCCCTGCCGACGAGTGGGACTGTCGTCGTCGACGGGCATGACATAGTGGAAGACAAGGTTGAAGCATCCCGTTCTATCGGCTGGGTCCCCGAAACACCCAACTTCGAGCCTAGCGGAAGAGGCATCGACCTCCTGCGGTACTTCGCTGGCTTCCACGGCATCCCATCGTCGGAGGCGGACTCCAGGTCGGCCGAGCTGCTGAAGACCATGGGGTTGTCTGGAGCCGAGCGCAAGCGTTTCAGGGAGTACTCACAGGGGATGAAGAAGCGCTTCGCCCTTGCCGCATCGATGCTAGCCGACCCACACAACTACCTGTTCGACGAGATACTCAACGGCCTGGACCCAGAGGGGATTCACTTCTTCAGGGGCCTCGTCGGCGACCTGCGCGGAAGGGGGAAAGCGGTCCTCCTGTCTTCGCACATCCTCCTTGAAGTGGAGGGGCTCGCAGACAGGGTGGCCTTCATCCACAAGGGCAAGCTGATCAAGGTAGTCACGAAGTCTGAGCTTTCCTCATTCGAGAGTGGTTCGGTGAGGATGGTAGTGGAGAACATAGACGAGAGGCTCTCCGACCGTCTCAGGGGGATGGGCGAGGTCCGCGTAGAGGGGAACTCAGTGACAGTATCGGATTTCAAGGGTGACCGAGCCGAACTGAACTACCAGCTGGCGAAGGAGGGGTACCGCATAAGCGACTTCACGGTCCAGAAGTCGGGCTTGGAGGACTACTTCCTCAGGCTGATCGGTGAAGCCAGGTGAACCCCCTCCTCTATGACTTCAGGCGGACCCTGAGCAGCAGGACAATGCTGGCCCTCTGCGTCGTCATCATCCTCCTGAGCCTGGCGTTCATACCCGCCATCACGACGGTGGGAGGACCGTCGGGCATAAACTCTCAGAACACGTTGGGGGTGGGCTGGCTCGACCAGAGAGGCTACAACTACATCTTCTACTCCTACAACCTATGGGGAGACCCCCTCTCGGGAACGAGGATCAGCGTCGTGATAGGAGAAGGAGGTACCAACTACACCGCCAGCGGAACGACGAACTCCAGCGGCTACGCACAGCTGCTGGTCAATGCCCCCGCGGTCTCGGACTACAGCGGCTCTCAGAGCATCTCCGTCAAGATGGGAAGCGGATGGGAGACCAGCAGTGGAGGGCTAGGCGTCTGGGAGGCTGGCAAGCTGTACGGCACCTCCATCGGCGGCGGAGGATCGGCCTCGATCGTCGCCGACAGGAGCAACTCTTCGAGGCTCTCTCTTATCGTCCTTTCAGCTGGCGCGGACGGGTCGAGGCCCGAAGATTACGGCGTGTTCTGGGAAGTGGGGACGGGTGCCATAGTACAGTATCAGAATGACACCACGGGGATGACCAGGCTGGGGACCCTCGCCGATTATGTGGGCATATTTCCCGTCGATGTGCCTGGGAACATCTCGGAGGCGACCACGCTCCTTGTGGACGTGACAGACCCGAGCGGCGCCGTAATCAGCTCCTCATACATACCAGCTTACGAGCTGGCTACGGCCTCGTCTTCGGTCAACCCCACCTCAATGCTCTACACCTACGTCACCACCGTGCCAAACATGTTCATCCCCCTGCTCGCCATCATCGCGGCCTACTCCTCCTTCGGGAGAGACAGGGTGAGCGGCGTCATAGAGTCAGTGCTAGTGAGGCCAGTTTCAAGGAGGGGCTTGACGCTTTCGAGGTACCTGTCCACGGTGGCTGCGCTGAGCCTCGCGATTTCGCTGATGTTCGCCCTCCTGTTCTTCATGACAGGGCTCTACTCTCCCGTTGCCCTGGACGTAGCTTCTCTCGTTCTAATCACAGCTACGCAGCTCGTTGTGGGTGCGGCCTTCGTCGGCCTTATTTTCGTTCTTTCGTATTTCCTGAAATCTACGAGCGCCCTGGTCGGAGTGGGAATAGGCATCTTCGTCGTGTTCGGCTTCTTCTGGAACGTCCTAGTCTACTCCGTCGCCAGCTCCCTCGGCGCGACGCCTGGCTCCGCTGTCTACCTTCAGAGCACTATCGCGGCTGACTTCTTCAACCCAGCCCAGCTTGCTTTCCTCCTGAACCTTTACCTCTCCAACGGCGCCAGCTACGGCTTAACCCTCATCCAGCCAGGGCTCTACAGGCTCACGCCGTTGACGCTCGCCCTCGACGCAATGGCCTGGGTCGCCGTCCCCCTCATGGCGATCTACT
The DNA here is from genome assembly GCA_035543015.1 of Conexivisphaerales archaeon. Lineage (GTDB taxonomy): Archaea > Thermoproteota > Nitrososphaeria > Conexivisphaerales > DTJL01 > DATKKG01. The sequence continues at coordinate 1,337 of DATKKG010000054.1, read as the reverse complement.
ACGTTTCGGCGAGGAGAGACTAGGGGCGGGAGGTCATGCTTCGCCAGCGACTAGGAGGTCTTTGGCTTGAAGCCATTTCTCTATGACCTTGTTAGGACGATGCAGAGCAAGGCACTGGTAGCGCTCGTCGTCCTGGTCCTGTTCTCGTCCCTCACCATCGTCCCCCAGATCGCGTCTTTTCGGGCGTCGGGCTCCTCTTTCCAGGAACCGTATTTCGTGCTGTCCGAGCACGACTCCAGCGGCTATCATTTCATCTCCTACACGGCGAACCAGTTCGGCCAGCCGCTCAAGGTGAACTACATAGTGTCCCTCTCCACCCAGTTCTTGGGTTCAAGTGACTACTCCACAACTCTGAAGGCCGACGCATTGGGGGTAAGCATGGGGACCATCGCAGCCCCCAACGCGACCTACTACATCAGCGTCAGCGGGAGAGGCGTAAGCGGGATGCCTGAGGCGCCCGACGGAGTCGTGCACCCTGTGGACTTCAACATCGCCCCGTTCCATGCGCCCGTCAGCGACAGCAAGGACCCGCGCATCCCACGCCTATTGATCTTCTGGGCGGGTGAAGGGCTGTCCCCTCCCGTCGGCTGCAGGGTCTACTATAAAGTCAACTCTGGGAGCATGGTCGACTTCAGCAATGACTCCAGCATCGAGTACCTGGGGACTCTAGAGCAATACGCGACCATCTTCCCGCTTCCCTCTGACTTCAGCCTGACTGGCAGCAACGCCATCAGCCTGGGCCTCTTTTCGCCCAACAGGACCCTCCTGACATGGAGCGCTCCCTACGGCAACGGGGAGTTCGTGGGGCCAAGAGCGGGGCAGGACATAGATGCATTTGTAAGCTACAACTATACCCAGGTGTTCGGCGTCTTCATACCACTCGTCGGCATACTCGGAGCCTATGACGCCTATGGAAGGGACAAGACTTCGGGCGTCCTCGATTCCGTGCTGGTACGGCCGATTTCTAGGAGGAGGCTGCTGCTGTCGAGGTACATCGCCACGGTACTTCCGCTTTCGTTGGCTGCTGCCCTCGGCGTCCTCGTCGTAGACTTCTTCGTGCATTTCGTCGCTGGCATCTATCTTGCGCCATCATTCGTCCTTGGGATGGAAGGAGCCATCGCCGTCGAGACAGCCGCTTTCGCAGGGATGACCATCCTTCTATCTCAGTTCGCCAGGGGGAGCGGTAACCTGATAGTCATCTCCCTTATGATGTTTGTCGCCCTGGACCTTGCCTGGGGGGTCCTCCTCCCAGCCTTGCAGCCTCTCTACGGAGCTATGTCGGCCTCTCTCGTCCAGTTGGAGATCTACTTGGGGATGGCCAACCCCAGTCAATTCCT
>DATKKG010000053.1:0-2670 GCA_035543015.1 Conexivisphaerales archaeon | reverse complement strand
ATGTTCCACCCCTTCCCCGAAGAGGTCCTCAGCCTTGAGGAGATCACCCTCAGTGAGGAGCACCGCCCGCTCGATGGTGTTTTCGAGCTCCCGCACGTTCCCCGGCCACGGATGAGCGACGAGCGCCACCTCAGCCTCGACGGTGAGCCGCTTCGAAGGCCTGTTGTTCAGGGCACAGGACTTTTCTATGATGTAGCCGGCCAAAGGGAGGATATCCTCAGGGCGTTCCCGCAAGGGGGGCAGTACCAACCGGACCACATTGAGTCGGTAGAAGAGGTCCTGGCGGAAAGCGTTCTTTCCTACCATCTCCTCCAGGTTTCGGTTGGTTGTGGCCAGAATGCGGGTATCCACAGGCACGGTCTGGTGGCCGCCCAGCCTGTCCAGTTCCCCCTCCTGTAGGACCCGGAGAAGCTTGGCCTGGAGCCCGAGCGCCATTTCGCTGATCTCATCGAGGAGGAGGCTGCCTCGATGGGCAAGTTCAAATTTCCCCAGCCTCCGGGTCACAGCCCCGGTGAAGGCTCCTTTTTCGTGACCGAAGAGTTCACTCTCGAGAAGGTGCTCGGGCAGGGCGGCGCAGTTCACCGCGACGAAGGGCTTTTCTCCCCTGCCGCTCAGGGCGTGAATGTGTCGAGCTATGAGTTCCTTGCCTGTGCCGGTCTCTCCCTGGATGAGGACAGGCGACCGACTGGGGGCCACCTTCCGGGCCAGGTCCAGGACCTTCCGGGTGAGTGGGTCCTGGCCAATAATACGTCGATCTCGGAGCGGCGACGGCGGCCGCTCAGTCTTTCTGCCAAGGTGATCTCCCCTGCTCGCCGCCAAGGAGGCGACCAACCGTGCCATGAGGCACTCCGGGGTGGCGGAGGAGGGGAGATAGTCGGTGGCTCCACGCTTCATGGACTCCACCGCCTCTTCGACCCTCGGCTCGGAGGCGATGACGAGCACCGGCGTCTCCGGGTGGTCGGCCCGGATTCGCTCCAGGAATTCCAGAAGGAACCCGTCGCCCGAAGTTTGCGCCGCGACGACAACCTCGGGAGCGCGCTTTCTCACGACTTGCAGGGCCGAGGCCTGATCCGGAACCGTAGTCACCGTGTAGCCTGCCTCCTGCAGCCCCGACCAGAGCGGGGAGGGCAGCAGGGTCTCCGGTCCGGCCCAGAGCACCATCCCCTCCACCATGGCGGATTCCCCCGGTTTACGAAGGGTTTCCCTGTTTGATTCTCCCCTGCAGTTCATGGACGCGCTTTCTCATGGCTCCTGCCTGCTGCCAAAGATCTCCACCCTCCTTTGCCAGGGTTTCGTAGACCTGGTCAGCTTCGGCGCGAGCTCCGATCTTGTCGTAGCAATCGGCAAGGCGGTAGGTGAGCCGGAGTCGGGCGGCCTGACTCACTCCGCCGTACTGGAGGCACTTCAGGTAGTTCTGGGCCGCTCCCTGGAAATCTCCTCCTCCGTAGGCAATCTCGCCAAGCCCCTCCTGGGCCGACGACCGCCACCCTTCTTCCTCCGCTTGCCCCGTCGCCGGAGCAGAGAGCACCTGGAGGTAAGCCACGCGCGCCACATCCGACTGGCCGAGGAGGCGCAGGCTCTCTGCCATAGCGAAGAGGGCCTGGACGCGCTCCGGACCTGAGAGGTCTCTCTGGAGAAGATCCCGACAGAGGTCGACGGCTTCCTGGTGTCGACCAGCTTTTCCCTTGAGCTTCGCCAGATGGAGCTTGAGCATCGCAACGGACGGTCCAGGACTTCCGGCCCCGAGGGTTCGCTGGATAAGAGATTCAGCAAGGGCATTCTCCCCCCTGGCCTCGTGGACACCCGCAAGGGTGAGTACCCAGGGAGCCTGGTCTGTCGGCTCCAGGTCCTTCAGGCTTGTGCTCTGCAGGGCCCGGGTCGCGTCGTCCCAAAGCCCCAATCGAGAGTAGGCAGCACCTTCCCAGAGCCCGGCCTTCGCCTGAACGTTCTTGGGGAGAAAGGCTTTCACGTTTTTCAGCACGGTGAGAATCGCCCAGGGATCATTCTTTTCCCGAAGTGCCTCGACCAGCTTGGTTGTGGATGATCCCAAGAGCTTGACCTCCTCATCCCGAAGCTTCGAGTTCGGGGAGGCTTCGAGTCTCTCCCTGAGCAGGGTGACGGCCTGCTCATAGTTTCCGTTCTCACAGGCGAAGGCCGCAATTTTGATGACGGCGACCCCGGCCATGTCGCTCTTGGGACTCTGGGTTACCACCTGCTCGAGGAGTTCCATGTTGCGGCCCTCCTCGGCGAGTCGTACCTGGCTGACCAGGGCGCCCTCGCTTCCGGGAAAGAGCTTGACAGTCAAGCGATAGAAGGTGTTCCCCGGTTCCGTCTTTCCCTGGAGGCGATAGCTCTCGGCAATATGGGCAAGGATGAGGGACCTGTCCTCGGGCTGCTCTCCCACATTGAGAGCGCGAAAGAGCTTTTCTCTCCCTTGTTCGAAGCGAAGAAGGGCGATATCGTTTCTGCCCCAGTAGTAGAGGATTTCAGGATGCCGCAAGTGGCTTTTCGGCGCCTCTTTTTCCAGGCTGGCGAAGAGCTCGTCAGCCCGCTGGTTTTCTCCCCGGAGGCTGAAACAGATCGCCAGGCCCACGAGTGCGTCTTCTCCGAGGGAACCCTGAGGGTGACCGGTCAGGACCTCCTGGAAGTCATCGAGGGCCAGATCGGCAC
>DATKKG010000052.1:0-84532 GCA_035543015.1 Conexivisphaerales archaeon | reverse complement strand
GAGATCCTCGTCGGCGGTGTACTCCTGCGGCACCACGCCGACCGACCTCCGCACCTCCATGGCGTCCTTGACGATGTCATAGCCACAGATCGTGGCCTTCCCTGAAGTGGGCTTCAGGATCGTGGTGAGCATGTTGATCGTGGTGCTCTTGCCTGCGCCGTTCGGGCCGAGGAAGCCGAACACCTCGCCTTCGTAGACCTGGAAGCTGACCGCATCGACCGCCTTCACCGTGCCGTTGAAGGACTTCGTCAGACCTTCCACGGAGACGATGACGTTGGCCGGGTTGGTCGGCGCGCGCGTCTCGATTACGTTGGTCTCCATATACACATTCACCCTAAGCGTGGGGTCCTCCGACCACCGCCCTCCCTTCGCTCTCAACCTGTGAGAGTGCCTTCTCGCTCCATCTCAGTTCCTTCTCCAAGAGGAGGATGTACTGGCGGAGGAGGTAGAGCTTGTCTTCACGGCTGAGCCTCTCGCCGTTCGATTGCATGAGCTCATGCAAGAAGCGGCTGGTAGGAGCAGCGTGGATGAACCGAGTCAGGTCGTCGGGCTCCATGATCTCCGAGAAGATCCTTCCCATGAGCGCCCATCGTTCGCCGGAGCTCCTGAATACCTTCTTGTCGGCCGCGACCCTCTTCTTCCCGGCGGGAGTTATCTCGTAGATGCTCCTTCCTGCGACCTCGGGGCCACCTTTGACCTGCTTGACGTAGCCGCAGGCGGACAGCTTCTTCAAGATCGGGTAGATCGCTCCGGGCCCCGGACGCCAAGCGCCTTCGGTCCTGGATTCGATGTCCTGCATGAGCTGGTAGCCGCTCAGCGGCTTGTCCGATATCTTCCAGAGTGCGTACACGTGAAGCAGCCCCCGGGGCGCCCCCTGGGGGCTCATGAATCCGGTCCCCGCCCTTGGCTTCGTGTCGGCGGGCGACCCGCTTCTCTTCTGCATACGACTACCCCGAGATTGTGCGATATATAACTATATCTAATGTGATATCGAATGCGATGCACGGGCACAGCCGTCTACGGACCCGGCCGGCCGACCCATGATTGGACGGCAACTCTTAAGGGGGCCAGGGCGGGTCGAAGGGGACGATGAATCTCAGCACGACGACCATAACCCAGGAAGTCTTCATCCCCGCCCCGCCGGCGGAGGTGTACGACGCCCTCGTTAACCCCAAGAAACATGCGGAAGTCACCGGGGCAGCGGCGACAGGGGATGCCAGGAAGGGCGGCAAGTTCACTGCATGGGACGGCTACATCTTCGGGGAGTACATCGACCTCGCGAAAGGGAGGAAGATCGTCTGGGGATGGTCCACCACGGAGTGGCCCAAGTCGTACCCGCCGTCGAGGGTGGAGATCACCCTCGCTCAGGCCGAAGGAGGGACGAAGCTGCTAATGGTGCATTCCGGGGTGCCCACCTCCCAGGCCGAATCATACAGGCAGGGCTGGACCGACTTCTACTGGGAACCTCTGAAAGGACACTTCCGGTGACCTGTAGCTATAGCGGCGCCGGTCAGTCGCCATAGTAGACTATGATGGGATCCTGGATCTTCATGGTGACGCGTATGTGCTGTTCCACAAGGTCGACCTCCTCTCTCGTCAGCTTCTGGTACGCAAGCGCGACAATGCGTTCCCCTTCCTTGACGGGGTAGAGGTACTTGCCGGCAACAAGGAATTCCTTCTGGTCGCTCTTCCGCCAGACCGTAATGTAGTCGTGGCCGGGGGGATAGATGAGAAGGGGCTTCGACTCGTAGCGGCTCTTCATCTCAAGGGTAACCGAGTGGACTTCCTTCCCACGGGCTATCGGGCCCTGCGAGCTCAGAGCGGATCGCCCCCGGATGATCTCTCCTCCGCCCTGGACGACCATTCAGGGACGAGGCTGAGGTGTTCGTGGAAGATCTTCCACCCTCCATCGTCCCTAGCCAGGATCATGGTCACCCTTGACCTGTTGGACACCGTCCTCCCTTCGTAGGAGTAGTCGTTGATCATGATGCCCTTTGTTACAAGGTAGAAAGTCGCGACGGCCGCATCCGCGACGAAGTCTATCTTGAGGTCGGCAAGGTCGTAACGCAGGTCGGAGACGGTGGCGAAGTAGGCCTGCTCATGCACGAAGGCTTCGTCCGAGCCCTGCCTGGAATACGGGGGGACGTCGTCGAACTTGGTGAAGCGGTCAGCTGGCCCGTGTAGCCTTTGAAGGGCCGTCATGTCTCCGTTCTTCCCGGCTTCGAAGAAGGAGTTCACAGCGGCCTCCACCTCCTTCCTGGATGCGTCGGATCTCCGAAGCTCGGTCATGCTCGAAGCCTGGGGAGGACGTGGATAGATTAGCCTTGCCTCAATTCCGAGAGGCCAAGCAGGTTTATGAGGCGGCAAGGTCTGAATCAAGGGTGGATGTTCAAGAGGATCGTGATAGGGGTCGATGGATCGGCCAACTCACTTAGGGCAGTCGACCAGTCCGTGCAGCTCGCCCAGCAGTTCTCTTCGGAGCTCGTCATCGTCTACGTGGTCCACATCCCCGTCACCTCTTACAGCTACGACGTGCTCGGGTCCCTCTCCATCTTCAACAAACTCGAGGAGGAGGGGAAGAACGCCCTCGCGAAATGCGAGGAAACGGCAAGGAGCGCCGGCGTCCCGGCGCGCACGGTGCTGCTGAGCGGCGACCCGGCCCAGGGGATACTGGACACCGCCGCGAAGGAGGGCGCAGACCTGGTCATAGTCGGAAGCAGGGGGACGGGAACCCTCGAGAGGCTCCTGATGGGAAGCGTCTCCGAAAGGGTGGTCCGCTTCTCGAAATGCCCCGTGCTTGTCGTCAGGTAGACATGACGGCGCCCAGCCCAGGGGCGGTTGCAGCCGGACACGCCGCGGCGAGCCGAGTCGCCAATCTGACGGCATACTTGAAGAACGTCGCAAGAACAGCTAATTCTCTAGCAATTATCGTCAAGAAGGATCGCACGCCACGGCTAGATAAATGGAAAAGCTCTAATCTATATGTTATATGTTCTGAAACAGTTGTTTAGACGACGGGTTCATTACTTTTATATAGTCAGATTCGCCTATATTATCTGGACTCTGAGAGCTTATGCCAGTTGATGAAGTGGAAGTGTATCGTGTACTGACGAGTAAGTCCAGGCTGGAGATCTTCCGGCTTCTGTATGGGGGCCCGAAGGGAATCCGCGAGATAGCCGACAAGCTGTCTCTGGGGATGTTCACGGTCCGGTATCACATGAAAGCTCTCGAGAGCGTGGGTCTCATAGAGCGTTACGAAATCAAGGGGAGGAGAGGGAAGCCCAAGGCCTACTACAAGGTCAGCGAGCACCCACCTCTTCTCACGTTCCCGAAGAGGGAGTACCAGAAGTTCTCCGACGACATGATCCAGACCTTCCAGAGGACCCTCGGCGAGGAGCAGTTCAAGAAGGCGATGTGGGAAATGGGCCACAGAAATGGCGCGAACGTCTTGACTTCCTTGGCGGCCGAGCACGGGATCGGTGATTGGACCGTGGAGAACTACAAGGAGCTTTTCGTGAACAGGACCCTGGCAGAGTCCGTGGGGGAGCCGGAGATCGTGGAGGAGAGCGCGGACCGCCTGGTCTACAGGGTCTTCAGCTGCCCGTTCAAGGAGCTGGCGGAGAAGTACCCCGGCTATGTGTGCAGCACGCTCGAGGAAGGGATGAGGGACGGCCAGATGGAGGCCACGAAGGGCAAGCTCGTGATCGAGAACGTTGCCTGCCTCGCCGACGGGGAGCGCTACTGCGAATTCGAGGTCCACAGCGTCTAGCTGCGTGATTTCCATGCGGTCTCGGCCTAGGCCTGACCCTCGACGCCGGGGCGACGCGCTCCCTCAGCAGATCAGCGAGACCGACTTCGGCACGATCTCGAATTGAGCAGGGAGGAAGCCCACGATCTCCCCGTCCTCCTCCACCAACGTGCGCTCCTCCGACCTGACGGCCACTCTCCGTCCCTTGGTCAGTGTCACCTTGGGGTTGGAAAGGTGGGTCCCTTCGGTCAGCTTCCTCAGGTTGAAGACGACCTCCCGGAACCTCAGGTCGCCAATCGTCACCACGTCCAGGATGCCGTCGTCCAGCTCCGCCTGCGGGGCTGGCTTAAGCCCGCCCCCGAAGAAGCGGCCGTTGGCGACGACGAAATCGTTCAGCACCGAGGTGACCTCGGGCCCTGAGTCAACCGAAAAGGTCACGGTGTGGTTCTTGTAGGTCGGCAGGGTCGTCAGGATTCCCCAGAGGAAGGAGATCCTTCCGCCGAAGGCCTTCGTCGTGCGGTTGACCTTGTCGACGACGGCGCCGCCCGAGCCGCATTCGGCGACATTGATGAAGTAGCGGGTCTCCTTCGAACCACGGGGGCCGGCGACCACGCTTCGCACGGAGTCCACCATCTTGGTCTTGCCCTTCTTCAGGGTCGCCAGGTAGGAGGAGAGGCTCCTCTCGATTCCGAGGGTCTTGACGAAGTCGCTCCCGGTGCCCAGCGAAAGCACGCCGAGGGACGCGTCAGGGTTGATGGGTTTCCCTCCTTCGAAGAACCCGTTGACCACTTCGTTGAGGGTTCCGTCGCCGCCCACGGAGACCACGACGTCGTAGCCCTCCTTCAGGGCCCTCCTGGAGAGCGAAGAACCCGTGCCCGCCGAAGGCGTGAATTCGAAGTCCACAGACGCAGAGTAACTGGATTTGATAGCGCGGAGGACGTTCTCCCAGTCCGCCTTGACCCTCCCGTTGGCGGCTGCGGGGTTGACGACGAAGAAGGACTTCGTCAAGGCGCATGTGGTAGCTGCTCTGCCCTATATCTCCTTGTCAGGGCCACGATCTCCCCGTACGAGGAGACCTCTTTCCTCCTGTCCTCCTCGGTCCAACCGAGGGCGGAGCCGGCTAGGACGGATGCCTTCTCTGCGACGTCCAGGCCCTGTTCCGGGTCCTCGAAGACGAGATGCAGCCTCCGGGACAGGATGTCGTCGAGGTGAACGGCGCAGTCGCTGGTGGCTGCGTAGGGGACCTCCGCCCAGATGTACGGATGACCCTCCTTGATCCTGGCGCCCAAGGACGGGTCCGCGGACACCAGCCTCAGGACCTCCTTGTATCGGGTGCCGTAGAAATAGAGGAGGTGCTCGGCGACGTCGTCTCCGAGGTTCGCCGACCGCAGATCCTTCAGCATGGCGGACCTGTACGTCTCTTCGAAGGCGCCGTCCAGGAGATCGAACGAGCTCCCCGAATCGAAGACGGCCTGGGTTCCATGCACGTAGTGGAGGACGTCTGAAACCCTGTCCATCAACTCCTCCGCCATCGATCTGTACGTGGTGAGCTTGCCGCCGGCGATCGAGAAGAGCCCGGACGGGCTGACGAAGATCTCATGCTCCCTAGAGACTTCGGACTCCTTGACCCCGAGCTCGAAGACCAGGGGCCTCAGGCCCGCATAGGTGGCGGTGACGTCCTCGGTTCCCAGGGAGGCCGCGGGGAGGGCCCTGTTGACCGCGTCAAGAAGATAGCGCACGTCCTCTTTCGTAGCGTAGACGGAATCGAATTCGCCGTCGTAGTCCCTGTCGGTTGTGCCGATGAGGACGTAGCGCCCCCAGGGGACTGCGAACACGTTCCTGCCATCTTCCGCTTCAGTCACGATGGCGTGCTCTATCGGCAGCCTTGCGGGAGACACGACGACGTGGACCCCCTTCGTTGGTCTCAGCTTCTTCTCGCAAGAGGGGTCGTCCAAGGCTCTCACACGGTCGACGAAGGGCCCGGTGGCGTTCACCACCACCTTGGCCCTGCAGGCGAACTGCTCTCCCGACACCATGTCTTTCAGCTTCGCCCCCGAGACCCTGCCCCCGGCCTTCTCGAGCCCGACGACCTCCACGTAGTTCGCTACCGCTGCGCCCTTCAGCCATGCGGTCTTGGCGTTGGACAGGGTCAGCCGCGCGTCGTCAACCCTGTAGTCGTAGTAGAGGAACCCTCCGCGGAGGCCGTCCTTCTTGAGCAGCGGCTCCAGCTCGGCGGCCTTCTCGGCGCTAAGAGCTCTGTGAGTCTGGGGGGTCCGGAACAGCGCCAGCGCGTCGTACATGACGAGCCCCAGCCGGTAGGTGGTTGGCCCATGCGAGGCTCCTCGGTACACTGTGATGAGGAAGGCCTGTGGGTGAACCAGGTTCCTGGCAATCTTCGAGACGGTGTACCTCTCTCTGAGGGCCTCGACTACGAGCCTGAACTTGTAGTACTGGAGGTATCTAAGCCCGCCGTGGACCATCTTGGAGGAACGGCTGCTCGTGCATCCCGCGAAGTCGCCCTTGTCCACGAGCGCGACCTTGTATCCGCGCAGCGCGGCGTCCCTTGCGATCCCGGCGCCAGTGATGCCCCCTCCTATGACCAGGACGTCGAAGTCCTGCTCCTTCATCCTTCTGACGCAGGCTGCTCGCGCTTCGACCCCGAACTGCGCTTCCGTCAAGCCGTCCCGACCTCCCCAGTAGGCAGCAGCTTCCCGGGGTTCATTATGCCTCTGGGGTCGAGGTACGCCTTGAGGGCCTGCAACGCCGCCACTCCCTGCTCGCCGTCCTCCCTGACCATCCACTTAGAGTGCTCAAGCCCGACGCCGTGGTGGTGCGAGATCGTCCCGCCGTTAGTCACTATGGCCCACGAGGCCGCCTCCTTGACCGCTTCCCACTGCTCCAGCTCTCTTCCGGGCTCCTGAGCCGCCATGAACGTGAAGTAGAGAGAGGAGCCCGTGTTGTACGTATGGGAGATGTGGCACATCACCAGGGCCGACTTACCCCTCTTCTCGAGCTCGGTGGTGATCGCCACGGCGACAGCGTCATGCAGCTGGACGACCTTGCTCCAGACCGTCGCCGTTTCGAGGGTGTCGACCATTATGCCATGGTCCAAAAGCGAGTCCCTGAGGTAGGGCTGCTCAAAGCGGCTTTCGAGCCAGGCCTGCGCCGGGGACGACCCCAGGCTGAAACCATGGTGGGCCCTGCAGGTGGCCCTGAGCCTAGACAGGTCGTTTTCGACGTTCTGGGCATCGCCTTCGGATATCGCGATTAGAAGGCTTCCCTTTTCGAACGAAAGCCCTCGCCTGGAGACCAGCCAAAGGCCGACGGCCTCCTTCATCCTCGATGAAAGGGCAACTGCCTTCCCCCTAGAATGGAAGAAGGAGTTGGTCTCGTTGCTGTCCGAAAGGCGTAGGGTCGTGTTGCGCAGTCCCCCCTGGACCAGTTCGCGGACGCAGGCCAAGCCCTCGTCGAAGCTCTTGAACAGGAAGGAGGAGAAGCGCCTGACAGGCGGAGACCGGTGAACGGCGACGGTAGCCTGGGTTATCACCCCAAGGATGCCTTCGCTGCCGATGAAGAGCTGCCTCAGGTCCGGGCCGGCAGCGCTCTTCGGGACGGTGACCATCTCGAGCATCCCATGCGGCGTGGCGACCTTCATTGAAAGCACCATGTCCTCTATCTTGCCGTAGATGTTCGAGGAGGAGCCCGCGGACCTGGTGGCGATCCACCCGCCCAGAGTGCTGTACTCAAAGGACTGCGGGAAGTGTCCCAGCGTCATGCCTCTGGCCGCGAGCTGGGACTCCAGCTCTGGCCCAGAAACTCCCGCCTCGAAGGTGGCGGTGAGGGATGCAGGGTCGAGGGCCACGAGCCGGTGCATACCGCCCATGTCCATCGAGATGACGCCCTGCCCCTGTTTCCTGATGACTTCGAAGCTTCCGACGACGGAGCTTCCGCCGCCATAGGGGATCACCTCCACCATGCTGCGATCGCAGAGCCTGACGACATCGAGCACCTCCCTCTCGCTCCCGGGGAAGACGACCGCGTCCACGTAGTCCCTCAGCGAGCCCCTCCGAATCCAAAGGAGGTCCTTGTACCCCATGCCGGCGGAGTGGGTCAGCCGCGTGAGCGAATCGGTCTTCACGGCCTGCGGAGAGCACAGCCTGCCAAGCTCTGCCAGGAGCTCCGCCGAAAGGCGGCCTTCGGGGAGCCTGACCTGCGACTCGTCCACGCGAGGGTAGCTGGAGCCTTCGGGCAGGACGAGCTGTCTCTTGAGGAACTCGAAGAGCTCCGGGTGGCCCTCGACCGGATCCAGCCTGTCGGGGTCGCCCCATCCCCACCATTTGCGGTTCATGCGCAATCGTGGGAGGAGCCGGAGGGCGCTTTAAGGGTTCATATGAAGCGCTATGCTTATTCGAAGGCCCCGGCCTTCGACCGTCTGTGTCATCCATGCCGAAGGACGGACTGGACGACGCGAGGATCCTGGAGATACTGGCCAAGAAGGACATCGCCGTCGTGGGCGCCAGCAGGGACCTGGCAAAGCCGGCCGGCTTCGTGCCCGACTTCCTCCTGAGGAACGGCTACAACGTCATCCCCGTCAACCCGTTCGCAGATACGGTCCTTGGGAGGAGATGCTACAAGTCCCTCGCTGAGGTGCCGGGCGAGATGGACGTCGTCGACGTGTTCAGACCGTCGGCGGAAGCGGTCAGGGTCGTCGGAGAGGCAGCCGCAAGGGGAGTGGGGATCGTATGGCTTCAGGAGGGCATATACAGCCCCGAGGCCGCCGATCTGGCCAAAGCCAAGGGGATGACCCTTGCTTGGAACAGATGCATGAAGAAGGAGCTCCAGCGGCTGAAGGGAGCCGACTTCTGACCACTCATCTACCTTGTGTCGATAGCTTTTATATCTCGAACGCCGAGTTCCGACCCATATTGCTGCTGACGCTCTCCTTCTTCCTCCAGGGGCTCATCGGCGCCATCTTCGCGGGCTTCCTCGGTGCGCTGATGGGAGTGGGGGGCGGGATCATCATCGTGCCCATCCTCACCGTCTACATGGGGGTTCCGATCCACGTGGCCATCGCGGCGAGCATCGCGTCGGTGATCGCTACCTCCAATGCGGGGGGCTCCGGGTACCTCGAACAGAAGATCACCAACGTGAAGCTGGCCTTCTTCCTGGAGATGTTCACAACGTCAGGGGCCCTGATCGGGAGCGTCGTGGCCCTTTACCTGAACAACCAGTCACTGTTCGTCATCTTCGGCGTGATGCTGCTCTACCTGTCGTTCGTGATATTCCGGACGAGGAACCTGGACGAGATGAAGTTCGCCACAGGCGGCTTCCTCAAGGCCAAACAGGACAAGGTCAGCTCGTACCTTGGGTTGAGGGGCTCGTATTACGATGCCGCGGAAGGCAAGGAGGTGAGGTACGTGGTGAACGGGAGCGCGCCCGGCGGGCTCATAGCTTTCTTCGCGGGCATAGGGTCGGGCTTGCTCGGCATCGGGGGAGGCGTCTTCAAGGTCTCGGCCATGAACAAGTACATGAACGTCCCGATGAAGGTGGCGGTAGCCACCAGCAAGTTCATGATCGGCGTCACCGCGGCGGTCAGCGCCATCACCTATTTCGCGGCGGGTCAGCTCGATTTCTACGTCCTCGCTCCGGTCGCGATAGGAACAACAGTGGGAGCCACCATGGGGACCTGGTTCATGAACCGCATCAAGGCGAGGAACCTGAAGATGGTCTTCGCGGTGATACTGCTCTACCTGGCCTATACGATGGTAGCCAGGGGGCTGACGGCGTGGGGGATCTTCCTGCCGTATCTAGGGGGGAGCTAGGCTGATCGACGTCAACAGGGCTCTCTACTGGGTCCTGGTGGTGGGGATGGCTGTAAGCACTTTCCTCTTCGTGGGCGGGCTGGTGCTGTTCGCCTTGCCGCCGGTGCGGCAACTCTCCGAACCCGTCCTCATGGCGGCGACCATCGTGCTCCTGGCCACGCCTGTCACGAGGACCTTGGTCGGGGCGGTGGCCTTCGCCGCGAACGGCGAAAGGCGTTCGGCCGCCGTAGCGGGGATCGTGTTCCTGATCCTCATGCTCAGCGTCGTGATGGGCTTCGTCTTCCACCTGTCTAGATAGGGCTCGGTCCGAAGGGCAAAGGGAATACGCTTTTATCGAAAGAAGTGAATCAGGGTTTGGTTGGAAGGAAACGAAGGCGGAGCCCCCTGGTCTCGCAGGTTCCGAGTCGCGGCCCTGACCGCTGGACTCGGGGCCGTAGTCTGGACGATCCTGATGATCCTGCCGGTTGAGCCGTTCTCCTCCATCCCCCCAGTGCTCGTCGGAGGCGGCCCCGGCATCTGGCTGCTCCTTGGCTATCTGATGTACATCGTCGGGGGGTTCGGAGGCCTCTCTATCCTCTCCTCCATGCTCTATCCCCTAGAGCGCGACGGGTCGTGGAGGCCCGACGGGGCGATCTTGGGCCTGGGGCTTGCTCTGTTCTACGCGGGCGTGACCTGCGCCTCAGTCCTCCTCGGACTCGCCGGGTTCACGGGGGGATACGCCTACTCCATCGATCATGCGGCGGATACCTCCATCGTCTCCATTCTGCAGCCTTACGTTGGCCTCGTGACCTTCGCCGCGCTCGCCGCCTCGGCGGGGGCCGCCATCGTGCTGTCGCTCCTCTTCTTGGGAGAGATGAGGACGAGGCGTTCGGGCAGGTGAACACGGACGACAAAGGGAGGGCCGCAGGGTGCCGTCTTCACGATCCTCACGATGATATGCCTGGTCGCCGTCCCGGTCGCTCCTCCCGCCTCAGTGAGCCAGGTCAGCTGGCCGGCACCCCAGGCGAAGGGATCATGGGCCTTGGGGGTCGTCGTACCCGACGGTGCTCCGCTCTACGGAGGCTCAAGGTTGAGCTGGGCTTCCTCGCAGAACGTCACGGCCGTTATGAGGCTGCCGAACATCGGGGCGGTGGACGACACCGTGTACGTGATACTCTCTGGGATGTCCATGTCGGGAAGCGTTATGCAGGTCGCGGCAGGCATCTACCCAGGCATGGCGTCCTGGCGAGCCTACGTCCTTTGCCTGCGCGACCCATCCACGCAGGCGTATTCCTGGGTCGCCAACGACAGCGCTCCGACGATGTCCCCCGGCGACGAAGTCAGCCTCTCCATGTTCCACTCGGGAGCGGGCTGGAACTACTCGGTCGCCGACATCTCCACGGGGGAAGTCGCATCCGGCCAGCTGGCCATTGACGGCGTGGGCGGCTTCAGGCCCGGGGACCAGGAGGTCATGGCCCTTGAGTCGTACTCCTCCACCAACGGCGTGTTCTCCGGAATGGGCTCCATGAGGCTGGACGGGCTGCAGGTGGATGGAGCAAGCGTGAACGGGGGCTGGTATCTCATCGGTGGATGGGACCCCCTGCATGCTCCTCTGTTCTTGGTCGGAGGACACCAGCCGCCATCCTTCGTAAGCGCCAGCCTCGGCGCCTCCACCGCGACGTGGGTGTACAGTGCGGAGGGTCACGTCGAGTACGTCTCTTCATCCGGCTACAGCGTCGCTGCGTTCCTGGGGGCCACCTCCGCGATAGTGGCTCTGGTGCTGGCGCTGAGCGCCTTCGAAAGCATAAAGAAGAAGGAACGTGCGTCTACTGGGACTTGCTTCTTAGAGTGAGCACGAAGCCGATGCCGCCGAGCAGCACCCCGAAGCTCAGCGCGATTATCGAGTAGCCAATCGGATTGACGTAACCGACGATCGTCGGGTGGACCTGACCTGGGTTAAGCCCGCCTCCGCCAACTGCGGTGGAGAGCAGCCCGGATCCGCCGACGAAACCGGCATACATCAGCATCCATGTTGCGGCCACGACCCCAACGTTCATCAGCACGAAGTGGCTCCAGGCGAGGGCATTGGAGACGGATGACATCTTCTTGTGCAGCGTGCCTTCCAAGAAGTGGTAGAACAGGGCAGTCACAGCCACGCCCATGACGCCGACGACCAGGTACGAGAGGTACCCGACGGTCAGCCAGGTACCCGCGCTACCGGAGGCTATGATCATGGCCGGGGAGGGGGACAGAATCGGTAGGACGATCAAGGCTGTTATGACGAATGCAGCGAGTCCTTGCGCGATGGCCGCGTACATGAACCTCGTCGTCCATTTGCTTGTCTTCTCCATATTCGACAACTTTCTTCCACTGTAGAGGCTATGAAGGCACGATATATATATCTAACGATTATAGCATATATTATCTAATTAAAGTAATGTATCTACGAATTCCTTTGGAGCCCTTGAGTTCGCGGCATGCGGCGCATTGGGTGCCGTCTGGTCTGTCCAAACTAGCCACTGACGCGGCTCCGATGACGACAATACGTTTATTGGCGACTCCAGGGGAATCGCAGGCGACTTTCATCGGTTCCAGGAGTTGGATCGGGTAAGCATGTATTGCGTTAGGTGTGGGACTCAGCTTCCTGACGATGCCAAGTTCTGCGTCAAGTGCGGTGCGGCCGTGCAGGCCTCTGGAGGGGAGACAGCTCAGCCATCCGAGGGACCATCGCAGGCGCCCGCCACGTTCGCGCCTGCCGGAGTATCAGAGCTGAAGTGCCCCACATGCGGGGCACCCATAAAGCCCCTGTTCGGCGAAATGGTGATCACATGTGACTACTGTGGGTCCAGCATCTCTCTGGGCGATTCCGGATGGAGGAACCTTCAGAAGCACACGATGCTGCCGTTGAAGCTGCAGAACGAGGACGTCATGGTGGCGAAGGTCAGGGAGCTCATGGACAGGGGCTTCCTTCATCGTCACCTGGAAGAGGACTCGAAACAGGAGGAGCTCACTCTCAGCTACGTCCCCTACTGGCTGGTGCCCGTCTCGGCGAGGACTTCGATCGTCGCCGCGGACACGGTGGCTACCGTGGGCACCATCGCCACAGAGGCGGCCCTCTTCGGGATGATTGCTGGAGGCCTGGGAGGGGGAAGGAGAGGAGGCAGGGGCATAGGAGGCCTGGCGGAAGGGGCGATGCTCGGAACGGTGATGGGAGGGACTGGCGGGGGCATGAACATGCGAAAGGCGTTCTCTCTGAACGAGAACTACAACTTCCCGATAGTCGCGATAAAGTCATTCACTCAGTACCAGCCGGCGGAATACGAGTTCAACCTGATGGAGAGGGAGATCTTCGACGTGGGCAAGCTCCCCAAGGGCGTGGGCATCAAGCTCCTGAACGGTGACATAAGCGAAGACATGGCCAAGTACCAGGCGAAGGCTCTGGTGGACCAGCTCCAGTCTCAGAAGGCCCACAAGCAGTACCACATGATACAGCAGATGAGCACCCAGATGGACGTGGCCGATGCTGAGCTCCTTCACACGCCTATATGGTTCGCCAGGTACGATCATAAGGGCTCGAAGATCGTCCTGGTCCTTGACGCGAACAGCGGCTCCCTGGTCAACAGCATTGGCCTGTAACGCCGCCGCGGTTGGGGTTACGCGGACCCGAGAAAGGGCATGAAAAGTCAAGGCAACGCTATATAGTGGCGCCAAGCGAGAATCGCGTAAATTGAAGTATAGACCGCTGTACGTTCTAGCGCTGGCAGCGCTGGTGGCCCAGCTTTTTGTAGCTCCTGTGTCCCCAGCTTTCTCGGCCTCGTACAACCTGTCCGGGGCCACAGTAAGCGCCGATCCGCTCTCCTTCGGGCCGACGGGCTCGTCGGGAACCGCCGATGCCAATGGCAACTACGTCATCAACTCGAACATCGGGGTCGGCCAGTACAACGTCACCGCCTCTGACACGGGCTTCCTGGACCAGGCGCAGACGGCGACGATAAACTCCACGAGCGACGTGGACACACTGAACTTCAACCTGGTCAGGTCCGGGATCCTCTGGGGCAGGGTCCTCGGGTTCGACGGAGCACCCGTCGTGGGCGCCGAGGTCATGCTGCTGGACAGCAGCGGCGGAGAGGCGTCCTCCACGATCACGGACTCGAACGGAATGTACTACTTCTACGACAGGGTCGGAACGGACACGTACTCGGTCAAGGTCGACTTCCAGTTCAGCTTCTCCCTCCTTGCGGAGCTTCTCCAGTTCGAAGGCAACGCCACCGGGCTCAACTTCCCCTATCAGGACGCGCCGTATCTGACCAACGGGTACGTAGGCGCCACCTCTGGAACGGTGTCCGCCACCACTGGCGCGTACACACAGGTGCCGGACCTGGTCCTCCAGAAGTCGGGCGTGATAACCGGGACCGTCACTGACAGCCAGAGCCACCCTATGGCCAACGTGCCTGTGTCGGTGGAAGGGATGTCGAGCTCACTGTCCGGGATAGTCCTGACAGACTCGAGCGGCAACTACAGGGTCTCCTACGACATAGTGAGCGACACCTACCAGGTCAAGGCGGAGGCATACGGCTACGTTCCCGCCTCGAACACCGTCGCGGCCTCTCAGACGGGGACGGTGAACCTCAACCTGATGATCGCCAAGTCGGCCGGCCTTTCGGGACACGTGTACAGGTCCTCCGATATGAAACCGATCCCGAACGCGCTCATCGTACTGCAGGGCAAGACGACGAGCATGTTCGGCACTGCCTCCTCAGACGGCAACGGCTTCTATGACGTCTTCGGTTCGCTTGGAACCGACAGCTATAACCTGGAGGTCCTGGTCGGCAGCACGCCGATCTACACGGGAACCGTCTCCCTGACCTCGGGCCAGAACGCCACACAGGACTTCACGGGCAACGTCTTCTTCGTGTCAGGGACAGTGAAGGCGAACTCGACGGGCGGCCCCGGCATCTTCGCGACCGTTTCTGGAAGCATGTTCCCGCCGGTGGGCTTCCCGTTCTCAGGATCGTCCGGCAGCAACGGTTCCTTCAACTTCGCGGTGGGCGTCACCACGGGGGCCGGCGGCACCCCCGTGACCATCAACCTTACGGCCTCGTCGTTCGGGTATTCGTCTTCGTCCGCCCTCGTCAACGCGACCTACGGCTCGGACATCTCCCAGGACTTCGTCCTCCTGCCGACCTCCTCTTCAGCGGCTTCTGCGACCATCAAGGGGACGGTGACCGGAAACAGCGGACCCAACCTTCCCGCCACCATGTACTGGTGGCACTCTGGCTCGTACCTGTTCGGGGTCAACTCGACCAGCGACGTCCCGCTCCTGTACCTCGAAACCAACAATACGATCCTGATCGAAGCCAGCGGCCCCGAGGGCACTCAGGGGACGACGACCCTGTGGGTGCCTGATTCGGTGGGAAGATCTCCGTTCACCGTAACCTCGTTCCCGGGGCCCAACCCGACCATCGTCTCGCAGCAGGACAACGGCACCTACTCCTCGGTGACTTTCAGCTACTCGCACAGTGACCATGCGTTCTCCATCATCGGATCCACGCCGGTCCCCGAGTTCCCGGGCGTAGCTCTGGTCGCTGCCCTGGGTTCGGCCGTCGCGGTCTCCCTGCTTTACGAGAGGAAGCTCAGGGTGGGCTCCCTTTCCCCAGCCCAGTAGGACAAGCCCTCCACCCATCCGAATCGGTCGGACGCGCGTCCGACCTTCTTTCCATTTGCCAGGTCGCAGCGCGAGCAACGAGGCTTTGAGATGGCTACTGGGAGGGGGCCGAGGCGCCCCGAGCGGGACCGAGGAGGGAACTTGCCGTCACCATCCCGTCCGATGGGGCGTGCAGGGAGCTCCGATGTGGAGCGCCCGCTGGATGCCGCGCTCGCAATCAGCGCTGTTGGACGAGCACGGGCCGGTGATGTGGGCGGCGGTCCCGTTCAGGGAGATCCCGCTCGTCGGGGAGATGTCGAAGGCTTACGCGCCCTGCCAGGCGGGATTCCCGTATGCGTTGGCGGGCGGGCGGCCACCATGCTGGCTGGAGCCCACTTTCGCGACGGTCACCGGCAGGAAGAGCAGGCCCAAGGCGGGGTCGCAGAGCAAGGGCCCAGCCCATCTTAATAAATCGAGAGTGTTCACGAGGTCGATGTTAATAGGAAAGTCGATAGACTTATTAAGCGTGACGTGCAGTATCGTGACGGCGTGGGGGCAGTTTCGGACAGGCGAAGGCTGAGGACGCTCCGCATCACCGTCGTGGTCCTCCTAATCACCACCATTGCGTTCGGCGCGTACGCCGCCATTCTTGCCGTCGGGGGCAACGGAAACCCCGGCCCTTCGCCGTCCGGAGGGACGCTGACGGTCCTGGCCTCCTTTTTCCCGCTGCAGGACTGGGCCCTGAACGTCGGAGGATCGAAGGTGAACGTCTCTCTGATCGTGCCGCCTTCTGAGGACGTGCATGAATTCGAGCCCTCGCCCGCGTCGCTGCAGGAGCTGTCAACGGCCGACGTGCTCATCCTGAACGGGGCCGGGCTCGAGCCCTGGGCCGAAGCGGCCGTGAAGGCGGCGGGGAACGCCAAACTCGTTGTGGTGGACTGCAGCCAGAACGTAACCCTGCTCCCGGTCCCGCCCGAGTTCCAGGTGTCCAACCGCACCGTCGATCCCCACATATGGCTTGACCCCGTGGACGCAATGCAGATGGTCCGCAACATCCTTGCGGGCTTCGTGAAGGCGGACCCGACCGACACGGCCTATTTCACCGCCAACGCCGGCGCCTACATGGCGAGGCTGCAGGACCTCGATGCCCAGTTCGCGGCCCTCTCGAAGTCAAGCCTGGCCACGAGGGAGTTCGTGACCTTCCACACGGCCTTCGGGTACCTGGCCAAGCAGTACAATCTCACACAGGTGCCCGTCTTCGGCCCCTTCGAAGAGGAACCTACGGCTGCGGACATCGCGAACGTGGTCCAGGTGATCAATCGAGACCACCTCCTCTACGTGGGATACGAATCGCTGGAGAACCCCGCGATCCCGCAGACCATAGCCAGCCAGACCAACGCGACCCTCGTGCCGATGAACCCGATCGAAGGCCTTGACGCGAATCAGAGAGCCGAAGGACAGACCTACCTGACCATCATGGCCCAGACCCTCTTGGTGCTCAACCTGGCGCTCAACAGTGTCCGAGGGTGACGGCGCTCCTTTGCAGAGGGCAAAGGATATCTCCGACCTTCTCCATAATGGACGCGAAAGCGCGGAAGTGACTGCACGAGACCCCGGCCCGCTGGTAGAGTTCAAGAATGTGGGAGTGACGTATCCTGGAGACATCGTCGCGCTCGAGCACATCACGCTCCAGATTCGGAAAGGCGATTTCGTCGGCCTAATAGGCCCCAACGGGGCGGGCAAGTCGACCCTCCTGGGGGTCATGGTGGGCATCATCAAGCCGTCCGTGGGCGAGGTCAGGCTCTTCGGCGAGCCCATTTGTTCCGAGAGCCTTCGCCACGTCGGATTCGTTCCCCAGAACCCGGGGGCGAGAGACCGCAACTTCCCCGCGACAGTCTATGAGACGGTGCTGATGGGAAGGGTTCCGCTTTCCAACAGGCTTCCTTGGTTCACGAGGACGGACCATGAGAAGGCGGAGGGCGCGCTCAGGCTGCTTGGAATCGCGGACCTCCGAAACAGGAGCATAAACGAGCTCTCAGGAGGCCAGCTCCAGAGGGTCTTCACGGCGAAGGCCCTCGCCTCGGACCCCCAGCTGCTGATCTTCGATGAGCCGACGAGCGGCGCGGACGTGAAGGCGAAGGCGGAGTTCTACTCCATACTCGAGCGCCTAAACAAGGAGATGGGGATAACAACCATCCTTTCGCTCCACGACATCGGTGTGGTGACGCAACTGGCGAGGACCATCGTCTGCATAAACAAGACGCTGTACTTCGACGGCAAGACAAAGGACTTCGACGCGAACAAGGTCATCTCGGAGGCCTACGGATACCCCGTGGAGGTGGTGGAGCACGGCGACCATCCTTAGCACTCTGCTGGGCTTCCTGTCGGCCGGCTTCGTTCAGAGGGCCTTCCTGATAGGCGTGATAGTGGCGGTCCTGAGCTCGATGCTGAGCGTCTACATCGTCCTCAAGCGGCTCTCCTTGATAGGGGACGGCCTCGCACACACGGCGTACGGAGGCATAGCCATAGGACTCGCCGCGGGCAGCATATGGCCGTCGCTCTCCGGCTACGACCCCTACTGGATAGGTGGGATGATCACGGTGATAGGATCGATCCTGATCACGAAGGTGATCCGCTCCCAGAGGTTCTCGGGGGATGCTGCCGTGGCCGTCTTCTTGGAGCTCGGGCTCGCCACGGGCATATTCGTAACCAGCGTCACCCTGAACTACGGCTTTGCCCTGAACAACCTCCTATTCGGCAGCATACTTCTGGTGACCTGGACCCAGATCTACGCGGCCGCCGCGGTCACCGCGGTCGCGGCCCTCTTCCTGGTGTTCTGCTACAAGGAGCTACTCTACACCGTCTTCGACGAAGTGCAGGCGCAGGCTTCGGGCATAGTCACATGGAAGTACGACTACCTGCTGGCGGTCCTGGCCGGGATCACGGTGGTCGTCTCCATACCCATAGTGGGGACCCTCCTGATCTCGGCTCTCCTGGTCATTCCGGCCCTCACCAGCATGCAGGTCGCGCGCTCGTTCAAACAGACCATACTGACGGCCCCGATCTTCGGTCTGGTTGCGGTCGTCCTCGGGCTGCTGCTTTCTCTGGTCGTGCCCAACGCCGCCCCCGGAAGCGCCATAGTGCTCGTGGCCCTGGCGGTCCTGGCCCTGACCATGGGGCTGAAGAAGTTCTTCACGTCGTACGCCTGACTCAGGGGGCTCCCTGCTTCAGATCACGAGGAGCCTGACGCTTCTGATGCCGTCTTCCCGCTGGAACTCGTTCGTCATCGCCGTGACCTCGGCTCCGTCTCCCTCCAGCAGGAAAAGCTCGACGCAGGCGTCCTTCGCCGTCTTGTTGTGGATATGCGTCCTCACGATGTCGTCGAACTTGTGCTTTATCCTAGTCACCGTTTCCTCGTTCTCCTCCCTGTGGGTGAGGACCACGACAGCGCTGACTCTCCCAGTGATGGCGCTCTTGTCCCTGACATCCTGGAGCAGAAGCCTGATGCTCGCCCTGACCAGCTCCGACCTTCCTGTGAAGCCCAGGGACTTCTGAACTGCGTCCATCTCGTCGACCATCTGTTGGGGAAACGAGAGGCTAACGATAGGCATACCAGCCTGATTAATAACAGAGGTATATATCCTTATGTTGTGGATATTAACTGCTGGCGCCTCGTCAGACCGCAGAGGGTATACGCCGCCTCACGCTTGGGCAGAGGCTCCGTGAATAGCACAACGGTTATGCTTGGCCGCGTTCGGGAGTGGACAGGACGTCGCAGGATGACCGAAGGCATCGGACACAGATCGCCAGGCGGGAAGAGCGAAGAGCTTGGCTCTCCCAGGGCTCTCGTCATCGACTTCGACAGGACCCTCACAGACGCGGAATTGGAGCTGTACAAGCCGGCCTTGAGAACCCTCAGGATGCTTCAGGAGGAGAAGGGAGCCAAGGTGATCATAGCCACCGGAAGGCCGCTGCCCTTCATGAGGGGGCTGGAAGGCGAGTTGTCGTTCGTCGACGCCGTCGTCGCAGAGAACGGGGCCATGGTCTGGCTGCCGAGGCAGGGCAGGGTCGAGCTACTTGCTGAAGAGAACGGGGCCAAGGAGGCGCTCCGTTCCTCGGGCCTGCCGTTCGAGGAAGGCGAGGCGATCGTGTCCGTCAAGAAGACACTTGAGAACCGGGTCCTGAAGCTGATAATCGAGAGGAAGTTGGACGTCGACCTCCAGTACAACCGGGACTCGCTAATGCTGCTGCCCAAGGGCGTGGACAAGGTCACAGGGGTCCGGATGGCCCTACAGCTCCTGGGCACAGACGGCGGAGAGCTCATCTGCATAGGGGACGGAGAGAACGACCTCGCGCTATTCGCCCTGGGCACCCTTAAGGTGGCGACCGAGAACGCCGTCCAGTCTCTGAAGGATGAGGCAGATGTGGTCTGCGTGGGGGCCTATGCGGAGGGGGTCGACAGGTTCCTGCGCTCTCTTCTGGGCTCGGCACCGAAGAGGGGATAGCAAGACCCCCGGAGCGAGCTCACGGGGACGCCGCCAGGTGTGGCTTCGGACACAGCGTAGAGTTCGACCACGGGACATGGAAGCCAAGGCCAGACGTCATCTCAAGGATCGGTCGAGCCATGGTGTCCTCCACAGCAGCCTGCGAGCTCGTCACGCAAATCGAGATGGAGGGACGGTTGGTGGCAGTCGGGGTGGGCATAGGCTTCATGCTCGTGGCACAAGCCTCGCTTCTGGTCAAAGCCCTGTGGTCATCATATGAGCCGCAAACTCGTCTCGGTGGGGATGGCAGTCATCGCCGCCCTGATAGTCATCGTCACCCTGCTGTTGCCCTAGCCTTTGGGAGGGCAGCCCTGCCGCCCATCAGGCGCCTAGCCTGGGCATCCTTTCGCTTTCGGTCTTGTGTGTGTCCCACTGAATGATGAAAGCCCCGACACCAACGATGGGCAGGATGCCTGCAGCGATTGCCGGAATGTTCCCAGTCCCCCACAAGCAGAAGACCGACATCGCTAGACCAAACAGCGGGATAGCCCACATCCAAGACAGTCTCCCGCCGCGCAGGAAGCCCGTCACTGTGTCGAATCGGGACAATCTTCCACGTTTCAGTCCATCTCTCCCTGTACGACCTTCTGCCTGACACCTCCTCAAGGCCAATTCGTTTCCCTCTTCGCAGGTCGTCCAAGCCCACGCCCCAAAACCATCGTCTTGAAAGACAGGCTGATGAAGCTACGCAAGCGGTTCGACCCAGTCCTAGCCTACTCAAATGGGACGACGACAAGCCAAGCTAATGCTACGAAGAGGAAGAACGAGACACCCAAGGTCTATCGACAGACTGCGGGCAGTCGGAACCTGGGGGCATACGTTATTATAGTAGTACCGCACGGTACTACACGAGCCTTGACTTCCAGCGTCAGAATGACCAGAAAGGGACAGATCACCGTGCCCAAGGCATACCGGGATAGCCTTGGGCTTGACGAAGGCGATCTCGTGTATCTCGACCTGGAAGGCGACAAGGTGGTCATCAGCAAGCCAGGGATTCCACCAGCTGGCGAACCCATCGGGATCGAGGCGTATCGAGAACTCGTCAAGGAGCTCGGAAAGGAGAGGTCACTATGGCAGTAGTGCTCGACACGAGGTTCTTCGTCGCTCACACCTTCCCCCCCTCAGGAGATGATCAGACAAGGCTGAACAGGTTCGTGGCCAGAATCTCTGGAGACCAGATGTATGCTTCGTCGATAAGCGTGACCGAGTTCTTGAAGGTCGCTGGGCCGAGGATCGGCAAGGAGGGCGCAAAGGCTAGAATGCGCGCATGGACAAGCAATGGCCTTCAGATTGCCCCGGTCGACGAAGAGGTGGCCTTCTCGGCGGGGGAACTGGCGATAGCCTTCAGAGAGATCCCTTTGGGAGATACGCTCATCGGGGCAACGGCACAGCTCCTGAAGGCACCGGTGGCAAGTGACGATCCTGACTTCCGAAAGTTGGGAGTCAAGACGATCTGGTATCGGTGAATAGAAACCATTCACACATCGCCGCCAGGAGCCTGGCTGCAGTCGCAGGTCCAAGCCCACGCCTGAAGAAAGTCCAACCTAGGCTAACCCTCATATCTCAGTATGCCTTCACACAACATGACAGCGATGGCCAAGCTCAAGCTGCACAGGCGAACAGCCATCCGTGCAGGAATGTTGTTAGTGGTCATTTGCTTTGTGGAGGCGATGATCGGAAACACGATTGCCAATGTCACACAATCCGAACCTCTTCCCTACATCGCCGTGGGTGGGGGTATTGGACTCTCTGGCCTGGTCCTGCTTCTCATCTCTCCCTTCTTGCCTCAGCCTCATGGGGACGAGTACCGTGGGATGGGTGACCTTCTATCACGAGAGAAAGTCCACTATGGCAACTACGCCGTGGGCAACTGGCGGACCACCCTGGATGAGATGGACAAGGAAGACAAAGAGAAGCGAAAGCGTGAAACCGACCACCAATAGTCATCAATCATAGAAAGATGAACCCGTCAGCACATTTCTTCGCAGGTCCAAGCCCACGCGCAAGACCATCCAATAGATCCTCCGAATCGATGGCACCTTTTAATAGCATTCATCAGAGCAAAGGACAGGAGGCCATGCCCTGATGCCCGGGACCTACCCGCACGATACTGACGAAGACGATCCACGTGAGAAAGGATCCAAGTCGAAGGGATTCGCTCATGTCAAGCGATACAGGATCAGACCAGGCCAGAAAGTCCGCCTGAATCAATGGGACGCCTCCGATACTTCGGGCTTCGAGGGTAACGAAAAGGACGCCCTCGACGAGTCGGAGCGGCTCACAAAGAGGCTTGAGGAACTCCAAGAGATGCTGTTTGCTGAGCACAAACACAAGGTACTCATCGTCCTGCAGGCTATGGACACAGGGGGCAAGGACGGCACCATCAAGCACGTCTTTGAGGGTGTGAATCCACAGGGTGTTCGAGTAGCTTGCTACGGGGTGCCCACTCCCGATGAGCTCAACCACGATTTCCTCTGGCGATATCACAACCAGACACCTGTCAAGGGCGGAATCACCATATTCAACCGCAGTCACTACGAGAGCGTGCTTGTAGAGAGGGTGCACAAGCTCGTACCTGAAGAAGTCTGGAAGGGGCGCTACAGGGAGATCAACGACTTTGAGCGATCGCTGTGCGAAGAAGGTACAACCATCATCAAGTTCTACCTTCATATCGACAAGGACGAACAGAAGAAACGGATGCAAGATCGTCTCGACGATCCCACGAAGAGGTGGAAGTTCGGCATCCATGACCTGCCGGAACGCGAGCTCTGGTCGGAGTACATGAAGGCGTACGAGGACGCCTTGGAGAAGACAAGCACGGACTGGGCTCCGTGGTATCTTGTCCCAGCCAACAACAAGTGGTTCCGGGACGTAGTCGTCTCGACCGTCATCGTGAGAACACTCGAAAAGCTTGACATGCATTACCCTCCCTTGGACAAAAGCATCAAATCTGTAGTCATCAAGTAGCGAACAGCTGCTGACGACGCCATTGGGCATAAGCGCCATCCAAACCAGAGGCAGAGGCGAGTGCTGACCAAGCCTAGCTGTCAGGCCACGCGCGAACGCATAAGTAGCCGGAAGAGCGAGTACGTTGCGAGAATCGATGCACTACTGTGAAAGATGCGGAACCCAGCTCGACGAGGGCATGGCTTTCTGCCCAAAGTGCGGGGCGCCGGTTAACCAGGCCCCCCTCCCCCCGCAGGGGAGGACGCGCACCATGAGCCCGCTCACCATCGCCATCATCGTCGTCGCAGTTGTCTTAGTGGCCGGAGGAGGCGCAACGACGGTCTTTCAAGGATCCTGGTGGCCCTTCGGTAACATCGTAGGCTCTGGCAACGTGGTCACCCGGCAGGAGGCCTTCACCGGTTTCACTGGAGTCCAGGTGGGTTCAGGCTTCAAGTTGACGATTACTCAGGGGAGCTCCTATTCCGTTAGCGTCGCCACCGACGATAACATAATCGACAGCATTCAGGTCGTGGAGTCGGGCAGCACCCTTACGGTGGGCCTCAGGCCCAGCTTTGGATATCAGACCACCACCCTCAGGGTCGACATCACCATGCCGGACCTCAACCAGCTGGACATCTCAGGAGGCGTCAGGGCAACGGTCACGAGTATGACCTCCCCCCACGATGTCACGGTTACGGCTTCAGGCGGCAGCTCGCTGGTCATGAAGGGGGCGGCCGACAGCCTTACCGCGGACGCATCCGGCGGGAGCAGCCTGGACCTTTCGGGCTACCACGTCGGTGATGCCCATGTCAACCTCAGCGGGGGGAGCCAGGCGACCGTGAACCTCACCGGCACCTTGGATGGCAGCGTCAGCGGAGGAAGCAGGCTCTACTATCTGGGAAGCCCGACACTCGGAAGCATAGACAAATCCGGCGGCTCCACCGTCTCGCCACCGTAGGACAGACTTCACAGCGCTGCACGTGTCCTTCACATCCTGAAGCAAGAATTACAAGATGAGCCAGGATCAGTCCTCCTTGATTGCCACGTTGGACCCCCATTCTGTTGCAGGTCCCTGACGACACGTCGAACTGCTGCGATCTGTCAGTCCCGGTCGGGGACCCCTCCCCAGGGTGTGCGGCAGCGATGGGAGCTAATGTATTTCATATTCCATGGTAATCTCTTGTAATCATTGTGGTAGCCCGGGAAGGTATGGAGGCAGAAAGTTCGATCATACGGCGATTATCCTTCGGTACGGGTTCGGGTCCCAGCCAAGACCTCGCGGGTGTTCAGAATCCGGAGGCGGTTCTGCCTCTTGAAGTCCTTGTCATCGCTCCAAATAGCCTCACAAGAGGAAGCCAGGGCCGCGGCGACGAAAGGGGTGTCATCTCTGTCTACTGACCCCATAATGCTCTCCGCTTCGCTCCAACGCCCAAGCACCTCTTCCTTGGGCACCACTCGCAGGTTGGTCGCAAGGATGCCAAGAAAGAGGCGAATCTCCTCCTCGCCGAGACCTGTCTTCTTCTCCAGTGTGTCGATGTGCTTGCCAATCTCTTCGAAGGCATACTCGGGGATGTAATAGTCGTTGGCAGGGTTCAGGAGGGTGGCCCTCACCAAGGAATCCTTGATGAGAGCCTTCATCAGGACGTTGGTGTCGACAAGCAGTTTCAAGAGCCGGGCACTTTGTCTTTCCGATACTTCGCAGCCATTCCCTTTTTGATGGAGTCGCCGATGGCGCGGGCTTCGGGCTCCGTCAGCCTGCTCTCCCGGGCTATGGCGTCGAGCAAGTCGAGCCTTCTAGCGTACTCCCAGATCGCCTGCCTGGCTACTTCGCTCCACTTGATCTCGGGATGAGACTTCATTATCCTGTGTAGGTCCTCGGGGACGGCCAGAGTGACATTCACCATGTCTTCTGTGTGTTGTGTGTCTGCACGTATTTATGTATTTGTTGAACATCAGATTCGCGCAGTCATGAGGAAGAACAGGAGACCATTGCGCTTGTTCATCTCAGATCTCATGTCCACGCCGTGAGAGCCACGAATCGGGCAGGCTTCGCTCCGGAATGGGTACGAATCTCCAAATGTGATTGTGAAGGTTCTCACACCGGCGCGGGTTCTGACTTTCCAACCGATATTGGAACACTGGTCCGAACCCGTCTAGCCTGATATGCTTTCAAAAGAGCGGCTTCGGTCGTCTGACAACCTTGTAACGTCGGGGACGCTCTCTCCTGGTCTTCTGCTGGAGTTCAGATGACCTAGAATCGCCTGATTTGGCTTCGACCAGATGGCTCTGCTTCACTTTGCCGGTCCAGAAATCCCTTTCCCGTACGCGAGAGTCACTACCCTTGCCCGTGCGTTCTACCTCTCTTCCCTCAAGTCGTTGTTCGAACGCGAAGCTGCACTCGGCGCCTTTGCCTTGGCTGCGAATCTTCGCCATCCTCTCCCTGTCCCTTTCGTCCTTCGACTTAACGAATGGATTCCTGAATCTCAGAAAGGCCGGAGGTTGACCATACTGCCTATGTCGGCTACCACCGTGAGTACAGTGAGTCCTCCCAGACGCCAACTGACGTAAAGACAGTCATCGAGCCCTAATGAGTCTAGGTCTCAATGAGACCCCTATCAGAAGGCATTCTGATAGCCACATCAAGTTGCTGGCTTTGATTCTCCAGTAACCGTGTCGATGGTGTCGAGGGACGCAGTGTGTTCTTCTGGAGAACGCAGGCGTTCCCCAGTGACCACTATAATCCTCCCCATCCATGGGTCAGTCAGTGAGTAATGTGGAACCACGATTGAAGGTAGTCTTGGGCTGCGTCGTCGCTCTGATTGTCGGGGCGACAGTAATGTCACCCCTGTTCTTCTTCGGCCCTCAAGCCGCCACCGCCGAGTCCGCCAAGCCGCAGTTCGAAGTCAGTGTGGCTTACGCCTACGTCGGATCCGCCACCACATCGGTGCCCCTTAACTCGAGCGACCCCATGAGCGTCAAGTTCGGTCCCTGGATCACAGTGCCGACCATCGAATACACCTTCGGGTTCAACGTCACCCGCACCGACGACCCTGCCACTTCGAAGGCGCAAGCCGTCTTCGAGTACTTCGTCATCCGGGTCTCCTCTGACAAGGGCTACGTCGGTAACGTGACCTTCTATGCGGTGGCCTTCACCGACTGGGCGAAGAGCAAGTTCTACTTCAGCCGCGACGGTTGGTTCGACAGCAACGTGACCGCAGGCTCGGGCCAGCTAGACTGGAAGGTGGGCGAAACGAGCCAGGTCGGGATGGGCGGCCAGGCGACTGATTGGTACCCCTCCTTCGGCTCCCCCTCTTCTATCACCCTGACCGTGAGCAGGCTGGGAATGGTCGTCCTCGACGCCAACTCCACGGTGGCCTATCCCGAGTCACCCGCAGTGATTGCCCAGGCCCGCCTTGCCAGCAACGGCACCGCCTTCCTTTATAACGAGCTCCCCGTTCCACCAGCCAAGCCGTAGAAGGACACAATCGTGACGGGGCAAGGGGAAGATGAATTGGAAGGGATCGCGCTCAGCGTCTACGCCTATCTCGTCAAGAGAGGCGGTCCCGCCGGGACCAGAGACGTGACCAGGGGGGCCGGCCTCAGCAGCACCAGCGTCGCCTCCAGGCATCTCCAGAAGCTGGAAGCCTCGGGCCTCATTCAGCGGAACGAGTACGGAGACTATCTGGTGGTCGGGAAGGCCGCGGTCCGGGGGTATCTCTGGCTGGGAAACAGCCTCGTGCCCCGGCTCCTCTTCTACTCTTTCTTTTTCATGGGGGCGCTGGCAGCGGAGACGGTCTTCGTCGTGGGAACCCTAATCGGAAGCGGGAGTCTCCCTGACGTCGCGTTTCTATATCTGATTGCGGTCACGGCTGTATCGATGATCCTCTTCCTCCTGGAGAGCTTCTCTCTTCATAAGAGGACGGGGCAGTAGGCTCCGCCAGAAGCGTAACGGGCTGGGCAGGATTCAGGTCCAATCAAATCCCAGACCCTTGTAATGCTGTAACGATGGTTGCGAGCTGAAGCCAGAAACTCCGTTGCCCCAGCCACTTGACTAGGGTGATGCGGCTCAATGCTGATGCCTTGTCACAAAGAAGCCCGATTATCTGTCGTCCATCAAAGAAACTCCTCGACCCTGACAACCTTCACTGCAATATTCCAGACGGGCCGGATTAGGCGCCGCCGTCTGCGAAGCCTGGTCGAATCGATTATTCGACAGATTAGCGTAGCCACTTGCGAATTTTATGGTAGCCCGGGAAGGCATCGAGGCATAAAGTTCGATTATACAGCGATTAGCCTTCTGGCTGACAGAGCCATCGATGGCAAGCATCTTCCCTAGCCAGTGCCTTCGGATCCCCGCACCCACGCGCGGCGTCGGCTCGAGGGCTTTGAAAGGACATCACTCGCCAAAGACTCAGGATATGGGAATAACACATTCGTTGGAAGCGAACCGCCGATTCCAATTCTCGCCTACATACGACGGTGCAACATCGCGGCTTCTTAGGTGTCACCTCAAGGTCGAACTTCACTTGCTCAAGTGTTCGCTAGCCGCATGAAAAGCCCGAGACTAGCGGTATACTCCAACAGTCATGTTCTGGATGAAGCTTGCACCATTGATGGTCTGTCTTATCGCAAAGACATAGACTCCGTAGGGGGCATTTCCGATATCCACTTCAGTCTGGAACCATTGCGGTTGGAAGGGCATGAGCACCAAGGTAGGTGATCCCCAAGTGAAGTTGATCCAATCGGGTATAGGATCGATCCGGGTTCCATTGTATATCCCGAGGGCGGAGAACTTCACAGCGAGAGGCCCCGACGCTGAATCGAAGGGGTCGAAGACTGCTCCAGTCGTCCCCCAGTAGTGGCCGTTGTCGTTACCAGACACCGCTCCACCCCAGACCATTCCTAGGGGTGCTGGTTCCTTGATCACCGCAAGAGGGAATTCTAGGGTTACCCCAAGGGTCACGTTGGAAGAAGAGCCGTCCTCGCCCACAGCAAGAATCGTGACGTTGTAGTACGGCCTGTTCTCAGGCAAGAGTGGAACCATTGCTCCCCACATTGTTAGGTTGACAGATTTGCCTTCAGGGCCTACATCTTGCAGGGAACCCTTGCTGAAGGAAGCGAATGAAGACGGGGGTAGGCCAGAGAGAGATAAGGTCGCGTTCGTGCGGGTCCCTGACCTAATTGACACTACGAAGGACTGGTAACCCGTGAAGCCAAGAGACGCGCCGTCGTGTACGAAGTAGGTTGCGTTGGTCATTGGCGGCCCAATTGTCACGTTGAGTTCCGTCGAAGGGCGAGGATACTGGAGTACGGTAAGGAGAAGGGCGACAGCCAGAACTACCCCTACAGCTCCGGCAAACACGTGGGCCCTTCTCAAGTCAAATCGCGGTTAGCCACCCGCTCTTTTATCTCATGCTCTTAGGGGCTTGGGCTTGGACCTGCTCAGAGGGCTCAATTCTAATGCAGGTATTGGACAATGTCAGAGCAATTCACTGTTAGAACGTAGCTCTGCCTTACGGGAGGGATGCAATCTCCAGAGCTGTCATTCATGCAGGTAAGCCACTCTTGGTCTTGGTAAACGACGCCTCCGATCCCTGACAAGGCCGCGCTAGGGGAAGCATATCGCCTGATGCTCGTCCCCATCCCCAGGTAGCAGCTCTTGAGTGGTCCGTGACATAGCCCTGGAGGGTTGAGGAGTTCTCCGTTCAGTCCAACGTATTGAGTCTGCAAAGGAACAACCGGAGCGAAGAAGACTAGAAACAGCGCTATGGCAAGTAGGATGATGGCTGTTCTGTTTCTTCTCTCCATCTGAGCCTGCGTAATACTGAGGTCAGGCATCCTTCTTATACGATGCTGGGCGTGGGCTGGGACCTGCGAAGCTATTGAAAGCCCAGGTACTGCATGGCGAACTTGTGCTGACTGTTGATTTGGCCGAATCCGTGTACCCAGAAAGGGGCTTTGTAGCAATAGATATTCTGGCTCTTCATTTCGACTAACACCGTATACTGGAGATCCTTGAAATGCATAGTTGCCTTGCGTCGCAAAGCCCAGTCTTTGACTTCTGGGCTAAGGGTGTCGGAGACCACTAGGCTGGTCACGTTCAATCCTCCGCTGACGCCAACGGGGATGCCGTCCACTCTTGAAACATGCTCGAAAGCCGAGGCAGAGAACTTCTGAATCGTCTGGATATCAGGGTTCACCATCGAAACCCCAAGCACCCACCGCTTCACGAGGGCGACCCACTTGAACGAATCGTTGAAGGCTACTAGCTCTACCGAATGGCCCTCGATCGATGTGGGTTCATGGATGGTGAAGCCTTGGCTCTCTAACCTCTTTCTAAGGGTAACGAGGTAGTCTTCAGGAGTGGTCGGTTTGCCTAGGCTCACTCGGGTCTCTCCAGAGTCGAATCAGATGTAGGCGAGATTTGAATGTAGTGGGCTTGGACCTGCGAAAAAGTGGAGCTGAGCATCCAGGATGGGGCAGAGAGATAAATGAAGGCGAAAACGCATAACTACATGACACGCCTGAGAGCTTGTTAGGGCTACACTGGAGTGCCTATCAGCTCGTGGGACATCACCGTAGTCTGTATGTTTGTTTTGGCGTTCGTAGTTGTCGGTTTTGTCATTATCTCGGCTTGGCGAACGCAAAAGCGATTAGAAAGAGAAAAGATGCCTCTCTTCGCTTCTGGAGAGCTGGTATTTGTGAGTCATCGGAGCTGGTTCATGTTCCTCACAGGCTTGCTGCTTCTCTGTCCCGCGCTCTGGATGGACCAACAGTCTTGGTTTCCTCCGCCAAGTATTCCGCCCATTTCGTTGGGAGATACACCCTTTCTTCTGGTCCTGAATGCGATACTTGTCTTGCCAGCCGCCTACTTGTTCAAGAGGTTCCTAGACTCAAGGCGGATTGAGTTCTATGGCGGCTTTGTCAGGTTATTCGATTCGTTAGGGCGGAACACAGTTGATATTCCCTACGCTGATGTGAGCTTGGGAGAGCTGACGGGAGGACGAGGCCCCAAATCACCACCGGTCTATAGGTTCAGGCTATGTGTTAGATTATCGGACAAGGTGTCGTGCTTCACACTGACTGACGGTCGCGTCAAGGGGTCTCCTTACACGATTTGGCACTGGCTGGCTGACAAGGCGATCCCTGAGGTTTGGATGTTCTCCAAGCATAGGTACAGTAAGCTCGCTTAGCACAATAGCACCATCGACCGCAACTTCGCGGAGAGGCGATGAGCGTGGGCTTGGACCTGCGAAGTAGAGCGTTCGGCACTATCTCTCCGCGACTTAATCGTCACGATCCGTCATTTCCTGACGGACCCCTCGCCTCTAGGATGTTATTTAGCGACCACAAGCCAGCATATTTCATATTTCATGGTCATTTCTTGTAATTATTGTGGTAGCCCGGGAAGGATTCGAACCCTCGTCTCCAGGGATCTCCTCCCAACAGCGCCAAGGAGTCGTTTATCTAGCCCAGAGCTGTCAGGATCCAGAGCCTGGAATCCTTGGCCGCTAGACTCGGCGGCGCTTCTGGCGCCTCGACCGGGCTTCAGGGCTACCGTAGAGAGGTGGATTTGAATCGGTATAAGTCCTTTTCTGAAGTGCGGTGATGCTCGGTCAGGCCAACGTGCGTTTCAAGAACTCGGAGACCGCCGAGCCGGCGTCGAAGCTCGGCAGCTCCTTGTGCACTGCCTCCCCGAATGCGGCCAGGGTGACGATCAGCTGCTCCTTCGTCACGTTCCCCATGTGACCCACCCTGATCATGTCGTCCCTGTGCAGGTCGATCCCTCTGGCCACGAGGACGTTGTGGTCGGCGAGAATGGCGCTCTGAATGCGCTGGGCCTCCTTTACCTGGATCGCGGTGACCGTCGGGCTCGGGTCCCTGGCCCAGAGCTTGGAGCCGCCTGCGAGGAGAGCCTCCCTGAAAGCGGAGGAGAGCGCGGCATGTCTCCTCCAGCGAGCCTCCAAACCCTCCTCCATGACCATCTCCAATGCTACCCTGAGTGCCCTGAGGACGGGCACCGAAGGCGTTGTGAGGTAGATGTGAGGGTCCCTCATCACCGTCATCCAGTTCTGCAGGTTGAAGTAATATGACGGAACGGAGGTCTTCCTGGCCTGCATGGCTTCAAGAGCGCGGGCGGACAGCGCCATCAACATCGCCCCGGGCGGGGCGGCGATCGCCTTCTGTGAGCCCGCGAAGGCCACATCGAGGTCCCAATCGTCGAACCTCAGCTCGGCGCCTCCCAGCCCGCATACGGCGTCCACCATGGCAAGGGCACCATGGCGGCGGGCGACGGCGGCCAGCTCCTTGACCCGATTGATGACTCCCATGCTGGTCTCGACATGGGTGATGAAAACGGCCTTGAACCTCTCCTTGGACAGCATTTCGTCGAGGACCTTCGGGTCGGCGCCCTGTCCCTCTGGAGGCGCGTACACGGTGGTCTCGGCGCCGTAGATCTTGGAGACGTGCGTGTACCTCTTCCCAAAGTAGCCCAGCTCGATGGAGAGGACCTTGTCTCCTCTCTCGAGGAGGCTCGCGGCGGAGGACTCGATCCCAAAGGTTCCGGAGCCGGTGAACACCACCACGTCACCTTTCGTCTGGAACGCGTAACGCGTCAGGTCGAGGATCTGAAGGAACTCGTTCTCGAACTCCTTCGAGGTGTGTGCGATCATCGGGAGGGACATGACCTGGAGGACTCGCGGATGGAGGTTCGTCGGGCCGGGGACCATTACAAGCGTCGGGTCTGCCATTTGCCAGGCACCGGGTCTGGGTCAACCTAATACGTGTCTTTAAGCGTTCTTCGCCAGTATCCCGCGGACGGTCGCCTCGAGGTCCCGGACCACCAGGCCGGGGGCGATCCCCGGGCCTCCTCCCATCGCGAATTCGGGCTTCCCGCCACCCCTGCCGCCCAGTTCAGCGAGCTTCCCGCCGAGAAGCCGCGCGCAGTCGAAATCCAGGCCGGGAGACCTCGCCAACAGCACTGACGGGCTGCCGTCGTCCGCATAGCCCAGAATGAACACCTTCCTCCCGGACTTCACCGCGCCGCCCACCTCGGAGAGCAGGACATGCGACGCGACCGGGCCAAGCTCGGCCGCGAAGAGCTCGACGCCCCCTTCGACGAAGGCGGGGGTCAGCTCGGAGACGAGCCTCGCCGTGAGAGAACCAAGCGAACCCTTGAGGCTGGATACCTCCGCCTCCACGCGGGCCGAAGCCTCGACTATGTCGTCGTGCCTGCTGCGGAGGAGCCTCCCCACCTCGACGCGTTCGAGGGTCAGTTTGGCGAAGTGAGCGATGGCTTCGGGGCCCGTGAGGAACGACACCTCATACGAGTCTCCTGCTGCGCTGTGGAAGTCTGTCACGGCGAAGAGCAGCGCGTCCCGGCTGCTTCCAGCGTGGCTGTGGGCGCAGGAAGCCACGTCGAAGTCGCCTATCTCTATCACCCTGACCTCCCCGTTCAACCTCTCTTCCCTTGTTCTCAGAAGCGGGTGGTCCCTCCTCGCCGCTTCAACCGAAGGATAGGAGGTCTCCTTCACCGGGAGGCCGGCTGCGATCTGCAGGTTGGTCGATTCCATGGCCGACGCGACTTTCCCCCAATCGAGGTTCCTGGCGCTCAGCTTGATCCTGCCACG
The DNA here is from genome assembly GCA_035543015.1 of Conexivisphaerales archaeon. Taxonomy (GTDB): domain Archaea; phylum Thermoproteota; class Nitrososphaeria; order Conexivisphaerales; family DTJL01; genus DATKKG01. The sequence continues at coordinate 52,220 of DATKKG010000052.1, read as the reverse complement.
GAACCCGTCCTGCTCGACCATGTGTACAGTCAGTTCCACTTTGGCGTTCTGGAGGCTCCTGATGAAGATGTGCTCCGCCGTGTGAGCTGCGGCTTCGGCCTCGGACACGTCCACGTCGTCTACTCTGAGCAGGCGGCTAATATGAACTGCGCCCGAGCGACCTGGGCGGCCGCTAGGTGAGCTGAGACGGTCTGATGTAGGAGCCGAGCTTGGCCTGCGCCTGAAAGAGCCTCTCCCTCTGGGCTCCCAGCACTTCATAGAGCTTCTCCGGAACGTTCTCAATGGTCCTGTAGGTCTTCTCCATGCGCTCTATCTTCGCCAGACGCTCGGGGACCCTTATCGTGAACTGCTCCTCGTAGGCCTCCCTCGAATACTCCTTGCCCAGCACTTCCTGGAACAGGCGGCGGAGGTCCTCGTAGAGAGGTATCCTTCCGGTGGGCGTCTCCAAGGCGCCGACCTCCCCGTGCGACCTGAGCTCCATCCACTTGAACCAGACGCGTTTGTCCGTCTTCTCGTTGAGGAACCGGCCCTCCCTGTTGCGCAGGAAATAGTTGACGCCGAAGATGATCGGTCTTCGCTCGAGTCCGACCCCGAACTGAATGTTGTCCTGGACGTACCTCCCGACGGGGATTGAGAGGAAGTCCAGGTTCGACATCGGGTTGAATTCCCTGACCCCTTCCTTGCCCAGGGTTGCCGCCGTAGTCTCCGATTCCAGGCAGGCTCCGAACGTGACGATCCCGTGTTCCCATCCGAGCGACTCCTCCACGGGCACGCAGGTGTCCGAGTCCCTGCCGCCGTATACGATGGCGCCCACCTCGACCCCGTTCGGGTCCTCTATGACCGGGTCCAGGTTGCTGAAGAGGTCGAGGGGCACTGTGAAACGGGCGTTGGGGTGAGAGACGGGTATGTCCTTCCCCTTTCCGTCCTTCCTGCCGGGCCACCACTCCCCGACATGATTGCGACCTTCTGGCGGGACCGTCTTGTCGGCTCCGTCCCAGAAGACGCTGCCGTCGCCGGTTACCAGGACGTTGGAGAATATCATCTCTCCGGGGCCGTGCAGGACCTTCCATTGTATAACGTCATCCCTGGAGTTGATCCCCTGGATGATCCCGAACACCCCCTTCTCAACGTTCACCGCACGCACCGCTCCTCCGATCTTCCTGAGGTACGCTATGTCGTCCCCGACGATGTTCTCTCCCTCCAGCATGGCTGTGGAGGTCTTTCCGCACATCGAAGGGAAAGCGCCGGTGAAGTAGGTCTTCCTTCCTCGTGGCCCGTTCACGGCCATGAGAAGCATGTGCTCGGTGAGCCACCCCTCCCTCGAAGCCCTCACGATCGCCAGCCTCATGGCCAGTTTCTTGAGCCCTATCGAGTTCCCGCCGTACTGCGTGTTGACGCTGTAGACGGTCTCGCCGTCGAGATCTATGTATATCCTCCTCTTGTCGAGGTTCCTGCTCGTCTTCCTCTCGTCCAGCTCGCCCTCGGAGTGGACGAACATGAAGGGCCTAGCGTCGGCGCCCTGCCTGAGGAACTCCCTGTATCCCTGCCGGTACAGAATGTCCTCGCTGTGGGCGACGTAGCTTGAATCGGTTATCTGGACGCACGGGATGGAGAACGCCGAGCCGGTGGGACCGAGGCAGTAGAAGGAGACGTAGGCGCGCCTTCCCGCCATTATACCCTTAAGAAGCCCCCTGACTTCGTCGAGCCTCTCCTGCCTGTCGCCGGTCCTGATCCCTGGGCCGAGGTTGCCACCTCCAGGTATGAGGATCTGGGTGTGCTCTCGGTCCCTTCCCTGGTCGTAGTAGCTCTCGAAGTGGGCAGTGTGGCCCTCCATGGACAGCGGGAGCTCCTCGCCGTCGGCCAGGGCGGAGCGGCGCATCAGCGCGAGGTCCTCCGGCGTGCCTGCCGAGACGTAGACCTCGGAGGGGTCGCACAGCTCGACGAACTCCGCCACGAACCTGAAGACTCGCTCGTTGTTCAAGGCGGCCAGCCGCGCGTAGCTCTCGGGGGACAGCCGACGCCTCAGGGAATCCGCGGCGCTTGTCTCTATAGCTGTCAAGAAGCTCTCTGGATTCTGGGAAACCCGCTGCGAGCTATTTTAGCCTTTTTTCTGCTGGTTTTTGGAAATAATGAGAACGACCGGTTGGAGGCGCCTGCGACGGCTGCCGTTCACTTATAGCCGGAGGTGCCCCACTTGGCCAGCGCCTCGCGCAGCTCCCGGCTCTTCTTCGCGTACTCCTCCAAAGAGACTCCGCTCATGCAGGCGTCGATGGCGTCCCTCAGCGCCTTCGCCCCGGCCTTGCCCCCGGAGGGGTGACCCCAGATCCCTCCTCCGAGTTGCACGACGATGTTCGTTCCGAGCATGTCGAACAGGGCAGGAAGCATCCCGACGTGAAGCCCTCCAGAGCTCACCGGGAACACCGGCCTAAACCCATACCATTCGGCCGGGAGAAGATGGCCCCTGGCTCCAGACGTCTTGGCCGTTATCTTCTCCTGCAGCGCCTTGACCTCCGCCCTGGAGGCCTCCAGCTTGCCGATGGCCGTCCCGATGTGCAGCTGGTCCACCCCTATCAGACGGCATATCTCGGCGACGACCATCATGCTCATGCCGTGGTGCGGGTTCCTGGTGAAAGCCGCATGGAAGGCTCTGTGAGCGTGGATCGCCAGCCCCAGGTCGCCGGCGGTCTCCCTGAGGGTCTGCAAGGCGGCCCAGCCCGCGGTGAGGACGTCGATCATCACGTATTCGCCTCCGAGGTCCTTCACCAGCTTGGCCCGCCTCTCCATCTCCTTGGTCTCGGCCGTGATGTTGATCAGGTAGCTCTTGCGTTCCCCGGTTTCGCGTTCGGCCCTGTCCCTCGCCCTGAAGGTCTCCCTCGCCCTGTCTTCGAAGGAGTTGAAGGCTTGGCCTGTGAGGTTCTCGTCGTCCTTGAGGAGGTCCAGGCCACCGGTCCAGGCTTCGTAGCCGTGGAGGGCATGCTCCTTGTAAGTGAGGCCGAGCTTAGGCTTGGGCACGGAGGCGGTGAGGGGGCGCTTCTTCACCTCCATGAAACCCCTGATCCCGGATATGCCGAATTCAGGGCCCTCGAAGGACTCGACCAGCTTCCTCGGCCAGAGGACGTCCACCAGGCGGAGACCTCGAACGGCCTTCATTCCGAAGACGTTCCCCGCTATGCTGCTGAGGACCTGGGGCATGTTGCCCGGCTCGAAGAGCTCCATCGGGTACGAGATGTAGACGTACTCCCCGTCCTCCCTGTAGGCGTGAGCCATGATCTCCCTGACCTTGGGGGTCAGAGTCGTCAGTGTAGTCCAGGTGCCTACGCTGCTCTCAGAGGCCACCCTCCCGGCTGCTTCGTCCTGGGAGAACCCTTTGGAGGGCCTGACTCTGAATACCGCGACCAGCTCGTCCTTGGCAGGCCTGTGCCTGCGATCGACGAAATCGGAGTACCACTCGACCTGCTTCAACGTGAATCCTCATCACCTGACCAGTGAGGCTCGACATATATGTCGTGTGGCTAGGGCACGCCAGCAGGTATGAAGCCCGCAGGCACGGGGGCCCAGATGGCGCTATCCGTCTCAGACACGCAAGAATGCTGACAGTCCGTTGCGGAAACAGGCGAGACCATTTAATATATTCCTTAGGCTCGCAGTTACTCTATGAATGGGCCGAGAAAGGCTGTAATACTGGGCGCGGCGGGGCGAGACTTCCATAACTTCAACGTGTTCTTCAGGGACAACCCCGCGTACGAAGTTGTCGCGTTCACCGCGACGCAGATCCCCTACATATCCAGCAGGACGTACCCTCCGTCCCTTTCAGGGCCCAGGTACCCCAAAGGTGTGAAGATAGTGCCGGAAGGCGAGCTCGCCTCCCTGATTTCGGAGGCGGGCGTCGATGACGTGTTCTTCTCGTACAGCGACGTCACTCATGAACAAGTCATGCACCTCGCTTCGATTTCGCTTGCTTCAGGCGCCTCCTTTCATCTCCTTGGGCCGAACGACACGATGTTGAAGTCTCGAAGGCCGGTGGTTTCCATCGTGGGGAGTCGCACCGGCGTCGGGAAGAGCACAATCTCCAGACATGTCTTCAAGGTGCTGTCAGGTGAAGGTTGGAAGCCCGTCGTCGTAAGGCACCCGATGCCCTACGGGAACTTCGAAAAGGGCGTCGAAAGGTACGCCACCGTCGACGATGTCGTCAAGTCGGGGATAACGGTCGAGGAGATGGAGGAGTACGAGCAGCACGTCGAGCAGGGAGGCGTGATATTCTCCGGGGTGGACTATGGCGCCATCCTGAAGCAGGCCGAGGCCGAAGGGGACCTGGTCATGTGGGACGGCGGGAACAACGACATGTCGTTCTACAGGCCCGACCTTAACATCGTGGTCCTGGACCCCACAAGGCCGGGGCAGGAGGACAAGTACCACCCAGGGGAGACCAACGTAAGGATGGCCGACGTGATAGTGGTCAACAAGGTCAACGTGGTCGCCAGGGGTGACACCGACAAGACGATCGCCGAAGCGAAGAAGCTCAACCCTGGGGCCGAAGTGGTGCTGACCGAGTCCGTCGAGACCATCGACAAGCCCGAGCTGGTAAGGGGGAAGGAAGTCCTCGTTGTGGAGGACGGTCCTTCGGTGACCCACGGCGGTCTTTCGGAGGCGGTGGGGGCGAGAGCGGCGAGGCTCTTCGGGGCGAGGTTGGTGGATCCCAGGGACTACTCCGTGGGATCGATAAGGGAGGCCTACCTGAAGTTCAGGCAGATGGGACCCGTTATGCCGTCTCTCGGCTACAGCAAGGAGCAGCTGAGGGACCTTGAGGAATCGATCAACCGCGTGCCCTGCGACACGGTCCTCCTGGGCACGCCGGCGAACCTTTCGCTCGTGCTGCACATAGACAAGCCTGTGGCAAGGGTCGGATTTGCCGCAAGGGACGCCTCCGTGCCCTCTCTGACGGACGTGATAAAGAGGCACGCGGCTAGCTTCGAGCGCAGCTGAGACCTACACGCGGTCCCGGAGGGTCGGCACGACCCGAGCGCGCAACAGTGCCGGTTCACCAGGCTCTGACCTTGATCTGAATCCCGTCGCCGTACGGGCAGCTCTGGTAGCACTTCAGGCACAGGATGCACTTCTCCATGTCTCTGCCGTCGAAGGGTTTCAGGTCGTAGGGGCAGTCGCGGAAGCAGAGGAGGCACCCGGTGCAGACCTCCTCGTTGACCTTGATCTTGAAGGTGGGGGATACGAAGCGCCTGGTGAGGGAGATGGCCCCCCCGACCGGGCAGAGGTGCCTGCAGAACCACCTGTTGGACTTCGCCTCGCCGGCGACGGGAATGGCCGCGAAGGCCGCCACTTCCAGGCCGCCAACGACTCCGTTAAGGCCGATGCCGCGACAAACGCCTCCGATGGGGCAGACCGGGCACCAGGCGGGGGCGCCGGTGGCCAGGGAAGCGCCGAGCGCGGCCAAGGCCACGGTTTCGCGCGTGGGGACGTTGGCGAAGTAGCCTTCGACCTTCTTGTCGTGAGGCTTCAATCTGCTTGTCTTCCTTAGTCTCCCTGCGAGGTCAGATACGGCCCCGATCGGACAGGCCCAGCCGCAAAACGCGCCCCCGAAGACGACGAAGACTGCGAGGAAGGCCATCGCCCCGACGATGGCGGCAAGTCCCAGGGTCATGACCCCTGTCCTCAACTCTCCCAGGAGCACCTGAAGGAATCCCAGCGGCTCAAGGGCGGAGATGCCTGGGGCCGCGAAGACGCAAATGGCCCCCGAAATGATGACGACGAAAAGAAGCAGGAAGGCGAGCTGGCTTGCAAGCCTGGCATTGTGAGCCCAGGCCCTGAACCCCTTCCTGGCAGGCATCTATTGGCCCACCAGGGCGCCGACCCGCACGGACTTTGGCGATGTCGGGCAGACGTAGCTGCACTGCGCGCAACCGACGCAGAGCAGCGAGTCCACGACCGGCTGGTAGGGAGCGGCCTCTTCGATGGCGTTCACCGGGCAGACGTCGAAGCATCTGTTGCAGGTCTGGCTCTGCCAAGCGAGGCAGGTATCCCTGTCGAGCACCGCGAGGCCCATCCTCGACTTCCGAACGTCCACCCACTGCAGCGCCCCGGTCGGGCAGGCCGTGACACACTTCAGGCACGGCGTCCCCGCCTGGGCACCCGATTTTAGCAGGTCATTCTGCCCGGGCGCGGGAGGGATGCTCACCTCGTCGAAGACACGGCAGTAGCCAGCAAGCGTAGGCGTCCCGGTCTTGAGAGGATCCAGAAGCGACACTGTGGTCAGGCCTTGCGTAGGACAGGCGTCCAGGCAGCGGCCGCAGCGGTTGCATGCGGCGAGGAAACCCGACTCCTTGATGACCCCGGGGGGCCGAAGATGCGCTTGGGAGGGGACTTCCTTGAGGCCCACGAGGACGGCGAAGCCTCCGACGAGCACGATGCCCGTCCTGAGGAAGTCTCTACGGATCAACGATAGTCGTGTCTAACGAAACGCTTCATGATATTTAGGCGTTGTTGGCCGCGCCGTGACACTGTGGCGATGTATCTAGCCCTTTCCGCCAGGGGAGAGGTCGGGCATGGCCACGACGATCAGCTTGTTCCTTCCGCGGGCTCCCTCGTCCTCCTTGCCCCGTTCGTCGCTGGAGACCAGTACGTCGGTGAGCTCCTTGACGACCGAGGCGTACCGATCGTCCGGGAGCACGCTGTAGACTCCGAGGAAGAGGTGCTTCTCGCGCAGCTTGTCGAGCCGAGATAGCATCCTGGAGTCGGCCCCGGCGAGCTGTTCCGCCATTATCCTGAACTGCATGCTGAAGGACACGAAGAGAGAACGAAGGAGGTCCCTGAAGGCTTCCGGCTTCGCGGACCTGAGCGTAGCCTCCCAGTCCTTGCCCACGCTTCCCTCAAGCAGTTCGGAATTCAGCCGATAGTACTTCTCGACGTAGTTCTTCTTCACCCTGCTCTCGGGACCGATCAGGAGTCCCTCCCCCACCATCTCGGAAACGAAATGGTACAGGTTCGCCCTGGAGACCTTGACGGCCTTCGCCATCTGGGTGACGGTCAGGGGCTCGTTGTCCGAAAGCAGGACTATCACGCTCAGCTTCGTTGGATTCAGGAGAGTACGGAGGAGGAGCTCTGCGGTGCCCGACATACCGGAAGATTAATATACGTATAGATATAAGGATTACGTATCCGTATGACTGACACGTTACAGCGAGACCAACATGTGGAGAAGAAGGCGAGCTACACCAGGATCCTGCGGAACAGGCCGCTTCTCCTTCTGTGGTTGGGCCAGCTGGTTTCGCGCTCCGGAGATTACGTGTTCGACGTGGCGGTGGTCTGGCTGGTGCTGAAGATGACTGGCTCGGCCCTCAATGTCGGCCTGACGGTGGGGACCAGCGCGCTTCCATCGGTCTTGATAGCCCCAATCGCAGGAGTCTACGTTGACAGGATCAACAGGCGGCGGCTCCTCCTTGTCAGCAACGCCGTCCAGGCTGCGATCTGCCTTGCGATAGCCCTCTCCTATTCGCTGGGCGACGTGAGCTTCCCGATCCTGCTGCTGCTCCTGTTCGCGCTGAACGCAGCGGGACAGTTCGCCGGCGGCGCGGTCAGCGCGATGCTGCCCAGGATCGTTCCTCCGACCGACCTGGCTGCCGCAAACGGCCTGTTCACGATGGGCTCCTCCTTCAACCAGCTGCTGGGCTACGGCCTGGGAGGGATAGCGATACTTGCCCTGGGGATCGACGTGCCGGTCCTCTACGATGCCCTGACCTTCGTCTTCGCCCTCTCCATGATCTGGCTGATCCCGGCCGCCTACGGCTCTGCGGTCAGGGAAGGGGAGCCCGTCGCCATGCCCAGGCCTTTCCTTGAGAGTTTCGTCGAAGGTCTCTCGTACATAAGGGGGAACAGGGTGCTGCTGGAGATAGTCGCCCTGGCCATCTCCATCAACTTCTTCGGGGGGTCCGTCGGGGCCCTCATTGCGCCCTACGCTGAGAAGGTCCTCGGCGGAAACGCGTCCGCCTACGGGTTCCTTCTGGCGGCGTTCTCTCTGGGTTCGATCGCTGGAGCCCTCGCCGTGGGCAAGGTGAACGTCAGGGAGCACGTCGGCTCGATACTCTTCGGCGGGCTTGCGGCGACGGGAGCCCTCGTGATCCTCTTCGGCATGGCCTCGGTCACCTGGGCGGCCCTCGTGATTTCGGTGGTCATGGGATTCTTCGAGGCGGCCATCAACCTCCCGATCCAGGTGCTGGTGCAGGTCAAGATCCCGGGTAACATCCTCGGCAGGACGATCGGGACCCTGGGAGCGCTCGTCAGCCTCACGGTCCCCCTGGCCGCATTCGTCTCGGGAGGTCTCGCCAGCATGCTCCCTCTTCCCCTGACGTACCAACTCCTGGGGGCGTTGATCCTCATCACGTCGACGGTCACCTTCACGCGGCTGACGAATCTGCGGAGCGCGAGTTACTAGGTGGGCGGCTCAGCCGGATACGTTTAAGAGAGCAACTGAACGAGATTCCGGACAATGTCTCTGCCCGGCAAGGTCGACAAGGCCCTGGAGATCGCTAGGAGGCGTGGATTCTTCTGGCCGGCCTACGAAACCTACGGCGGATCCGCCGGCCTCTTCGTCTTCGGTGACAACGGGGTGAAGATGCGTGAAAACATGGCCTCCCTTTGGAGAGAGATGTTCGTCGGGCCCCATGGGTTCCTCGAAATCGACGGCCCCGAAATAGTGCCGGAGCAGGTGCTGCAGGCGTCCGGGCACGTGGCCAACTTCAAGGATCCGATGGCGGAGTGCCAGTCCTGCCACAGGAAGTTCAGGGCGGACCATCTCCTGGCCGACGCCGGGGTCAAGATGGCTGAAGGCGCGCAGCCCGAGGTCATCGAGGAGAAGCTCCTGGAGAACAACGTGAAGTGCCCTGAGTGCGGCGCGCAGAAGTGGACGGTGCGGCCCTTCCTGACGATGTTCCAGACGGGCCTTGGGCCCTACAGCGAAGCCGTGGGATACCTGAGGCCGGAGACCGCGCAGAACATCTTCGTCGAGTTCAAGAGGATATTCGAAGCAGGAAGGGGCAAGCTCCCCTTCGGAGTGGCGCAGGTCGGCAGGGGTTTCAGGAACGAGATATCGCCCCGCCAGTCCCTTGTCAGGATGAGGGAGTTCCACATGGCGGAGGTCGAGCTCTTCTTCGATCCCGACGACTCCGAGTGCTCGTTCCTGAAGTTCGTCGAGGACGAGACCCTGAACCTTCTCACAGAAGACATGGTCGATCAGGGAAAGGAGGAGGCCATGTCGGAGAGCGTGAAGGATGCGCTGTCCAAGGGGCACATCAAGGTCGCCTGGCTGGGATACTTCATGGCGCTCTCAAAGCTCTTCCTGGTGCGCCTCGGCATCCCGCCGGAGAAGCAGAGGTTCAGGGCGAAGCTGAAGGGAGAGAGGGCCCACTACTCGGCCCAGACCTTCGACCATGAAGTCCTCGTCGAGGGCTGGGGCTGGATAGAAGTGGCCGGTCATGCCTACAGGACGGACTATGACCTGAAGTCACACATGGCGAGGACGGGCGCGGACTACTCGGTCTCTGTGGAGTTCGATGAGCCCAGAAGGGTCACGAAGACCATCTGGAGCCTGAACGTCCCCGCGGTGAAGGAGAGGTACCCGGGTTCGTGGAAGGAGGTCCTGAAGGCCTACGGCTCGCTTGGCCCCGACGCCCGGGAGGCCGGCGTCCCCGAAGAGCTGGGGGGAGAGAAGCTGGACCCCTCCGTGGTTCAGTCGTCGCGGAAGGAGGAAGTGGTCGCGTCGAAGAAACTGGTCCCCCATGTCGTTGAACCCAGTTTCGGGCTAGACAGGATCATGCTGGCGACCATGACCAACTCGCTGTCCAGGAAGGAAGACAGGGACGTTCTCGGGCTCCCGAGCCGCATAGCCCCGGTACAGGTGGGAGTGCTGCCGCTGCTGACGAAGAAGGAGATGACCTCGGAGGCGGAGGCGATCCAGGCGACCCTCGAAGCCGCGGGCCTGACGACGTTCTACGATGACTCAGGTTCCATCGGGAGGAGGTACGCACGCCTGGACGAGGTCGGCGTGCCGCTCGCGGTTACGGTGGACCGCGATACCCTGTCCAAAGGAACCGTGACCGTGAGGAACCGCGACACCTGGGAGCAGACCACCGTAGGAAAGGAGGACCTCCCGGAGGCGCTGATGCGGCTCCTCGGAAGCCGTTAGATAGGCTTTAATATCGACTACCGATATCTAGAAGCGATATGATGCGACTCACCCTGCTCCTCGAGAGGGGGCTCTTCAGGGTCTACGTCCTGTGGATGTGCCACAAGCAGACCATGAGCGGCGACGACTTCATACGTCTCGAGCTGAAGCACGGCCACGAGCTCAGCGCCGGGAGGCTCTACCCGGTCCTCGCGGAGCTTTCGGATGCCCGGTATCTCGGCGTGGAGGAGAGGAACGAACACGGCAAGCTGCACAAGTACTACAAGACGACGGAGCTGGGGATGAACAAGATGTCGGCCATTAAGAGGGACATGGGCGCTCCGATGAAGGAGTTCCTCATCGAATGGCTGCGCGAGTGAAGGGAATAGGTTGGGCAGCGTCGGCGGAGAGGGCACGGGGAACAACGTCCCGAAGGAGAAAGGCTGGCTGCGCCGCAGCGGCTTCCTCAGGTACTTTGGCCCGGCCCTTATCGTAAGCGTCGCATACTTCGACCCGGGCAACTTCGGGACGGACATCGCAGGAGGCCAGGGCTTCAACTACGACCTCCTCTGGGTCGTCTGGCTGGCAAGCATGATGGCCATGCTGCTTCAGTACCTTTCGGGGAAGCTGGGCATCGCCACCGGACGGAGCCTGGCTGAGCTTGCCAGAGAGAAGCTGGGATCGAGGAGGAGGGTGATCTCCTATTGGCTGGCGTGCGAAGTGTTCGCAGTCGCGACCGACCTGGCGGAGTTCCTGGGGGTGACCGTGGCCCTCAGCCTGCTCTTCGGTATACCCCAGATCTGGGCCGCGGCGATAGCCTCCTTCGACGTGCTTTTCATCTTCGCGTTGGCGGGGAGGGAATTCAGGCGCATCGAGCTCCTTATGGTGGGCCTGGTGTCGGTCGTGGGCCTTGGCTACATCTACGAGGTCCTGATAACCCGGCCGGACTACTTCGCCATAGCGTACCACAGCGTGGTCCCGACCCTGAGCCTTAGCGCGGTGCCCGTCGCCGTGGGGATCATAGGAGCGACGGTCATGCCGCACGCCCTCGTCGTGCACTCATGGCTCACCAAGAACAAGCTGCAACGTGGGGACGCGGAGGAGAAGAGGACCCTCCTGCGCTACCATGTCTTCGACACGGTGGCCAACCTGTCCGGCGCCGCGCTCATCAACGTCGCCATACTCGTCATGGCGGCGGCCGCCTTCTTCGGGAGGGCCAGCGTGGCGACCCTCGAAGACGCCTACGTGACCCTGACGCCGCTCTTCGGGTCTCTCTCGGCCATAGTCTTCGCGCTGACTCTACTCTGCTCGGGGCTCTCCTCCTCCACGACCGGCGTCCTCGCGGGCCAGGCCCTGATGGAGGGGCTCCTGGGGTCCAACGTCCATCCATGGCTCAGGAGGGTGGTCCTCCGCGGCATCAACGTCTTTCCGACGATGGTCGCCCTGGTTCTCGGTTTCAACATCCTCAGCCTCCTCGTGTACAGCCAGGTGTTGCTGAGCATCCTGATCCCCCTCCCCCTGATCCCCCTGCTGTACTTCACGTCAAAGAGGTCATACATGGGGGGCTTCGTGAATAGGAGGACGACTACATACGTCGCGCTCGCCTTTACAGTTGTGATACTGGCCTTCAACGCTTTCCTGCTGGTGACTTCCCTCTAGGCGGCCATCAGCCTCTTCAGGAGGTCGCTGTGTTTGCGCTCGTCGGCTTCTATGGACGCTAGCAGGGCAGAGATGATCTCGCTCGGGAAGAACGGCTTCACCGCGTCCAGGTTGTGGACATGGGCCGACTCCTCGTAGGCAAGAAGTTTCTGCAGATGCCCTTTGTCGGGGATGTCCGGCTCGACCGCCTCCCCCTTCTCTATGCTGCTTATGATGGTCATGACGATGTCGGCATGTCGGATGCTGTCGCTGGCGACGCCCCTGAAGAGCAGCCTGGTCAGATCGTCTCTGGTGCCCACCGCCACGCCCATGAATAGCTCCGCAGCCTCCTGCTCGGCCTGAAGGCGCCCTCGGAGCGTCGACAGCAGCCTCTCCCTTCCCCGGTGATCTATGGGGCCCGCTTCATGCGTAAACTGGGGGCTTCTTTGCAGAAGGCCAGAGACCGTGTACAACAGTTCGAAGAACTCCGCCTGCATGAGGTTCCCTCCGCGGAGGGCGATCTTGTCTGACAGGTCGTCAACGAGCTGGACGATCTCGGGCTTTGAGAGGGCTTTCGCCTGGGAGGAGGCCCTGCCGCCCTTCAGGTACTGGGTGACGGCCGAGGGGCTGAGCCCGAGAGCCCTGGCCGCATCTCTCTTCCTCATACCGCGCCTCTCCACCAGGGACCTGACGATAAGCGACCTCAGACCGGGCACCAGCCTTTCCGCCGGAAGGGGTTCTCCTTTCATTGGCCATGCATGGAGAGCGCCGCGAGATAAGCATTTTACGTCGTGAAGGCTGATTTTACATGGTGCTGATGATGGGTCAATTGACAGTGTAAAACAGAAGTTTGACATCGGAAACCTCTTAACCCGGAGAGACAATCGAACCTCAGAAAGAAGTGGTGAGCGCCCGGGCCTTGCGAATTCCATGCAACTGGCTATCTTGGGCGAGCAGGGGTGATGGGTTTTGAACTTCGACGCCGCGACGATAAGGAACTGGGCCAGGGTCTTCGGCCCCGCTTGGCTCGTGATGATGGCCGACATCGACATTGCCTCCATAGTGACGGGGCTGCAGGCGGGGGCCACGTGGGGCTACAGGATGGTCTTCGTAATGCTCGTTCTCATACTGCCCCTCTTCGTGATCCAGGATGCCGCAGGAAGGCTGGGCACGGCTGGAGGGATGGGCCTTGGCGAGGCGATATACCGATTCTTCGGGAGGAGGATCGCGGTGGCATCGGCGCTCCCCATGGCCATCTCGGACTTCCTGGAGTACGTTGCGGAATATGCGGGAATAGCGATCGGCCTCTACCTCATAGGGATCCCCGTCTTCCTCGGGCTCCTCGTCGCCTTCGCCATTCACACCTTCATTGTCTTGGGGAGGCAGTACAGGGAGGCCGAGATCATCCTGCTTCCGCTGAGCTTCATCGTGGTCGCCAGCATACTTGTCTCGGTCTTCCTATTCCACGTGGACGTCAGCAGGCTTGTCTCGGAGGGCCTGAGTCCCTTCCAGCCCTACGGCGACCCCTCCTTCCAGTTCCTCATGGCGGCGAGCATTGGCGCTGTGGTGATGCCATGGATGCTCTACTTCCATTCAGGTGCCGATTCAAGGAAGAAGCTGCAGGTCGCAGATCTCAAGCTGGAGAGGCTCGAGACCCTCGTTGGCGCCGTCGTGTCGGAGATCCTGATGGCCGTCATCGTGATCGACGGGGCGCACCTGGTCAGTTCGGGCGACTTCCTGAACCCGGAGGAGATCGGGAGGGCGCTGTCGCCCCTTGGGGCAAGCGCCCCCCTGTTGATGGGGGTCGGGTTCCTCTTCGCGGGCTTCCTGGCACTGGTGGTGATCTCGCTGGGGTCAGCCTGGGGAGCCTTGGAGGCCCTGGGGAAGAGCTCGAGGAGGGCTTTCCTCGCGGTGTACGCCACCGAGAGCCTCCCGGCCCTGGCCCTCGTGATCCTCATCGGGAACTACGTCCAGCTCATGCTCAACCTCATGGTCCTTTACACCATAATCATAATCCCTTCACTGGTGCTGATGGGGAAGCTGATCTCCAACCCGAAGGTGATGAACGGCAGGCAGTATGGCAGAGGGGAGATGGTCGTCTACTGGCTCATGTCGGCCATGGTAGTCGCCGGCGGGATCGTCGGCCTCTCCTCTCTGTTCTAGCCCACGCAGGGGCGACCGTCAGCGCCTAGGCCATGGCGACCAGGGCCGAGAGCAGGACCGCAACGGCATCCGAAATCAGGTTGACCTCGTTGTTGCCCACGAAGCCTACTCCCTTGACCTTCACGGTCGGTTGGCCGCAGTGAACCTTCTTCTCCGTAAGGGCATCGCACACCTTGCAGGAGTACAGCACCTGGATGGTGCCTCCAAGGAGGCTGTCGACGTTGCATCCTGCGAACCCGGCCAGAGTCGCCGTCGCCAAGTACAGGGGATCGACGGGGATCACGCCCAAGGCGGCGGCGAGGGCGACCATCAGCATGGACCCGGCGAAGGCGGCTCCTTCCCCGAGAGGGGTCACCCCTCCGCTTATCCCGGGAGGGGCCACCGACGAAGGCCTGTTAATGAAGACCGGCCTCCTCGAGCTAAGCAGCCCTATCTCCGTCGCGAAGGTGTCCGCGGCCGCCGAAGCGAGGGCCGTCACGAATAGCAGGCTCCACACGGGGGCGGGTCGGAGGAAGTTCAACACGGAAACGGCCGCGGGCACGGCGCCGTTGGCGAGCACGTTCCTGAAGCCCCTGGCCCCATGCTTCTCCTCCGCGGCGTGGATGGAGAGCTTGAACTGGTATCGGTACCTTGTCACTGCGGACCCGAGGAAGAGGAAGGCTATGAGCGCCGCTACCCAAGCCCATCCCGATGTCAGCCCGATCACAAGGCCAAGGCAGAAACCGGAGACGCTCCCCCAGGCGTCGGTCGCGTGAAACTTGTACGATGCGGCCGAGATCCCGAGGAGCACCAGCGCCCCAACCGCCTGGGCGACGATGCCCTCCACGTCACAAGAGGTCTTTTGATGATTCTTAAGCCTTTGTCTGGCCGAGCGCCGCGAGCTTCTCCGCGATCTGCCTCTCGGAGCCCGTCGAGCAGACCGCGAGGACGAGGTGCTCCTTCTCCGCGAGCTGCACCGCCAAGGGGTCCAGCTGCCGCAGCCCGTGGATCACCACCACCCTGGGCTTCAGCTGCGAAACCCGGATGGCCACCATGGGGCTGCGCCCGAGCCCCACCTGGGTGAAGACGACGACCCTTTCCGTGCTCTTCCCGTAGATCCTGTAGAACTCAACGCCCGACAGCGAGTAGATCGTCCTGATGCTATCGAGGACGGTATATCCGAAGACCAGCCTGTCCAGCTGGTCGCGCCCCGCGAGAACCTCGGCCCCCAGCTCCTCCAGAACTCGGCCCACGGTCACAGGCTCGCTATACTCGCCTATCCCGAGGATGGCGCTGGTGTCGACCTGGGCGGGCTTGCTGGTGAGGAGGCGGCTCCCCTGCCTGTCCAGGGAGATGAGGGAGTCGACGAACCTCTTCAGGAACGCGGCGCCGGGGGAGTGTCTCCTTCCGTTCTCGTAGTCGCTCAGCACGGAAGGGGAGACGCCCATGGCCCTCGCCAAGGACGCCTGGCTGATCCTTGCCTTCTCGCGCCAAAGCTTCATGGACCTGCCTGGGTTGGCGCTCACCGTCAGCTCGCCTGCGATGCTCACCGAAAGGTCTTCGCCGGACTCTCCCATCGTGTCTCGTGCGAGAGGTTTTCTATATAACGCTTGCCTAGGGTTCGTTGGACAGTTGACGTTTGGGGTGGAAGATCAGGTCTCTGCCTTGACGGCCTTCTTCCCTGAGACCTCCTGCATGGCGAAGAAGAGCCTCGTGTAGCCGAGCGTCTGGAACGGCGCGTCCCTCACCCGAAGGACGAGAGGGAGGTCCCCCACCGCCTTGCCGAGCATGAGGCAGTGGCGAGGAGGGAGCGACCTGACGATCGACTTTACGGTCTCGGCGTCGGTCATCGATGCCTGCGCCACGGTCTCCAGGTCCCTGTCGTTCGTGAAGTTGTAGAGGAAGACGTTGTCCGCCTGCCTGTAGACGCCCGCGCCCAGGGCGTCCGGCTGGTTCGTCACGAAGACGGTGAAGACGCCGTAGTGGCGCATCCTCGTGATCAGGTCCTCCCAATAGGTCTGCCTGAGATAGAGGTGCGCCTCCTCGGCGAAGAGGAACATCGGAGGAAGGAGCCTCTGCTCGAGGCTCTCGACGACCTTGGCGAGGATCGCCTCCACGATCATCCGCCGTGCCAGCGGATTCACTCCGGCCATGGAGACTATCACGGCGCCTCCCTCCGGACCCGTGTACTGGTCCTCCAGCCTCGCCTCGTACCTCTCGGAGTCGGTGAAGATCCCGGACGAGAGCAGGCTGTAGTACCTGGATAGGAGGGCGTCCCTCACGAGCTCGTTGCAGTGCCAGTGCTGTATGACGTCCTCCATGTCCTTCAAGGTGATCCTGCCCGAGCTCTCCAGGTAGTCCCAGACCCTGAGGAACTCCCTGAGGGTCGCGCCGGGGACCTCGAGGACGTTCTGGAAGATGTCCAGCATGATGCGCCTCCCGAGGTACCTTATGGTGAACTTCAGGTTGTGACCGGGCTGGAGGATCTTGATCTTGGAGGAGTATCTGCTGGCCGACCCGTCCCTGGAATAGGAGAGGCCGCCGTACTCGTTGTTGAGGTCGAAGACGAGGACGTTTGCGCCGTAGTCTAGGAGGCCGGTGACCAGGAGCTTCGCTATGTGGGACTTCCCCGCCTCCTTCCTTCCCGTGATTATCGTGAGGCGCCCGTCCAGGTCCTCCGCGTTTATCGAGAACTCCTCCCCGGAAAGCGTGCCGCCGAGACGAATCGGCCTTGAGCCTCTGCGGCCCATGAGGGACGAGAGCTCCTCGAGTGGCAGCTTCGCGATCCTGCTGTTGCTCCTGCTGGGGAGCCATCCCATGTGAGGCAGGGCGACGCCGCTCTCGACCACGCACCTGATCTTGCAGAGGAGGACCTTCGCGTCCTTGATCATGTAGGAGATGCTGTTGAGCTGGAGGGGGTCGCTGTGCACGAGTTCGGTCGTGGCGAAGAGCTCGTCCCGCAGCATCTCCTCCTGTATCCCCACGGAGTCCAGGTAGGACTCGTCGTAGACCTGCACCAGCAGCGAGCGGCCCTCCTTCTGGTCCGCGATGCTGACGTAGTCGCCCTTCTTGAAGTCCTCCTCGGGCATCGTGAGGATGCGGACTTCGTCCCCCAGCTTCTCGAGGATCTTCAGCTGGCGCCTCGCCTCCGCGACAGGCTCAGTGGGCCGAGGACCGTCTTCCTCAGGCTGTCGGAGGGGAGCACCGTGATCCTGGCCCGGCGCGCCAGCTGACCCTTCACGGCCGCCTCTTCGGCGTCGGAGAAGATGGAAAGGAAGTGGGCAGCCCGCAGGGTCTCGGGATAGCCCCTCACCAGGAGGTCGCTCTCGGCCACGGTCGAAAGGACCACGTCCGGATCCTCTCGCCTTGTGATGTCCACCCTGAACGGGATGCCGCCCTGAGACAGCTTGGAGAGGAAGGACCTCCCCAGGAGGTCTGCGACGAAGAGCCTGACGTGCTGGGTTACCTCGACGTACGACGGGGGGACGCCGTCCTCGAAGAGCTGGCTCTCGATCCCCTGAAGGACCTTGAGCTTTGTGCTCTTCGCGATCCCAGCGAGGACCCCCAGCTCGCCATCGTAGCCCTCCACAAGCGCCCTGAGGGAGGAGCCCCGGGGCTCGAAGAGCGACGGCTTGAGCGAGCCATCCAATAGCAACAACCCTTGCTCGAGGCTGGTGGAGATTTCGTGCGCCAGGGTCCGTTCCATCAGGACCCGGATCAGGCGCATGGCCATACCCGAGTCCGACATGACGAGCCTCCTGGGCACTGGCTTCTCCAGCAGCCCGAGCAGGGTTTGGACACTGTCGTCTCCCACGTAGATGATACTGGGGCCGACCACAACGGAGTTTTTGACGCCACCTATGTTGAACGCCAGGGAGGCCTTGGCGGCGTACACTGCGCCGTCGTCCGTCTCAGCTACTTCGATCACGCTGGAGTCGATGGCGGCGACGTTCCTCCTCCTGCCCTTGGACTGGATGGGATGGATCTCCGCCGGCTCCCCGGCGGTCCGCCAGCCCTTGATGGGTTCGAGGTCCTCGCCCCTCCTGACCAATATGATGCGCTTGCCGTCCAGGTCGGAGAAGCTGTTGGTCGAGAGCTCAGCGAACCTGTTGACGGCGGGCGAAGAGAGGATAACGTTTAATTGCTTGTTCAACTTGACCAACAACAGTACAGGCTGGTAGGCTAAATAAATGTTGCGCAACTTGATTGTGTTCAACAATAAGGGGGGCGTCACTTGAGCTCTTCGATCATACACATCAAGCTGAAACGAGGAGGATGGGAGGTCGAGCTGGAAGTCCCCGAGGACCGCGTCTCCGAAGTCATCTCGAAGGTCCTAGCGGGTCTTGAGGTCCCCGGTGGCGCCAAGGGGGGCGCCTTCGTCGGGGAAAGGCCCGACAGGGGAGTGACATGCAAGACCCTGCTCGAGAAGCTGTGGAACGAATCCTGGTTCTCCTCGACGAGGAGCCTGTCGGACGTGGACGAGGAGCTCGCCAGGATGGGGTACCACTACGACAAGACGGCGATCTCGCACAGCCTGACCGATCTGGTGAGGGAAGGGATGCTGAGCAGGGAAGGGACCCCGCGCAGCTACCGCTACGTTCAGAAGAAACCGCCGGAGAGTCCCCTAGCCTAGCTTGCCCAACGACTTGGCCAGCCAGTTGACCCCGGAAGTCGTTATGTAGTAGAAGACGCCGTTGTCGGACGACAGCCTGTCGACGTAGCCCGCCTTGGCCATCTCGCTCAGCCTCGAGCTTATGCTCTTCGGGTTCAGGCCGGTCAGCCTCTCCAGGTCCTGCAGGGAGGCCTTCTCGGAATCCAGCTTGGCAGCCTCGAACCCGATCTTCAGCGCCACGAGCTGAAGCGCTATCAGGGTCTTGTCGCTGAGCTTGGCGTCGGTTATGACCCTAGGGCCTTCCGGCGTGATGCGGACGAAGTCCTGGAATATGTTGGTGAGGTCGGAGAGAGAATAGTTGAGCACCAGAGTCTTCGCGAGCTCGAGCGTGGGTATCTGCTGAGCCATCAGCCTGTTGAAGCTGACCGCCACCTCTTCGGGCGAGCCGATGAGGTCGGCCTCGAAGCCGTCGAAGCTGACGTGGACGCGGACCTCTTTCTTTTCAGACAACCGACAAATCCCTACCGATGAGACCCCTGGTCTTGCGGTCTACTGCCATATCTCGGCGTTAAAAGAATATTGGTCGTACGGCCGGCGAGGAGGGCATTCCTTCATGCCGACCTCAGAGCTGCTGCGGGCCTTCAGGCGCCGGCTCCGGCGGCTGAGGCTGCGGGGCCTCTCCCTGTTGAAGAAGAGAAGTGGACGAGGTGTAGAGGAAGTCCCCGTCGGCCCCCTTGAACCGTCTCAGCTTCCCTTCCTGAGCGAGCCGCAGCAACGCCACGGCCACCGACTGGCGAGGGTAGACCAGGCCGTAGGACTCCAGGGCGCCCTTGACGTCCAGGAGCCGTCGCGGCGTGCGGCCCCATGCGGCGCCGAAGAGCTTGGTCATGATGCTCGGGAGAGACTCGCCCTTCTCGACCTTCAGCTCAGGGAGCTCCTGGAGGGGCGCCTGAGACTGTGGAGTTGGCGCGGGCTGGGCAGCCTGAGGGGAAGGCGCGGACTGGGCCGGCACGCTCGACACCGCCGCCCCAATCTCGGGGATCAGCCCGATCATGTCCTTCATTGAATCCTTCGGGCCCTCGATTTCAATCTCGTTTGCACCTATCTTGACCCTGATCCTTACGTTGTCGGACGACATCGTAGACAAGACTGAAGAATCTCGATATAACGGTTTCCCGGCAAGGCTATGAGATGCGAGAAGGGGTGGTTAAATACCGTTTACTTCTTCGTTTTCGCGACCGCCCCCTCCAGCTGCCGCTTCAGTTCCTCGCTCACCTTCGCCCCGTCGACCCTCCCTCTGGCCTTGGACATCACCCTCCCCATCAGGAAGCTGAACGAATCCATCCCCTTCAGCCTGACGACGTCGGTTCCCTCCCTCACGGTTTCGGCCACCAGAGCGGAGAGCTCGGAGGCTGACATCGCCGCGAACTTGAGCGACTCGACGGCCTCGGGGACGCCGGCAGCCTTCTTGGACAGCACGGCCCTCAGAACCGCAGGGCCGGCCTCCTTGGCAAGCTCTCCCCTGCCCATCATCCCGAGGAGCTCTTCGAGCGCAGCCCTGTCGAGCGAGCCCGTGTCCAGCCCCTCCCGGCTGAGGCTGACCATCGTTTCTGTGAGGAACGAGGCGACGAACGTGGGCGCGAGCCTCCTATCACCGACCACCTTCTCGAAGAGGTCGTAGTATTCCGAATCGAGGACCTTCTGGGCCTGCTCCTTGCCAAGGCCATGCTTTTTCGTCAGAGCACGCACCTGCTCCTCCCAAGGGGGAGGGAGCTTCCCGGAAGCGGACGAGACCCGCTCAGCTGTTACGGGTATCGGCGGGGTGTCAGTTTCCGGATACATCCTCGCGGAGCCGGGCCTCGGCCTGATGTACCTGGTTCCGCCGTCGTTCATTGGTCCCCTGGTTTCGGCGGGGGGACCGACGAAAGCCTGGCGCAGCCTCTCGGTCAGCGACTGGAGGCAGAGGAGGGCCCGAGATTCCTCTCCTATCAGGAGTATGAAGCCGTCACGATCGCCGCATCCCAGCTGCTTGCGAACGGCCTCCACCTCCTCAGGCGTGACTCCGTATCCGGGCAGCTCGTCGGAGTGGAGGAGGCCCCCCAGCTTGAAGAAGCGGGCGAGGTCCGCCAGCTCCCTCCCGAGGCGGGTGTCTGGAAAGGGCTCCTGGCTCAGGTGGCCTGCGAAGCCCGGCGCCCTGAGACCGAAGACCCTCCCCTTCTTCATCCCAGTGCCCACGAGCTTGCTCTGAGTTCCGATGAAGATTCCGCTGCAGTCCTGGGGCACGAAGGCGACCTTCGACGCGTCCGCTCCTTCCTTCTTGAGGATGGACGCGAGCTCCAGCAGCCACAGCTGCCTCCTGGCTTCGTATTCGACGACCTTGGCCACGAGGTCGAGTTGCTGGACCCCCTTGACTTCGATGACTTCGCCTCCCTTGACCGACACGTTGATGTCCTGCCTGATTGTGCCGAGGCCCCTGTCCACCCTGCCCGTGGCCTTCAGGATCCTCCCCACTTCTCCGGCGATCTCCTGGACCTCGGCCGGAGTGGCGGTCACCGGTGCCAAGGACAGCTCGATGAGAGGGATGCCGAGCCTGTCGAGGGCGAAGTCCCTTTCACCCTCCCCTTCGCCGAGGTTCCTTGCGGCGTCCTCTTCAAGGGTCACCGAGAGTATGGGGACGTCCTGCAAGGACGTCCTGAGCGTCCCGCCGAGGGCCACGACCATTGTCCTCTGGAACCCGGTGGTGTTGCTGCCGTCGATGACCATCTTGCGCATGACGTGGACTTCGTCCACGATGTCGGAGGAGAACAGGCTCGAGATCATGAGCGCGCTCTCGAGGGCCTCGGGGTTGAGGTCGTGGGGCGGCTCCTCGTCCGCTTCGACAAGACAGCTCGAGCTTTCGCCCGAGTAGTAGTTCAGCCAGAGGTTCTTGCTGGCTTCGAAAAGGGCCGCCGGGTCCACCTTGCCCATCTCACTCTGGCTGGGACGGAGTCGTCTCCTGAAGGCCTTCTCCCCGTCCTCCTTCTGCTGGCCGCAGCCGCAGAAGAGCTTGTTCCTGGTGTTGAGCTGCCTGTGGATCTCCAGACCGACCTTGAGGCCCGCCCTCTTCGGGTCGAGCTCGGGCAGTGTCTGATCCGAAGTCATTTGACCTTCCTCCTGACCGCCATCTCTCCCCTGAGGTCGGTGGCCATCATGGAGGCCACCTTCTCTGGCTTGAGCCCCTGCCCAAGGAGCCAGCTCGCCTTGGCGAAGGCCGCTTCCGACAGCATGTCCCCAAGCGGGACCACGCCCAGCCTGAGCAGGTCCCTGCCCGTGTTGTAGACTGTCATCCTGACGCTCCCCCAGATCGTCTGGGACGTCATCCCCACGAAGACTCCAGCGCCGATCGCCGAGCGCAGCTGGTCGTACACTGAGGTGGGCGCGTGGCCAAGCCCCGTCCCCTCCAAGATTATGGCTCGGCAACCCTGCCTGACGAGAAACCCAATCAGGGAGGGCTGAAAGCCCGGGTACAGCTTGACGATGGAGACGCCGTCCGAGAAGCTGGGGCTGCACGAGAAGCCCTCCGGGGAGGCCCTGCGAGGAGGGAGGCCCCTCCTCAGGGTTATCTCCTGGCCTATCCTGCCCACAGGGTCGGAGTTGACGGACTCGAAAGCGTCACGCCTGCTGGAGTGATCCTTTCTGACCCTCACCCCCAGGTGGACGTCGAGCTCGTCGTCGCTCAGCCCTCCATGCATGATGACGAATACGCCGGAGGCATTGCCTCTTGCGGCGAACTTGACCGCGCCTATGAGGTTGGAGGCGGCGTCGGAGGACGGCCTGTCGCTCGAGCGCTGGGAGCCGACGACCACGACGGGCACGGGGAGATTCTCGAGAGCGAAGGATAGCGCCGAGGCCGTATAGTGGAGCGTGTCCGTGCCGTGAGTTATGACCACGCCGTCGTAGCCGGCTTTCACGGCTTCAGCGACGCGCGACGCCAGCTCTGACCAGCGGCTGGGGGTCATGTTCTCGCTGTAGATGCTGAAGAGGGCCTGGGTCTCCACTTCGGCTATGGACGAGAGCTCGGGGACGAGGTAGTAGAGCTCCTCGGAGGACAGTGCGGGCCTGACCCCTCCGGTCCGGTAGTCGATGCGAGAGGCTATCGTACCCCCCGTCCCTAGGATCATGACCTTGGGGAGGCTCGGGACTAGCTTTGGCCTCTTCGGGACATTAAAGGAGGGCTCCGTTCCTTTCGAAACGGTCTTGATCTCCTTGACCCTCCCTATGGAGATGCCGATGTTGTAGCCGGTCTTCAGCTTGATCACGATGTGCTCTTCGTCAGCGAATTCGTACCGGGGCATCAGAACCCCCTCGACCGTCTCCCTATCCGTCATCACTTTGACGAGGTCTCCAACGGAGACGCCCGATTTCTCCAGCTTCTTCAGGCTGGCACCCCTGTAGCCCTCTAGGACCATCTTCGCGTCGTCAGCACGAAGCTGTGGCCGTGTGATATATCTGTGTTGTCGGGCGAGCCGGCTCGCAAGACAGCGTTTAAAGGCTGCCTTCGAGAAGCAGTGAAACTGAGGAAGATGAAGGCGCTCGTGACGGGCGGAGCGGGATTCATCGGGAGCACCCTCTGCCAGACCCTGCTGGAGCTGGGACACCGCGTCGTCGCGTTCGACGACCTGTCGACGGGAGAGATCTCCAACATCGCGGCCCTGATGGAGTCTCCCGGCTTCGAGCTCGTCAGGGGTGACTGCAGGCGATATGAGGAGGTCGTCCCCGCCGCGAGGGATGTCGACATCGTCTACCACCTTGCCGCGAGGGCCGAGGTCAGGCCCGAGAAGGCGAGCCCCCGTGAGATGTTCGAAGAGAACGTGTCAGCCACGCAGGTGCTTCTTGAGGCGGCTCGGACCGGTCGGGCAAGGAAGGTCATATTCGCATCGTCTTCCACGGTCTACGGCGAGGCGGTCGTGATCCCAACCCCGGAGGACTACGCCCCTCTGAACCCCGTCTCGGTATATGGCGCTACCAAGCTGGCTTCAGAAGCCATCATCTCGGCTTACGTTGGAACATACGGCTTCGACGCCGCCATCCTCAGACTCGCGAACATCGTGGGGCCCAGGTGCTCACATGGGGTCGTCCACGACTTCGTGGAGAAGCTAATGCGGGATCCCTCCAGCCTGAGGATACTGGGTGACGGCAGGCAGAGGAAGTCCTACCTTCGGGTAGACGACTGCGCGAGGGCGTTCGTGGTCGCCGGGGAGTCATGCAATGGCCTGCAGGTCTTCAACGTCGGGTCCGAAGATCAGGCGGAGGTTACGGACATCGCGCTGGCCGTGGCGGACGCCATGAACGTGCAGCCGAGGCTGGAATACGGTGTAGGCGCGGAGGGAGGAAGGGGATGGAAAGGCGACGTCAGGACCATGCTCCTCGACGTGGGCCGGATCAGGAAGCTGGGCTGGAGCCCTTCATGCGGGAGCCTGGACGCCGTAAGATGGATGGCACGGGGCCTCATCGAGTCTCAAGGAGCCCTAGACCATTAAATACGCCAGCGGGGCATTGAGACCAGGCCCCTCGGAGAGCGATGTCAGATGTCGGAGGCGAAGGAGAAGGTCGTGATCACAGTCGGGTACCCGATCTCCGTCACCGACGGGACCACCGTAAGAGCCCGACAGGTAATGGAGGTCCTCCGGAAGCGTTTTGACGTCACGGTTCTGTCGAGATCAGCGCCGGGGGACGGGGAATATGCCGAGCGGCTAAGGCAGAAGGGGATAGACGTCGTCCTGAGACCCTCGAGGAAGAAACTCTGGCCGATAGCGCTGGTGAGGAGCTTGCCGCGGCTCAGGCCGGACCTCGTCTACTGCGAGGCCGACATCTACGGCTTCCTCGCGATGATTCCGCTTTCCAGAATAATGGGCTTCAAGGCCGTCTATGAGGCCCAAGCGCTGGCGGGGATGGAGACGATGCAGTTCTCCAAAGTGAAGGGCGTCATCTACTACCTGATGGAGTCCGTCGTGGGCAGGAGCGCCGATGCCGTCGTCGCCCTCTCGCTGAGAACCAAGTCCTTCTTCTCGATGGTGAACCGGAGGACGAGGTTCATCCCGGTCTTCATCGATACCTTGGTATTCAAACCGGGGGAGAGGAGGGACGGCGGCCAGACCAAGAGGGTGGGGCTCGTCGGTCCGTTCGACAACCTGTTCAACGCGTTTCAACTGAAGTTCCTGGTGGACAACCTCGGCAGGTTCGACCCGAGAATTGCCTTCGTGCTCATAGGGGAATGTCCGGCTCCTCCGTCCAGCCCGAGGATCTCCCTGACAGGCTTCCTGCCTTCCGTCTCCGAATACGCGAGCGCCATCCGGGGGCTGGACGCGCTTTTGGTGCCAGTCGACAGGGCGACCTTTGGCCCCAAGAACAAGGTGCTCGAAGCGTTGGCATCGTGCGTGCCCGTGTTCATGACCGAGGAGGCCGCGGTGGGGCTGGACTTCGCTGAGAGCGGGTCGAACTCGTTCGTGTTTCCAAAGGAGGAGCTGGTGGACAGGATGAACTCGCTGCTGTTCGACGACGAAGCCATGGCTAAGGTCGCCGCGGGAGGCAGGACCATGGTCCTCAAGTGGTACGACCGCGACACCTGCGGGCGCGAGCTCATTGGCTTGATTGCTGGGATGGCCGAGCTCGGGCTGTCTTCCTGAACATGCGATAGTAGCCTACGAGGAGGCCTAGCAGGGCGGAGAGGGGCCGGACGCCCCCGAAGTAGACTTCGAGGGAAGCGATGTCCTGCTCGGTCACCGCGCTGCAGAGGGCGAGCAGAGGCACGAGCACAAGAAGGAAGACGAACCCTCCCCCCAAGGTCAGCAGTATTGGGTGCAAGGGCAGGAGGGAGAAGGCGAAGGCAGCCAGACCGGCCCCCAGGCTGCAGGGGTATAGCCTCCAGCCGAACATCAGGGGAAGGCGGGTCCCAAGAGCGTGGTCGATCAGCCTCCTGAACAGGATCGTGTCCACCGCCTGAGCGATGAAGCCGGCGACGATCACGCCGTATACACCCCAGGCCGGCGTCAGCACCGTGGCCGCTGCCAACGAGATCACCGCCCCGACGGAGATCGCCTTGACGAACTCCTTGGTCCGGCCGATGCCCGTCAGGAAAGTCCCCTGGGCGACGCTTCCAAATCCTGCGAGCAGGTTGGGTGCGACGGTGCCCGCCAGATAGAGGCCGGCGAAGTTGTAGGACCGACCGTAGAGGGCGCCCGTGATGGGCGTGCACAAGGCCATGATGACAGAGGTCACCGGAACAACGACTAGGGCCGAGAACCTGATCGAAGTGCTCAGCACTTCCGTCTGCCTCGCCTTGTCCTCCCCAAGGCCGCTGAAGAGCGGGAACATGGTCGTGGTGATCGGGTACACGAAGAGGCTGACCAGTGCCGAAAGGTTCACGGCAGCGCCGTATCCCCCGACCTCCTGGTTTGACACGAAATGTGCCAGCAGCGTGTTGCCATATGGGGCCAGGAGGCCCGCCACGATTGAGCCCAAGTAGATGGGGAGGGAGTAGCCGAGCGCGACGCGCACGTCCTTGAGCATGTCGCGCGGGAGGGACCTTTCCCTAAGGGCGGCAAGGAGCAGCACGGCGGCCACGCCGGAGACGAACAGGGAAAAGGTGTTTCCTGCGACCGCTCCGAAGACGCCGAAGCCCAGAAGGAGGAGGACGACCGAGGCGACCAGCTTGACGACGGCCTGCAGCACCTGGAGCTGGGCCGACCTGTCCATCCTCGACAGCCCCTGAAAGCCCGCTGTGCTGGTGTAGTACAGCACGTTGCCCAGGACGGAGACCGCGGCCACCGGCAGGAGGGGAGCTACATCGGGCCGGCTGAGGATGGAGGCTGCTATGAAGCCGACGTACGGAAGGACGAGAACCAACGAAAGGACGGCGAGGATTGACTGGAACACGAGGAGGGAGTAGACGAAGGAAACGGCCTTTGGGGTGTCGCCTTCGGCGCGGAACTTGGCAGCGAACCTGGTGGCGGCGGACGGGATTCCGAGCTGAAGCACCAGGTTCATGTAGCTCGGCAGAATGAGGGCGATGGAGTAGAGCCCGTAGCTGCTGGCCCCAAGGTAGCGGCCCACGAAGATGGCGCATATGGCGAAGAGGAGAGTCGAAGCGAAGTTCCCCACGAAGAGGTTGAAGGCGCCCCTCGCGGTGGACTTCACTGAGCCCGCACCCTCAGCCATATCATCGATTCAACTGGCTGGCGTACTTAAGCGATTACCAGCGAAAGGAACTGACGGCCTAGGGCTCGCCCTTGAACGCATGAATCCCGTAGCCCACGGCGAAGATATACGCGAAGAAGCCGGTCATGTTCCTCTTCACCAAGAAGTGCCTGAGGTACCTCCAGAGGTCCCAGAAGAAGAAGTACATCAGGAACATGGCCCTCTCGCCTGACGTGCCGTTGCGGCGGACGAAGAGGAACCTATTGCGCGTGAGCAGCAGTATTCGAAAAAGGTTCAGCTCGTTGATCCCGCCACTCGAGGCGCCGATCTTGTGCCATATCTTGGACGTGGGTATGCAGTACAGCCCGAGGCCCGCCCTGTAGACGCGGTAGCAGAGATCGGTCTCCTCCCAGTAAACGAAGAAACCAGGGTACAGCAATCCCACCTTCCTCAGCACCTCAGCCCGGAACATTATGCAGGCGCCGTCGATCTTGTTGACCTTCCTGGGGGAGCTGGGCAGGTCGGTGTACCTTACGCCGTCCCCCTTCCACAGGACCACGTCCTCGCCACTGAAGTTGATTGAATCGGGCTTTGAGTGGTAGTAGATGACCGGCCCCACCACGGCCGCGTCCGGAAGACGGTCGGCGGCGTCCACGAGCTCTCCGAGAAAGAGCGGATCCACCCTGGTGTCGTTGTTCAGGAGGAGGATGTACTCGGCTCCTACGACCCTGAGGCAGTATCTGATGGCTATGTCGTTCCCCTGGGCGAAACCGTAGTTCCTGCCGTTTTCGATGAGGACCATCGCCTTGCGGGCAAGCTCTGCACCAGCAGGAGCGGAATCGGCCTGGAGCCGCGTCAACTCGCTGAACATGGGCGGTCGCGAAGCACCCTGAAGCAGGTCCGGGTCCCCGTTCCCGTACCGCTCCAGAGTCTCGATGGAACCGTCGGTGGAGCCGTTGTCTGCGAGGATGACAACATAGTCTTCGTACGCCACACCCGAGACCGACCTGAGACACTCCAACGTGTCGGCCGCTCCGTTCCAGTTCAGGATGACGATCGCGACCTTGGGTGGCAAGTCCCGAGACGCGCTGTATTCCGCACTGAGGTAGATATCTCTTTGACGGTCGGGTGGGGGGACGAGACCCTCCTGCCCCTCATCCACATCCAGACCCGTGCGACGAGACGGAACCGTGCCCCGATTCGGAGCATGCGGGCAGAGCACGACGCCGTCCGATCTGACCGCGTCCGCAGCAGCATGGTCTGCCGGCAGGTGTCTGTACCATTCCGAAGTCATCGTTTCGGGCCCGTCCGTGGCCTCGCCGGCCCGGAGGGCACGTTCGATCTCTCTGGCGCCTTCGGCGATCGTATGCTTGGCATGGAAGCCAAGGAGCCCGCGAGCCCTGGGGAAGCTCACTCGATATGGTCGCGTGTCCGGGACTCCCTACCACTTCAGACCCGGATGTCCTGAGAGCGACGACGACAAGGCCTCTGCCAGGTCTGCGAAGGTGAGATTCTGGGCGTCAGAGCCCAGGTTGATTATCCTGCCGTTGATCTTGGAGGCTCTGGCGGTGAGGGCAGACACTACTCCTTCGGCTGCGTCCCTTACGTCTGTGAAAGGCCGCCACCGTGTTCCGTCATTCATTACAGGGATCCTACCCGTCTTCACGGCCCCCTAACCGCTGCGTTGACCGTAAGGTCGAACCTCATCCTTCCCGAAAGCCCGTACACGGTGGCAAGGCGGAGAGCGGTTGACGCGAAGTCGCCATCTCCCAGCGGGAGGTTGTCTCTCTCAACCAGGAGGTTGGCCCTTGCGTACGTTGTAAGAGGGCGGGGCGGCGAGCTCTCGGTGAGCAGAGCGCGACGGAAGCCGTTCACGCCGCAGATGGAGAGAAGCACGTGCCGTCGGCCAGGAGACGCGGGACAAGCGTGCTGCCCACATGCCCAGCTCCTCCCGTGACCAGGACCTTCGTCTGCTCAGTCTGAACCAGAGATCGCGGCGATATGTTTGAAGCGACCTGCCTACAGGCCCTTCTTGGATTTTCGGTAGAGCTCGCCCAGGAGCTCGACGTAGGGGCGGACCTCCAGAAGGAAGTCGTCAAAGGCGGCCCTCTCGAACTCTATCTCCTGCCGGCCCTTCCCCTCTGTGATGAGCCTGGAGAAAAGTATCACCCCGCCGCTCCGCTCGGGCTCCTTCTCTTTCAGCTTGGGGAAGAGTATGAGCGCGCCGTAGCCGACCCTCTTCTTGCCCTTCCTGAAGACCAGGTTGTAGTACATCTGCATCGTATTGGTGTAGGCGGCAAGCTGCTTCCTCCTGCTCTCCGAACGCGCGACGGAATCGTAGTCGCCCTTCGAGAAGGTGTCGACCACCTCCCTGATCAGCTGAAGGTCGCCGGTCTTCTTCGTGAACTCCTCGT
Organism: Conexivisphaerales archaeon; assembly: GCA_035543015.1. Classification (GTDB taxonomy): domain Archaea; phylum Thermoproteota; class Nitrososphaeria; order Conexivisphaerales; family DTJL01; genus DATKKG01. Next base: position 23,068 of record DATKKG010000052.1, on the reverse strand, counting down.
AGGTGATGGGCGTGGAGAAGACGGTGTCGAGAGCCTCGTCCCATTCGACCGCGCTGAACGGCTTGCTCAGCTCCAGTTTCATTTCTCCCTTGAGCTCGTTCTCAAGGATCTCTTCCAGCTTGAGGGCCTTCGACTTCATAGGATGACATCCCCTTCGGTTCGTATTTAAGTTCTATCGCCGTCCTCTGGCACTACGGCGGGTGCCTAGGACAGCGAGAGAAGGTCGAGGAGGGAACGCACGATGTGGGCGGTGAGCCCCCACACGACATGGCCCTCGTATACGAAGGCCGGGACGCCCCGAAGCACTGCCCCCGAGACCTCCACGTCGACTGGCTTTTCGGTGAGGCCCAAGAGCGGCGCCCAGAAGACCTCCGTGACTTCCCTGGAAGGGGTGAAGACGAACTTCCTGTCGGAGTAGGCAACGAAAGGCGTCACCGTGACGGACGGCCGGTTACGGGGGCGCACGGTCTGCAGGAACCCAAGCATCTCCGCCCTTTTGCAGATGTCAACGTAGGTCTCCTCGAAGAACTCCCTGCATGCCGTCCGTGCGAGGGTCGCGTCCACCTCCTTGGAGCGGCCGCCCGGGAAGGCTATCTGGCCGGACCAGGGGTCGTTGGGGTTCTCCGCACGCTTCGCGAAAAGCACCTCAGGCGACCCGGTGCGGAGGGTGAGGAGGATGACCACCGAGGCATGGTCGGAGCCGAGGAACCGAGGGGCGTCGTCCATTGGGGAGAGACGGGCCCTCAGGAGGCTGAGCAGCTCGTCCCTCGTGAAGCTCCCCTCTTCCCCCTTCATGCTTCGAGCTGCTTGGCTGCATGTTAAAAGCGTTGGCTCGGTCACCGAGTTCAGGGGGAACGCTCATATTCCTAGGTGGCCTCACGGTCGTGCGGAATGGTCCACCTCAAGATCAGGGAGTTCAGGGTTGCGGACTATGAGGACGTGGCGAGACTGTGGCTCGACTCCGGACTCGGCTTCAGGCTCGGAGATGACCTCGACTCCGTGAAGGTGAAAGTGACCAGGGACCCAGAGCTGTTCCTCGTCGCCGAAGAGGGAGGCAGGCTCGTTGGGACGGTCATGGGAGCCTGGGATGGAAGGAGGGGCTGGATCTACCACCTCGGGGTGCTCCCCGGCTCTCGTAGAAAGGGGGTGGGCAGGGCTCTCGTGGAGGAAATCGAAAGTCGGATGCGGGAGAAGGGGGTCCTGAAGGTGAATGGCCTGGTGTACGGATGGAACCGGATCTCGCTGTCGTTCTTCAGGGAACAAGGCTACCAGGTGCAGACGATGAAGGAGGTCGAGAAGCAGCTCGTCGAGTGGAAGCATGAGCTGGTTGCCCCGCGTGGAGGACGATCCACGGGGCCTGGCGGAGGGAGGCCTTCTCTCCATCGGGGGTCCTAGGGCCCAAGCCAGCGAACGACCAAAAAACGTCGGGCGCAGCGTCGAGCTGCCTACAGTCCAAGAGAGTTGTAGATCTCAGCGGCCTTCTTCGCGAACTGGAAGCGCTTCTCCACGTAGCCCCAGTCGAGGTTCTGGTAGAATGCCTCCAGGTAGGCCTTGCGGTTCGTCTGGTAGTCGAGATAGTAGGCGTGCTCGAAGACGTCCAGTGCGACTAACGGGATAGTGTTCCAGACCGCCCCCTGGTTATGGAAGTCCACGAGGAAGTTGTGGAGCTTGTTGCTCGGGAGGACGAGGGCCGTCACCGCCCAGCCCCTCGCTGAGACCGCCGTAGCGGTCATGTCGGCCTTCCAGTTGTCGAAGGAGCCGAAGTCGGCCTCTATCTTCTTTACCATGTCGCCGTGCGGGTTCCCGTCGCCCCACAGGCTGCTGAAGAAGATGTCATGGAGCAAGGTGCCGTTGGCGTTGAAGGTCTCCTGTCGCTTCAGTTCGCTGTATTCGCTGTACGTGCCCGCCGCCTTGGTCTTGTCGCTCGTCTTCAGCTTGTCCAGGATCTCGTTCCACTTGTTCACGTAGCCGTTGTAGAGCTTGTAGTGCTCCTCGTTCGTCTTCTTGGATATCCCCTTGAGTTCCTTTTCGAGCTTGAACTGTTTTGCCTTATAGGTTGGCTCAGACATATCTTGTCGAATCCCCTGCGGATTGTCAATACATATTAGACTTTTCCCATTTCTTGCACGGCTAGGGTACGGACGTCGCGTCCACGGGAGCCTCGTTGCTTCTACTTGGCGCCTTTGAAGGGGACCCCAGTCTCCTGGCCCAGCTGCCTGAGCAGCTCGACCGTCTTCGCGTCAAGGGCGACCCCCATCTGCCTCCTCACGCCCTCGGTGTAGAAGGACTTCTCTCCGGCGACGTAGATCTCCTCGGCACCCGGAAGGCGCTCCGCACCCTTGAGCTTGGCCACGAGCTGGTCCATGCGGGACTTGAACTCCGGGAGCCCCATGAAGGCCTCAACGTTGATGGCTCCGAAGAAGTGACCCACGTCGGCCGGCGTCGGACCCTGGGTCTCCCCAACTCCCGAGCTCCACTGCGCCCCCGTGAGTATCCCCGAGAAGATGTCCACCATGGCTCCAAGCCCGTAGCCCTTGTGGCCGCCCAGGGTCTCACCGAGCCCCCCTAGGGGCAGCAGCGCCCCCTTGGATATCTTGTCCGGGTCGTCGGTGAGGTTGCCATCCGGGTCTATGCCCCAGCCGATGGGCACCTTCTTTCCGACGCGCTTTGCGACCTCCATCTTCCCTATCGGGGCGACGCTGGTGGCCATGTCCAGCACGAAGCCTTGGCCGGAAGTCGGCACGGCGAGGCAGATGGGGTTAGTTCCGACGAGCTTCTGCTTGGAGAAGGTGGGGGCGACCAGCGGCCGGGTGTTGGTCATCACCAGCCCTATCAGGTCCTGCTGCAGCGCCATGAGACCATAGAAGCCGGCTATCCCGAAGTGGTTGCTGTTCCGAACCCCCACCAGCCCGACGTAGTTCTTCCGGGCCTTGTCGATCGCCAGGTTCATGGCCCTGTAGGATACGACCTGGCCGAGGCCCGCATCGCCGTCAAGAAGGGCCGTGACCGGGGATTCCCTGACCACTTTGATTTCGGGATGGGTCTTGACGACGCCGTTCCTGATGCCGTCAGTGTACCTCTTCAGTCTTGCGACGCCGTGAGATTCGATCCCCCTTAGGTCGGCCTTCACCAGGTTCTGTGCCGTGATAGCGGCGTCCGCATCGGGGACGCCTATCCTGACCAGGACCTCCTTGACGAAGTCCGTGAGGACGGCTGGGTCGACTCGGGTGTACATTCCTTCGATGAGCTCGCCTTTTTCGCGCATTTCGCGAGGGATAGACCCGGAACGACGTATAAGATTTTCGTCAGCCCCCGAGGGACTTCCCTGGACGACGCGGAGGACCGAGGCTAGGGCGAGGATGCCGAAGACAGGGAAGAGCGCCAGACCAGCGCGGGCTGGCAGCATCGCACCGACGACCAACCTGAGCCCGGAGCTCGGCCGGCCGACCCTTATCGCTTCACTCCTTCTTGGTCCAGAAGGGGACGCGCTCGTCGGTGAGCTCGACGCCTATGTGCACCTGGTCGATGTGGCGCGAAAGGCTCTCGGGGCTGTCGAGGAGCGAAGCACAGAAGGGGCAGACCATGCCCTTCCCGACATGGTTCACGGGCAGGACCAAGGCGCCCTGGCTCCCCTGGCCAGTGAACCCCCACCTGGTCACGACCCCAAAGACGGTGCCGTCGGGATTGATCAGGACGAGCCTGCGCGTGTCCCTGGCGACCATGAGGTTCAGGGCTTCCGAGAGGGTGCTCTCCTTGGGCAGCGTGATCAGCGGCATGGACATCACCTGGCCAAGGGTGACCGCCAAGGGGTCCTTCCCTTCCGCAACGACCCTGTAGCAGAGGTCCCTCTCTGTGATTATCCCTACAGGGAGCCCGTTCTTGGTGACGAGGACGCTATCATGCCGCGTCTCCTTCATCTTGGCTGCCGCCAGCTGCACGCTCACTTCAGCATCCAGGAAGAGAGGTTTCTCATGGGCGAATTCTGAAGCGGGCCTCGAAAGGAGCTTCGACAGGGCCTCGGGTTCCATAGGGGTCACCAGCCGCTAGGTCCGCACACCATCAAAAAAACGTTGTTAAAGCCGAGAGCCATGCGCCCGTGGGCGGGGCGGCCGGCGATCTCGGGAAGGCAAGGTGACATGAAGGCCGTGGAAAGCGTTAAAGCTCAGCCTACGTCAACGAAGCACTGATACCGTTCTTGTTGGAAGCTGTGATACCGGCGGCCGGCCGCGGCGTGCGGTTCCTCCCTCTCACGAAGGAGCAGCCCAAGGAGCTGCTGCCGGTGGTCGATAGGCCCGTGATTCACTACGTCGTCGAAGAAGCATCAAGGGCACACATCGATAAGGTCCTGATAATCACTGGCAGGCATAAGAGGAGCCTTCTTGAGGACTACTTCGACTCCTCCCCTGACCTGGAGAGGCTGGAGGGCGGCAATGTGGCCAGCGTTCTGAGCTCGTTCGACCACCTGCCGAAGATCCATTTCACCCGGCAGGCGGAGCCTCGAGGCCTGGGAGACGCCATACTGAGGGCGAAGGCGTTCGTGTCGGCGGACGAAGGGTTCTTCGCGGTCATGCTCGGAGACACCATCAACGTGTCAAGGAAGCCGGTCGTCGGGCAGCTCATCGATGCCTACCGCTCGCTGAAAGGCGTGGACGGGGTGATAGCGGTGGAGGAGGTCAAGGAAGAGAAGGTGAGGGACTACGGAATCGTGGAACCCGGGGGGAAATGCTGCGGCGGCAGGGGATGTTATGTCAGGAAGCTGATCGAGAAGCCTTCGCCGTCTCAGACCACGAGCAGGCTCGGCATTACCGGGACGTACGTCCTTTCGAAGAAGGTGTTCGACTACCTGGAGAAGGTCAAACCTGACAAGAGAGGTGAAATCCAGCTGACCGACGCGTTGCAGCTCATGGTCGAACAAGGCCTTAGGATCGTCGGTTACCGATTCGAAGGGAAGAGGTACGACATAGGGGACATGATGACCTGGATGAAGGCAAACCTGGAGCTGAGCTTCCTGGACCCCAGGTACGGCGCCCGCCTCAGAGAGCACGCGGCCTCTCTCCTCGGGAAGGAACCCGCCGGGGGTAGGACCTCCTGAAGGTAAGCGTCATCGGGCTGGGCTACGTCGGCGCCGTGACGGGGCTCGCGATAGCCTCGAGGCCTGGTTTCGACGTCGTCGGAATCGAGACGGACAGACGGAAGGTCAAAGCGTACAACAGTGGGAAGGTACCCTTCTTCGAGCCTGGATTGGAGGTGCTTCTCAAGAAGGCCTGTCGAGCCAGGAGGTTCCGCGCGAGCTCGGATTACGAGGATTGCGCGGACAGCGATGTCTCCATCATCGCCGTGGGGACCCCTTCGTCTTCGAACGGCTCCCCCGATCTGACCTACGTCAAGAACGCCGCCTCGGAGCTCTCAAAGGTGGTCCACAGGTCCCATAAGAGGATGACCGTGGTCGTGAAGAGCACCGTCATCCCCGGAACCGCGAGAAACGTGGTCGGGCCCCTGCTGGGGAACGAAGCTGAGTTGGGAAGCAGCCTGGGGCTCGCCTCCAACCCGGAGTTCCTCGCCGAGGGGACCGCGGTTGACGATATGCTCCACCCGAGCAGGCTGGTCGTGGGCGCGGCGGACCGCCTCTCGGCATCCGCGATGAGGTCGCTCTACTCGAAGTTCTACGGTGAGGCCTTCAAGAGGATCCCCTACATCGAGACGACCCTGGAGAACGCGGAGCTCATCAAGTACGCGAGCAACTCGCTGCTGTCCCTGAAGGTCAGTTTCATCAACGAAATAGCGCGCATATGCGAAGCTACCCCGAACGCGGACGTCGACACGGTCGCGCTCGGCGTGGGCCTGGACAGACGCCTTGGAAGGAGCTTCCTTAAGGCGGGGCCGGGCTGGGGTGGAAGCTGCTTCAGGAAGGACGTTTCGGCGCTCCTGGCATACAGCGAGGAACTCCTTGGCGCCCGGCCGAAGGTGCTCGCCGCGAACCTTGCTTCGAACGTCGACCAGCGGTCGTACGTGGTCAGGCTCGCGGAGAAGGCGCTCGGAGGGCTGAAGGGGAAGGAGATCGCGGTCCTCGGTGTCGCCTTCAAGGCGCGGACGGACGACGTGAGGGATTCCCAAGCCTTCGACGTCGTTTCGAAGCTTCTCGTCGCAGGCTCGAAGGTCAGCGTCTACGATCCGAGCCCGGCCGCGCTGGAGAACTTCAAGGCGCAGTTCAAAGGGGAGGAGATGGAGGGCGGGGACCCGACGTATTCAACCTCCCTGGAGGACTGCCTGCGGGGAAGGGAAGGGGCCGTGATACTCACCGACTGGGACGAGTTCAAGAAACTGAAGCCTTCCTTCTTCTCAAGCCTCATGAATGGAGAAAAGGCCTTGGTCGATACGAGGAGGATCTACGACCGTGATGAGTTCCGACGGAAGAGCTTGAGGTACGTGGCCCTCGGCGTCAACGATGAGTAGGGCGCTGTGCCATCACATGGCCCGCCTGAGCCAGACGGGCGGTGCCCCCTTTGTGATCTCTAGGGGCAGCGTGTAGGTGGGCTCCTGCGGCCCGAGCGCCTTCGCCCAGTCGCACATCTCCTCCAGACCCTGCCTCAGGGTGTGCCTGGTCCTGTAGTCCAGAAGTTCCTCAGACTTCTCGACGGTGGAGAACGCATGCTTCACTTCGCCTGGCCTCTCCGGGAGATGCTCCGGTTTCATCTTGACCCCCATGGCAAGGATGGCCTGCCTGGCCGCGTCGTTGACTGAGTGCACCTCGTCGCTGCCCACGTTGATCGTTTCCCCGACGGCCTTGCGGTTCAGGCCGGCGTTGGCAATGGCCGGGGTGACGTCCTCGATGTACGAGAAGGCCCTTGTCTGCCTTCCGTCGCCGTAGATGAGGGGCGGCAGCCCCCTCATTATCCTGTTGATCCAGATGCCGAGAACGTTCCTGTAGGGGTCCGCCGTGTTCTGCCTGGGGCCGAAGACGTTGTGAGGTCTTATGACCACATGCTCGATGCCGTGGACCTGGGAGAATATGCGTAGGACCGTCTCGCAGTACTCCTTGGCGGCGCCGTAGGGGTCGGCGGGCTGACAGGGCATGTCCTCGTCGAAGGGAGGCTTCTGCTCCCCGTAGACCGCCATGGAAGAGGTGAAGACCACCCTCCGGACGCCGTGGTTGACGGCCGAGACCAGGATGTTGTTCATCGGCGTGATGTTGATGTCGTTGATGGCGACGGGGGAGAAGAACGACTGGCCCTCGGCGGCGTAGGCGGCGAGATGATAGACTACGTCCTTGCCCTTGACCACCCCGTCGACCTTCGCTCCGTCTCGGACGTCCATCTTGACGAACAGGCATTCCTTGCTCACGTTTCTCATGTAGCCTCCCATCAGGTTGTCCACGCTGGTCACTTCATGCCCCCTCGAAATCAGTTCGTCCACGAGCCAGGAACCCATGAATCCTGCCCCGCCAGTCACGAGGATCTTCTTTGTCTCCAAGGCTAGCTCAGCCTAGCGCCGTGTCCACTCGTCGTCGGCGGGCTTTAAAAGGTAACGCACGGCCGTCCGCGTTCCTTCTCCAGCCCTTCGCGAAGGGGCCACGCATGCCGTCCTCCTGAGGGTTGAGCACGGACGTCAGTATCTCCAAGACTTTCACTAAAGGAGAAGCATTAGGCATAAATATTACAACGTCCAGTCAAGCCCGAGAACTTGAGCCACAAACACCTATCCTGGGTGGTCGGAGGTCCCCAGGGGAGCGGTGTGGACTCCGCGGCCACCATCTACGCCAGGGCGTGCGCCTTCGGGGGTCTCCACGTGTACGGAGAGAGGGAGTACTACTCCAACATCAAAGGGGAGCACAGCTACTACACCGTCATGGCCGCCGACGAGAAAATCAGGTCGAGGTACTCGAAGATTCATGTCCTCGCCAGCTTCGAGTCGGAGACTGTATTCCGCCATTCCTGGGACGTCCTGCCCGGAGGGGCCATCGTCTTCGACCCTGATGCCAAGGGAGACAAGCTGTCTCAGCTGCCGACGGTCGAGAAGAGCATAGTCGACGGAGTGCTCAGGACACTGGGCGGGGCCGCCGATTGCTCCGTCTCCGACGTCTTGGAATACGCCAAGAAAAAGGGGGTGAACCTCGTCCCCTTGCCCTTCAGCAGCCTGCTCGATGATGTCGGGAAGAAGATCGGGGAGGAGCCGGCGAAGCTTGCAAGGTTCGTCAACGTCATGGCCGTCGCGGCGTCGCTTTCTCTCCTGGGCTACGATTTCCCCCCCATTGAGAAGGCCATCGAGAGCGTCTTCAGGAGCAAACCCAAGATCGCCGAGCAGAACGTCCTCGCCGCAAGGATGGCCTATGACTATGTCGCCAATGGAAGGGAGAACGTGAAGTACAAGCTCGCGGCCGTCCCGACCAGCGAGCCGAGGCTGCTCGTCTCCGGGGCGCAGGCGGTCGCGCTCGGCAAGATAGCGGGAGGGGGACGGTTCCAGAGCTACTATCCCATCACGCCCGCCTCCGACGAGAGCTTCATCCTCGAAGACCACGAGGCATTCGGATTGAAGGGGGATGGGGCCAAGAACTACTATTTCGTGCTCCAGGCGGAGGACGAGATAGCGGCCGTGACCATGGCCATAGGCGCCGCGCTCACCGGAGTGAGGGCTTCCACAGCCACTTCGGGCCCAGGGTTCTGCCTCATGATGGAGGGACTGGGCTGGTCTGGGATGAACGAAGTCCCGCTCGTGGTCACGCTGTACCAGAGAGGCGGCCCGAGCACGGGGCTCCCTACACGCACCGAGCAGGGAGACCTCCTGTTCGCCATCTCTTCGGGCCACGGCGAGTTCCCTCGCATCGTCATGTCTTCCGGCGACATCGAGGAGTCGTTCTATGACGCCGAGAGGGCCTTCAACTATGCGGAGCGCTACCAGGTGCCCGTCATCCACCTGGTGGACAAGGCCGTCGCCAACGCCACGTCCACGGTCAGGAGGTTCGACCTTTCCGAGGTCAAGATCGAAAGAGGCGACCTCCTCACCGACGAGCAGCTGGCCGCGAGGAAGCCGTACAAGAGGTTCGAGTTCACGGATAGCGGTATATCTCCAAGGGCCGTCGTGGGCCAGCCGGGCGGAGTCTTCTGGAACACAGGGGACGAGCACGACGAAGTGGGCCACATCACCGAAGACCCCTATCTCAGGGTCAAGATGATGGACAAGAGGATGGGGAAGATGGGGCTCATGGCGAAGGAGATACCCCGCGACGAAAAGCTGGGGTACTACGGCGAGAAGAGCCCTGACCTGCTGATCGTCGGCTGGGGCTCCGTGAAGGGAGCGGTCCTCGACAACCTGGAGGTCCTGAAGCAGTCGGGGATAAGGGCCGGCTTCCTCCAGATTAAGATGATGTGCCCGTTCCCGGCTGACGAGGTCAAGGAAATCCTCGAATCTGCGAAGACCACCGTGATCGTCGAATGCAACTACTCGGGACAGCTGAAGAAGCTGATCGCGCAGGAAACGGGCGTCGTCATCCCGCAGCTGATAGCCAAGTATACGGGAAGGCCCATCCTGGTCGACGAGCTCCTGGATTCGTTGCTCAAGCTCTATCGCAACAAGAACGTCAAGAAGGAGGTCCTAACGGTTGGCGCTTAAGCTGGCTGACTACCGCACCGACGTTCACAACAACTGGTGCCCCGGCTGCGGCGACTTCGGGATACTGAGCAGCATACAGATGGCGCTGAGCGAGCTGCAGGTGAACCCGAGCAACGTGGCGGTGGTGTCGGGCATAGGGTGCTCTGCGAAGACGCCCCACTACATCAACGCCTACGGCGTGCACACCCTGCACGGCAGAGCCATCGCCTTCGCCGAGGGGATCAAGCTGGCGAACCCCGCCATTGAGGTCGTGGCGGTCAGCGGAGACGGCGACGCGCTGGGCATCGGAGGGAACCACACGCTCCATGCGGGCAGGCGGAACATCGACATGACGTTCGTGGTCTTCGACAACTTCGTCTACGGGCTGACGAAGGGGCAGGCGTCGCCGACCCTCGGGCTGGGAGTCAAGACCAAGGGACTCGCCAAGCCCAACATACAGCAGGACATCAACCCCGTGATGCTGGCGCTGACGGCCGGCTATACCTACGTGGCCAGAGGCTACGCGTTCGACGTAAAGCATCTGAAGGATCTGATCAGGAAGGGGATACAGCACAAGGGGGCCGCCTTCATAGACGTCCTCCAGCCCTGCCCGACCTACAACGACCTCTACACCAAGGAGTGGTACGCCGGCGAAGACAGGGAGGATCCGGATACGCACAAGCCCATGCCCCGCGTCTACAAGCTTGAGGAAACGGCCTACGACCCCCTCGTAAAGACGGGTGAGCCTGACGAGGTAACTGCGAAGGTCGGACAGGCGGCGGCGAAGTCCATGGAGTGGGGAGACCGGATCCCGACGGGGGTCTTCTACCAGAACCCGTTCGTCCCGTCGTTCGAAGAGAGGGTGGAGAAGACGAGGGTCTCGGTGTACAGAGAGCTTCCTCCGGCGAAGCTTCGCATCTCCGAAGACGACGGCACTTCTGCGGCGCCCATGGAGCCCCTCCTGGACCAGTTCAAGGCAGTGTAGCGCGGGCCTTTCTTCTAGTCCTTATATATCCGAAAGGGCGGCTACGGTTTCGTATGACTCCTCCGCTGAACCACCCGAAGAACCCTCTCCTTGAGTTGTCCGAAGAGGAAGCCATCTTCAAGGAGACGGTCCAAGCTTTCGCCCAGAAGGCCATCGCCCCGCAGTGGGAGAAGGCCGATGACGAGGCGGCCGCCACCCACAAGCCCCAGGTTGAGCTCGCGAAGAAGATGGGCGAGCAGGGCCTCCTGGCGTTGACTTGCAGCCCGGAGTTCGGTGGCCAGGGCGGGACCCATACCATGGCTGCGCTGGCGATAGAGGAGATCTCGTACGCCGACCCCTCGGTCGCCACAGCCGTCTATGCCCTCCTCAACATAGGCTGGCCCTTCATCCTGGAGAGGCACGGGGACGAGGCCCTGGCCAAGGAGGTCGTGGGCAAGGTCGCAAAGGGGGACGCGTTCTTCGGGATCGCCTCAACGGAATCCCAGAGCGGGTCGGATATCCAAGGGATCCGGACCAGGGCGACGCCCTCGGGAGGCAGGTACTTCGCCAGCGGGGAGAAGACGTTCATCAGCGGAGTCAACGAGGTTTTCAATCTGCCCTTCGGAGGCGGATGGCTTCTGGTGGCGAGGACAGGAGGCGAGGGACGCAGTGGTCTTTCGACGTTCGCCTTCCTGCCGAGAGAGGGAGGGGCGGCCAAGAATGGCGTTTCTTGGTCCCTGTTCAACGGGATCGGACGCCATGCGCTCAGCACCGGGACGCTGGCCCTGGACGGCTTCGAGCTGACAAGGGAGACCCTCATCGGCGAAGAGGGCAGGGGCTACTACGTCCTCATGGAGGGCTTCAACGGTGCCCGCATCCTCGTGGCCGCGGCCTGCCTGGGGGCCACGCGCTGGCTCCTGGAGAGGGGGGCCGAATGGATCAAGGCGAGGGAGATAGGCGGGAAGAAGATCTCGACCTTCGAGGGCGTCAATTTCCGCTTCGCCGAGCTCTACGGGAAGTACGAGGCTGCCTCGATGATGGTATACAGGGCTGCCCGCCTCTTCGACAGGGTGTACTTCGCCAAAGACAAGAGGTACGAAGCGCGAGACCTCAACGTCCCGGTGGCCATGGCCAAGATGTGGGGTCCGGAGGTCTCCGTCGAGGTCGCCCAGGAGGTGATGAGGTGGCACGGAGCCATCTCCTACACCAGGGAACACCCGGTCCAGAGGGCCCTCCTGGGGCTGACTTCCTACGTCATCGGCGCGGAGGGGGCCCAGAACGTGATGAAACACATCGCCGCCCGGGACCTCCTCGGCAAGGAGTTCGTCTAGGTGTATACCGACTGGCACTGCTCTCGTAGGAACTGCGGAAGATAGTATACGCCTCCGGCGCCCTTGCCGGTCGAGCCGCTGTGCTTCCATCCCACGAAGGACTGCACGCCAACCATGGCCCCGGTGGTGGCGCCCACTGACCTGTTCCAGTAGATGACGCCGGCCTGCACCTCTGCGAAGTATCGCTTGGCCTCCTCGGGGTCCTCCGTGAAGATGCCTCCCGTGAGGCCGTACTCCACCTCGTTCGCGATCGCGATGGCTTCGTCGAGATCCCCGGCCTCGATGACCGCCAGTATCGGGACGAAGAGCTCTTCGAGCTCGATCCTGTGGCCCCTCGGTATGCCGTCGACTAGCGTGGGGGCGACGTAGTTGCCGTGGGCGAGCTCTCCCTCCGTGAGCACCTTTCCACCTGTGAGTATCTTGCAGTCCTTTGAAGCGTCCGCCACGGCTCCTTTGTACTTCTCCATGGCGGCCTCGTTGATGACCGGCCCCATGAAGACGTCCTTCCTGGTGGGGTCGCCGACGACGCATTTCTGTATGCGGGAGACCAGCTTCTCCACGAACTGCTTGTGGACCTCCCTGAAGACCACGACCCTGCTCGTGGCGCTGCACTTCTGGCCTCCGAAGCCGAAGGCCCCCCTGAAGACCCCTTCCACGGCCTTGTCCAGATCGGCCTTCGACGTGACGATCGCGGCGTTCTTGCCTCCCATCTCGGCGATGAAGGGCTTGGGGCCCTTGGCGCTGAACTGAAGGTATCCTCTGGCGCCCACGTCGTATGACCCTGTGAACGCTATCCCCTTGACCTTGGGGCTGTTGAGTATGGCGTCTCCCACCGTCCCTCCTGGCCCCGTTACAAGGTTCAGCACGCCAGGCGGAAGGCCGGCCTCGGCCATTATCCTGCAGAACTCGACCGCGACCAGGGGGGCGTCGCTGGACGGTTTCAGGACCACGGTGTTGCCTGTGACCAACGCGCCGGAAGTCATCCCAACAGTGATGGCCAGGGGGAAGTTGAACGGAGCGATTATCCCCCAGACGCCGTAGGGCTTCAGGATGCTCTTGACCTTCTCCCCTTCGTAGACGCTCTTCATCTTGTGCACGAAGCCCTTGTTCCTCGTCATCTCGTTGGCGTAGTAGCGAAGGTAGTCGATCGCCTCATCGACGTCTCCCACGGCCTCCATCCTGTTCTTGCCGTTCTCGAGGCTCATCAGAGCCGAAAGGTGGAACTTGCGTCTCGCCATCAGGTTGGCTGCCTTGTAGAAGATCTGGACGCGCTTCTTGTAATCGGTGGAGGACCAGCCCTTGTACGCCTTTTCGGCGGCGTCTATGGCCGCCTGCGCCGACGAGCGATCGCCTTTCTGGAGGTACGCCAGTATGACCCTGTCGTCGGCTGGGGACCGCTTGGCGAACTCCTCCTTTGCCCTCACTTCCTTCCCGCCGATGTATAGAGGAACGTGCCCGCCAAGCTCCTTCTTGGCTTCGAGCACGGCCGATTCGTAGAGTTCATGGAACTCCTTTTCGCGGCCCTGTCGGCTCAGGCGTATCCACGTCGCTTCGCTCCTGAATGGCATTCTCGTATGAGCACCTAGCCGCAAGAAGGGTCGAGATGGTATAATAAAGGTAGTTTCCACTGGGGGCCAGACCGCTGCAAACGGATTTAACAGACAGGGTCAGACCTTGCGGTGATGAGCGAAGGAGATGATCTCCTCGCGCCGCGGCGGGAAGGCGACGAGGACAGGCTCCTGAAGGACCTCCAGATCGACTTGTCTCACCTGGACCAGCTGGGGAAGCGGGACCTACTGCAGAGGCTAAGGGCTTCCGACGCCGAGGGGGCAGCGAGGCTCCTCAACCAGGACAGGAAGAAGGGTGCGGAGCTCATCAAGAAGACGCATGAAATCGAGGGAGGCGTTTCGGAAAGGGCGGTTCTCAGGACCCCGGACGCTCGGAGGCTGGGCAGGGAGCTCCTTTCCCTGTTTTCGGAGCTCGCGGCTTCCGATCTGGGTAGACAGTCGTTGCAGACGGCCACCCCGACGTTGGATGCTGACGTCATCCGCCGGCGCCTGGACCTCGTCCGAAGGGGGGTCGTCCTGAGAAAGGGCCTGGTCGACCGGTCTGTGTTTGAAGCGGCGATCTCGTCGCTCAGGGAGGCAGGCTTCGCCAAACCTAGGCATGGAGATTCCGGGGTGATCGCCTACTTCGAGTCGAGGTCTTCCTTCCTCAAGGCTGCATCGGCTCTGGCAAGGCTGACGCAGGGGATCAAGGGAGCGGAGGGATTCGTCGGTCCCCTGCAGGCGCCGCAGCTGGCAGTCCTGTCCGCCACCCTGGAAGGGCTGGAGGAGGGAGGAGTCGAAGACGCCGAAGCGGCAGTGGGGGACGCGGAGCTGGAGATCAACGAGGCTCTCAGGAGGGGGAGGGTGGACGCCGATTCGGCGAGGAGGATAGTCGAAGAGAACGTGGAGGGGGTTGTTTCATCGCTGGGGATGAACGCCAAGGAGGAGGAGGGCCTAAGGAGGTCGGCGCTCGAAGGGCTCAGGATCCCGTTCGAGTTCGAGAAGGCCTCGCTGCGAGAGGTCCTGAGGAGCTGGCGCGGCAGGCGGGAGGAGGAGGCCGCAAAGCGGAGGGCGAGGGCCGAGGCTTCTCTGAAGGCCGGAATCGATCTCCTCGACGGCGCGGTGTCCAAGGTGCTTGAAATGGACGTGGCCCTGGCGATCGCCGCCGCGACGGAGCGCTATCTCCTAGTCCAGCCCAGCCTCGGAACGCAGGGCGAGGGTTTCGTCAACGGCCGCAATCCGTTCCTCGTGAGGGACACGGGATCGAACCCCATGGAGGTGCGTCCTGTAAGCTACAGTCTGGGGAAGACGGAGACCATCTCTGTGGCCAAAGGGAGGAACGTCGCGGTGCTCACGGGCGCCAACAGCGGAGGGAAGACCACCCTGCTGGCCACGCTCGCTTCGGTTCACATACTGACGCTCTACGGCCTGCCCGTCCCCTGCGAGAAAGCGGAAGTGGTTCCGCTGCCCGTGTACCTGTTCAGGAAGAGGGTCACAAGGCGCATCGGCAGCCTGGAGCACGCCCTCAGCTCGCTCATTCCAGTCTTCGGCGACAGGCGTAGGAAGCTGGTCCTGATAGACGAGTTCGAGGCCCTGACCGAGCCGGGCGCTGCGGGTCGGATCATGGCCGGCATGCTGAACGAAGCCGCGTCTGGAAGCAGCCTTGTGCTGGTGGTCACCCATCTCGCAAGGGAGACCCTCCCCCATGTGAGGCTTCCCATCAGGGTGGATGGCATCGAAGCAAAGGGTCTCGACCAGAACGGGGACCTCGTGGTCGACAGGCAGCCGGTCTTCGGCCACATCGGGTCCAGCATGCCCAAGCTCATCATCATGAAGCTGTCAAGGTCGACCAGGAACCGAAGGGTGAAGGCTCTCTATGATGAGATCCTGGCCTCGATAAGGGAGGAGAAGGTACAGGTTCAGGCGCCGATCGCCACCCCCTGGACCGAGGAAGATGACGCCTGACCGCGAGAATCGTAAGCTCCGCTTAAATCCGGGTCAGAGAGAGGTACCAGACCGTGAAGGCACTCAAGAAGGGCGAAGCCCAGGAGATGCTGGCCGATCTGGATGGCTGGGAGATGCACGGCAGGGTCCTGGCCAAGGAATACGAATTCAAGGAGTTCGATGACGGCCTCGAATTCGTGAAGAAGGTCGCCGCGGTGGCGAACAAGCAGGACCACCACCCCGATGTCCTCCTTTCGTACGGAAGCGTCGTGCTGGAGCTTACGACGCATTCGGCTGGAAAGCTCACCGACAAGGACTTCAAGCTCGCGGCGGCCATAGACAAGATAAAGTGAACCAGGCCCGACTCCTGCTCAGCGAACCCGGCCACCTCTAACGCGAAGGCCGACCCGTCCCGTTCTGTCAGGCGAAGGTAGGTTGAGCCTGTACGCTGAGGCGGGCGAGGGAAAAACAAGGGGGACTACATCCGGTGGGACATTGGGTCGAACTTGTGGGCCGCGAGGAACTGGCTCTCGCATTTGGAGGAGCAGAAGTAGTATGTCGTTGCGCCTACCAAGGCCTTGAACTGGGTTTTGTTGGGATCCACCGTCATTCCGCAGACAGGGTCGACGGCCATGACTCGTCAGCCATGCGACGTGCCTCCCAGATATGATGTTTGCCCTCGAATCGACGGGGGGACGCCGGTTCCTCAGCAGGCTTTTATGACCGTCCTGCCGACAAGAGAAACGACGGAAGCCTTTGCCCCCGAATGCCGCCCCCGACCGTCCTAGGGAGGGAACCCCCTCAGTCTCGGACAGAAGGCTGGCGGCCGTCATGTTCACCGACATGGTGGGGTACACATCGCTGATGCAGCGGAACGAGCCCCTGGCTCTGACTCTCCTGGAGGAGCATAGAAGGATGGTCAGGGAGATCCTTCCTCGCCACGGCGGCACCGAGATCAAGACGATAGGGGACGCCTTCATGGTGGAGTTCCTCAGCGCCTTGGAGGCGCTCCTCTGCGCAGTGGATATCCAGAAGGCGTTCGAGGAGGAGAACCTCGCCAGGCCGAATGGGCAGGGGATTCGTCTCAGGATAGGGATTCACGTGGGAGACGTGGAGCACCGGGGAGGGGACATCTACGGTGACGCGGTGAACATCGCTTCGCGAATCGAGCCGCTCGCGGCCCCCGGAAGGATAGTGATCACCCAGCAGGTCTTCGACCAGATCCGCAACAAGGTAGGCTTCGGCTTCGAAAGGCTCGGGCCGAAATCGCTCAAGAACGTCGAGCTGCCGGTGGAGGTCTATATGGTGGTCCAGAAGGGAGGAGCCGGGGTCTTCGAGGTGCCCGTGGACGAAAGGAAGCGGATCGTCGTCCTTCCTTTCGCCAACATGTCCCCCGACAGGGGCGACGACTACTTCTCCGATGGAATGACGGAGGAGCTCATCTCGGCCCTTTCGAAGATCGGACAGCTGGGGGTCATTTCGAGGACCTCGGCCATGAAATACAAGGAAGCGTCGAAGTCCGTTCGGGAGATAGGCGCCGAGCTGCAGGTGGATAACCTTCTCGAAGGCAGCGTGAGAAAAGCCGGCAACAGGGTCAGAGTGACAGTCCAGCTGATCGAGGTCGCCGAGGACAGGCACGTCTGGGCGGAGACATACGACAGGGACTTCGAAGACGTTTTCGCCCTGCAGAGCGACATCGCCCAGAAGGTGGCGGGATCCTTGAAGGTCCAGCTGCTGCCCAGAGAAGTGAAACGGATGTCGACCGGGGCCCCCTCGAACGCGAAGGCCTACGACCTCTATCTTCAGGGGCGCTATCACTGGAACAGGAGGACCAAGGAGTCTCTCTTCAAGGCGATAGAGCTCTTCGGGAAGGCGGCCAAGCTGGACCCGAACTATGCGCTGGCCTACGTTGGGACCGCGGACTCGTACACGGTCCTGGCCGACCATCTTTACTTGCCATCCGAGGAGGCCTCATCCAAGGCCAAGGAGGCCGCCCTGAAAGCCATCGAGCTGGACGACGACCTGGCCGAGGCGCACGTCTCTCTCGGAGGCATCCTCGGCCTCTTCGAATGGAACCAACCGGCCGCGGAGCGGGAATTCAAGAAGGCCATCGAACTCAACCCCAACTACGCCACCGCGCACCAGTGGTACTCCCTTGCGCTCTGCTATCTCGGGCGGTTGGAGGAGGCCAGTGCTGAAGCCATGCAGGCGCTCAGGCTTGACCCCCTGTCCCCGATCATCTACACGGACCTGGGGGACATCACGAACGACATGGGGGCCCACGAGGCCGCCACTGGCATGCTCAAGAAGGCGCTGGAGCTCGACCATGACTTCATACCAGCCCTCCTCGGGCTGGCCAACGCCTATGCACTAATGGGATCGTATTCCGAATCGGAAGGGGCCGCGAGAAAGCTCGTATCGCTTGATGCGGGACCCATCGGCGAACTCGTGCTGGCATATTCGTTCGCCGTGTCCGGCAGAAGGGAGGAGTCCAGGGGCCTGCTCGAGCGCCTCCTACCGGCCGTCGAAAGGTCGTACGACGACGCCGCGGACGTCGCAGCGGTCTTCCTGGCACTGGGAGACAGGGAGAAGGCCCTGGAATGGCTCGAAAAGGGCTTCAAGGCCAGGGCCTCTGGGCTCATGGCCATCGGGTCGGACAACCGTTTCGCGGCGCTGAGGTCCGACCCGAGGTTCGTCTCGATCCTAAGGCGCATGGGGATTCGCCCCGCCTAGCGAATTAGTAAACTCCGTCTCCACAAGCCAAGCTACCATTTAAGAGCCCGCATTGAACAGAGGGTTCACTGCAGATGAGCGGGTCCGACAGCCCCGAAGAGATCCAGAGGCTGGAGAAGGAGATCTCCAGGATAGAGGAGGCGGAGCGAAGGCGCGCGGTCAGCGGAGTCATACTCTGCATCCCCTCATTCAACAAGGAGGAGGAGATGAAGGAGATACTACCTATGGTCCTGCCCCGTTTCAGGAAGGTGATAGTCTGCGACGACGGCTCCCTGGACGATACCGCCTCGGTTGCGAGAAAGGAGGGAGCATTCGTGATGCGCCACGACGAGCGCCTCGGCAAGACAAAGACGCTCTCGGACCTGATGGAGACCGCCCTGCAGGAGAACCCCGAGGTGGTCGTGATAATGGAGCCGGAGGGCAAGAACGACCCTTCCTCCATCCCTGAGCTCATCGCCCCGCTGCTCAGGAACGAAGCCGATATCGCCACAGTAGTCAGGGAGACGGAGAAGCTGAGGGCCTCGAGCGGGGAGTTCGTTGCCCTGAACGCGAAGGCGATGGACGCCAGGGTCAACGAGGGGTTCTATTCTTCCATAGGCGCAGGTGACGTCCAGGGGGTGGCCGAATCGTACAACCTTCGCTTCAAGATCGTGACGCCCCGCCCGAAGCTCTACTCTCCCCCGCCCGCGAAGCCGGAAGAGAGGGAACATGGGATGAGGGGCAGGTTCGGACGAGCCCAGGAGGCCGCCCTGATCCGGAGGCCGTTCATCTACGTCGGGCTCACCGGAATAGAGCTCACCGCGGCCGGCATAGGGCTGATCATCCTCACGCTCTACCGCAACAACGTCAACGGGAGCCTCGACATCAACCTGGCAATAATAAGCGCTGTCGTGCTCTTCCTCGGGGTCGCCACCCTGATCGCATACGCGCTGATATTCACGCTGCAGAGCCTCTTCCGCGAAAGGGCGGCCGGGAAGGCCGCCGAAGAGAAGGGACCCCGGGGGCAGCAGGAAGCCACGACGAGGTTCCGGGATAGGGTGGATTCGCCGGCTCCATGGATCCTGACGGGGTTGTAGCGACCCTTCGTCAAGGATAGGTTGCTTGGTCCTGGATCACAGCCGCTTGATGTAGCGGTTGACCTCCCACTCGGAGACAACCGTCCTGTACAGGTCCCACTCCTTCCTCTTCTCCTTGAGGAAGTTCTCGAAGGCGGTTTCGCCCAGGGTCTCGCGCATCAGCTCGCTCCCCTCCATCTCGTCCAGGGCCTCCTTCAGGGATTCGGGGAGCGACACTATGCCCCTCTTCCTTCGCTCCTCGTAGCTCATGTGGTAGACGTTGAGCTCTACCGGGTCCCCAGGGTCCGTCTTGCGCTTGACCCCGTCCAGCCCCGCCGCGAGGAGGACCGCGAACTGGAGGTAGGGGTTCCCCGAGCCGTCGGGACAGCGTATTTCGCAGCGTGCGGCCTTCATCCTGCCGCCGAAGTTGGGGACGCGGATAAGTGGCGACCTGTTCTTGTGGGCCCAGGCGAGGTAGACTGGAGCCTCGTAGCCTGGCACGAGCCGCTTGTAGCTGTTGGGCCATGAAGCGAGGACCGCGCACATCTCCCTTCCGTGGGTGAGCTGTCCCCCTATGTAGCTGCGGGCCAGGTCCGAGATGTACCCGCTCTTGGGGTCGTCGGCGTAGAACAGGTTCTCGGTCCTGTCCCTGTTCCAAAGGCTCTGGTGGGTGTGCATCCCCGAGCCGTTGATCCCGCCGAAGGGCTTGGGCATGTGGGTTGCGATGTAACCGCTCCTGGCGGCCACGATCTTGGTCACCATCTTCATGGTGACGGCCCTGTCGGCCGTCTCGAGGGCCTCCCCGTACTTGAAGTCGATTTCGTTCTGCCCAAGGGCGACCTCGTGGTGGCTGATCTCGATCTCTATGCCGAAGGGCTCGGCCATGTCCGCGATCTGCCTCCTTATGTCGTCAGTCAGGTCGCTGGGATGGAAGTCAAAGTAGCCGGCCAGGTCAATCGGCGTCGGCAGCCCGCCGTTCTCGCTCTCCTTGACGATGAAGAATTCGAGCTCGGGGGCGCAAAGGAAGGTGTATCCGGCCTTGTTGGCCTTCGCGACGGCCCTCTCAAGGATCAGCCTGGGATCGCCCTCGAACCTCTTGTTCTGTGGCGTGTAGATGTCGCAGAGGAGCCTGCAGGAGGTCTTGTCGTCGGACTTCCAGGGAAGGACCGCGAAGGTCGTCGGGTCCGGCATCAGGACCATGTCCGACTCTTCGATGGGCCTGTAGCCCGTGATGGAGGAGCCGTCGAAGGGCTGGCCGTTCTCGAAGGCCGACTCAAGGTTGCGGCTGCTTATCGAGAGGTTCTTCATTATGCCGTTGATGTCGGTGAACTGAAGCGTGACGAACTTGATGTCATGCTCCTGCACCTCGTGGACCACCTGAGTGACCTTCTTCTTCCAGACCGCGTCCCTGAAGTTCTTCAATCTGAGACCTCGCTTTAATGAAGCCCTTACCTGCTAGTCAGATATAAACAAGATATGCTTGGAACTGCACGCATGGCTTGCAATCCTTCTGTGTTGGAGACATTTGTCCAATACCGAAGACGAGGAGGCGGAATACGATGGACGGGCGTCCAATCGCCCTCCTTCCGGCTCGCAGCCTAGAGAAGGCGGAAGTCTTCCTTGACTGTGGTGAGAACGACGTGCGTGTTGGTCCTCTCGGCGTAGGGCAGCGACAGCAGCTTCTTGGTGAAGGAGCTGAGCTCCTCCCTGGACCTGAACTTGGCTATGATGAACATGTCCGTCAGCCCGGTTGCGTCGTACACTGCGCAGACCATGGGCCAAGTGGAGATCTCCTTCTCGGTCTCGAGGAGCTTGCCCTTCGACACGGTCATCTCCGTGACGACGGTGAGGGAGTAGCCCAGCTTCTCCTGGTCCAACACCGCGGAGTAGCCCTTGATCACGCCTTCCTTCTCCAGCTTCTTCGTCCTCGAGAGGACCGTCCCAACCGCGAGGTCAAGGCGCTCTGCGATCCTCCTGCTGCTCATGCGGGCGTCTTTGAGGTGCTCCCTCAATATGCGCATGTCCAACTCATCGATCGAAACCTGTTCGTTCATCCATCCGAACTGGGGGACCCTGGGTATTTATCCATGCCCAATGGGGCAGAAGACTTAGATATGCCTGCAATTCACACCCGCAGCGGCGAAGAGTGTTGAGCGCAGACCATCCCTACGACGAAGCGGTGATCGATGCTGTGAACAAGGTCCTGCCCAGCGTAGTCACGATCTCGACGGTGCAGGTGGTCGAGGAGCTGTTCAGGGCCCATCCCATACAGGGAATGGGAAGCGGCGTGGTGGTACACCCGGAGGGATACATAGCCACCAACAACCACGTCGTCGCCAACAGCCGCCAGCTGACGATAATGACGACGGACGGCAGGAAGCTGCAGGGGAGGGTCGTGGGCGTGGATCCGTCCAGCGACGTCGCCGTGGTCAAGGTTGACGAGAAGGGCCTCCCGGTCGCGGAGGTGGCCGATTCAGAGGAGCTGAGGATCGGCCAGACGGTCGTGGCCATCGGCAACCCGTTCGGCTTCTTCCTTGGCGGACCGACGGTCACGAGGGGGGTCGTGAGCGCCGCGCACAGGGACATCTCCCTCGAGGAGAACATCTTCGAAGACCTCATACAGACTGACGCGGCCATCAACCCCGGCAACAGCGGAGGGCCCCTCATCGACCTCCACGGCCACGTAGTGGGGCTGAACACTGCGATGATCCCGTACGCCCAGGGAATCGGCTTCGCGATACCGGCGTCAACGGTCAGGAAGGCCGTGGAGGACCTCATCCTCTACGGGAAGGTGACGCGCACCTGGCTTGGCATAGCCGGCTTCTCCGTGGACAGGAATGTGGCCGAGCATTACCGCCTGCCGGTGGAGGAGGGGGTCGCTGTGGCTGGAGTGGCCAAGGGTGGCCCGGCCTTCAGGGCCGGAGTGAACCCCGGAGACATCATCACTTCGCTCGACTCCTCCCAGATCAGGACGATAAAGGACCTCAGGAAGTACATCAGATCGAGGAAGCCCGGCGACGAGCTGCAGATCGAGCTGCTGAGGAGCGGCAAGAGGTACACCATGAAGGCGGTCCTCTCCCAGGAATAGCTTCCGCTGAGTCCTTGTTTCACAGATCCCTAAAGAACAACAGAGCCGGGTCCACTATGGGACGACCCAGTTCTGGCCCGCCCTGCGCTTGAGGTCGAACCTCTTGCGGTACTTCTCCCTCATGTTCCTCTTCGGTATGTGGGCGACCCTCTCCCTACCCTGTAACTTGGGCGTTTGACTTCTTACTTTCCCTGCTTTCGTCAGACTCCCGTGAGTTGGCAGTTGCTTTCCCTCCCTTCCTGTTTGCCTGAATCAGGCTACTATATAATTCTAACTCGCTTGCACTGTATTGCCTCACAGTCGAACTCAGGCGTTGCAGTCGGCTCTCACGATACTCAACAGAGATGTCAGCTTGGGCTGATCAGATGATCAGGAACGGCTTCAGACACTCGATGAGCCCCGATACATTGGCAGTGCCTGCAACATGGAGGACGTCGAGCTCTCTGCGGCCTGGCCGTCGCCGAGCGACGATGATCGTTCCTTCTCCAAGCTAGGCGCGGATCGCTGCGAGCACTTTGCTGTTGGTACTGTTGAAGTGCACAGTGGGGTGAAGCGCAATCTCGTATCGTCGCCCTTTCCGTTCTCCTCGCGTAGTCTGGACCTCGCCTTCCCCGTCAAACGATAGCGAATCCACCGACACCCCCGAAGGACCTCGCACGAAATCCCTCGGCTCCATTTGTTGACCCTCCTGCCAAGGTTTTAAACGGGCATGGGGCTACCATGCTGGGGCTAGATGGAATTGAAGGCTAGGCTCTTCCTCTGCGAAGCCGGGCTGGCTCTCCTTGACGAAAAGGGCGAGCCCATTGCGGCGGCGCGTTTCC
>DATKKG010000051.1:0-1051 GCA_035543015.1 Conexivisphaerales archaeon | reverse complement strand
GTACTTGTCTTTTTTCATTTGCTCGAGTCCTCAGAAGGGGAGAGTAGGGTCGGAGAGGGTGCGGTCCTGACCCGCGGACAGTCTCGCGAGATCTCTCGGGGTGAGGGGCTCCCACGCGAGGGTGGTTAGCTTCGAGTCGAGTTTGCCGAGGCCGAGCTCGCGCACCTGCTTGGCGATCTTGTGCCAGGCCTCGTCCGACAGGAAGGTGTCGATGGTGGCTGCCCTCTGGTGCTCGGTGCAGTACCCGAGGCGCAGGAAGCGGAGGCGCCTTGGCTCGGACCTGGCACTCGATCGCAGCTCGAGGGCGGGGCGCCACTCGGGCTCGTTCTGGCAGTCGTCTTGAGAGCAGGGCATGGTGGCTCAGGTGATGTTGTGAGTAGTCAGATAGGATTTCACTTGGTTCAGGAGTGCTTGTTTGCGCACGACGTGGCCCTTGTCGTCGACGAAGCCGACTGATTTTCTGGTCCAGCTTGTGATGCCGGTGTTGATCTTGATCCCGTCGACGTTGAAAGACAGGAATTCGGTCGGGTCGATGGTGGTAGAGAACTGTTGGATGGCTAGGGTATTGAGTTTTTCGCGAGCTTTGCGGGGGACGCCGGCTGTGTAGGGTACAGCCCAGCCTCTGGCGAACGATTCTTCAAGCTCAATGAGGTTCCAGGTTTTGTGGCCTGAATAAGCGTCGGCGACCTCTGCTTTCATAAGTTTTATTGGCTGGCCGTATTTGTATTCTGTAGCTTCCCAGATGCGCAGTACTGTATAGACGCCGCTGCGCAGGTTCTTGGGCCAGTAGAACTCGTCGTGTTCCTGGATCATGATGACTCAGTCCCAGGCCATGTCGGTCACGGCCTCGGCGACGAGCTTGTAGGGGTCGTAGGAGGCTGAGGTGGGGACGACGATGCTGTCGACCTCAGTGAAGCTCCCGTCGTCGTTGACGGCGGACCGCAGGAGGTAGGAGGCATCATTGTCTTTCTCGGCCACGAGGTAGATGCTCTCGGTGTCGAGAGCGACCGGGCGGGCCACCTTGAGCCCGAGCTCGTTCAGCAGTTTTCGC
>DATKKG010000050.1:0-12800 GCA_035543015.1 Conexivisphaerales archaeon | reverse complement strand
AACGTCTTCTACGAGAGGAACATGACCACGGGGGCAGTCACCGACCACTTCTACCTGGGCAGGCTCCAGCTCGCCAAGCTCTCCTCCTCGTCTTCCTATTATTACCACTTCGACGCCCTGGGCTCCATCAGGCTGGTGACGAACGCCGGCGCCATCAACGCCTTCAGCACGAACTACCTCCCCTACGGGATAGAGTATAACACAACCGGAATGGAGACGTTCTTGTACACGGACAAGCCGGTCGATGCATCCACCGGGCTGTACTACTTCGGGGCCAGGTTCTACGACGCTTCGTTGTTCAGGTTCGTCTCAAAGGACACGAATCTGGGGTCGACTGACGACCCTCTCAGCCTCAATCTATATGCCTATTCAAGGGACAACCCGCAGAGGTACGTTGACTCCAATGGGCATTCCACAGTCCTCTCTACCACTCTTATGAGGACCGATTCCTTCAATCCTTTGAAGAAGATGGACCCGCTTGCCTATTTCTTGGATTGGTGCCAAAGGCACGTGCTCAATCTTCTCGAAGGGCTTCTCCTCATCACTCTAACGATCTTGGGCCCCTTGTATCTAATGGAGTTCGGTCCGAACGTCGGTGCGTTTGTAATCATGATTGTAATGCCCGCGGCATGGGGGTGGGGCAATCTCGCATATGATATGCAGAAGAACGACATTGGAGCTGCAATGTTCGATGTCTTGAGTATGGCTTTTGCCCTGTATGACGCCTGGAAGGTCTTGGTGAATCCCGTCACGCTATGGCTTCTCAATCTGGCTTCGGCTGCCATGGACGTTGCCACGGAAGGCATCCTATTGGCAATTAGAATGCCCCTTGTTGCATCAGCAGTCGCAGCTTTCATCGCATGGATTGGTGCCGATTATGCATACGAATATAGTTGCTATCTCGCTGAATAGGAAGAACCTTCGACGTGCTGGGTCCACGGGCAGGGAGGATGCTTAATAGCGACTTGGAACTAGATGAGAACGCATGAAGACCAGAAGGAAGCGCCATCCAGTTCTGGGGTTCAGCATAATTCTACCCGGGCTTGCCATAGTAGTCTTTGGAGTAATGTTTTGGGCCACTCGGGGTAGCTTGGGGGGACTTCGTGACTTTGCGAGCAATCCATCGACGAGGATGACCGTGGGCTTCTCGGCTGTGATGTTTACCATATGTGGAATGTTGCTGGTAGCGGTGGGAGTCAGATTTCTGATTGGATCCGAAAAGACCACGTCTCAGCATCTGCGGAAGTTGTACTGAAATGGCATGGGCTTGGGGTGTAAAGAATTGAAGACTGGTACAGCTTCAAAGGATAAATCACTGCAGAGTAATACCCATGTTCGTCTGCCTGAACCTGGGCTGGTCTACAGGAGCGGGCGCGAATGGGGAGCACTTCTTTTTGGTCTCCCTCTGCTGCTAATAGGTACCTGGGTTCTCCTGCTGGTCATCCTAACAACTACAGACATATCAGAACTAGTCTCGGTTGTAGGTTTGATACTCTGCGCCATGGTCGTCTTCCTGTTCTATATGGGAGCGCGATATTCCCTGTTGTTCATCAGGGCCAAGAGAGTTGAGTTCTATGAAGACCACGCAATGCTCCCTGGAGGGCCAAAGGGGGACGCAGTAAGTATGCCGTATTCACAGGTGGATTTCGGAGAACTGAAGGCTGTTAGGGGTTTTGCCACATTTCACTTCCACTTCAGACTGTCTGTCAAGTCGGATCCCAGCAGCCAGGGCTGGGAGGTCAAAGACGGCCCGATTCCAGATTTGGGTATCAACATCTACACTTGGCTGCGCATCAGGATGGGCCAAGGTTCGGAACTGGGCCTGTAGAACGAGGGCTTGGGCGTGTAGTTAGGGGTCCCCCAGGTAGTCATCTGCTGCCGACAGCTAGTGAGACAATCCCGACGACTCCTCCCAAGATGGCTCCACGCTCATGGCCTACGATCTAGACGGGAACGTGGTCGGGAAGTCGGCTGGAGCCACATCCTGGGGCTACTCCTACGACTTCGAGGACAGGCTCGTAAACGCCTCCCTGAACGGCCAGCCGGTTCAGTCCAACCTCTACGATGGCTCTGATGACAGGGTCATGGCGACCCTGAACGGGAGCTCCGTCGTCTACGCCTACGAGGGAAACAACATCCTGTATGAGAAGAACTTGACCACCGGCGCCGTCACCGATCACTTCTACGTTGGGAGGCTCCAGCTCGCCAAGCTCTCCTCCTCGTCTCCCTACTACTACCACTTCGACGCCCTGGGCAGCATTCGACTGGTGACTAACTCAGGAGGAATCAACGCCTTCAGCACGAACTACCTGCCCTACGGAATCGCCTACAACACCACCGGGATGGAGACCTTCATGTACACGGACAAGCCCGTGGACGCTTCGACTGGACTCTACTACTTCGGGGCCAGGTTCTATGACTCTTTTCTGTTCAGGTTCGTGAGCAAGGACGCCGATCTCGGCTCGACCGACGACCCCCTCAGCCTCAACCTCTATTCCTACGCAAGGGAAAACCCGCAGATGTACGTCGACGCCAACGGGCATTCTTGGACCCTCATGAGAACTGATGTCTTCACGCCTCGGAGTTTCGGGGATTGGCTCTGGAACGTGTACTTCGCCAGCCCGAGCGGATGGCTCGCGTTCGGGTCAGCCGTTCTGACTACTGTCTTCGCCCTGATAGGGATGTGCCTACCGGTAGGCGTGGCTAGACTCTCAGTCATGTTCGATTCGGCAACGATACTTGGGCTCGTAGGAGCATTGACTAGTGGAGACGCAACTAGACTTATCGAATTCCTCATAGGCTTGTTGCCCCAGATGTTAGCTACAGTGATTATGTCGGCGACCATCATTCAACAATTCATCATAATCGGAAGAATCGGGGCGGATGTGCTTCTGTTCGGTACTGGTGCTGGTGCATTAGTAGCAGGTGCAGATGTGTCGGGCGCAATAGTGTTTGGAGCGATTTCCCTAGGAACATGGTTTTTAAGCGTCTGGCTCCAATATCAGACCTATCTTCGAACAGAATACTAGGGGTGTGTTAAGTTCTTGGATGTCAGAGCGGCGCGCGTGCCGTGGTACTTTCCGGCAGGGATCTACATTGTGGTGATTCTTCTGGTCGCATGGGTCATCAGCGGAATCCTCGGAGCGTGGAGAGATGCTAGCTCCTTGGCATATGGTATTTGGCTTGGTGTCATCCCAGCGCTTGCCATCGCCGTGCCGGTCTTTGGTCTCTATGGTCTTACAACCGTATACCACGGATGGAAGCCAGCTGAGCTTTCGATTTCTCCGGACGGAAGGGTCTCGATATCTGAATCAGCGACTCGAAGGTCGCTGACTTTTCATGCACGTGGTGCTCGGAGGTATCAGAAGACCATACTAGCCATAAGAATCGGAAGACTCTCTCGAGTGAACGTGGATTTTGATGATTTGGATGATCTTGAGGCCGTGCTTCGCTTCGTAAAGGAACAGGCTCACCAGCAAGACTGATATAATCATAGGCAGCCCCTCCGCAATTCCGTACCTCCATACGGTGTTGAATGAATCCTTCTGGTAACCTACCTCGATGGGACTAGGCTCGCCTTGCTCTATGACTCCCTGAACAGAATCGCCTCCTCCGCCGGGCCCCTGGGGGAGCACCTCCTACGCCTACGACGGTGCGGGGAACATGGTGAGCTACACCCTCAACGGCGTGACCTCGTTCTACGTCATCGGTCCCTCCAACGAGCTCCTCCAGGAAGGCTCCACCCTCATGGCATACGACGCCGAGGGCAGCGAGACCTGGAGGACAACGGGGGATGGAGACCTTCATGCACGCCGACGAGCTGGTGTATGCTTCGACTGGGCTCCGCTGTTCCAGGGCGAAGTTCGCGTGGCCACGCCGCTTTCAGGTGCGCCACACGAGACGCTGCGGACGGGCCTCGTAGTACAATTCGTCGAGTAGTAATCGCGCTTAAGTACTACTCCCGTGAAAGCTATGGTCATGGCAAAGGAAGTGCTGGTGACGAGGAAGGGCCAGACGACCATACCCGCGGAGCTCAGGAAGAAGTATGGCATCGAGGAGGGCTCGAGGCTCGTCGTGTCGGACGCCGGGGATGGCATCCTCTTCAGGAAGGCCCTGACGACGGCGGAGCTGGCTGGGAGCGGCGCGAAGTTCGCGACACCGGGCGAGATGAAGAGGCTGTTGGACAGGCTGAGGGACGAGGACGTTTGAACCTCTACGACACCAGGTTCTTCTTCGAGCACTTCTATTCTTCGGACCCCTCAATCCTTCAGAGGACGAAGGGCAAGCTCGGGGGGAGCCAGAGGGCGTACGTCTCCGCGGTCACGATTCACGAGACATACAGGCTCACACTGGACAAGGAAGGGAGGGAGGCGGCCGAGCTGAGGGCCTCTCTGATGGAGAAGGACTTCGATGTCATCCCGGTGGACGCCAAGGCTGCGAAGGTCTCCGCGGAACTGAGGAAGGAGTACGGCATGCCGATGGGCGACAGCATGATAGCGGCGGCGGCAAGGATGTTCGACCTCAGGTGCATCACGGACGACCCGCACCTGACCGCCGTGAAGGAGATCAGAACGGGCTGGCTCTAGCCGAGGTCGTCCACGGGGCCTCCTGCTAGGTCCTCTGCGCCTACGCCAACGTCATTGGAATCATCTGCCCAGAATGGCAGGTCCTCTCCTGCTCCTGCGACGGGGCGGGGAACGTCCTGTCGATGAACAGCGAGAACTACGCTTGCGACCTCCTCAGCAGGATATCCTCGCCCGCCGGGTGGAGCCCGAGGGGGTTCTCAGGCGCGCCCTCATGACGATCGATAGGTAGAGGGATTGGAAGCAGCCCTTCGGGGACGGGCACGCCGCCGAGAGGATCGTCGGGATACTGGAAGAGAAGCCGGCCAGCTGACGAGCTCGTCGTCTCTCTTTTCGTGATCCAAGCCGGGCATTTCGCTCCATTCCGCGAAAGCCCCTCTGCCCTCGCCCGCTTTTCGTGGTGCCGTGGGCAGTCATGGAGATGCGGAATCTCCATGTCATAAGCCGTAGAATGATAACGAGGGCCCGGGAGCCGCGTACTTCGGCGTATCTGCAGCCCTGCCAGCCACCGCGGTTTGAACCCGGGTTCATATTCTCCAATCCCGGCTGGAATCCGATGGCCGGACCGGTAGGAAGATGGGCTTCACAAAGAAGAATTTCATGATATTCTGAAAAACCGACATCGCAAAGGTCAAATGGATGAAGGAGATGCAAATGATGTAATAATTGCATGACTTTTTGAAAGACTTTTATCGCGGAACACGCATGGATAGCATGCAATGGAAAAAACTGAGCTTGGTTCTGATAGAGATCAGGGCGACAAGGAGAAGGTGTTGAGCAGGAGGAAGCTCCTGGCGATAGGGGCAGCCGCTGCCGCTGGCTTGGCGCTGGCGCCCAGCATCAAGGAGACGAAAGCTGCCACGGGAGATTTCTTGGTCTTGGGGAAGGAGAACTGGACCGATACTCCAGACCAGACCGTCCTCCACACTGATTGTGAAGGGAACCCCACACCGGGGGAACCTTCATACCCCGGATTTCAGGTCATCGACTCCGGAGAGAAAGGAGTAGCGATCACCGGGCACGCTAACTGGACGGGCGTACGCGGAAGCTCCGCCCAGTTCGGCGTAGTCGGCGAATGCTATGGAGGTGGCCCGCCAGGGGCCGGGGTGATGGGCGTCACGACGGACGGCATTGGGGTCAACGGGACATCCGCTAACGGAATAGGCGTGTATGCACTCAGCTGGGACGGAACCGCCCTGAAGGTGGACGGGAAATCCAGCTTCTTGGCTTCCGCCACGGGGGACTCGCCGGCCACCCTTCGTGTGGACAACGTAGCCGACTTCGTGCCGCAGGGCCAGCCGCAGCCGACAGCCGTGCTTGGGGTCACCCAACACGGTTTCGGCGTGCACGGGATGTCGAGTGATGGATGGGCCGTGATAGGGCATTCAGACACGGGCTGCGGGGTGAAGGGTCAGACCGGCACGGGCATCGCTCTCTTCGGCTTAAGCGGCCCGGAGGGGTTTGCCCTGGGAGTGAAAGGAAGGAGCGGCTTCCAAACCGTCGGTTCGGGCACGATACCCAAGCTCAAGAAGTCCGTCACGCTGAACCTGGCCCCCGGTTTGATCAGCAGCAACAGCCACGTCTCCGTCATGCTTACGAGCGATCCAAACGCGCTTCTGGAGGACGCGGCCGTGTCCTATGTCGATAGGGACCCCGTCAACAACAAGCTCACGATCAACCTGACAAAGGCAACTGGGAAGGACACGAGCTTCACCTACTTCATAGTCGAGCCTTGGACCTCTTAGCCTTGGAGCGGAGGCCGGGCAAGGCGCTCGGCCTTCCTGACGGTCCTTTCCTTCTTCTCCTTTTTGGGGAGCCGCATCTTCACTACCTTGTTCCCCGGCACGGTCGACGGCTTCGCAGGATCAGGGGGGCCCCTGTTCCGAGGACCTAGGCGCTCGCCGCCAGGCCAGCCTCCTTGTGAACGAAAGAGGTCGACCTGCATCCCTTTCAAGGGGTGTAGCAGAGCGTGATGTTGTCGAACGAGGCGGTCTCGTGGGTTCGACTCCCAGTTGAATTCTGGCCGCCTCTGCAGGCCCCCGTGGCCCGGACAACCCCGAGACTGGTCGTGGTTGCCTGCGGCTTCACTGTCAGGCGCGGCACTCAGGCGGTTGTAAATGAAGGCATGCGATTAAATATGGTATGATCAGGATGGTCCACACCTAGACTTGGTAGACGAACTCGTCCTCGGGACGACCATCCTCGGTAGAAGCGGAAGGACGACCATTCCTAAGGAGGTAATGGAGCTGTTGGACCTCAGATATGCGCCCCAGAAGAGGGAGAAGCTACTTTGGACGCAGAAGGGGGATGAAGTCGTCGTCACAAAGGGAACGCCAGCGTCGAGCTACCAGAAGACGATCCTCAGCAGAGGCGGAAGGGCGGCCGTTCCCAGACACATAAGGAAGGCGTTGAAACTCGACTCCATCCTCTACGGGGAGGAAGGGATCATCTGGATACGGAAAGGTGATGAAGTCATCGTCAGGAAGGGAAGCCCTCCGTCCAGACCCACCGAATAACCCAGATCGAAGGGAACCCGAAGCGACCTGCGGGCGCCGGACGCGGGCTTGGTCCCGCGTTCTAGGCCGAGACGGCCAAAGGGGAGAGGGGTCTCTGGAACACGAGATGGCTCGGCCGGGCCCGCAGGAGCATCGAGGAGGGGGCTACATCTTATATCATCGTCATCCAGATAGGAGACCCGGGTCGGTCCCATACAGTTGGCGAGCCAGAAGGTCGACATAGGCGACATCTTCGAAGAGGTCTCCACCTACGCGGTGACGCTGGACCTGGCGACCTTCGTCGGTTCGCGCGTCTCCGAGGGTTCTGCGGTGCTCTTCCGCTGGGATGACAGGAGCGACGACTGGAAGGCGTTCGTGGACGTCGCCAGGAACGCCGGGGCCCCCTGCCTGGTCATCGAAACCGCCTACGGGACGGGCTCTCACTCGCAGGAGCTGGGCTTCATAGAGCTCTCCTGGGCGAAGGACGGCGCCGTGTACTCCTTCGTCAAGACGGCCGACTGGTGGAGCAGGAAGGAGTCGAAGGACGCGTGGATGGCCAAGAGCGACGACGAAGTGGCCAATGACATGCTCAAGTTCGCGGCCAACACCTACGGCCGAGACAAGGTCCCCCCTCTGGACGAGCTGGCCTACGAGTTCTGGAGGTCGCTGGGCGTGACGGGCACCTTCTCGGAGAACCCCGAGCTCAAGATGAGGATGATGAGGATCTCCAAGAAGGTGGAGGAGAGGAGGGTGAAGGCCGACGAGGAGCTGGTCCCCAAGCTCGTCGACGACGTCATAGAGTGGTGCAGGCTCCATCAGCTCCGCAGGATCACCCAGGCGACCCTGGATTCCTACCTGGCCGACAAGCGGCTGAGCCTCTCCAAAGCGGGCAGGGACGACCTCCGCAACCAGGTGAACTTCCGGCTCTCGGCATGAGGGGCCCATCAGGCCTGGCGGCCTGGCGCTGCCCCCAGGGAGGCGATAGTCCCCCCGGAACGGCTCTGGGCCCATCCCCTGGACCCGCCATTGTGACCCTTATGCAGGAGGATACGGAGATGCCGGGAAGGCGCGATGCGGAAGGGCCGCCGATCTGGGGCACCATGGCCGCCAGGACGGCACCTCCTACCGTCTCAAGGAAGGCAAGGCTCGAAGAGTCCAGCCGGGGGCTCGTGTTCTATATTTTCACAAGGAGGTCGTCAGTTCCTAGTGGAATGGTATAATTCTCTGGAAGCCGAGCCGCGGCATGACGTCAAATGGACCGATACACTAAGTGGGCGATAGTCCTGATCGTTGCAGCGTTCGGGATTCGCCTTGTGCTGGCGACGCATGGAATCCACCTCACTCCTTTCGACGAGATAGGCGGCATAGTCGACTAGGCGAGATCTACCGGACTTTTTTTGTTGCTCGAACGAGCCGGATGAGGTTCGACCTTAGCCCTTCGACTCCGGAGGTCCAGCCCCTGTCGTACATGTTGTACGGTATCGTGAAGCTGTGGGCATCGCTGGGCTTCACGAAACCCACCTCGATCTTGTCGCCGATGTCGGCCAGCCTTCCATGGATGTAGTCGAAGGTCGTGATGGCCTCCTCGACGGGTATGCACAGGGTCGAAACGAAGGTCCCGTCCTCGAGAGTGTACTCCGACCAGGCGAAGGGGATCCTGCCGACGACGGCCCTGGCCCTGGACATCTGCCTCCCGTCAAGCTCCGTCGCAACCAGGCGGGTCACCATGACGGCGTGGGCCAGGGTCTTCGTTACGTCTTGCATCCATCTTACGATGTACCTGTCGATGAGGCCCTGCTCCTCAACGTGAGTCCTCATGTGGTATCCCAGGACTGGAGGGGGGATGCCCAGCTTCTGCGCTATGTCTGCGTTGTGCCTGAGGGAGTCGATCTGGAGCTCCTTGACGAGGAGGAGGTCGTACCGGTCGATTCCGGCGGGCGAGGGCCGGCGCTCTCGGGCTTCGAACGCGGGCTCCTTGGAATCGAGCCCGCCCCAGTCGACCTCCCACCTTCCGGTGCGGAAGTTGAAGTACTTCGGGTCGAGCGAAAAGTGGTGGCCGTAAGTCACCTGCTTCAGTTCGTAGCTGCGAAGGACGCCCAGCTCCGCAAGGTGATCGAGGAGCGACACATGCTCGGCCACCAGGTCGAGGGGGAGGGCGAACAGGCAGGCATAGTACCCCGCCGGGATTATCCTCGCGTAGTAGACCAGGTATCCGGCCTCGTTCAGCTTCCTCAGGGCCACGCCGGCGGAGCCCTCGAACGGCGCGCCGAACCTAAGCCTTCCCCAGTGCAAGACGAGCCCCAGTTTCCCGTAGTCCGGCTCCGCGTGGATCCTGAAGCCGAGGCCAGGGAGCTGGTGCGCGATCTTGTACCTGACGGTCTCGACGGGCACGCCAGTCTGCCTCGAGATGAGGGCGACGTTGCGCGGACCCCTCTCCTTTATCACCTGGACTATCCTCGCCTCGACCTG
This sequence comes from Conexivisphaerales archaeon, assembly GCA_035543015.1. Taxonomy (GTDB): domain Archaea; phylum Thermoproteota; class Nitrososphaeria; order Conexivisphaerales; family DTJL01; genus DATKKG01. The sequence goes on along the minus strand of DATKKG010000050.1, from coordinate 3,253 downwards.
ACCCTCCCCGGCTTTCCGCGGATTCAATCCCCTTTTCAGACCGCCATCTCTAACTCTTTCGATTTCTCAGATTTATCCTTTCCCCCCAGTGGTTTTGTTGACCCCGCAACCCTGGACCCAAGGTCTGAGAACCAGCACGAGCGGAGCATCACTTCGTTTCCCATGCATCCCGAATCCTGGCGCAAGGAACGGGTTTTCCATCCGCGTTCTCCTCTGGGGCTGGCTTCCCTGACGATTTGACAAAACCACAAGGGACAAGCCTTTATTTAGGTAACGCGTCGAGTAATCTCGGAGCGCATGCCCTGATGGTCGGCATCTCGGTCGGCGGGTTCCTGGAGAGGAGGGAGGCCTCTCTGCTCGTCTCAGCCGTGTATTTGGCCGCGGGTTCCCTGTGGATACTCTTCTTCGACCGGTTCCTGGCGGCGGCCGTAGGGGGCCCGGCCGCTTCGCAGTACGTCGCGGTCTACTACGGCGAGTTCTCTCTTCTTGTCGTTACCGCCGTCGTCCTCTACTTCATGACAAGAGAGCACCTCCTGAACGTCCGGCGATCCCAGAGGGAGCTGAGGGAGAGCGAAGAGCGGTTCAGGACGGCGTTCCTCCAGGCGCCGGTGGGCATCGTGATCACGGACCTCGAAGGAAGGTGGCTGAGGGTCAACGAGGCTTTCTGCAGGATGGTCGGCCACGCGGAGGGAGAGCTGCTGGAGAGGGGCCCACGGCTGGTCGCCCATCCCGATGACACGGCCGCCAGCGACCGCCTCTTCGACGATCTGAGGTCCGGGAAAGCTCAATCAATCAACCCTGAAGCGCGCTACCTGCACAGGGACGGGCACACTGTGTGGGCCGAGGTTACGGCATCAGTGCTGAAGGACAGGGAGGGGAAGCCGCTGAACTTCGTCCTCCAGGCCCACGACATCGGCGACCGGAAGTCCGGGGAGGAGGCCCTCCTCAGGAGCGAGGAGCTCCTCCGTACGGTCATCTCGGGCGCCCCGGTGGTGCTGTTCTCCGTCGACAAGAACGGCGTCTTCACGCTGCTCGAAGGGAGGGACCTGGGCATCCTTGGGCTCGCGCCCGGGGAGGTCGTCGGGAAGTCGGTGTTCGACGCCGGCTCCCACTTCCCAAAGATAGAGGAGGACATCCACCTCGCGATGGCCGGCGAGGCCCACACCTCCACGGTGAACCTGGGCCAATCGGTCTACGAGATCCGCTACACACCTCGTTTCGATGAGGAAGGTCAGATCGAGGGGGCGATCGGGATGGCCAGCGACATCACTTCGCGGTGGAGGGCTGAGCGGGAGCTCGAGGAGAACGCCGCCCGGCTGGAGGAGAAGGTCAGGGAGAGGACCGTCGAGCTGGAGAACACCAGCGCGCTCCTGCTCCAGGCCCAGTGGCTGGCGGCTGTGGGGGAGGTGACCTCCAAGGTCGCCCACGACCTCAGGAACCCGCTGACCGCGATAAACACCAGCCTGTACTACCTTGAGCAGACCCTCCCGGGAGGGCTGGAGCCGAAGGCGCAGGCCTCCGTGGGGTCCATAAGGGAAGCCGTCTTTCATGCGAACAGCATTTTGGAAGACCTCCTCGAGTACTCCAAGCCTTCGGAGACCAAGAAGGTCCCCATCGACCTCGGCAGGGTGATACGGAGGGCGGCCCAGGTGGGGGTCCCCGACGGCGTCCGGATCTCCCTTGGGCTCGCCCCTGAGGTCCGCATCGAAGGCAGCGAGGAGAAGCTCGTCCTCGTCTTCAGGAACCTGATCGAGAACGCCGTCGAGGCCATGCCAGAGGGCGGCGAGCTCGGCATTTCGTCTCGCACCGAGCGAGACAGGGTCGTCGTCGAGTTGACCGACACGGGCGTGGGCATCCCCGAGGACAAGAAGGGGAAGCTCTTCACCCCGTTCTTCACCACGAAGGCGCAAGGGCTGGGCATGGGGCTGGCCCTCTGCAGGCGCCTCGTCGAGGCTCACGGGGGCACAATAGAGATAGCCAGCGAGCAGGGGAAGGGCACGACGGTCGTGATCACGTTCCCCCTGCTGACGGCCTTCGAGGCGGAGCGCAGGGCTCGATAGGTCCAGGAAGATTCAGGATGGCGTGGGGGAACTTCGAGATCGACGAGATGCTCAAAGGCCTTCCCAATGAGAAGGTCGACCTTCTTCTCAACAGACACTCGAAGTCCATCGAAAACTTCTGTCTGGAGCATGTGCAGGATTCCTGAGAAGTATCTCGCGATGGGATAACGAATATTGGTGTAAGGTCACCAAGAGCGTGAGAGCCACATACACCATCGTTCACAAGACGGGCCTGGGAGCCTGCCCTCACATAATTGAGATCTTCATTAGTCATAAAGACTACGAGAACGTCTTTGGCTACTGATCAACCCTGACGCATGAATCTATGAACGCCCTGAGTTTCTCGTTGTCGACACCGGTGTAAATGATGGTTCTTCCATTGAATGTGATCTTCCCCGACGCTTCCAGATATCCCAAGACTCTCTGGAATGTCTGGTACTGTATCTTCTTCGGAAGGCTCCTCCAGAGTTCCATCCTGGTGGGGTAGTCGCTCGATTCCAAGATGGCCTTCTCTACCATCGTGATAGTTCTCATAGTCGGTTCATGCAGGACAACCATCTCTCTCCACCAAGACACTTCTTAGGACACCAGTTATATAAAGTTATACAAGCCTGTATACAGTTATACAACGTCATGGGCCGTCATACAACCCCCTCCGTCTACTCAATCCACCAGTCTACCAACGGGGACTTGGCTCAAAGCTCTGGTCGGTTCAAATCCTTCCGGTTTAGCCTCCTGAACCATACCACTCTTTATGCTTACAGCACATGAGCTCAATGGGATCTCTTTCCTTACGAAGGAGGCGGTTCAATCGCTAAACCGGCAAATGTCGCGCTGGTGCTTAATAGCCACCAACCGTTATCAGGACGGACAAGCGAGAGGGGTTGCTAAACGCTTATCTAGCAACGGAAGGAACATTACCAATTAGCATGTGGCCCTCTCGGGCTGTCGGTGGCCTGAGCCTAGGCTCCGGCGACAGAGCGCAGGCGACCGACTGCATATCAATAGCAACGACGCGAAGGGATGAGTGATAGGAATGCCCCAAAGGAGGGGAATATCAGCATTCACTCCGGAGGAAATCTTGGGCCGACCACTCAATGATGTGGAGACGAAGAACGCTCCGGAGCGGCTGTATGTCGCGGGTGGGATGAAGATCCCAATCCAGGGTTCTCGGGTTGCGATAGTTGGAACCA
>DATKKG010000049.1:0-9725 GCA_035543015.1 Conexivisphaerales archaeon | reverse complement strand
ACCAGCCTCTTCCCCCGTACGACGGACCACTCGAATGGTAACGGTCCCTTGAAAACGCTCCTGACCTTAGACCCCAGCAGCACGAGCACCGAGTGGTGGGACCCCAGGCACTGCTGGGCCTCCTCCAGGGCGACCTCCTCCGACCACCTGCCCCGGCAGAGGTTGACCTTGTCCAGCAACCGAGCGTACTCGCAGTCTCGGAGTCCCAGTATCCTGCGAAGACGGTCTCCGCTCGACCCCCTGGGCATGTGGTAGAGGGCCAGGCGCGGGTCCGCGCCGAACGGGTTGAGCTCGCCCACTAATAGTACCCGACTGTGCTGATCGTGGAGATCGTCCAAACTATTGACACCCATTGAACATCACCAACTCAATAAAACCACAGCGATCATGGCGCACACTATACCAATTGATCGACGAGCTGTTATTGGCTCTCCAAACCAACCTACCCCTAGTGCAACTAGTGCGACGGTCGAGAGCAGGATCCAGACTATTCCTGTCAGGTACAGACTTCTACCTATCCTCAGGGCCGGCAGCCAACTCGCGCCACTTAGGGCGTAACAGATCACAGAAACCCACGCCCAACTGATCCCGTCCCCCAGACTCCATTTCTTGGAGAAAAAATCACCCAGCCCGACTAGAAACCCCGACAGTATTAGCCAAAAATACATCACGTCTCACCCTTCTCTCCCAGGTAGTGTGCCGGTCGCTTGCCGTCAGGGGTCCAGATGAAGCGCACCAGGAGCACGGTCGGCGGCAGACCCCGCTTCTCCATCAAGCTCTCGAGCATGGCCCGGAGGCCCACCTTGTAGTCGGTCAGGGCGTTCTGCACGGCGCCTCCACCCCAACCCTGAGTCGGGTACGTCCCGATCTGGAAGAGACCTCGGTGCTTCTTGTAGAGATCTTCGATCTCTCCGACCTCAGCCTCGTTCTGCGGCCCAAACCGCACACCAAACGACACCCAGAAGGCTCCCCCCATGGGTGGTCTCGACGGGAAGTACTCGAAGTACCGGAACACATGGCTCAAGAACTCCACGATGAGAGTATGAGCGCCGGCCTCTCGCCAGATGTCAGGCAGAGACTCGATCCGGAGCTCCCCGTCTACGGTCCCGTCAGCGTTGACGTACGTCTGCACACCCATCACGAGACCCGCACCCTCAGCAGCGATGCCGTCGAAGAGCGCCACGAGCCTCGTCTGCATCAAGATCTCCGCCTGCCTCGACCTCTCGGGCAGGAGGGGCAGCTCAGGCCTCCTGCGCTTGCGCTTGCGCTTCCCAGGCTTCTTAGCGACTGGCTTCCTCGCGACTGGCTTCCTCGCGGCAGGCTTCCTCGCGGCAGGCTTCCTCGTGGCAGGCTTCTTCGCGGCAGGCTTCTTCGCGGCAGGCTTCCTCGCGACGGGCTTCCTCGCGGCAGGCTTCCTCGAGACGGGCTTCCTCGCGACGGGCTTCCTGGCAGCAGTCTTCTTTGCCTCTGGCTTCCTCGAGACGGGCTTCCTCGCGGCAGGCTTCCTGGCAACAGGCTTCTTCGCGGTAGGCTTCCTGGCAGCAGTCTTCTTTGCCTCTGGCTTCCTCGCGACGGACTTCTTGGCGGCAAACTTCTTCGCAGCAGGCTTCTTGGCTGCTGACTTCCTCGCGGCGGGCTTCTTCGCTGCAGTCTTCTCAGCCTCTGACTTCCTCGCCACGGTCTCTATCTCAGCCAGCTTCTTGGCGAAGCGACCGAGCTCGTCGCGAGGCTGCCGCCTTCGTCCCCTGCTAGCCACTCTGGTCCTCGCTCGACTGGTCGGCAAGCGACTTCAACAACAGCTCCCGCACGATGTCCCTCACAGGCGCCGGGATCTCAGACAAGATCGGATTGTCGCTCGCCCCCACGACCAATGTCTTGGATGAGTCGTACGTCGACTTGTGCCGAACCTTGAAGCGCCGGAACGCCGCGCGCTCACCACCTCTCAAGAAGTACGCCGTGCCCACTGGCAGCATGGGCAGCTGACTCAGGCACGATACTCGCTGGCTCTCGCTGACCTTGTGGTCAAAGTGGGTGAGCCAATCTTCCACCGCTCGCAGATCTTGGGGCGCCGCCATCTGCAGGAGCCACAAGGCGTCCACCTGAGAGAGCACGTTCTTCGAGATCACGGCCGGGCGCAGGCTGATGAGCGTCACCCCGATGCCTCGCGACCTCCCCCGCATCACCATCCTCTCCACGTGACCGAGCGCCCTCTTCTGGTGCTTCGAGATCGCTCCCAGCCGCTGTGGAGCGAACTCGTCCGCCTCGTCTATCACGACGTGGATCGGGAAGTGCGGCAACCCTACGAGCCTCTCGCAGAAGGAGGCAACGACCTCGTGCTGCTCCGACGGAGCCAGCTCCGACAGGTCGACCACCACGGGCCTGGGCCTCACGGCGTTGACCACCTCCGCGATGCCAGCACCGCTGCCGGACGCGATCTTCTCGTGACCCCGCGGGCCTCCGAGCAAGATGGCCCCATAAGCTGATGGCTCGCCACCTGCCGTCGAGAGCAGCCCCCACCAAACTCCTGTAGGGTCAAACACCACCACCGTCACCCCGTCGAGCCCCAAGAGCTCCTCCACGAGCACCATGCCGAGGTAGCTCTTGCCTGATCCCTTACGCGCCAAGATCGCCCCTGTCATGCTGGCGCTCCCGTCCGAGGGCAACATGAGCACCTCCGGAGGGTCTGAGAGCACGAGCCCTCCGCCAGCCGACACCTCGCCGGCATCATCTCCCACATTGAAATCGAGCTCATCTTCCGAGATCTCGTCGTCTCTCGTCGCGACTGCTGGGAGCGCTCTCGACTCCACCGACTCGTCCAAATCCAGACCGTCGATCAGAGTGGCCAGATCTTGTCTTGCCTCGAGATCTCCGCGCCTCCTGAGCTTGAGATGCGACAGCGACCTCACGACGACGTACCCGGAGTCGAGCAGCTCGCCCAGCTCCGACACGAGCTCGACCGGACTGTCGACCTTTCGCCTCAGCTCCGACGCGTGGTGAAACTCACCGTCCCCGAGCACCTCGAGCAAGCGACTCTTCCTGGCAGACCCTCCGCGAGGGTACACGCCTGCCGTCCCTCCAGAATATATGCGAGCCGCGCTCCGCACGGCCTGCGGAGCCTGGGGCTCCTCGCGCTGTGGCGGCGCGAGGGGATAGCTCGACGGCGGCGGTATTCTTGGTCCTCGGCGCAGCAGCACGAGTGACCCCTACTTCGCTGAGCCCTCTGCGCCATCGGCGCTCTCCGCGACTTCGTCTGCTCCTATCTTCTTGGGGCTGAGCGGCTCGTCGTGCGGCTTGCCCTCGTCGTCGAACCACAGGAGGCGGTGAGGGATCAGCCTGGCCATCGCGGTCAAGTCGACCATGAAGTCCGCCCTCCGAGTATCGCCCTGCTTGAGATATGAGTTTATAGACTGCTCGAGCTGCTCGGTGTCGAACAAGAACTCCTCGCCGCTCGCGTCCGTGTACACATACACGTCCAGGTGGTCGCAGTACGCAATCTTGGTTAACACCTTCGACCGCGCCGCTCCTGCCACTGCGTCCGTTGCTCGCTCGTCATCTGTAGACATCAGTCGTCCTCCGCTGCGATTGTCAACCAAACAAAGATCGAGGTCGGGGCAAGGAGACAGTGCTCTCCTACCATCAAAAAATCGACCGTCTCCCCGCCCTCCTCGTATAGTATCCGACTACTGAGAGGAAGCCGCCTCGGGCAGAGCTCTCCTCACGCGGGGCCTGCGCCCCTTCTGCTGGTCTACGCCGCCTGAGCTGTCAGCGTCAGATGCCGCCGCCTCGAGGAGCATGAGCGAGAGCTTCCTCACCTGCCTCGCCACCTTGTTCCGCCAGACGCTCGAACGGCGCGTGTCCTTGAGGACAGCGTCCCAGAGCCTCAGCAGATACGAGGCATCGCTCCGGTAGCTCGGTCGCATCTTTACAGGTCGGGACATGACCTTGGCCTACGAGGCAGATGCTGCCTCGTCGCCCTCCGCCGAGCCATCGAAGTCAGCCGCATCGTCGTCGGCGACGGGCGCCTTGACCATCGCATGACGAGTGTCGAACGCGTGCATCGTCCTGCCTCCCGAGAGCTTGATCTTCTCGCGAGTGATCTGACCCCAGACCTCGTAGATGGCCCCTTGCTTGATGTCGGAGACGAGCGCCTCCCACCCCTTCGTCTTGGGCCCGTAGTTGACGTTGATGATCTCGCCGGGCTTCGCCTCGACCATCTTCGCGTCCTCGCCCCGGTCGACCCGGACCTGGCAGGACTGCTTGATCTCGACCTGGAAGAACTTCGCCGTGCCGTCAGCCCGCAGCTTCGACGGCGCCTCGAAGACGCCGATCAAGGTGCCGAAGAGCGTGTTGCCGATGAGCGAGTGGTCGAACCAGCCGGTCGCTATCGCGCTGCCCGACCGCTGGAAGCCTTCGGGCGGGGCAGCCATGGGACCTGTCGACTGTGACACCGCGGACGTTTCTCGATTTCGCGCCATTGTGATCTCCTGTCATGGTGTGGGTTTCGCCGCCGACGAGGATCGATCCTTCGAATCCTCCAGAAAGACGACCGCGCGAAGCTACTCCCGCAATAATTCGAACACAACAAAAAAATATAGCCGTACCACATTTCCGAATTATGAGTCCCTCAAACAATCGTGCTAGCATGCCCGGCATGGCCCAGAGAGGACGCGACACTCGTCACCCGATCGCTCGCACGTACATCAACAAGACCACGTCTCCGTCGGGGAAGACCAAAATCCACGCCCGCGTCTACTCCCCCTCCTATGACGTCGACCTCCGAGGGACAGGCTCCACCGTCGACGATGCCGTAGGCAGAGTCCTCGACAAGCTCAGGCCCAAGCGAACGAAGAAGAGGTAGCTCCTGTGAATAACTGCCGCCACGTCGACCACCTGCCCAACGTGTTCCCTGGCTGGGCCTGTTGTAAGTGTCGAACTTACAATGACTACCAGAGGCCGCGCTGCCGCAGCTGCGGTCACGATCACTGCTACGCCGTCGACCAATACCACTCTCTCCTGCCCGTCGCCGACAGCGACGACCTCTACGACCCGATCATTCGAACCATGGTGAGACGATCACCGTCGCAGAAGCCATCATGAACAATGACAGCAGCCCCTGCTGCGCATTCTGCGATCAGAACGACTTGAACAAGCCGTTGCCTTCTTGCGCGATCGAGTTCGTCCAGCGAAAGTGCTGCAACTTCTGCGAGCAATACCACCTGATATTGGTGCTGCCACCCACTGACCTCACAGACGAAGACTTAGAAGATCCCCATTATTTCGGAGATTTAGACTTAGTCAACATGAGCGACAAGGACCGAGATGCTCTACTTAAAGAAGCTGACGACAGACTGGCCGAGATAGAGAGGAGAAAAAGAACATGGTAAAAAAACCTTGAAGATCACGTTCTGGAAGGGAGTGTTCGTCGCCGACCACCAGCCCGGCGACGAGAAAGTCCTCAAGAAGGTCGGCTTCGTCGAGCACGAGCCCTCGCTGTGCGAGCCCTCTCGGTGCCGGGCCTGCCGAGCCAAGATAGGGCGCCGCTACTACTCGTCCAAGATCGAGCACGCGTCTCGACTCAAGCGCTACTGCACCGATCGCGCCCTCGAGGTGATGCGCGACCACCTGGCGAAGCTCGCCTCCTCGAGAGCGACCACCACGACGCTCTCCATACCAGCACCCCCCGGCGAGATGTACCGACCCTTCCAGGCCGCCGGGATCGCCTACGCCGTCCAGCACAAAGACACCCTCATAGGCGACGACATGGGACTCGGCAAGACCGTCCAGGCCCTCGGGTTCGCCAACTACTCCCGGCCAGTGACCATCTTGGTGGTCGCCCCAGCTACCCTCGCCCTCAACTGGAAGCTCGAGGCCGAGAAGTGGCTCTGCCGCCGGCACGAGATAGTCATCCCGCAGAAGACCACCGACGTCCTGCCCCCGCCAGGCGAGAGACCTCTGCTCGTAATCACGAACTACGAGAAGATCTACGGGGTGAGCCGCGCGGTGACCACCTGCCCCTACTGCAGGTCCATCAATACGAGACCAAATCCCACTTGGACGTGCCTAGCCTGCTCTAGAACTTTCGCCGTCACCTGCCCGAGCTGCCAGTCTCCCTTGTCGATCTCCTCGCCAGCCAAGCTCCCAGCTACGACAAGCGAGCACGCGTGCCCGAGCTGCGGGCTCACGTTCGCCCCCACCTGCCCTCACTGCCACTCACCAAACAAAATCTCGTCATCTCCACAAATATCCGGGCACACCTGCAGAGACTGCGAGCGCACCTTCACGAGCGACAAGCTGACCAAGGTGCTGTTCGACACCCCTCTGTCGAGGAGCCTGCGCAGACCCTGGGACCTCGGCATCTTCGACGAGGCCCACGCCCTCAAGAACCACGAGTCCTACCGCTCGAGAGCCGTGCTCGGAGAAGGAGGCCTCTACGACTGCTCGAGGCGGGCCCTCTTCCTGTCGGGCACCCCCCTCGAGCAGAGACCGATCGAGATCTGGCCGATCGCCTCTCGACTCTGCCCGGCCAAGTTCGGCGACTGGTGGGACTTCGCGAGGAGATACTGCGCCCTCCACCGAGAGACCAGGGGCCGCAAGACCGTCTGGGTCGCCGACGGATCGTCCAACCACGCCGAGCTCCAGCAGCGACTGCGCACCTCCTTCATGATCAGGAGGACAAAAAATGACGTCCTCAAAGATCTCCCTCCCAAGTGTCGCCAAATGTTGGTACTCGACGACAGCGACGTCGACTGGGGCAAGTTCCCGGACCTCGTCCACTGGAAAGAGCACCTGAGCCAAGATTTCGACGATGCCCTCGCCCGACTGCTGTCGGCGAAGACCATGGACGACTACCGCAGGGCCGCCCGCAGGCTCGACGAGGTATCCGTCCCCTTCACGGAGACGAGCGTGGTCCGGCACCAGGTCGGCCTCGCTAAGATAGACGCCTGCCTGCGCCTCACAGACGAGATGCTGGCATCCGGGCTCGACAGCCTGGCGATCTTCGCGCACCACAAAGACGTACTCGAGAAGATACACGACCACTACGGTGACGACTCATGCGTAATATACGGCGACACCCCCATGGACCAGCGAATCCCAATCGTGAAGCTGTTCCAGGAGGGTCAAAAGAAGATCTTCATAGGCGGGCTCAAGGCGGCCGGCGTGGGGATCACCCTCACGAGGACGTCAAACCTCGTGTTCTACGAGAGCGACTGGAACCCGGGCACGGTCAGGCAGGCAGAAGACAGGTGCTGCCGCATCGGCCAGAAGAGGATGGTCAACATCACCCACCCGGTACTGGACAAGAGCCTCGACGCGAACATGGTGAAGATGATCTTGGCCAAGCAGAACGTGGTCGACAAGATCTTGGACAACCCCACCGAGATACAGCTCAGGAAGGTGGGCCTGGAGAGCTGCTGACCACCGAGAGATGGGCAGCAGACGACGCCGCAAGATCTCCCATAGTGAGGCGAGCCGAACTGCTGCTCCAAGATCCTCACCTGCGCATAGAGAAGCGGAGGTCCGAGCTCAGGCAACAGCACGACGAGAGGATCTACGGCCCCCAAGGAGAGTCGCGATCGGAGATCATCACGAAGAGGGTCGAGCTCGTGCCCCTCGAACAGGTGCAGATCGACCCAAACTTCCCCAACATCCGCCTCGTGGCCACCGAGCAGGAGCTCGCCGAGCTCGCGGAGAGCATGAAATACGAGGGACTCAAGCAGCCCATCACCGTCCTCGCGTCGCCTCCTCCCGAGACGTGGCTGTGGCTGCGCGCCGGCTTCCGGCGCACTACCGCGGCCCGCCGGCTAGGCTGGCAGAAGATACCAGCCATCGTCCTGCCCCACGACACACCCGTCGTCGAAGAGTACTGGACCAACATCATAGAGAACTCCGCGCGGCAGCGACTCTCGACCTACGAGATCGCCCTCTCGGCGAAGACCATGCGCGACCGCTTCGGAGTTCGCCCGAGAGATTTTGCCCGCCGGGCAGGATATTCCGACTCCTACGTCGAAAATCTGCTGCGCTGCCTGGACCGACTGCCCGAAGAGATACTGCAGGAGTGGCGGAACCGAGCCCCGATCCCTCTCGACCTCTACGTCCAGTGGTCAGCGCTGCGTCCCCCCGAGGCCGTCAAGATGATGCTCGCCTATTGCGGTCGCCACAAGAGCGTCACCAGCGGCTGGCAGCCTCCCCCCGAAGTCAAAGAGAAATACTTCCCCGCCAAGATGGCCTCGCAGCGAGGTCTCGCCCGCATGACCAAGCTGCGCTTCGCCCTCGAGGTTGCTCGCAAGCTGGACCAGCCCACGCGCGAGATCTGCCTGCAGGTAGTCGACTTCTGCACTGGATCTCGCGACAACGTCCGCGACGTGTACGACGAGGGCAAGAAGCTGCGCACCTACAAGAGCCGCACGAAAAATAGCGATCCCGAGTCCGCAGGAGCACCCGACCGAGAAGATGCCACCGCGAAAGATTGATCTGTATCCAAATTTATGCGAGCGTATGCGCTTCTCTGCCCATGCCGCACATGCACCTCATACAGACCAAGGTGTCGAAAGAGACCTTAAAGGCGCTGGACGCGCTGGCCCGGGCAGTTGGACACAAGCGCGCCGGTTACCTGCGGCACCTCGTAGAGGTCCACGTGCGAGCGATCGAGCCTAAGCTCCTGGCGTCGCTGTCCAAGACGAGACCCGACGTGCTCTCCCCCAAAAGGAGGCCTCGTGGACAATAGTCGGCAGAAGATAGTGGAGAAGTACGCGAAGCTCATGAAGCTCGCTCGCGGCGCAGCCAACCAGCACGAGTCTGAGAGCGCCCTAAAAGCCGCCCGCAAGCTCGCCTCCGACCACGGGCTGACGGAAACTGAGATCCAGTCTGGCCAGATGAGCGCAGCCTTCGACGACCTGCTCGACATGGTAAAGAAGATCGTGACAGAGCACCCAGCCATACCAGTCGGACTGTTCGACACCGAGTCCATCGTCACCGACGTGCTCGGCAAGATCAAGACCATCAACGACGTCGAGAAGGCGAAGAAGCTGCGCCAGGCAGCCATGATAGTGCGCACTGCCTCGCTCGTGGCGGGCGACAACCGGACGCTGCGAGAGATCAAGTCAGCCCTCGACACCGTCATCAAGAACCACGAGATCACAATCTGAAAACGGAGCAGAAACACCCCATGAGCACCGAAACACCTGACCAACCCCTGGCGGAGCAGACCAAGCTGCAGCAGCAGCGACTCGCTCTCACTATCAAGACCGTCTGGGCGGCCCTCATCAAGCCCAACTGGACCTCCGACGAGCTCATAGCGCTGGGCAAGGCCGTCTACTCCAAGCAGGCACTGGCCGCCATCGATGGTGCCCTGTTTCAGCGCATCTTCCCCCACCTGCAGAGCATCGGCACCGACCTCCTCTCATTCTTTGACCAAGAGCGAGTGGAAGAGATGAAGCGCAAGCTCAACGAGACGCACGGCAAAGATTCAGCACCCCCCGCAGGACCCCGCAAGAAGGAAGACGACGATGCCGTCTGACCGCGACGTCGTGATACCCATCTCTACCGGTAGCGTTATCGGAAGTGATCCCCTGCGGACCATCCAGGGAGGCGGCACCCGCATGGTGCCCATGGTCCCCGTGGGAGAGGGCCGCCTGCTCCCGTGCATCTGGAGATCGCACTCCGTCAAAGAAGGCGTAGACAACACCGGGCGTCCCATCCGCGTGCACGAGTGCCTGCTGCTGGTC
>DATKKG010000048.1:0-1425 GCA_035543015.1 Conexivisphaerales archaeon | reverse complement strand
CAGGCAGTCCGTCACGCACGGGAACTGCTTGCACGCGCCGCAGGCCTGGCAGATGCTCGGATCGTTGTTGAGCAATGCATGACAGCGGAGCCCGATCCCGCACTGGCGACACTTGAACCTCGGCAGATCCTTGAGCTTCTCGGGCTCCTCCCGAGCCATGCGCTCCTTTTCCTGGGAGAACTTAAGGTCCAGGCACTCTGCGGTCTTCGCGAAGTGGCCCATCGTCACCCCTTCGGCCCTGGCATCCCTCGTCATGTCCAGCACGCACACCCCGTCCGCCACCACCATGACCTTTTGCTTCTTGAGGTACCGGTCGATGAGGTTCTTGAAGAGCTCAGCGTTGTCATTAACATGAAAAGGATTTACGTGGATCACCTCCTCGTAGCCTAGCGATACGCCTTCCTTGTCGAAGTCGGTCTCCAGGGGTATCTGGCCACCGGTCATGCGGATAACGAAGTTGTTATAGATCACATTTATGGCGCCCCACTTCTTGTTCTTGCCAGCAATCTTGATGGCGTTGAGGTTGAAGTTGTAGCCGCCGTCGCCCGAAGCAGTGATAACAACCTGCTTGTCCGAGCAGGACTCCTTTATCCCTTCACCAATGATAACCCCCGAGCCCATGAAGAAGATCGTGTCCACGATACGATAGTCATGCCAGCCCTGGAGGTTGCCGCACCCTCTGTCGGCAACGTAGACCACCTCGTACCTGTCTTTTCCCTTGAGCTTCCGTTCCCGGTTGTATCTCCTCATCCCCTCCAGCACCGACCAGGATACTTTGGTGTCTCCACACCCGGCGCAGTTGGACACGGGACGCATGTAGGTTACCTCGTCTTGAACAGCCGGTTTTGCTGTCGCAGCCATGATTCACACCTCCTTTCACGCGGCCAGGATATGGTCGATGTAAGAAAACCGGTCGTAGATCCTGGGCTCATAGGGGATCGTCCGGTCGAGAACCTTCACGTTGAGCCCAAGCCTGTTCACCATGTCGAGGAGCTGAAGGTAGACGACCCGCGTATACCCCTCCTCGAAGACAAGGATCTGCTCGATGGGGTGCTTGGAAACAAGTTCGGTGTAGAGCTCCTCCGGCTGGGGGAACACGACATCCCCTGCCACGGCCACGACATCCCCGAACTTGCTCTCCAGACGTCTCCTGAGAGCCTCGTCGTGCCCCACCATCCTGAAGTCTTCCCGGAAAGGCCCGAGGACGACCAGCATGGTCTTGGGTTTGGAGCCGTACTGGACCACCTCGCTTCCGAGGAACTCGTAGTTCTCCTTGATCTTCTTTCGGATCATCGGAAGAAGCCGGGCGAGCCACTTGGCCTCTCGGGGACGGATGTGGGGACCTATGGTGACCAGAAACTGGGGATCTTTCTTGAACGACTTCTGCCTGCCGTTGGCCTCGAGGTCAAGGTTCAAGGTGAGGTC
>DATKKG010000047.1:0-1622 GCA_035543015.1 Conexivisphaerales archaeon | reverse complement strand
GGAGAAAGAGCGGCCCCTGGTCGAGAAGTACGAGAAGGAATTCAACGAGCACGGCCTCGACCGGCTCGAGCTCCGCCGCGACAATTGACGCCGGCCGCTTCCCGGCCGGCCCCGTCCTTAGATCCGAGCATCGAAAGGGGAGGCCCGGCTATCTGACCTTCTCGCGCCAGGTCCAGTCGTCGTCCTTGTCCATGACGAGCTGGGTCATTGTGCTCATCCGGCCGCCGTCGTCCTTCTGGTTCGACCCCAGGCTGTAGATGAGGAGTTCACCGTCCTTGATCCTGAAGACGAACGGTTTCCCGGTGAAGGGATCGATCGGGACTTCCGGCAGGATGTCGGGCACCAGGACTTCGAGGTTCGTGGGATAATTACCCGTTTTGCTTTTATAGATCTTGCAGGCCAGGCCGGCGCGTGTGGCGAGCATCATGGCCTCGAGCGAGGCCTCTTTGAGGAAAGCGCTGCGGAAGTCCGGCAAGAGGACGTCCGTCGCCTTGTAATACCACGGGACCTGCCTCTCTTTCTCGAGGAACTCGACCTGCTCGTAATAGGGCTCATCGACGCGCCTTTCGAGCTCTCCGTACCGTCTGTGGACCCAGATGAGCTGAGACCTGAGGATCGGCCGGATCAGCCAATAGAAGAACCGGTCGATCCCTCTCTCGTTGCCGAGAACGGCGAGCGCCGAGGAAAGGTCTCCCGGCCTTCCACTGACCGCCCTGAGCGCCCAATCGAGCCCCACGGCCCTTTCCGTCGGAATCCAGCGGACAAATCTCTGCCGCCAGGAGACGGCGTCCAGCTCCTTCATCCAGGCGCTCAGCGTTGCCTGGTCCATCTCCCTTCCGGAGGCGATCTGGTCGAAGCATTCGAGGAGGATCTTCATCTCGGCCAGGGCGACGAGGTTATTGAGCAGCAGAGGTTCGTTCGTCAGTTTTTGGACAAAATGCATCCCGTTGCGGCACTCCTCGAGGCCCAAAGCGACCTGCCCGGCGTCCGCCTGGAGCACGGCATCGATGCCGAGGAGGCGCGTGGCCTGGATCGTTTTCACGGCCTTGATCATCTCTACCGACCAGGGACCTTTCGTCCAATCCCCGTACTTGAAGCAGGGCTTCGCGGCGGCCTCGACGATGAGCTCGAAGATCCTCCGGTTCTTGTCGCACACGAGGCCCAGGACCTTCCGGGCATCCCCATCCAGCGATCTCCCGTTATAGAAACCATTGATGCTGTCCGCGGCGAGTTTCCCCTCTTTCGCTTCGGGGAGGACGAACAACGCCTCCGCCGCCTTCCATAACAACGCCCCGTTGTCGGCATCGGAGCACCGGGGCGCGATGTCCTCCATGCGCAATGGGACCCCCTCGGCTTTGGCCTTGGTCAGGTATCTTTCAAGGGCTCTTCCCGTCGTGTAGTTGAACACGGCCCGGACGAGCAGGACCGACGTCACGGCGACGGCCAGAACAACGAGGACCTTAATGACTGCTCTTTTGGCTTTCGCTGCCATCGAAGACCTCCTTCAATAATTCCCTGAGAACTTTCTCGCGGCGGACCTGCCCGGCTCTCATCTCCTCTGAGGCGATCCGCTCGTTTCGGGCGACGAGTTTCCGGTCGACGGGCTCTCCCAGCACTTCGGC
>DATKKG010000046.1:0-1016 GCA_035543015.1 Conexivisphaerales archaeon | reverse complement strand
GGGTTCCCTGAGGCCGGGAGTGAGAGAGGGTCGGGTAGAAAGACAGTTCCGACCATCCTAGCAAGACCGTCGAAGGCCGGCGAGCCCGCATTACGCACGAGACGCCGTAGCGAGATCGTGGAGATGGTACTGCCACCGGGCAACCACAGGGGCTCGGACCTGAGGCGTACTAGTTAGTACATCGCAAGGTGAGCTTGTCCTCAGCTTGTCGAAGGAACACCCGAGGACGCCCGGCTTCCGGCTCGTAAGGCCTACAGCTCGGAGAGAATGACGGCCATCGCCGCAGTCGTAGCAGGTGGTTCGTGCATCATGCGGGCTGGAAGCTACTTCCCGCGAACGACCCAGAAATATATGTTGATTGCCGCAATGACGAGAAAGCCGCCAACAAAGACGAACAGCCTCTCGGCATCAAACTCCAGCATGCTCTTTCCCTGCACCGTCTTCTGGAAGAGCACGATGAGTGCAGGGACCGAGAGAAAGCCTACCAGAGCCTTCTCCATACCACGGATGGCGAAGACGATGCAGAGGATGACCATCGCCACTATGACCCAGGGGTTCTTCAAAACTTCCAGCATGTCGAGCCCAGAGACGATCTCATTGAAGCGCTTGAAATCAAGGGCCCTCAGAGCTGCCATCAACTCCTTCCACATGGAACGCTCCTGTAAAGGCAGTGGCACTTTCACTCAAGCTACCATGGCTGCCCTGCAATCGGCAATCGGAATTCTAGCAATGCCCGTGCCAACGACTCATACGGGGCCCGTCCCAGGCGGCTCCACTCCAACCTCGCCACGCCGCAGAACACGAGACGTCACGCACCCCTTCCCTTCTCGCACTCGGAGGTCCGATATGTCCTTAGCCTAGCGAGGTCGAAGGCGTAGTCATAGATGTGGAGACCCTTGGAAGCGACAATCATCTCTCCGTCCTCCACCCCGATCTCTGCGGCCATGTACTCCTTGAGGAGTTGCATTCCCCCGAGGTTGGCAGGATAGCCGTTCCAGGCGTCCCATGAACGGAAA
>DATKKG010000045.1:0-1256 GCA_035543015.1 Conexivisphaerales archaeon | reverse complement strand
AGCGTGAAGGCAGCATCCAAGCCGACCTATGTCGACGACCTGGTCGCCAGATTCGGCGAGGGGAGCTGTGAAGGAATCAGGGTCGCAGTGGACTTGGGGGGAGGCGCGGCCATCACCCATGCTGTCCCGCTCCTGATGAGGCTTGGCTGCGAAGTGACTTCCCTGAACGACAGTTACGGCATCTTCAACCGAAGGGTTGACCCCGTCGCCGACGACCTGGAGCTGCTGCGCAAGACGGTCAAGCACAAAGGGTGCGATGTGGGCCTGGGGTTCGACTGCGACGGCGACAGGCTTGCCATCGTGGACTCGGCTGGAAGGAAGAGGACAGGGGACTTCATGCTTACCCTCGCCCTTTCGGAGATGCTTGCGTCGACGGGAGAGACGAAGGTGGTTGTCTCCCTCGACACGACCCAGGCCATAGACGACGTGGCGAAGAAGCGGAACGCCCAGGTGTTCAGGTCGAAGGTCGGAGAGGCCAACGTTGTCGGGATGATGAAGGCGAAGGGGGCGCGTCTTGGGGGCGAAGGGAGCAGTGGGGGGCTCATCGACGGGTCCTTCAACTACTGTCGAGATTCGATGCTCGCAGCTCTTTCCATCATAAGAGCCCTCAAGACGAAGGGGAGGCTTTTCTACGACTCTGTTCCCGCTTACCAGCAGGAGAGGGTCGCACTCGCCATTCCGAAGTCGAAGGCACTGCGAGGGATGGGCAAGCTCGCAAGGAACCACGAGGGGGCCGAGACCAGCGACGGGCTCAAGCTAATGCTGCCCGGTCGGTCCTGGGTGCTGATCAGACCTTCTGGGACCGAGGATGTGGTCAGGGTGTCGTCCGAGGCAGGCACGGCCGAGAGGGCCGAACAGATAGCGAAGAGCTTCGCGAAGAAGCTGAAGGAGCTGAGCGGCTAGCACGCCCGACGAGCGACGGATAATCGACAGCATAGTGAAGAGGGCGGGGAAGGTCCCGAGAGGACACACGAAGATTGGCGACGACGTAGCGGTGGTCCCAGTGGGCCCTGGGAGGCTCGTCGTCAAGGTCGACATGCTCGTGGAGAGCACTGACGTTCCTCCAGGGATGAGCTACAGGCAGGCTGCCCGCAAAGCCGTGGCCATGTGCGTAAGCGATTTCGCCGCCAAGGGGGTCAGACCTGTCTCCTTCATGGTGTCCCTCGGGCTGAGGAGGAGTGTGACAGCGGAGCAGGTGGAGGCGCTGGGGCTTGGGTTTGGCGATGCGGAACGGGAGTACGGAGTCCACCTGGTGG
>DATKKG010000044.1:0-1805 GCA_035543015.1 Conexivisphaerales archaeon | reverse complement strand
GGTTAAAACGGGTATGGCAGCTCGGGAGAGGAGAAAAGGTATCCGAGTCACCCAGTACTTCAGGGCCAAGCTCGCCAAGGCCGGCCTCCCGAACGGAGTCGAGGGAGAGACCGAGAACCTCAGCCAGGGCGGCGCCTTTGTCAGGACCTCAGACTGGCATTCCTTCCAGGTCAATGACCGGACCGTAGTCACCTTGTTCCTTCCCCCCGCGTTCTCCGGCCAGGAGGCACCGATCGGGCTACGGGGGGCGGCGATTATTACGCGAATCGACGAGGAGAACGAGGGGGTTGCATTGGAGTTCGTGAGAAGCTTCAGGCAGTTCGAGCGCATCGATGAGCCGGAGGTCTCCGGGAAGTTCAGATACAAGAAGCTGGGGCACTATCTCGGGTTCTGCGGCGAGATGCAGCAGGAACTCTTCGTGGAGACCTTCGCCGGCGGCTTCTTCGTGGAAAAGACCCAACGAATCCTCGACAAGGATGTGATCTTCCAGTTCAGCACCAAGTCCTTCGACGACCAGGAGCTCTTTGACCAGTTGAAGGAGGGGATGGCACAGCCCGAGGCCCTGGAGGCAAGAGTCATCGAACTGCAAAAGAGAAGAGCAGGCGCGGTGGAAGACGCGATTACCGTCGGTCGGTCGCCGCAAAACGATATCGTCCTCTACAACCGGCTGATCTCGAAAAACCACGCCCAGCTATTTGTTTCGCCGGACGAACGAGCGTGTCATCTTCTCGACCTCAACTCGACCAACGGAACGTTCTTGAATGGAAACAAGGTAAACCCCCACGAACGATACAAACTGACTGACGGCGACGAGATATCCTTCGGCCCGCAAGCAAAGGTCGTATACTTTTCCCCCAAGACCTTTCACGACTTTCTCCTCCATCTGAAGATGCAAGCAGCGTGATATCGTCCCGCGCTGCGGGACTTGTTCAAGTCGTTCTATCGCTGCGCTCGTTCTCTCGTTCCGCTGACACGGAATTCGTTCCATGCGGCTAGGCTGAGTCCGTCGTCAGTTGCCAGTTGTCCATGGGCAGGGAGCAGGGGCAGCGGTCAGCTATCAGCCTCTTCCTTCCGCCTCCCTTGGATCAACTCAACCAATTCAACCGGTCGAACCAAAAAAACGCTCCACAGGCCCTGCTCTCCCATCCCATCATTCCATTATTCCATCGTTCCATTTTTCCCTGCCTTGCGCCTTACGCCCTGCGCCTTGAGACCTTACCCTCATCATTCCATCATTCCACTATTCCATCAGCCCTCGCCCCCCGGTCCGCTTGCCAATTGCGTCCAGCCTTTACATCCGGGGGGCACTGTGCTATAAGCCGCTACCGAGAATCAACCCTCATTTCTCAGGAGACTTCCAAGTCTACCAAGGAGCTGTGCATGCCTCGGACCGGTCTGGCAGTAAGACACCTAATCGGATGCGTACTTGTCGTCGCCCTCGTTTTCGTGGCCCCTGGCCGATCCCGCGCCCAGGATATGCCGCACAACTTCGAGGTGGACGCTGCAGCAGCGGTGCTGATGGACGCGGGGACGGGGCAATTCGTCTACGGTCAGAACCCGCATCAGCGGATCGTGCCGGCGAGCTTCGTCAAGGTGGTCACCCTATTTCTCGTGTTCGACGCCATCGAGCGCGGCCAGGTCCAGCTGAACGACCTCATCCCTATCAGCGAGAGGGCCTGGCGCACCGGGGGCTCCAAGATGTTCGTTCGCGTCGGCGAACATGTTCCACTCGAGGAACTCATCAAAGGGATCGCCGTCGTCTCCGGAAACGACGCCTGCATAGCCGTGGCCGAGTATCTCCAGGG
>DATKKG010000043.1:0-2901 GCA_035543015.1 Conexivisphaerales archaeon | reverse complement strand
GTACTCGAGGCTGTTCTTGGAAGTGGCGTCACCGCAGGTCCAGCCGTTGACCGTCTTCTTGCCCGGCTCCGAAACTGGGTTCCTGTCCACAACGAGGACGCGGGCCTTCCCCTTCGAGTAGACGCCGACGGATGCGGCCGTGAGCAGGCCGGACATCCCTCCGCCTGCTATTATGACGTCGTAGTCAGGCTCTTGAGCCATGGTGACCTACCTTAGCACGCGAATTCGGATATCTGCCCTATGACGCATATAAGACTTCCTTTCGCAGCCTGGGCGAACCGGCCGGGCTTCACCCAGGCTCCCTCGACCGGGGCCCGCAGGCATCCGTCTCAAGCAAACTTCTTACTCAACCTCCGACGACCTAGATGAAGGAGCCAAGCCATGGCCAAGGCAAAGCCATTCACCGGGACCGGGGACAGCGGCTTCACGGCCACCGCCAGAGCCCGAGTTCGCAAGGACACCGACCTTATGGAAGCCATCGGCTCCCTCGACGAGCTCGTGGCCTACCTGGGGCTCGCGAGGGCGCTCTCCAAGGGGATGGACGACGTTTCGACCACGATCAGGGCCGTGCAGGTCTCTCTCTTTCGCTTCAGCGCCGCCCTGATCTCCATGAAGGGTTTCGAGGTCACCCCGTCGGACGTCGATTGGCTGGAGAAGGAGACCCTGGAGTACGACTCCAAGCTGCCGGCCCTGAGACGCTTCATCATCCCGGGGGGAACGGAGCTCTCAAGCGTCCTGCACATCGCCAGGACCATCTGCCGCAGGGCCGAAAGGCGTGTGGTGAGGCTGAAGCTCGGCAACAAGGAGGCCGGCTGCGAGATCGCATTCATGAACAGGCTCTCCAGCCTCCTTTTCGTCCTGGCGCGGTACACGAACATGCTTCAGGGCGCCTCCGAAGAGCTGTTCTAGCTCACGGAGCGGTCTAGACGGAGATGCCGAGGAAGGTCCTCGCCACGAAGCCTATGGCAAAGGTGGCGGCGGCAGCCGCTAGGGCCACGGCGTCCATTTCGAAGACCTTGCGCCTGATGCTGACCCCCGACAGCATCGCGATTACGGCGCTCGCTATGCTCAGGAGGGCCACTGAGAAGACGATGGCCAGCGCTATCCCAAGCCTCCCCCCGACCTGCGCTACGAACGGGGCTATGGGGGCCAGGGCACCTATGAAGTAGTACAAGCCGGCGCTCTTGGCGGCGCTTATTGGGTCTTCCACGCTCTCTTCAGACAGGCCCAGGTCCACCGCCATTCCGAGGGATTGCTCCAGCTCGTGGTTCTTCTCCGCCTCTCCGGCCACTTCGTCGGCGAGCTGGGAGCTCAGCCCCCACGCCATGAGCTGTCCCTTGATCCTGGCGGCCGTCCTCTCTGGCATGACTCTGGCCCTGACCGACAGGTCGGCTATCTTCCCCTCGACGACGTCCCTCTGGGACTTCGCGGAGAGGTACGCGCCGGCGCTCATCGAAAGCGTCCCCGCCGAAGCGGAGATTATCCCTCCCAGGGCGACGACCCGGGGGTTCACCAGGACGACGGCCAGCCCTACGACCACCGCCATGACCTCGACCAAGGAGTCGACCATTCCGTAGACTGCATTCCGGACGTTGTTGATGTCCCCCTTGACCTTGACGACCTCCGAGAGCAGGGAAGTCTCATGGTAGACTTCATCTCGTATCACGTCCTTGATCTCTGACCGGTACTCCTGCAGTTCAGGCGCCTCCATCATCTCCCCGTAGGCCCTGATCGCGCTCGACTCGCTTAGCTCCAGGTACCTGAGGAAGGCCGACAGACCGATGATCCTCAGAAGGAGCTTGAACAGTGCCAGCTTGGTCTTCAGCCAGAGGCTAGCCTTCGGTTTCACGTTGCCCGACTTCTCGGTGTAGATCTTCTCCCAGAGCAGCCCGTGGCGGGCCTCCATGTCCGCGAGCTGATTGAAGAGCTGGGCCTTGTCCTTCCTCCTCGCTGCTATGGAGCGGTAGATCCTGGTGGCGATGTACTCGTCCTCCCAGAAGCTCTTGGACACCTTCTTCAGGTCCACCGGCAAGGCTGGTCAGCCTGAACTGGACATGTGAGGGGAATTAAGCTTTAGGACGATTCGGTGCGCCCTCGACGTGGCCCTTCGGGCTTGGCGAGGCTAGCCCGGCGGTATCTCCATCCATCCGTCGAAGACCTTGCCCGGCTTCTCCCCCCGCTCAAAGACGCCGGTCGGGTGCACCCACAGGCTGTTCGCTCTGGGGTCGATCCGCGATTCCGATTGGAGTCGCGCGAACGCCCCGTAGTCCATCTCCTTCATGAGCTCCTGCGGGAACGGTCCGGCCACCCTGCTTTCCCCGCTGATCTCCATCTCCATCACCCACTGGCATCCCTGATCCAGCTCGACCATCTTCTCGCCCGTGATCTTGTCGATGCTGACCGCGTGGACCGGGTAGGCCCGACACTGAAGGGGCCTTTCTTCGTAGATCAGGCATCTCAACGTCCCGTTCGCCGTCCTGGAGTTCTCGGCCTCCGTGCTGAGAAACGGACAGATCTCCCCGTCTTCGTCCCTTCCCATCAGCCAATACGATATCACAGAGTCCGGGCCCTTCGCCCCCTTCGGGCCCAGCCCCCATGCCGGAAGGAACCTGTAAGATATGCGGTTCCCCTTCTCGTCCACCCTGTTCCTCAGCTTCCGCGCGAGCTTCGCAATCTTGGGCATCTCCCAGGCCTCCAGCTCGACCATTCCTTCCTTTCCCAGGGACCTTGGGTCGATGACGACCGTCCGGCCGCTCGAAAGATCGCGAACGGCATAGATGCGGGGGTAGTCCCTTATGACGCAGCACACGCTGCAACCGTCGACGCATCTGAATGGGAGGGCCTTATCTGCCGCTGGCAACGAAGCCCATGAAGTGAAGCCCAAGGGATAACCCTTTCTGC
>DATKKG010000042.1:0-23727 GCA_035543015.1 Conexivisphaerales archaeon | reverse complement strand
ACATGTGGACGATGCAGGGCGTTCCGCCAGCGAATATGACTTCGATTCGTTCGTATTCACGCGGCCCGTCGTCCTACGGCTGACAAAGGGCGAATCGGAGATGGTCGCCGCTGAAGAGCTGGAGGAGCATGCGTCGGAGATCAGGGAGGCGGACCTCCTCTTGATCAAGACAGGCTTCCAGGACCGGAGGGAAAAGGATCCCGCGGCTTACATGAACAGGAATCCCGGAATGTCTGCGGCTGCTGCTGAGTATCTCGCAACCTTCCCTAGGCTGAGGGCATTGGGCTTCGATTTCATCTCCCTGTCGGCGGTGCAGAACAGGGAGGAGGGAAGGAAGGCCCACAGGGCGCTGCTCAAGGGAAGAGACTTCTTCATAGTGGAGGACATGGACCTGGCTCGCGTTCCGAAGGGGCTCAAGAGGGTGTTCGTGGTACCGCTTTTCATCGAAGGAATCGACAGCGTCCCCTGCACAGTTGTGGGCGAAGCCTGAGCTCGTCGGCGTCCTGGGCAGCAACGCAGAAAAGCAGATTCGAGCCAGACTCAAGGATGGAACGGACATTGTCCAAGGCTCAGATTGGCGTGCTCGGGCTGGGAACCATGGGGGAGAGCCTGGCCCTCAACATAGCCGGGAAGGGGTTCCCCATAGCCGTGTTCAACAGGACCGCCGAGAAGACCAGGGAGTTCCGGTCGACGGTGGCCCCCTCCATGTCGGTGAAGGCCACCTTCGGGCTTGAGGAGTTCGTTGGGGCCCTGAAAGTGCCGAGGAAGGTCCTGCTGATGGTTACCGCGGGCCAGGCGGTGGACCAGATCATCAGGCAGATCTCGCCCCTGATGTCCAAGGGCGACATCCTCATAGACGCCGGCAACTCGAACTTCGTCGAAACGGAGAGGAGGGCCAAGGAAGCGGCGGAGGCGGGCATACGCTTCATGGGTGTAGGCGTCAGCGGCGGGGAAGAAGGGGCCCTGAAAGGGCCCTGCATCATGGTCGGGGGACCCAGGGAGGCCTATTCGGAGGTCGAGCCGATCTTCGACAGCATAGCCGCGAAGACGCCGTCGGGGGTCTGCTCTGCGTATCTGGGACCGGGTGGGGCAGGGCACTTCACCAAGATGGTCCACAACG
Organism: Conexivisphaerales archaeon; assembly: GCA_035543015.1. GTDB lineage: Archaea > Thermoproteota > Nitrososphaeria > Conexivisphaerales > DTJL01 > DATKKG01. The sequence goes on along the minus strand of DATKKG010000042.1, from coordinate 22,607 downwards.
GGATAGAGTACGCCCTCATGGAGCTCATCGCGGAGGCATACGACCTCCAGCTGACCGGCCTCAAGCTGGACCACGCCAAGGTGAGGGACAACTTCGCCGCGTGGGAGGACGGTGACCTTCAGTCCTATCTCATGGAGATCACGGTTCAGGCGCTTTCCAGGAAGGACGACTATACGGGGGGCCCGCTAGTCGACGTGATACTCGACAAGGCCCGGCAGAAGGGGACCGGGAAATGGACCTCTCAGACCGCACTCGACCTCGGTGTGCCCGTGCCCACCATCGACGCGGGCGTCTCGGCCAGGAACCTGTCGGCTTACAAGGACGAGAGGGTCAGGGCTTCCAAGCTCTACCCTCCCAGACGCGTGAAGTTCGAAGGCGACCGGGCCGCGATGCGTGACAAGATCGGGGACGCCCTCTACAGCTCGTTCGTAATGTCCTACGCCCAGGGGTTCTCACTGCTCAAGGCTGGCTCGGCCGAGTTCCGCTACGATCTTCCTCTGGCGAAGATTTCGCAGATCTGGAAGGGCGGCTGCATTATCAGGTCGAAGCTGTTGGACAGGGTAGAGACGGCCCTGAGCTCGGACCCTGACCTCGACAACCTGATGGTGGACAGAGGATTGGGCTCGATCGTCAGGTCCTCCGAAGAAAACTGGCGTCACGTCGTCCAGACGATGAAATCGCTTGGAATCCCGAGCCCCGCGATGGACTCCGCCCTGGACTACTACGACGGCTACAGGAGGGAGACGCTTCCCGCCAACCTGATACAGGCCTTGAGGGACATCTTCGGCGCCCACACATATGAAAGGGTAGACAGGCCCGGCTCCTTCCACACCGACTGGAACTAGGCCGGTCGCACTAGAGCGCGCAGAATGATGGAACGGCTGCCCGTACGCCTATGTAGGGATTCGCCGTTTCTAGCCCAGGGCCTTCTTCACTTCTTCCCGGATCTGGTCGTCGGTCTTCCCTTCGGTGGAGATGCCCAGCTCCCAGGCGGCCTTCAGGAGCTTGTCGTGGTCGGAAGCCTGAGGGGCGGACCCTCCTTGCTTGAGCTTCTGGAGCTCCAAATCGGACTCCACCTTTCCCTTCTGGAACTCGCCGGAGGCGCGACCGAGGGACTTCGCCAAGCTGGGGATCCTGCTTGCGCCGAAGATCAGAACGACGACTATGACGATGACTATCAGCCATTCAGAGCCCTGTAACAACTGCGGTGCGAGCATATCTTCAGTCGCAGAGGGTCGCGATACCGTCCGGTTTAAAGATACCGTTAGCGAATGGGCGTCAACTGGGACTGTCGTTCGAGATGAAACCGCCTATGAGGATCAGGCTCTGCCGGCCGGAGGACCTGGCGCAGGTATATGAGATCGAGAAGGAGTCCTTCCCTCACCCGTACGACCTCGATGTCTTCCGGGCGTATCTTATGAGGGTGGAGTGCTCCGGCTTCGACGGGTTCCTGGTCGCCGAAGAGGGAGAGAGGGTGGTCGGCTATGCCATCTTCGAGTATGGAAGGTCAGGCCTGATAGTCTCCATGGCGGTGGCGGCCCGCATGCGCAGGGCTGGCATCGGAGCTTCGCTGCTCCGCGAAGCGCTCGGGAGGCTCGCGACGAAGTGCAACGAGGTCACCCTGCAGGTGGCGGTGACCAACACGCCCGCCCAGAGGCTCTACGAAGAATTCGGTTTCGCGAAGGTGAAGGTCCTCGCCCGGTACTACCCGGACGGCGAGGACGCCTATCTCATGCGGAGAGCCTAGGGCCGGAGCATGATGCGGCCTAGGGAGGCCCTTCCCGACATAAGCCTGTGACCCATCTGCGCGTCGGCTAGCGGCAGGACTTCGTGAACCACGGGCTTGATCCTCCCGTCGACCGTCAGCCGGAGGGCGTCCTCGACGTCCTGTTTCACGGAGCTTATGCTCCCGATGACCGAGAGCTCCTTCAGTATGAGAACGCCCAGCTGGAACTGAATCGGGGACGGGAGGACGTTCCCCACGACGATCATCCTCCCTCCCGGAGCCGTGCTCTTGATGCTCTCCGAGAAGGTGGGACCTCCCACGGACTCGAGCACGACGTCGACGCCCCTCCCGTCGGTGAGCTTCTTCACCTTGTCTGCGAAGGCCTCCTTCCACACCACAACCTCGGAGGCGCCGAGCTTCCTGATGCTGGCTTCCTTCCATTCCGAGGACGTCGCCGCGATCACCCTTGCGCCGAGGGCCTTGGCGATCTGAACCGCGTGTACTCCGACGCCGCCGCCGGCACCAGTGACGAGGACCGTCTCCCCGGGCTTGAGGCCGGCGCGCTTCCTGAAGGCGTGCAGGAGCATTCCGGTGACGCAGGCCGAAATCGCCAGGCCGGCCGCAGAGACCCCTTCAGGCGCCTTGACCAGCGCCCCTCTGTCGACCTTGACGAATTCGGCGTACGAGCCGTCGACGTCCTCTCCGAACGTCTTCTTCGAGCGGCAGAGGTTCTCCCTGCCGGATAGGCAGTATTCGCACCTGCCGCACGGCTGGTAGATCAGGGAGGCGACCCTGTCCCCCTCCTTGAAGTCGGTCACCGCGCTCCCGACCTTCACTATCCTGCCGCCTATCTCGTGCCCGAGGATCACCGGCAGTCTAGTCCGCGGGAAGTCGCCCCTGGTCGTGAGGATGTCCCTGTAGCATATGCCCGTGAGCTCGGTCTGAACGAGCACTTCGTCAGGGGAGAGATCGGAGGGAGTTGGAACCTCCTTCAGAACGAGGTCTGCGCCGACCGCCTCAAGGTAGAGGGCTTTCAACGCCCCTCGTTGGGGGCGTTCTGCATTAATGGGTTGCTGCGCTAACAAGCTATTCGAGCACGATGGAGGGCTTGAGAGGGAGCGGATTGAGGGGCTTCCTCCCCGGGACCGCGGACGGCGAAAACGCCAGGACCTCGACTTCCCTGAGGCCCGTCTCGGACGCGATGAAGGAGGCCGCGGAGCTGAGGACCTTCAGCTCGTCGAACGAGCTTGCCGCGAGCAGCCTGCCCAGCACTTCGTCCCCGAGGGCCCTGCAGAGCTTCACGGATGACTGGGCGAGGGAGGCCGCGGCCTGCTTCTCGGCCGGGGGAGCGGCTGCCACGCTCTCCTTTATGATGTCGCCGTCCTTCTTGCCCTTGAGCAGCCACTCGGCCATCTTCCTGAACTGCGCCAGCCGATCGGGGAGCGCGACGAATATGGAGGCCTTGGTCGGCCTGCCCTTGACGACCGCCAGAATCCCCTTAACGTCCTCTATCGTGTGCTCCACGTCCCATTCCCCAAGCAGGGCGGAGGCGTCGATCAGCCTGTCCTCGGGCTCGGGCCAGCGGGCCATCGCGACCAGGCCCTTCCCGCCGAGGTTCTCATTCAGCTCTTCGGCCACGAACGGAAGGAACGGGGAAAGCAGGAGAGACCATGCGTGGTCGAAGGCCTCCATCGTCTCCTTCCTGGGGGAAGTCCTCTTGAGGTACCACCTCAGGTCGTTCCAGACGTCGAAGAAGGCCGCCTGGAAGGCGCTCCTGTTCCTCATCTCCTCGATGTCCTTGGAGACGGAGGCCGTCCTGAGCTGAAGGGAGGAGATGAGCCACCTGTCCATGGGCAGCTCTTCGCGGTCCGAAGCCGACGCCAGGGACTTCTCGATGAAGGAGGGGAGGGCCAGGATCCTCGCCTTCATGTCGTTTGCCGCCTTGGACCTCCAGTCGGGGTCGTCCATGTCCTCGGCGCTCGACAAGAGGGTTCCACGGATGGCGTCGGCGCCAATCTCGCCGAGGGCGGCGGAGATAGGGATAACGTTGCCCTTCGACTTCGACATCTTGACGCCCTCGAAGAGCATCATCCCGTTGACGCCGAGGCCTCGGGGCCACTGGGAAGGCCTGAACATGGCCACATGCTGCATTATGAAGAAGGTCAGGTGGTTGGGGACCAGCTCCTTGGCGCTGTTCCTGAGGTCCACCGGGTACCAGTAGAGGAACTCGGCCCTCATGGCATCGAGGTCCCTGGCAGGGATGCCACTGGCCGCAGAGACGCTGGCGGGTTCGCCGACCCCCAGGAAGACGTAATCGAAGACGGCCGGAATGAGAGAGTCGGCGGAGATCCCCTTCGACCTGATGATGTGGGAGATCGTGTAGAACGCCATGTAGATCGTGGAGTCGCTCAGGGTCTCGACTATCCAGTCCTTGTCCCAGGGGAGGGGAGTCCCCAGGCCCACCTTCCTCGCGCAGGGCCACTCTCTGATCCAGTTGATGCTCTCGACGAACCACTGGCGGGCCTCCTCGGGGTACACCTGGGCTGCGGCGACGCACTTCAGGGAGCTCTCCTTCCAGGCGGGGTCGCTGTAGCGGATGAACCACTGGTCCTGCAGGACCTTGACGATACACTTGGTGGTGCAGCGGCAGATCACCTTCTCCGGCAGCTCGTACATCTTGTCGGCGAGCCTCAGCTTCAGGAGGTCCCGGATCACAGCTTCCTTCGCCTCGGAAACCTTCATGCCGGAATAGGCCTGGCAGTTCTCCTTCATCGTGCCGAGGTGGAACTCCCTGCTGTAGATCTCCTTGGTGGCCTCCTCGCCCTTGGGATCCAGCTGGTCCACGGCCTGGAGCGCGTTGACGGCGTCGACCGCGGGGAACGGGCCGTAGCCGGAGAGGTTGATCATGGAGATGGGGACGGTCTCTGCGACGGTCTCGGGTTTCACCTTGAAGGCCCTCAGCCTTTCGTCTCCCGTCTTGAGGTCCCGGAGGGCGAGCCAGTCGTAGGGCGCGTGCGCTGGGACGCTGTACACGACGCCCGTCGCGTTGTCGGTGTCGACGAAGAGGGCCGGCAGCACCGGGATGGTCCTGCCCACGATCGGGACGACGCAGGTCACGTCGAGGAGAGACAGGCCATCCAGCTTCCGTATCACCCTGACGACCCTCCCCTGCTCCGATAGCTTGGCCACTGCCTCCTCGCTCACGATCCAGTTCTCCCCGTCCACCACCACTTCGGAGTAGAAGCCCTCGGGGTTCACCCAGACGTTGGTGGCGCCGAATATGGTCTCCGGCCTGAAGGTGGCTGCGACGAGGAACTTGTCCTCCTGGGTCAGCCTGAACTTGACAAGGGTGAACTCCTCGGGGGCCACCCCCTCCCCTTCGAGCCTGTCGTGGTCTCCGGTGGGGCTCTTGTCGTGAGGGCACCACACGACCGGGTGGGTCCCCTGGACGACGTAGCCTAGCTCTTTCAGCTTCTTGTACTGCCACTCCACGAACTTGCTGAAGGTGGGCTCGTGGCTGGACGTGTGGAACTCCCTCCGCCAGTCGACGGAGGTGCCCAGCATCTTGACGACGTCCCGGTTGTGCTCCGTGTAGTACTCCGCCATGTAGAGGGGGTCCCGGAACTTCGGGAGCTCGGACTCGGGGATCCCGTCGATATCCCGGAACTCGTGGACCATAAGGGGGTCCCCCTTCGCCAACCGTTCCGCGGCGGAGACTATGGGCTGGCCTGTCCAGTGCCAGGCCCAGGGGAAGAGGACGTTGAACCCCTTCATCCTCTTGTACCGGGCGTAGACGTCGAGCCTCAGGAAGGTGAAGGCATGGCCGAGGTGAAGCGGACCGTTCATGTAGGGGTACGGGAAGGTCACGAATACCTTCTGGCGTGAAGAATCGGGGTTGGCTTCAAAGGCCCTGCTCTCCTCCCACTTCTTCACCCATTTGGTCTCGACTTCGCCCAGTCTGAGTCACCGTTTGTTTGCCTCTCTGATGAGGCGAGTTATAAGGTCTTTCAGGGGCTGCGTCGTCGAAAGAAGGTCCCCTCCTCCCTGGGCCATCTTCGCCGAGCCGCCTCCAGAGCCGTTGAGCAACTTGGAGGACTCCTTGACCAGCAGCGAGGCGTCGACGCCCGAGGCCCTAGCCTTCTCGCCCGCGAAGACGACGATCCTGCAGCGGCCGTTGAGCTTGGCGACCCCGACGTAGACGGCCTCCGGCCTCTTCTCCACGAGCTGCTCCCCCATGGCGATGTGCGCCTGGTCGTCATAGTAGTCGGCATCGAGGAAGACCAGCCTGACGCCTCCAAGGTCCTCGGAGGCCCGATCGAGGTTGGCCGCCATCTGGGTCGAGAGCTCCTTGGCCATGCTCCTGTACTTCTTCTTCAGCTGGTCGGCTCCTTCCTTCAGGGAGGACACGACGGAGACGACCTGCTCCGGCTGGGTCTGGAACTGCTCGGCGACGGCCAACAGCCGGGACTCCTGCTCGGCCATGTGCTTGACGGCGGGGCCGCCTGCGACGAACTCGAGCCTTTCGACGCCGTCCTGGAGACGCTCGGCCTTCAGGAGCTTGATGTAGCCGACGTCCCCGGTCCGGCTGCAGTGGGTGCCCCCGCACGCCTCGACGTCGAAGTCCCCGATCTTCTGGACCCTGAGCTCCTTCGCAGGGATGACTCCTCCCTGGTAGAGGCGGAAGCCGTACTTCCTCTCCGCCACGCTCCTGGGCAGAACCTGGAGGTCCACAAGGATGTTCTCCCTCACGACCTGGTTGGCGACGTCTTCGATCTTCAGCATCTCCTCCCTCGTCAGGTGGCTGTGGTGGGTGATGTCGAGCCGGGCCTTGTCCACGTCCTTGTAGGCGCTGTGCTGCCAGACCCAGGGGCCCAGGACCTGCCTTGCGGCCCCGTTGACTATATGGGTGGCGGTGTGATGGCGCATCAGTATCCCCCTCCTCTCCTGGTCGACCCTTCCGTGGACCACTTCGCCCTCGGCCGGGGGCTTGCCGTCAAGGACGTGCACTATGACGTCGCCGTACTTGATCACGTCGATAACCGGGATTCCGTCGATGGTCCCCCTGTCGGGCTCCTGGCCTCCCGAGCGAGGATAGAATGCCGTCTGGTCCAGCACGACGGCGTCCTTGTAGGACCTGATGACCTTCCCCTCGTAGTCGAAGAGAGACCTCTCCTCGTAGAAGAGGGGCTTCGTCTTAGGAAGGCCGGTCGTGTCGTAGAGGGCCTTCTCCTCGGCCTGCTTCTGGACGATGTGCTTCTCGGTGACCTTCAGGTAGAAGTCGGCGGGTACCGTTATCGGGAGGCCGCTGTCCTTGAGCAGCTCCGGCGTGACGCCTTCGCTGTCGTACAGGCGGATCAGGTCGTCCATGGAGGGGGACTTCTTCGACCTCTGCATCTGCTGGACTATGGAGGCCACTCGGGCCTTGCTGGCTTCATAGCGCTTCGTTTCGACGCCGAGTATCTCCTCCACCGAAGAGACGCCCTCGGCCAGCTCCGGGTACATGGGCTTGAGGAACTCGGCGTGCAGCTCCGCCAGCTCCGCCAAGGTGACGTTCCAGCCGTATTTCTCGATGAACCCCTGGGCCCTCCTGAAGAGCACCCGGAGGTTGTAGCCTCCGGCGACGTTGCTGGGGAGGGCGCCGTCCACGATGGCGAACAGAAGGGTGCGGGTGTGATCGAGGATGGAGAACGCGGCCTCCAGGGGCTCGATCTGCTCCGCCATCGCCTCCTCGGAGAGACCCAGCCTCTTGGCTATGGCACCCTTTGCGGCGACGGGGTCCTGAGCCTCGGTGACGTCCAGGGAGCCGGCCAGCGAGTAGTACTCCTTCATCAGCTTCCTGTCGGGGCTGATGCCCAGCCTCCTGACGGTGTTCTCGTACACCGGCCCGAAGACGGCTTCGTAGCTGGTGGCCGTGCCCTGGGTGATCCAGGCGAACCTTTCGAGGCCCGCCCCCATGTCCACGATGGGATGAGGCATGGTGACGTAGTCCTGGGGGGATCCCTCGAACTCGGTGAAGACAGCGTTCCCCAGCTCCAGCCCTCTCACGAAGTACTCGAGGGAGTAGCCGAAGGCGCCGTAGCCCAGCCAGACGTCTTCGACGAAGGTTATCTCATCCTTGGGGATGCCGAACGGCCCCGTCAGGAGGCCGTAGTCGAGCTCGATGGTCCTGTCCTTCCAGTAGCCCTGCGGGTTGTTGATGGCGTGCTGCCCGACCATGCAGAAGCCCGAGTAGTGGCGGCCCGTGACGCCGACGTTTTCGATGTCGTTGAACCTCAGGCTGAACTGGGGGACTATGAGCGGGTTTGCAGGCAGGTCGAAGATTATCTTGCCCGACTCTATCCTCTGGAAGTCGATTATGGAGGCGACCGTGAAGTAAAGGTCAGGCCTCCAGCGCGCGACCACGGGGTACCTCTTCACGCTCGTGTGGCCCCTGTCCACGAAGTACTTCTCGATGGAGGCCCAGGCGGAAGTGTAGTCCTTGCGGACGGACGTCGGGGGCTTGCCGATGAACGAGTAGCCCTGGCAGTCGGGGCAGAGGGAGGCGTCGGTGGCGGTCCAGATGAACTTGCCGCAGTTGGTGCACTGCTTCCTGCTGAAGCCCTCCTGGGCGAACAGGCCGACCTTGTAGTACTTCGTGTAGTCCTCGGAGAACTTCTTCCTCAGAGCGTCCTTGGGTCCCAACGAGACAACGACCTTCTTCTACAGGAGGCATGCGGAGGGAGTGTTTTTAAGAAGTTTGGCACTGTCGGGCTTGCAAACCCATGCGGAGCCCGGTTTACAATGGTTATCGTGGCCTTGGAATGGTTGGGGGGCCTCCTTCCCGCCAATCTTTAAAACCCCGGGCTTCGGATGTCGCACTCTGGCGGGTGGTGGGTCCTCCCACCGTTCCGCCATACAAACCCCGGTTGGGAGGAATTGAGAGTGGACAGTAGAAGGGCAGACTGGTCGCCCAGGAAGTCGAGAGCTCAGCTTTTGGCGCAGACGGCCTTGATAGCCGCCGTCTACGGGGTCGGGACGGTCGCGATAGCTCCGCTGGCGTTCGGGCCGGTGCAGTTCAGGATCACGGACGCCCTGCTGCCCATTCCCTGGAACAGGAAGGTGGGGCTGGCAGGTGTCTTCGGCGTGACGCTTGGGGTCATCATATCGAACCTTATCTCCCCCTACGGTCTCCCCGACGTGGCCCTGGGGACCGCCGCCAACTTCGTCGCGGCTTCGGTCGCCTACCTGCTCGGCAGATACCGATCCTGGAGGGCTCTGGTGGCGGCGGCCGTTCTGGCCAGCCTGGTAGTCGCGTTCATGATAGGGGCGGTCCTGCTCGGCTGGGTCTACGCGTCGGATCCCCTTGCAAGCTTCGTCTCCGTCTTGGCGGGGGAGCTGGTGGCCTGCGTGGGGCTAGGGGTGCCCCTGAGCCTGGCGCTGAAGGCGAGGGACTGGTAGACTTCGCCAGAGTCTGTCGTTATCAGGGAGGCGCCGCTAGTCGACGTGGACGACTTCCTCAGGGAGGCCCGGGAGGCGTACGAGCACGGGCTCTACGCTTCGGCGGTCGTGATGAGCTATGCCGCCCTCCTGCACCTGCTGTCGAAGAGATTCAGGAGGGACGACATTTCCCTGAAGGAGCTGGCCGAACTGGCCTATAGAGACGGGTCAAACGTCGACCCGAAGTCGCTGGGGAAGCTTTCATGGGTGAGAAACCGAGTCATCCACGAGGGCTACCTCCCCAGGAGGGATGAGGCACGCTGGGCGGTGAGGACCGCCGAAAGGAACCTGGAGGGGCTCGAGGCCAAGGGGCTCCTCGGCCGCATCCTCGCCTGGCTGAGAGGTTAGAGCTCTATGAAGACCTCGCCGACGGGAAGCCGCTTGGACGCCTTCGCTCGAGTCCCCGAATAGCCGATGGGAAGGACGACCACCGGTCTGACCCCCGTGACGCCGAGGGCCGAGAGGACGCCTTCCTCGTCGAAGGCCCCAACCCAGACGGACGCCAAGCCCAGGTCCACGGAGGCGAGGTGGGCGAAGGTGGCCGCTATGGTGGCGTCCTGGAGGCTGTAGAGGCTCTCGCCCCTTTCCCCGTACCTTGTCATCGCCCTCGCCTGGTCGGCGCAGAAGACCAGGACCACCGGAGCCTCGGAGATGAAGTTCTGGTTGGAGAAGCTCTGGTCGAAGCAGGCCGCAGAGAGGGCCTTCTTCATGCCGCCGTCCCTCACGACGTAGACGCGGTAGGACTGGAGGTTGTATGCCGAAGGGGCGGAGTTGGTCATCTCGAAGAGCTGTTTCAGCTTCTCCTCTTCGACCGGCCTTGGGCTGAAGACGCGGGTGGAATGCCTCTGTCTGAGGAGCTCAGCGAATTCCGTCGGGACTCACCGCAGTCAAATAGCGGGGATGCGAAAATAAGCCTTTCAGCGCGACGAGCGGAAGAAGTCCTCGATGTGGGTCTGGTGGAGGAAGTGCGGGATGAGCTTCGACGCCTCCACCCACCTGCCGATGGGTATCGTCATCTGCGAGGCGACGAGCCGGAGGGCGTGGTCCAGGTCCTGGGCGTCCGTCGGCTGGTGACGCAGCGCCTTGCGCGCGATCTCGCGGAACCTCCAGACCCCCAGCGGTATCCACTCCGGATGCACCTCCATGAAGACGATGGCTCCCGCCTGCCTCCTCTCCCCGGACAGGTACTCCAGGACGGGGAGCCTGGCGGCGTGGTAGGCCCCCGCCAGGTTGTCGGGATAGGTCCTCCTTCCGGTGGCAAGCTCATGGTCAGAATAGACGCGCGAGTCAGGGGTTATCCATCCCTCCAGCCCTTCGAACATCCACGGCGAGGGAAGGAGGAGGACGCAGACCGTGTTTCCGAGAGCCCGGTGGCTGAAGACCGAGAAGCCCCCCACTTCCTGGAAGTCGAGGACCTTGTCTATCAGGCTCTTCCCAAGGATGTCGTCGACCGCCGTTATGCTCCACTCCGTCGGCACCAGCCTGCGGTTCTTCTTGACGCCCAGAAGGCCTATGCTGAGTAGCTTTGTGATCTGGCTCTGCCTGACTCCCCCTAGGTAGAGGTCGGGGACGGCTTCGGCGGCCCTGAAGTCCGTGTCGCCCACCACCTTCTCCACCCTGAGGGAGACGGAGGGGTTCTCGGCGACCTTGACGCTGACGAGGGGCGCTGACGGCCCATTCGGAGGGCTCCTGGAGTTGAAGACTTCGCTGAGGACGGGCCTCTTGCCCAGGATGGCCTCGACGTCGGTGGGCCTGGACGCCATGATGACCTCCTGCGTAGCCGCGAGGACCCTCGAGGGATCAACGGCCGAGCCGACGTCCATCGGATACTTGCCCCTCACCAGGCTCAGCCTGTACCTCAGCAGCTCGTCGAAGCCCTTGTCCACCCACCTCTCGGGCGCGTCCATGAGGGCGGTGTCTCCATGAGGGAGCGGGGGGACCAGGGGGCCCGCCATGACCTTCGGGTAGCCGTATTCTCCCACGAACACGGACGGAGGGGACGCCCCAAAGACCCTGTCTCCGTCCACCAGCCGGGCGGCTGACCTGAAGGCCCTGAGCTTGGCGAGGTAGGGGCAGTACTCCTCCTTGCAGAGAGAGGAGAACCCATGGCAGACTGGGCACCGCACTTCCCTGCGGCGTTCCCCCTTCTGAACCTCCACGAAACGCAGCTGTCTCATCAAATCGCCCGATGGCGCACCCGCCGTACCGAGGCGCCTAGGAGAGAAGCTTGATTACAGCCTTCTTAACCTTCTCTTTGTAGCGTTCCCAGTCCGCGCCCGACAGCTTTCCGCCTTCCGAAGGGAAGCCGGCGGCGAAGTCGTGGCCGCCGCCTCCGAAGAGCTCGGCGATCTTCCTGCAGCTGACGTCGTCGACGGTGCGCCTGACGCTCCCTTCGCCCGAGTCGTTCAGCCCGATGGAGACGTCGGCCTTGAGATGCTCGAGCACGACCATGGAGGCCTGGGTCCCGGAGAAGAGCTTCGGGAACCGGTAGAGCACGACGGTGTAACGCCCGGCCTGGAAGACCTCCGATCCGGCCAGGATCTTCTTGAGCTCATCGGTCTTCAGTCGTTCGTACCCCTCGATGAAGCCGTTCTGGTAGGGTTCGACGATGCCGTCCTCGTCGGCCTCGATGCGAGGGAAGGCCAGCTGGAGGACTATCTGGAGAAGCCTGGGGGAGATGATCGAGTTCCTGTCGAGGTAGTTGGAGTAGTCTATCATGTCCATCAGCTTCGCCGTGACCCCGTAATTCAGCTCGAGCAGGTCGGAGTCCCGACCCAGCCTGGAAAGCAGGAGGGCATGCGCGTCGTCGATGCCGTTCTTCACGTAGAGGTCCTGGTAGGTGATCTCCGACGCCACGGTCGAGCTGGACCGCAGGTCAAGGAAGTCCACCACCGTCGAAAGGGCGGAGCGTATCTGGTCGGTCGTTGGATGGTGATCGAACCAGGATATCTCGTTGTTCCATGACTTTAGGGTCCTGAACTTCTCCATGAGGGCGTCGATGTGCGGGACGTTCGTCGAGAGGTCGGTGATTATGAACTTGCTGTTCTGGAGGTCCAGGAACATGCTCTCGACAACGGGCTCCTCGTCGGTGTAGTCCTTGAGTGACATGACGTAGGGCTGCCTCCTGTGCTTGGCGACGTAGCGAAGCGACAGGGCGGCGGAGGACAGGCCGTCGAGGTCCTTTCGATGCGAGATGAGGACGTACATTGTTCTGCCCTATGTGTCAACGGAAGACCTCAGATAAAGCTACTCTCGGAATGGGCCTGGGAAGAGGGCCTCGAATCCTTATATCGTCCACGGCGGAGAAGTGAAGCGAAGCCCCTTGAGCTCTTCGGTTTCCAGGGAGGCCGAGTTCGTCAGGTATCCGTTCATGCCTGGCGTGGAGGGATACCTCAGAGACTCCGGCTTCTCGCTCGACGACATCGCCGACCCGAAGACCAGCAGCCGGGCCCCCGACATACTTGCCCGGGCGGAGGAACGCATGCTGGAGGCCCTTGAGAGGAGGCCCAGCGAGATCAGGTACGAAGACAGGTTCGTGGAGATACTCAGCTTCATAGTCGGGATGATAATGGTGAAGGCCACGATGTCGACGTTCCTGGAGAGGGCTTTCTCCAGGTCGGAGGGGAGGAGGTCGATGGAGGCCTTCAAGGAGGAGGGGGTGGGCGCCATGTGCAACATAATGAACGGGCTCTTCGACCTCAGGATGGAGACGGTCGAGAAGCTACCGTGGAGGGCGAGCGAAGAAGCGAGGATGAAGCTCCAGCTCCGGGTCCCGGCGGAAAGGTATCTGGAGGTGATAGCCGGGCTGCAGCTCCTCGACAACCCGAAGCTGGCGCTGGTGAACAACACCATCTACCTGGGGTACGTGTACCTGGCGAAGGACAGGCTGGTGGAGATCGTCCAGGACCAGTTCTCCGTGTTCATCTTCCAGAGATTCAAGAGGATGGAGAAGCCCGTCCGCCTTCCGCCTCCGATGATGGAGATAGTCGACAGGATAACCCCGAGGCTCCCCAAGCCGAAGCCTTTCGCCGACTCAGGGCAGTACAACTACATCGAGAAGATCCTCGAGCGCCCGATCATGGACGGAAGGCACAGGATCCTCTGGCTCATCCTGCCGCCCTACCTGATCAACGTGAAAAAGCTTCCCGACGACGAGGCGTACGACATCATAATGAAGTACATGCAGAAGTGCGGCTGGCATGAAACGAACGCCGAGAGGCTCATCAGGTACAACATCAACAGGGCCAAGAGGATAGGCCTCAAGCCTCCCAGGCTGGAAAGGCTTGCCGAGACGAACCCAGGGCTGTACCGGACCATCTTGGAGGCCATCTCCAGGACGGGGAAGGCCTGACCTCCCCGCGGACGGAACTACCCCAACCTTAAATCGAGAGGATGGAAGCCAGATGGATGAGCAGCCTTGGAAGAAGATTTCGAGTATAAGCAGGTGATGGCCGTAAGGACGGACGTATCAATGGGCAAGGGGAAGCTGGCTGCCCAGGTTGCCCACGCTGCGGTGTCGGCCTCCAGAGACGCCGAGCGGAAGAAGTCGGAATGGTTCAAGGCATGGTGGGCGGAGGGCCAGGCGAAGATCGTCGTGAAGGGGGGCGGCGAAACGGAGCTAGATGACCTCAGGCGCCAGGCGGAGGAGCTGGGGCTTCCCACCGCCATGGTCATGGACCGAGGATTGACTCAGCTGGCGCCCAACACGGTGACCTGCCTGGGCATAGGGCCCGGCCCGTCTGAGCTCATCGACAGGGTCACCGGGAAGCTGAAGCTCCTCTAGGCGAGCCCTGGGGAAATGAAGAGCCAAGCGAAGGATGAGCTCGCGATCGGTATCGAGGCCTACGCCACCGACCTCAAGGGCACGGGGGGAAGGACCAAGACCCTTCCGGAGGACTTCCTCGTGTCCGAGGTCCTCGTCGACGACTCGAAGAAGCTCTTCCTCAGAAAGAGGTCTGGAGGATACCCTCTCTACGTCCTCTGCAAACGGAACGTCGGAACCCTCGAAGCTCGAGAAAGGGTGCAGTGGGCGACCGGCATGTCGATGAACGCCCTCGGCCTGAAGGACAAGAGGGCCTTGACCTACCAGTTCCTCTCGGCCAGGAAGAAGGCGGAGGAGCCGACACCCGAAGTCAGGGAAGGGGACTTCGTGGCTAAGTGGGCGGCCGAGACTGTAAGGCCTCTCAAGAGGGTGGACCTGCTCGGCAACTTCTTCAGGGTCAGGATCCACGGGTTCAACGGCGAGGAGTCCGACGCAAACCAGGTGGGGGACCTCCTTGATTCGGGAGGGCTCCCCAACTTCTTCGGCTCCCAGCGGTTCGGCAGGGACAGGCCCAACCAGCTGGTGGGAGAGGCCATCGTCCGCAGGAAGTTCGCCGATGCTGCCCGCATGCTGCTGGATCAGGAGCTCGCCGAATCGGAGGCCATCCTCGCCCTCAGGAGGGTGCCGCTGGCGCTCAGGCGGCTTCTGGTGCAATCCTATCAGTCCTACCTGTTCAACAGGATGCTGAGCGCGGCGCTGGAGAGGCATGGCTCGCTGCCCACGGATGCGTGGACCTACATGGCCAAGGGCAGGACGACACCGCTGGTGAACGAAAGCTACTTCCGCGACCCCTCGGGGGTGGGGCACTCTTTCATGGCGGTTCCTCTGGGGCAGCTCCCTGGCTTCGCCTTCAGGAACCGCCACGATTCGTACTCGGTCGCCTTGGCCGACGTCCTCGAGGAGGCCGGGATCACCCCGAAGGATTTCTTCATCAAGGAGATGCAGGAGCTGAGCCTGGAGGGCGGCTACAGGCCGGCACCCATGGTCGGGTGGTACAAGGGGTGCCTGATGGACGCCTGCGCGGAGGTAAGGCTTGGCCTCTACAGCGGCTGCTACGCCACCGTCTTCCTACGAGAGCTCATGAAGCCGGCAGACCCCACGGCCTCAGGACTTTGATTCGCGGAGCCCCGCCCTTTCTAGGAGCGAGGATCCCCTCCTTTCAGCTGCGCCAAGGACCTCGGCCTCGTCTAGGGTGAGGACCCTCCTGTCGAGCATGAGAGGGCGGCCGTCCACGAACACGTCTGAGACGTCGGCACCGGTGGCGGAGTACACCAGGTTCGACATGACCGAGGTCGTGGGGACGAGGTGAGGTTTCGCCAGGTCGATCGTGATGAAGTCCGCGCGGAACCTCTCCTCAATCCGGCCGGCGATCCCGTCTAGCCCCATCGCCCTGTATCCGTTGGTCACAGCCATCCTCAGGGCTTCTTCGTGCCCGAGCGCCTTTGGGTCGTGAAGGGCCACCTTCTGCAAGAGGGATGCCAGCTTGCACTCCCTGATCATGTCGTAGCTGTCGTTGCTGGGCCCGCCGTCGGTCCCGAGGGCGACGTTGACGCCCGCCCTCAGCATCTTGGCGACCGGGGCGACGCCCGACCCAAGCTTCATGTTGGAGGAAGGGTTGTGGGATATTGTGCTTCCCCTTCTCGCGAATTCCCTGATGTCCTGGTCCGAGAGCCAGACGCAATGGACGTACACCGTCCTTTCCCTGAGCAGGCCCATCCTGCCGAGGAACCTGCCGGGGCTGGTCTTCCTCTTCCTGAAGTAGGCGACGTCCTCCTTGATTTCGGCGAGATGCATGGTCAGCCCCGTCCGTCTCTCCTCCAGGATCTCGCCCATCTCCTCGAAGAGCGAATCGCTGCAGGCGCCCGGCGTCCTGGGGGAGAGCCACACCCAGATCCTTTCATCCTTCCCGTTCCAGCGCCTGTAGAGCTCCTTGAAAGAGCGCAGAGACTCCTCCTTCTCCTCTCGAAGGCCGACGGGCACGGCGCCCTTGTTCGACGCGTAGCCGGGGATGTCCATGACCTGCCGGCCGAGGGCACACCTTGTCCCGGAGGAGTGGACCTGAGCCGCCACGCGGTCCGGTCCGTATCTGCCGTTGACCGAGGTCGCCACGAAGGCCGTGGTTCCTGCCTTGATCATCTCGAGGAGGGCCAGCTGCGCGCTGACGCGGCCGTCCTCTTCGTCGAATACGGCCTGCATCGGCCAGACCCAGGCCGTGAGCCAGTCGAGGAGTGTGACGTCGTCCGGAACGGCGCTCCTCAGCAGGGACTGCGCGAGGTGGACGTGGGTGTTGACGAAGCCCGGCATGAGGAGCCTGTCCTTCCCGTCCATCTCGATGTCTGGATGAACGGCGACGGGTCTCACTTCCTCCGGCCTGCCGACCTTGATGAACCGCCCGTCCTCCGCGTAGACCCACGCGTCCTTGAGTACCCGGAACTCGTCATCGAAGGTCGCGACGGTGGCGCCCCTGACAAGGATGCTTCCAGTCAACTAGGCTTCGGTGGGGTGGCATGGAGCCGTCGGTATTAACTTCTTCACCAAGTCATCTTCAGGATCCCCTGAAGCCTCAGCGAGTCGAGGAGGCCTTCGGCGTACCCGGCTTCCACCAGGGCAAGCTCCGGCTTGCCGTCGAGAAGGAATCGCTCGGCGTCGGAGAGGTAGGCCTCGACGTTCTCGAAGACGGCGGACAGGTCGGGGAGGCCCGGCTGGGCGGCAAGCTCCTGAGCCACCTTGAGGGCTGCATTGGTCTTCGCCACGGTCCGGTCCACGATGGTCCTGCTTGGAGGGACAAGGGAGGACCTTGCCGAATCGATCTTCTGTCTGGGCGTGCCGCTGAGGGCGGAAAGGGCCTCCGTTTCGGTGTAGTGCAGGCTGCCCGGGATCAGGATGCTGTGAGGCGGAGGGCCGAAGTCCCTGTCCTTCAGGTCGCCGAGGGTGCCCACAACCACAGACTGGTCGTCCCAGCCGAGCCTGGAGGCCACCACCAGCAGACGGTCGTCGGTGAAGATGCCCAGCTTGTAGGAGCCCTCGACTCCCGTCAGCATCTTGAGGCCGTCGGAGGGCTTCAGGTCGAAGCCCTCGTCGTAGCTGTACTCCAAGAGCAGGAGGACGTGCAGCCCGAGCCCCAGCGTCTCCTTGACCGCAGAGTAGACGGAGCCCAGGGCGGCGGGGTTGGACCGTGTCAGGGTGATAATCCTTCCGAGCTTGTATGGGTGGAGGCCCGTCTCTCCGAAGGCGACGTTGACAACCCCGGAGGAATAGAAGACCTTCACCTTCGTCCCCCTTTCGATGGCCCTGAGCCTGAGGGTCATGTGGGTCGTCGCGACGAGCGGGTCGCCGACGCAGAGGACCGCGACGTCGCCGCTTGCGCTCTCCTCCAGGAGCCTCCTGCCGTCCTCCAGGAGGGTGCGGGTCGCTACGGCGGGCTCCCTGCCCACCATCGAGGCGACCTCCGCGAGCAGCCCCTCAGGCCAGGGGCTCGTGTATACATCGGCGTAGACGTGTTCACATCTTCGGGCGAATTCGAGGGCCCCGTTGGGGATGCCGGCGTACCCCTGGATCCCGAGGCCCATGAGAGCTAGGGTCATGCGAAGGCTCAGGGGACGCAAGCCCGCGGGAGCTATTATTGTTTGCCCGATCGGGAAACAGACGGTCGGGGAGCAGGGGAAAAGCCTTATCTCTACCGTTAGGGCTCTGAGGTCAGTTGCCCAAGGCTCGGCGGGACCTCTCTGCCGACGTGGAGAGGTACTTCAGGACTGACTCTGGGGTCGCCCACAGCATAGCCAAGACGATAGGTCAGATCGCGGGCGAGCTGAAGGCGAAGAAGGGGATGGAGCGGATACGCATCATGAACTTCTGCGGCACACACGAGTGGACGACCACCCATTACGGGATAAGGAGCCTCCTCCCTGACAACGTCGAGATGATCTCGGGGCCCGGCTGCCCGGTCTGCGTCACCCCGGCGAACTACGTGGACACCTGCATCAAGCTGGCCCTCGAGGGAGTGAGGGTGTACTCGTATGGGGACGCGTTCAGGCTCCCCAACACCAGGGCGGTGTCCAACGCTCGTAGCCTGGAGGAAGCGAAGGCCCTGGGAGGGGACGTGAAGGTGGTCTACAGCTTCCTCGACGCGATGCGGGACGCGAGAGAGCATGGCAAGGACTGCGTCTTCCTGGGGATCGGGTTCGAGACCACCACGCCCGGCTACTCGGAGCCTCTGGCCCACGATTTGGTCCCCGAGAACCTCTACTTCCTCAGCGCCCTGAGGCTGACACCTCCCGCGGCCAGCTTCGCCCTTGAGAAGGTGGGAGGGGTGGACGGCATCATCGCGCCTGGCCACGTTTCGGTCGTAACAGGGGCCTCCGCATGGGCCCCCATCGCGGAAAGGTTCAAGACCCCTGCTGTGGTTTCGGGGTTCGAGCCCTTGGACCTCCTCATATCGGTCGCGGGACTCCTCAACCAGATCTCCAGAGGCGAGCACAAGGTGGAGATAGAGTACAGCAGGGCGGTCGGATGGGAGGGGAACCAAAGGGTCATGGCCTCCATTTCCAAGGTGTTCAGAGAGGCCGACGCGGCCTGGAGGGGGATCGGTGTGATACCGGCAAGCGGCCTCGAGCCCAGGAGGGAGTATTCGAGGTTCGACGCCAAGGAGCGCTTCGGCGTAAGGGACCCCACGAGGGAGGCCTGCATGGAGGACCTTCCCGAAGGATGTAGGTGCGGGGAGGTCACGCTGGGCCTGATCAGGCCGACGGACTGCCCGCTGTTCCTGGCGGCCTGCACTGCGGAGAAGCCGTACGGGCCGTGCATGGTGTCGTCAGAAGGGACCTGCGCGGTCTGGGCCAGGTACGGCGGAGGGGGGCTGGCGGACAGGGTGGCGAGAGAGACGAAGGTGAGCCCCTAGATGTGCTGGGCGGTCCCCGCCAGGGTCATCGAGATCAACGACCTGATAGCGAAGGTGGACTTCGGAGGTGGGACCGTGAGGGAGGTCCTGGCCGCCACTCCGGAGCCCTTGGCCGTGGGGGACTATGTCCTTGTGCACGCCGGAACGGCGATTTCGAGGCTCAGCGAGGAGGAGTTCCTCGAGAGCTTCACCTACTACCGGGACATCGCAATACAGCTGGAAGTGGACGCGGGGGTCCCGAGGAAGAGGGCCGAGAAGGAAGTCGCGAGGTCGCTGAAGGGACTGCTTGGAAACGCCACCAGGAGCTGATTGCAATCCATGGGACGCAGGTTCGTCACGCTGGCGCACGGGGCCGGAGGAAAGGAGACCCAGGAGCTTCTGGACGCGCTCCTGCTGAGCCGGCTCGAGAAGAAGCTGAAGACGGTCAAGGGAGGGGTCGGGCTGGACTCTCCAGACGACGCCGCGGCCATCCCGCTCGGCGATGGCTACCTGGTGGCGACGGTGGACGCGTACACGGTCAGCCCGCTGACGTTCCCCGGGGGAGACATCGGCAGCCTGGCCGCCTCCGGAAGCATCAACGACGTCCTCATGATGGGAGGCAGGCCGACCGCCATGCTGGACTCCGTGGTGGTCGAGGAGGGGTTCGACCTCGAGCTCCTGTCGAAGCTCATGGACTCCCTCATGGCGACCCTTCGGAAGGAATCGGTGCCTCTGATAGGCGGAGACTTCAAGACCATGCCCAGGGGGCAGCTGGATAAGATCGTGATAACCACGGTCGGATTAGGCATCGCGAAGAGGCCCATAGTCGACGCCGAGTTGAGGGCCGGCGACAAGATAATCGTCACGGGTACCATGGGAGACCACGGAGCGACGATCCTGGCCCTGCAGCAGGGAGTGGACGTCCTGAAGTCCGGTCTGAAGAGTGACGCCCGGCCGCTGAGCTCCCTTATGCTTCCCCTGATCGAGAAGCTCGGCGAGGGGATCCATGCCGCGCGCGACCCCACCAGGGGAGGCCTGGCCATGACGCTCAACGACTGGGCGAAGGGCAGCGGCACCGTGGTGGCCGTCGACGAGGCGTCCATACCCGTGAAGGAAAGCGTCCGCCAGTACCTGGGGATGCTGGGGATAGACCCCCTCTATCTGGCCAACGAAGGCGCGGCCGTCCTGGGGGTGGACCCTGCCATGGCGGACGACGTCCTGAAGTCCCTGAAGAGGAACGGGGCGAAGGAAGCCGCAATCATCGGAGAGGCCAGGAGACCCAAGGAGCACAGGGGGATAGTGCTTCTGAAGAGCGGCATCGGAGGGTACAGGATACTCGAAGCGCCGGCGGGCAACCTAGTCCCTAGAATCTGCTAGGAAGCACTGGCCCAGGGCGACGCCTCCGTCCCCGGGCGGGACCTTCGCATTGACGAGAACCTTGAGCTTGTCCCTGGCACCTTCTCGTATCCCCTCCATCAGGGGTGTGTTCACGGCTGCCCCACCAGAGACCGCGAGGAACCTGTCGCTTCGGCGCGCCCTTCCCACCGCCGCGGAAGCCAGGGCCAGGCCTATCGAGCGCTGGATGGAGAACGCGAGCTGAGAGGCCGGCGCATCCCCGCTGAGCTCGAGGACCTGCTCGAAGAGAGGCGCGGTCTCGACGACGTCAACGTCGCCGCGTCTTAACCTCGCGCGTAGCGGCGGGCCGCCTCGCCTGGAAGCGGCCTCCAGCCTGATCGCGGGCTCCCCTTCGTAGCTTCGGAATAGGCATACACCCAGGAGGGCCGACGCCGCGTCGAGGACCCTGCCGGTGCTGGACGTAAGGATGCCCGGCCCGCGGCATTGGGCCAGGACGACCTCGAGTTCCTCCGGGCCCCGAGGAAGGCCTTTGAAGAGATCCTTCTTGGAATACAGCTTGAATATCTCCGAATCGTCCAGGAAGCGTGACAGTATCGACGCCAGCATCCTGGCAGGGTACGTCGATGCCAGGTCTCCTCCCGGGAGCGGCTGATATTCCAGGTGGCCCAGCCTGCTGAAGCCGCTCCGATCGAACCGCAGCACCTCCCCTCCCCATATGTTGCCGTCCAGGCCGTAGCCCGTGCCGTCCACGGCGATCCCGAGCATCTCTCCTTCCACCAGGTTCTCCGCGGCCACGGAGGCCAGATGGGCCCAGTGGTGCTGGACCCTGCGAAGCCGGCAGCGGTGCTTCCTGCTCCAGGCCTCCGCCATGGCGGTGCTGGGATAGGCCGGGTGGAGGTCGCACACGGTTGTGGCTTCCCGGGGAAGGATGCCGTAGTTCTTCAGGAGGAGCTTGATGTACCTCTCCAGTTCAAGCGAAGTGAAGTACTCGTCCGTGTCGCCGACATACTGGGTCAGGACGGCCTTGTCGGCGAAGCCCACGGCGCCGGCGTTCTGGAGCATCGCCCCGAAACACACCGCAGGGCTGCTGAGCTTCACGGGGAGATCGACCCACCTGGGGGCGTAGCCGCGACCACGGCGAAGGAGAGTAGGGCGTCCGTCGGTCATCCTGACGACGCTGTCGTCGACGCGGTTGACTATCCTCCTGTTATGGAGGAGGAAGAAGTCCACGAAGGAGGAGAGCTTCTCCTTCGCGTCCCGGGCATCGACGCACATTGGCTCGCCGGGGGGATTGCCGCTGGTCATTATGGCAAAGCGGTCGGCGTCTTCCCTCAGCAGGAGGCTGTGCAGCGGCGTGTAGGGCAGGAACAAGCCGACCTGTCGCAGGCCGGGGGCTACAAGCTGTGAGAGGGGTGAGCGCTTCCGGGAGTTCACCAGGACGATGGGTCTCTCCGGAGATGCGAGAAGGGCCCGCTGGGCGCCGTCGGGGACTCCCAACGAAGAGACGACGTCAAGGTCCAGCGCCATGACGGCGAAGGGCTTGGAGGGGCGGCGCTTTCGCTCTCTGAGCTTCAGGACGACCTCGTCATTGCTGGCCGAAGCGGCGATGTGGAAGCCGCCCAGACCTTTGACGGCGAGGATCTTGCCCTGCGACAGAAGGCGGCCCGCCTCGCGAATGGGGTCGCGGCCGCCCATGCGGCGACCGTTCCGGTCCTCAAGCCAGACCCTCGGTCCGCAGTTCGGGCAGCTTATCCCCTGGACGTGGAACCGCCTGACGTCGCCCGGGTCCTCGTACTCCCTCCTGCAGTCGTCGCAGAGGACGAACGGCTTCATCGACGTGTTGGGTCGGTCGTAGGGGGTGGTCTCGATGATCGAGTACCTGGGCCCACACACGGCGCAGGAGTTGAACGGGTAACGGTGGAACCTGCTCGTCGAGTCGAGCACTTCGCCCATGCAGTCGCCGCACGTCGCGAGGTCCGCGGGTATCATGGAGGGGGCGTTGGCCTTGGGGTCGCTCTCCAGGATGGCGAAGCCGGAATAGCCTGACGGAGGCAGCTCCTTCGCTTTGATGGATTCGACGTAGGCGGCGCTGGGCTTCTCAAGATCGATGGAGAGTCGGAAGGAGTCGATGGAGGAGGGTTCCCCTTCGACCACTGCGATGACGGCGCTGCCTCCGACGTTCTTCACGTACCCCCTAAGCCCGCGTCCTGTGGCCAACCTGTAGATGAAGGGCCTGAATCCGACCCCCTGGACGACTCCGGTGATTGTCAGCTCCAGGGCCCTCATCGCGACGACTCCCGATACGCGGAACTTGAATCCCCCGCATCGATTTATACGTTGAGCATGAGGTG
>DATKKG010000041.1:0-1923 GCA_035543015.1 Conexivisphaerales archaeon | reverse complement strand
TCAAGTTCCTCGACGATCTCATCGCGAAGCTCAAGGAACAGATCAAGAAGTGAGCCGCCGCCCCCGGGGGGTTGACAACGCCCCCCGACTGATTATAAAAAGACATTAGATCCCGCCATAGAGGAGGCGCTCTAGGGGCCGACGTTTCCTGTTTTCCCTTTTGGAATATTGAAGTTCATAAGATCAAGGGGAGGTGCGCAAGGGGTTCCTAGAGATGGAGGTTAGGAGGGAGGTCTTCGCCGGCCGGCCCGGCGGGACCGGGGTTTGGAAAACGCAGCGAGGACAGGAGGAACAGACAACCAATGAGAAAGAAGATCCTCAGCACAGCCTGCGTCTTTGCGCTCGCCCTGTCCCTGGTCACCGTGACCGCTGCCCGGGCCCAGTCGGTCCTGGAAGGCAAGATCACCGGCACGGTCACGGACGACAAGGGCGAGGCGCTACCTGGGGTAACGGTCGAGCTCGCCGGGCCCAGCATCATGGGGAAGCGGGCCTCGCTCACCTCGGCCAGGGGGACCTACGTCTTCCTCAACGTCCCTCCGGGGACGTTCACCTTGACGGCGACCATGCCCAGCTTCAAGAAGTGGCTTCAGGAGGGCATCATCCTCGGGGCGGGCAAGGTCATCGAGATCAACCCGGTGTTGCAGCTCGGCGGCATCGAGGAGACGGTCACGGTCATCGGCGCCAGCCCGACCGTCGACGCCAAGACATCGACGGTCGATTCCCGGCTGGAAAAGGAAATGATCTCCAGGTTGCCCACGAGCCGCGACGCCTTCTATGACCTCTCCCTGACGACACCCGGGATGTACGACCACGGCAGCTCGGGCGGCTGGCTGCCCAGCCCGACAGCCTACAGCAGCGCGTCGAACGAGAACGTTTTCCTCGTCAACGGCGTCAACGCCACGAACCCGAGGGGTTCGTCCTTCGGGAGCCTGGTCCACGTCAACTACAACGCCGTAGAGGAGGTCCGCGTCGTCGCCCTGGGCTCGAAGGCCGAGTACGGAAGCTTCTCGGGCGCCGCGATCGACGTCCTGACCAGGTCCGGCAGCAACAAGTTCCACGGCAGCGCGGCCTTTTACGTCGTGCCGGAGAGCTGGGAAAGAAGCAACGCGCCGGCACCGACGCCGGTGCAGGATCCTCCCGTATTCGCGTATGGAACGAACTATCTGACAGTCAACCCGGACGTCCTTCTCTACAGCGGCCACCCCCAGCACGACTATGAGGCCAACGCGACCTTCGGCGGCCCGATCCTCAAGGACAAGGTCTGGTTCTTCGGCGCCTTCGACTACCTCAACAGCGCCGCGCCCGGCTCTCTCGGCCCGACGGTCATCGGCCACAGCTGGGGGCGGTACGCCGACATCAAGGTCTCGGCCGAACCCCTCAAGAACAACCGGGCCTGGATCGCCTACCACAACGAGGGCGACTACTACGACGGCGGGAGCTGGGGGAGTCAGCCGTATTGGGACCCGACCGCATCTTACGGCGTGAAGTCGTACAACAACACCCTTTCGGCCCAGTGGCAGTGGCTGCCCTTGAGCACGACCATCATCACGGCCAAGTACCTCGGCTTCGTGACGAACGACACGCCTTTCATCCCGTCGGGCGGCCCCGCCAACCCCCTCTTCTTCAACTGGTGGAAATGGTGCCCCTCCTTTGGCATCGAAGGGAGCTTCCCGTGGATCGAAGGCTGGCACTCCAACCGCCAGACGATCCAGGCGGACATTTCGCACTATGCCGAGAACTTCCTGGGCGAGCACGACCTCAAGTTCGGCGCCCAGTGGACGCGGGGCCGAAGCAATTCCCTCGGCGGCTACTTCCAGAACTACTACAACTCCATCTATCCCTACCGTTGGAGTCAGTACGTCGCCGACATGCAGAGCTACGGCGATACCGGCTTCGTCATGTACAGGTACCACGTCCAGATGG
>DATKKG010000040.1:0-76678 GCA_035543015.1 Conexivisphaerales archaeon | reverse complement strand
CGTATTTCTTCAGAAGCTCGTCCGAAACCTTGCCTTCCTCCTCAGCCTTCTTCGGCATACATATCTGCTTCCGCAGATGGCGCATATAAGGAGTGAGCCGAGAGGGGGCCACCGAGCGGCGGACCCTGCCTCCGGGCGGGGAGGTGAAGACGCGGCGTCCGAGCGGCCGACAAGGCTTAAGGGCGCGACGCCCATGTGCAGCGGTTATGCAGACCGATCCCCTGGGTTTCTACTCGACCCAAAGCCTGATGTCGGACCCGGGAAGGGAGGCCCTCCTCTTCGATGGTCTCCCTCATGAGGTAGGCTCCCTCCGCGACGTCGTGGAGGGCCTGTTGATCCATGTCTTCTGGGCCGGCCGCTACGGTGTCACCCTGACCGACGAGAGGCTGGAGGAAGTGCAGCTGAGGAAGGTCGAGGACAAGCTCGCGAGGATCCGTGAGCTGGACCCGCGTCCCCTCCGAGAGGCGCGGCCCCCCGGCGAACGCCTCGTGGGCAACTGCAGGGACTTCACGATCCTCCTCTGCTCCATGCTCAGGCACGAGGGGGTGCCCGCGAGGGCCCGCTGCGGTTTCGCAGAGTACTTCGGGGCCAACCATCACGAAGACCACTGGGTGTGCGAATATTGGTCGGAGGAGGGGCGGTGGGTGATGGTCGACGCGCAGCTCGACGCCCTCCAGCGCGAACACCTCAAGATGGGCTTCGACCCGCTCGACGTACCGGAGGACCAGTTCCTGACCGCCGGAAGGGCTTGGAGGGCGTGCCGCACGGGGAAGGCGGACCCCGACACCTTCGGCATATCTGATCTCCACGGCCTGTGGTTCGTCCGGGGCAACCTCCTCCGTGACCTGGCCTCCCTCAACAAGGTGGAGCTTCTCCCCTGGGACGCCTGGGGGCTCGTCGACAAAGACGATAACGCCCTTACGGAAGATGACTTGAGGCTCCTCGACAGGGCGGCGGACTCGACCCTCTTCGGCAACGACAGGTTCGAGGAAGCCCGTTCGCTGTACCTCGGCGAAGGCTCCCTCCGGGTGCCGCCGGTCATCAGGAGCTACAGCAGATCCGGCGTCAAGTCCGTCGAACTGTGAACCCCCCTTTGAGGGCTCCCGGCTCAAACCTTATCTCTTCAGGAGGAGGCATGGGGCAGGGGCTCAAATGGCTGGAGACTGGACCGACGCCCTGAAGTTCGACCCGACCGTTCCTCTGCTGGGCTCGGATAACGAGGCCCTGTCATCGTTGGCAAGGCGGGACCTCATGGGCGAGCACCTGCGGACGGACCGCCTCTGGGCGCTCCCCCCTGCATCCCACCTGGTCGACAGGCAGGGGCCCGACGGAAGCTGGCGCTACCGGGGAGGGAACCCCGAGATCCGGACGGAGGAGGACTACAACCAGATCGAGACCTTCCGCTCCTTCGGTGAGCTGGTCGAGAAGTACGCCTTCGACGTCCACCACCCCTCCGCCAGGAGGGCCTGCGAGTTCCTCCTGGCGCACCAGACGGCGGAGGGGGACATCAGGGGGATCCTGGGAAGGCAGTACGCCCCCTACTACACTGCCGCCATGATGGAGCTCATGATCAAGGCTGGCTACGGAGACGATCCCCGGATATCCAGGGGCTTCTCCTGGCTCTCCTCGATGCGGCAGGACGACGGTGGCTGGGCCCTCCCCATTCGGACCAGGGCTCTCAAGCTGGACGAGGCATGGATGAAGACGGAGGCGGTGGAGCCCCTTCGCTCCAGGCCGTTCTCCCACCTCATCACAGGTATGGTCCTCCGGGCGTACGCGGCCCACCCCATGCAGAGGAAGTCGGCCGTCGCCCTCGGAGCCGCGAAGCTGCTGTGCTCGCGGATCCTGGAAAGGGACGCGTACACCGACAGGGGGGACCCCGGCTTCTGGACAAGATTCTCCTTCCCCTTCTGGTTCACCGACCTGGTCTCCGCGCTGGACTCCCTCTCCCTGCTGGGCGTGAGCCCGGAAGAGCCGGGCGTCGCCAAGGGGCTGGCCTGGCTGAGGGGTCATCAGAGGGCCGACGGGACATGGGAGGTGCGGATAGTCAGGGGGCGTGACAAGGACTCGCGGCTCTGGGTCTCATTCGCCGCCTCGCGTGCCATCAAGCGATTCTACCGCATAGGTGAGCCCTAGCGGTCCTTCGTAAGGGTGATCACCTGGGTCCAGCCGCAGAACTCGGCGCAGGTCGCGCCCGAGGGAGGAGGCACGGTCGCCGAAACGCCGTTGAGCCTCAAAGTGTCCGAAGTGAAGGTCCCGGTGAAGTGGTCGCCCATCTCGTCCGTCAGCGATATGGAGGTGCTCGATGTAGTCCCGAAGACCGGAATGGTCGCCGAGGTCTGCGGGTCGCAGAAGTCGCCCGGCTGGTACGTGACGTGCATGTCCACGTCCAGGGTCCCCTGGACGCTGTTCCCGTCCACGCTGAGGGCGAGCTGGGCGTTGCCCGAATACTTGCAGTCAGGCGGCCCCGAGTCCTGCATGGTGACCATCCCGGACCACGAGCCGTTGACATCCCTCTGGACGCTGGGCCCCCAGATGTTGACCTCGTGCAGCTGGAAAGGCCAGATCGAAGCCGGGTACATGCTGATGGGCCAGACGTTGAAGGGCCACATGTCCACGGGCCACAGGTCGACGGAGTACAGGACGATGGGCGCTATCACGAACACGACGGTCACGAAGCCCAGTGCCCGGACGAACGTCCTGCGCCTTCGGGGGGCCCGGTCGGGCTTCGGGGCCTGCTCACCCTTCCCGGCCTTCTTCATCGACTCCTCATCTGCGAAGTTTGTATTTAACAGGTCGCAGCGGGCCCCCACAGTTCGTCGCGTTTCAGAAAGGGAGAAGTATCCCCGACGCGTATCCCCGGTCGATTCGGAGACTTGACCGCAGGGATAGACCTGTCGACCCTCTTTTCGATCACCACCCTCGGCATCTACATACACGCGATGTTCCTCAGCATCTCCCTGGGTTTCCCGCTAGTAATCTGCGGCCTGATGATCAAGTATTCCCGCAGCGGCGACCCCGACTACTTCCGCGCCGCGAAGACCCTCGCGGGAGTGCTCGCGCTGAACTTCGCTCTCGGGGCGGTCACCGGGACCCTGGTGGAGTTCGGCCTGGTCCAGGCGTGGCCCGGGAGCATCTTCGTCATAGCCACGTTCGGCCTCGCTCCGCTGGTGCTCGAGCTCATCGCGTTCGTCGGGGAGATCGTCTTCCTTCTCTGGTTCGTCATCTCCCTCGGGAAGGTCAAGGCTTCGTACAGCGCCTCCATAATGGGCCTCTACTTCGCCTTCGCCGCGCTTTCGGGAGCCCTTATCACCGCAGTCAACAGCTGGCTCAACGCCCCCTGGGGGACCGGCTCCATCGCATCCGCGATCTACCCGTTCCTCCCAACATACGGGCCGGCCTCGGCCGACCCCCAGGCCCTGGTGAAGCTCAAGGTCGCCCTGCTCGACTCCCTGCTGTCGGGGGGCGCGCCTTCCCAGCTCATCCAGAACTCCACGGTCGCCCGCTCGATTGGGCTCACCCTCAACGACCCGTTCGTCGCCCTCTCCTCCCCTTACGCGGGGGCCTCCATCCTTCACAACGTCATGGCGGGCGTCATCGTCGGCGTCTCCATCGCCCTCGCGGGCTTCGCCTGCCGGTACTTCAGGTCCGGGAGCTCCTACCATTCCAAGGTCATCCGGGTGGTGCTCCCCATCTTCCTCGTCCTCATCCTGATCCAGCCGACCCTCTTCGGGGACATGATGGGGAAGGCCGTGGTCAGCTACGACCCCACCAAGTTTGCACTGATCGAAGGGGCGTCAAGCAGCTACTCCAACCCCCTCGTCAGCTTCCTGGCCTACGGCGACCCGAACCACGCCATCGTCGGCTTCGACGCCCTCCGGAACGCAACGCGGTCCCTCGGCAACCTCACCGTGGGCCAGCTCGCTTCAACCGTCGTCCCCGGCCTCTCCGCGGGGGCCGCCTCCAACGTCAGCCTCGCGCAGGTGGACCTCGCCGACCTGGCCAGCGCCCAGGCGAACATGGGCTTCGTGAACGCGGCCTACTACG
Source organism: Conexivisphaerales archaeon (assembly GCA_035543015.1). GTDB lineage: Archaea > Thermoproteota > Nitrososphaeria > Conexivisphaerales > DTJL01 > DATKKG01. The sequence continues at coordinate 72,631 of DATKKG010000040.1, read as the reverse complement.
CCATGATAGTCGCCGGGATCCTGGACGTCTTCAGCGCCGTCGCCCTGGCGTCGTTCGCCTTCAGGGTCCCCCTGCTGTCGAGGCTCGCGGGCCTCGTCTTCCGTCCCCTCGGCCAGAGGCGGACGTACCTACTCCTGGGCCTCCTCGCGGGCTCGACCTCTATCCTCGCCAGCGCCCTGGGATGGGCCGTCAGGGAGGTGGGCAGGAAGCCCTGGACCGTCTACGGGCTGATCTACCCTCAGGAGGTAGTGTCCCCGGTGGCCATGAACCCCGTCGTGATGGCGACCTTCGTGGGCGTGTTCGTCTCCATGGCCGTCGTCGGGATATACGGCATGTACGTGTTCTCCACCAGGCCACTGAAGTTCCTTGAGCTTCTTAAGAGGGGGGCAGGCGAAGGGAGTTGAACGGGACAGAGCTCCTGGGCTTCTCCGTCCTGGGCACGGCCGTCCTGGTCCACATAATCATCGTCAACATCACCATCGGGACGGGCTGGATATCTGCCGTGGCACGCTTCCTGGGCTGGCGCCGGCAGGACCCCGCGCTGGAGTCCATGGGGCGCAAGACCTTCAAGATACTCATAGTGCACGAGCTCTTCAGCGGGGTCTGGGGCACCATAATCACGATCGTCCTGGTGGGCTTCTTCCCGACCCTCGCCGCCACCGTGACGGACATCCTCTTCTACCCGCTGCTCATCTCCCTCTCCTCCATCATCGTCAGGATACCCTCCATCGCCCTGTTCTGGTACACGTGGGGTAAGGTGCGCCCCTCCATACACTCCGCCATAGGCTTCGTCATGGCCCTCTCGGGCTTCGCCATCCCCTTCGGCTTCAGGTTCATCTTCGCCGAGATCACCTACCCCTACGCCATCGGCATGGCCCTCCAGGGGGCGAGGGACGCCGCCCTGACGGCCGTCTTCTCCAACCCGCTTTACGTCCCCCTCATCCTCCACACATGGGCCGGCGCGCTCTCCATCGGCGGTTTCGTGGTGGCTTCGTTCTTCGCCATCCGAGGCAACGTCGACGTCAAGTCGGCATGGACGGGCCTCTGGCACGGCGTCCTCTTCCTCGGCGCCCAGGGAGCCATGGGCCCCTTCTACCTGCTGTCTCTGGCCTCCCTGGCACCCCTCCTCTACTCCAACGTTCTCGGGCTGGCCTCCGCCTCGTTCGACGTCCTCCCCCTCTTCGTCCTCAAGATCTCGATGGTGGCCGTCCTGGCCGCCACGTCGATCCTGGTCTGGCGCAGGGTGAAACGCGGGTCAGGCTCCGTCCCACGGTTCGCCCTCCTCCTCGGGCCCCTCGCCATGGCGGTCGCCGTGGCAGGCGAATTCATCAACGACGGCGGCAGGTATCCCTACATGCTGCTCCTCGGGACCGGGGGTCTCCCCCCTGCAGACTTCATGAACGTCTACACCAGCCTTTCGCCGGAGGTCATCTACGGCGTCCTTGCGGTGCTCTTCCTCTTCGTGGGGATGTTCGTGGCCGTCGTCTACTACGCGCTGAACAAGAGGTTCCTCTCCTCCTCCCCTGCCGTCTGACCGGTGTCAGCCTCGTGACAGGGGTGGAGGCCCCCCATATTCAAAAAGGAATATTCCAAGTTTCATCTTTGTGTATAAAGGCATATATCGGCGGTCTCCCCTGAAGGGCACGTGGCAATCCAGACGACCATGACCGGCAGCTGGTTCAGGACCCCCGAGATACTGGAACTCGTCAGGCCGGACAGGAGCCCCACCGGCGAGATATCCCAGGAGAACGCGGCAGCCGTGGAGGCGGCCGAAAGGCGAGCCGTAAGGGACCAGGTCCACCCCATGGGGGCCGAAAGGGGGCTCGACTGGGTCAGCAACGGCGAGCAGAGGAAGGCCGGCTACACCTACTTCCTGCCCAACAGGTTCAGCGGCTTCTCGAAGACCCAAAGGGTGAGCACCCAGTTCCCCCCTTCCCTGTTCGAGGAGTTCGTGGAGTCGAACCCCCTCCTTGCCCAGCAGCTGAGCTCCGGCGGCGGCTTCCAGCTTCCTCGCATCGACGACAAGCTCAGCTACCGCGGTGAGGCACTCGCAAGGAGGGAGGCGGCTGACGCGCTGCGCATAGCCAGGGAGGAGGGAGCCAGGAGGGTCTTCCTCAACACGCCGTCGCCGGGCGTGGTGACGGTGTTCTTCCCCGAGAACGGCGTCTACGGCGGCCACAGGGAGTACCTCTTTTCGATCGCCAGGGAGCTGCGGAAGGAGTACGAGGCCCTCCTGTCGGTCGACGGGGTGGACATCCAGCTCGACGCCCCTGACCTCGCCATGGGCAAGCAGACCGCCAGCTGGAGCCCTCTATTCTACGACCTCCTTCCCGACCACGTGGACGCGATCAACGAGGCGCTGGCGGGCCTTCCGAAGGAAAGGATCAGGGTCCACTACTGCTACGGCAACTGGGTCGGGTCGCACACTCGCGACGCCGACTTCACGAAGGTCCTCCCCGAGGTGCTCCGGCTGAAGGCGGGCACCCTCGTCGGGGAGTTGGCCAACCCCAGGCACGCGGGAGACGCCCTCCTTATGGGCGACTACCTGAAGGAGCATGACTGGCCACGGGGGCTGAGCCTCGCCGCCGGCGTGATAGACGTGAAGACCCCCATCGTCGAATCTCCAGAGACCGTCGCCCACAGGCTCGACTCCCTGGCGGCCATGGACAAGCTGGGCCCTGAGAGGCTGCTGGGCGGGACGGACTGCGGATTCGAGACCTTCGCCAACATGGGCAACGTCACCTACGGCGTGGGCCTGCAGAAGCTCAGATCCCTCGCGGAAGGGGCCTGGCTGGAGTCGGAAAGGCTGGGCGCAGACTGAGGCCTCGGGCGACGTCAAACGAGATAAAAGACCGAGCTTCCGGCGATACTGGCATGGACGCGGACGTGGCGCACTCCCACCGCCTGAAGCTCCTCGCGGAGGATTACTGGCAGACACGGCTTGAAGAGGACCCGCTCTTAGCGACGCTTCTGGGGGACAAACGCTTCGATGGCAGGCTCCCCGACATCACGCCCAGAGGGCGAGAAAGGAGGGAACGAACCTACGGCTCCGTGGTGGAGAGCTGCCATTCCATCTCCCCCAGACGCCTCTCTGAGGAAGACGGGCTCACTAGGACAGCCCTGATCGAGGACGCCGGCTCCCTGGTCGAGTACTCCCTCTGCCGCCTGGAGGAGTGGTCCGTCGACCCCCTTTCTGGCCCTCAGGTGGAGCTGGCGAACGTGGAGTCCTACCAGGCGTCCGGCTCGCCTTCCGAGGGCAGGGCGATGGTGGAGCGGTGGGCCTCCATGGGACCCTACCTGGACGACCACATCGCCAACCTTCGGCGCGGAGCTGTGGGAGGGAGGGTCGCCGTCAGGGAATGCGTCGGGAAGGTCATCGACGAGCTGAATGGCATGGTCGGCCTGCCCGAGTCCCAGGCCGCCTTCCTCAGGCCCCTGCGTGAGGCCCATGAGGACTGGTCGGAAGCCGAGAGGCTCGAGTTCACCAGGGGATTGACCGCGGCCTACAGGAGCTCCATCAAACCCGCCCTCGAGAGGTACCTCACGTTCCTGCAGGAGGAGATCCTGCCAAGGGCCCGCCCTCAGGAGAGGCCGGGCGTGGCCCACATCCCTGGCGGGTACGAGGACTACCGCAGGCTCATCCGGGTGCACACCTCGCTCGACCTGACGCCGGAGGAGCTACACAGGACGGGCCTCTCTGAAGTCTCCAGGATCAACGGGGAGATGGCGGCCCTTGGCGAGCGGCTCTTCGGCGTCAAGGAGAGGAAGGAGGTCCTCCGACGCCTCAGGTCGGACCCTTCTCTCCACTTCGGCACCGGTGACGAAGTCGCGGAGAAGGCCGAGTCGGCGCTCAAGAGGGCCAAGGCCGCGATCCCCTTCTGGTTCGGCCGCCTCCCGAAGGCCGACTGCGAAGTGGTGCGGATGGAGGCGCATGAGGAGAAGCACTCCACCATAGCCTACTACAGGCCCTCCGCCCCCGACGGCTCGAGGCCTGGGAGATACTACATCAACACCTCCCTTCCGCAGACGAGACCGAGGTACGAAGCGGAGTGCCTGGCCTTCCACGAGTCCATCCCCGGCCACCATCTCCAGATCGCCATAGCCCAGGAGCTCGAGGGGCTCCCCGAGTTCAGGAAGAACAGCGGAGTGACGGCCTTCATAGAGGGCTGGGGGCTCTACACCGAGAGGCTCGCGGACGAGATGGGGCTTTACTCCTCGGACCTGGACCGGATGGGGATGCTGTCGATGGACGCATGGAGGGCCTGCCGCCTCGTGGTGGACACCGGGATGCACGCCTTCAAGTGGACCCGGGAGGAGGCGATCACCTTCATGCTCGAGAACAGCGCCCTCGCCGAGAACAACATCGTGAACGAGGTGGACCGCTACATCACTTGGCCCGCCCAGGCCTTGGCATACAAGACCGGTCAGCTGGAGATCCTCGGCCTGAGGCGGATGGCGAAGGAGAAGCTGGGAGGCTCTTTCGACATCAAGAGGTTCCACGACGTCCTCCTTGGCAACGGGGCCATCCCCCTCATGGCGCTGCGCCAGGCCGTGGCAAGGTACGCGTCGGCTGGGACCTAGGAAGCTCCGCGCGGCCTGCTCATCCCGTCGTGCAACCCCCTCGAAGAGAACAGAGGGGAAGGCCCGGCCGTTCCCTCCAGGCCGTCGGAAGCCATGGCTTCCCCTCAACTGACGACGAAGTGGAGCAGCGCCATCCCTCCCCAGATGTCCCCCGCCACCACCGTGTACACTCCCGGGGCGAAGGCCACATGGGTGACCCCATACCATCCCGAGAACGTCCCAGTCACGGTCGCATCTTCCGTGAAGCAGGAGGGAGAGGAACAGGAGCCGTAGACCGCAGCGAGGGAGCTGTTCGGCTGGAAACCGAAGCCCGATATAGAGCTCAGGACCATCGGGCATCCGAACGCCCCCGTATCGTAGATCTGGAGCGACTGTGCGTCCTCCAGGTTCGACAGGGAGTAGTTACCCTTGGCCATCAGGATCCCGACGGGGTAGTTCATGACCCCGCAGGGGCCGGCGGCGAAGTCGCCCCTGGCCCACCCGTCGGATGACGAAGCGTTGACGAACTCGGTGGATGGATTGAAGATCCAGGCGGCGACCTCCACCGTCTGGCCGGTCGCAAGAGAGCTCGAGTTAAGGGAGACATGAAGCTCCAGGCCGTCAGATGTGACGACGTAGCCTGAAGTCGGAGGCTGGCCGGTGACGGCCGTCGTCGGGACGGAGGCCATCAGGATCACCGCCAGAAGTGTCACCGTCACCCCTCCCGCCGCCACACCGTGGGCGATCAATCTCACCCTCAAGAGCGCCTTCTCCCGTGTCGAGCTGGGGCTCGGACGCTATTCAGACTAACCCTTAGTACAGAGCCGACGGCCTTGTCGTCCGAGCTAGGGGAAGAGAGGGCCCTGTCGTTCCAATCGTTGGACGCAGCTTCCCCGGCGTCGTCGCCGCGGTTCCGAAGGGCCTTCTCTCCCCGCCTCCCTCCATCTTCTCAGTAATGGCAGACAGAGCTATCGAATCTTGGTCATTGGTACCCTTTGTATAGAGGTTGCGGGCCAGGCTCGACAGGGTTATATAGCTCCCGGGACTAGATGTTATGACTTTGAACGCACGTAGCACTGCAATCGCGCTCGCTCTGATAGGTCTGATCCTGGTAATGCCTCTGGCCTCGCTGCCGGCCAGGGCACGTTCGACCACGGGTCCGTCCATGTGGCTCCAGTCTTGGAGGTTCCTGGGTTCGTCCGATGACTCCGATACGTACGACCTATGGACCATCGCCGCACAGGACCTGGGCCCGAACCCCAACCTGGCGCTTCAATCTCACATGGTCTACTTCTCCATCACGTACATGCGGGTCACGTTCACCGACTACTACGACGGCGACACCTACATGTACACCGAAGCCAGCGGGACCGCCATAATGTGGGGCACCCTCTCGATGTACGGAGGGGGTGATGATGGCCCCGACGTGTCCGTTCCCTCGTTCTCGAGCTTGGTGACCCAAGCCCACCAGAGTCTGCCGGGTGCGACGCCCGCCGCGCCACACGCCAGGGGCGCAATCCAGGGGCCCGTCCCCAACCAGATAGGCTACGGCGAAGAGCCTGGCTTCTACTCCTCTATGGGTAACAACGTCGGAGGCAACGGGGTGCTCTTCGTGAGGTCCGACGGCAGGTACCATTATGGGACTCCCGAGTCGACCACGACCTTCACTTTCACTGGCAACTCTCCCGAGACTCAGTCAAAGGTCCTGGCGGTCGGCTCCTTCACTTCGGATGAAGAGGACGGAGGGGGAAGCATCTACACGATGGGCGCCAGCATCAGGCTGACCGGCATGGTGTACTCCTTCGACTACGTCTTCGACTACGGGGGCAACATCTACGACTGGTCCTTCTACTCGACGGGACGGACGGCCACCCAAACGATGATCGCCCAGGGCAGCAACGGCGCAGGTAGTGGCTGGTACTTCTACGGTTCGGGGATGCCGAACTACGAAATGGAGATAGTGTATGCAATCGCCTTCGAAGGCACACCTTGGTTCCCCGCGGCCTACTGGTGGTACGACTAGAGCCAATTCCTTACACACGCTCAGGCGACGCTTTTTCCATGATCGAACCTAGGCAGGGCCACGCTTCGAAGCACTTTCATGGAGGTGCCGTGACCAACGCGGCAGCGGGCCTGCCAGCTCGTCTCCGAACGCGACCCGAAGTCGAGAGACGAATGACGTTCCCGGCCGGGCGTTCGTCCTCCAGCCGAGCCCAGGCCGAGAAGACTTAAATCGACTCCGCACGTAGCTTCGACCGAAGAACTCCGAAATGACCCTTCTAACCCAAGCAAGAACATACGGAGGCATCGGCTCCGTCCTCATCATCCTGGGCGCTGTCCCCTCGGTCGGTTGGATTCTGGCTCTCGCTGGCTTCATCCTCGTCCTCCTCGCGGTGAAATACGTCTCGGACACGTTGAACGATCGCTCCGTCCTGAACAACATGCTCATCTCCGTGGTGGCCTCCATCGTGGGGGTCATCGTGGCAGGCATCTTCATCTTCGCTTCGGTCATGTCCTTCGTTGGTTGGAACTTCTCCAGCATATCCAGCATCGGTCAGAGCGGCACCTACACCTCTGGCGACATAATGTCTCTCATCTTCTCCGTCATAGTCGGACTGGCGGTTGTATGGATCGCGCTGATCGTGGCCGCCATCTACCTTCGGAGGAGCTACTCGGTCATCGCCTCGAAACTGAACGTGAAGATGTTCGACACGACGGCCCTCCTCTACCTGATCGGCGCCGCCACAGCCATCATCTTGATAGGCTTCGTGCTTATCCTCGTGGCCGAGATACTCCAGATACTGGCCTTCTTCAACCTCCCTGAGAACTACGTTCCCGCGGGCCCGTCACCGCCGATGCAACCGATGTAGACTCTCGTCATCCTTTTGTTTTCACTTACGCCCAGGCGAGGGTAGAGGATTCCCCGCTCGCGCAGGGGATGAGCTGGGCTGCAAACCCCAGTGCCCGAGGATGCGCTCCTCCTGTGGACCAAATGAGGTCGCGCCCCTCCTTGATGGGTCTCCTCAGGGAGGTCTCCCTCTCAACGCAGGGCGCTTCGTCTCTCAGTCAGAACCTTCACTGCTGGCTGGGCGCCATCCTTTCGGTGCCCTGCAGATGGCTGGCGAAGTAGGCCCCCCTGGCCTGTCTACTTCCACCTGCCGAAGGCGGGGTGCCCCTCCCGAACCATCACGAAGGTCCCCGTGAAAGTGGCCGTCACTACGTCGCCCGAGCTCAACGTGGTCACCACCGACACCTTGTCCTTCCACCTGCGCGTCGGCGTGGATTCAAGGTGAATCGTGGAGTCAAGCGGGGTCGGCCTGTGGAAGAGGACTGAGTACCTGGCAGTGACCGTCGCCGGGGGCCTGGGCAGGCCCAATTCCTTCATCAGGGAGTACGCCGCCGCCCAGTTGCTGTGGCAGTCGAGAAGCACCCCGATGATGCCGCCGTTCAGATAGCCTTCGAAGGCCGCGTAACGGCCCTCAGGCCTCCAGTCCGCTACGACCTTCCCTCGTTCCACGCGGCTCTTTATGTGAAGCCCGTGCTTGTTCGCCGGGCCGCAGCCAAAGCACACGCTGTTCGGGGCGTACGTGTCCTGGAGGCTTGTCTCCGACACGGGAAGCCTCCGAAGTCGGGGCTATTTGAATTCGAGGTACGAGTCTCCTCCTCTCTGAAACGGCCGGGCGGCCGGAGACCTAGGGCGACGAAGTCTCCGAGCTCCTCTCCGCCTCTACGTAGATGTGGTGGTACTTCCCGCTCAACCCCCGTATGGCCTTCTCCATCGCGTCGATAGTGGACTCCAGCTGCCCCGTGTTGAGGTCGTCTCTGAACTCGATCTCAAGGCCGAGGACAATCACATCGGGTCCGAAGTATATCCCCCTGACGTCGGCGACAGAGACCACTTCAGGGAACGACTTCAGGACCCCTTCTATCTGGGCGATGTCGTCCTTGCCTATCCCCTCTCCGACCAGGAGGTCCTTGCTCTCGAACGATAGTATTATGCCGTACACCGCGAGGGCTATCCCGATGACTATCGCCGCGGCGGCGTCGAAGAACTCGTTCTTCGTGACGTAGGTGAGGGAAACCCCTAGCAGGGCCACGACGACCCCCAGCACGGCCACCGTGTCCTCCAGGAAGGTCGCCAGTATCACCGGGTCCTTTGAGACCTGGAAGAAGTGCCTCAGGTCCCTCAGCTTCAGGGCCGCCACCCTTTGGTTGATGTGCCGCCGGGTGACGTAGAGGGCGGAGGCCTCCACGACGGAGATCACCGCCAGGGACAGGATAGTCAGCTCTATGTTGCTCACCTGGGGGGGCTTGCCCAGCCGTGAGATGCCCTGGGCGATGGAGAAGACCGCGGAGATCCAGAAGACGACTAGCGACACAAGGAAGGACCAGAAGAACTGCTCCTTTCCGCGGCCGAACGGATGCTTCGCGCTGGCTGGCCGGCGGCTGAGGTTGATGCCGGTCAGCAGGAGCACCTGGTTCACCGTGTCCGAAATAGAGTGGACTGCCTCGGCGATGGCGGCGCTGCTCCCGCTGAATATCGCAACCGCTATCTTGACCAGGGCGACCAGGAGGTTGGCTATCAGCGCGGCTATGACAGGCCTGGTGGTGCTCTGCGTCAATCCGCCTTCTTCCCGCTGTGTACCCTCCCTTGGGTATTAAGCCCTTCTCGGCGGAGGGTCGAAAGAGCCCTGAGCTACCCTACTTCGAGCCTCTTCGGGCCAGCTCCTCGTCTATGACTATGAGACCGACGTCTTTGTCTCCTACCAGCTTCAGCTTCTTGACGATCTCATCGGCCTGCTTCTCCTCCTCGACCTGCTCGGCGACGAACCACTGCAGCATGTTGAACGTGGCGTTGTCCTTCTCGGCAACCGCAAGCGCCACCAGGTCGTTGATGAGCCCCGTCACCTTGACCTCATGGAGGTACGCAGCCTCCATGGCGGTCAGGGGCGACTCCCAGCTGAAAGGAGGCTCGGCTATGGCACCCACCTTCGCCCTTCCGGACCTGTCAAGGACGTGCTCGAAGATCTTGAGCGCATGGGCGAGCTCTTCGTGCGCCTGGATCTGCATCCAGTGAGAGAAGCCTCTCAGGTCGGCGGCATCGAAGAACGCAGCCATCGAAAGGTAAAGGTTCGATGAGAAGAGCTCCGCGGCCACCTGGCCGTTCAGGGCGTCCAGCATCTTCTGCGAAATCATTACGCCCACGAGGCGGTACTCCCGATTCAAAAACCTAGGGGAGAATGCGAAGATGGAGCCCGACTTCATCTCTGCGCCCGGTCAAGGAGGCGAGCCCATCCGAAGCCAAATGGGAACAGGCTCGGCATGGGGCGAGCTGCCTATTTCTAGCTATCTAGACTAGCGTGGCCCGAGGCCGCTTCAGGCGTTCCTTTCGAAGACCAGCACCGCGTAGCTTCCCAGAGGGAGCTTCAGCGCGAGCCTGAAAGGCCCCGAAGACTCGACCTCCGACCTCAGCGCCTCGGGGTCCTGCACCGGAGGGCCGGGCATCAGGCCCTTCTTCACCCTTTCGACCATGGCGAGCCTCCCACCGACCTTCAGCACCCTGCCGAACTCCTTGAGGGCCGCGTCGTGTTCCGCTATCTCATGATACACCCTCACAAGCAGCACCAGGTCCGCGGTGCCTCCTTCCAGCTTCAGCTCCCTGCCGTCGCTCCGCACGCAGCGGACGTTCGAGACGCCAGCCTTCGACGCCGCCTCCTTAACCTTGTCGAGCATCTCCTCCGAGATGTCGACGGCTATGACCAGACGTGCCCTTCGCGCCGCCTCCATGGTGTAGTAGCCAGGCCCGCATCCGAAGTCCACCAAGGTGTCCGTCCCCTTGACCCCAAGCATGTCGAGCAGCCTCGAGGGAGGCTCGCTCCTCCTCCTTAGCGGGTTGTTCAGCAGATACGAACGTGCCGCTGGGAACGGCTCATCCAGCCTGTGGACGGACATGCTCCAGGTGCACCAACCAAGGCCAGCCGTGACCGCCCTTTTTTGGCTTGCGGCGCCACACATGACGAATCACGAGGCGTCCCGTCCCAGAAACCCCTATAAGCGACTCCCGTCCTCTCCTTTCGAGAAAAGCATGCTGTTCACACCTCTCCTACTGCAGGGCTCAGAGTGGCTCATCGTCATCGTCATAATAGTCGTCCTCATCTTCGGCGCCGGCAAGATACCCGACTTGGCCAGGTCCCTGGGAAGGGCCCAGGGCGAGTTCCAGAAGGGCAAGGTGGAGTCGGACCTGGAGGTCCAGAAGATGAAGGAGGCCGCGGGCCAGTCAACCGCCCAGCCGTCTGACCACGACAGACTTCTGAAGGCTGCGAAGGAGCTGGGGATTTCGACCGAAGGCAAGACCGACGACCAGATTCGTGAAGAGATCAAAGCGCACATAGCCTAGAATTATAAGCACGTCCTCCCGAAGTCCTCTAGTTCTTGACAGCTCCCGTGGAGTTCCCTTCGATACCCCTGTGGATCTGGGCGCTGTACCACGTCGCGATAGTCTTCTTCATCTCCATCGACCTCTTCCTGCACAGGGACGCAAAGCCCCCGACGTTTCGCAACGCCATTTCGTGGGTGATCCTCTGGATCTCCATAGGGGTCGTCACCGGTGTGCTGGTCGGCCTGTACCTAGGAGGGGAGTCGATGCTTCACTACTTCACGGCCTACCTTGTGGAGTACTCCCTGAGCTTCGACAACCTCTTCGTGTTCGCCGTGATATTCGCCTACTTCAACGTCCCCCTTGCCTACCAGACGAAGACGTTGTACGTGGGCATAGTGACGGCGGTCGTGCTGCGGGGCCTCTTCATAGCCGCGGGCCTCGAGCTCATCGCCAGGTTCGACTGGATGATCGTCGTTTTCGGCGCGGTCCTCATCTACTCGGGGTACCGCCTCGCGAGAGCCGGCCCCGGGAACGTCGACCCCAGCAGGAACTTCATCGTCAGGAGCGCGAAGAAGGTGATGCCGATCTCCGATTCGTTCGACGACTCCCACTTTACGACCAAGCGCGACGGAAGGCGCTGTTTTACGCCCCTCCTCCTCGCCCTCATCGCTATTGAGACCACGGACCTGGTCTTCGCCCTCGACTCCCTTCCGGCCGTCATCGCGATAACCCTCAACTTCTTCGTGGCCTACACGTCGAACATCTCGGCCATCCTGGGCCTCAGGAGCCTGTACGTGGTGCTCGACATGGTCCTGTACAGGCTGGAGTACCTGAACAGGGGCCTTTCGGTGGTGCTGGTCTTCTTCGGGGCGAAGATGATCGCGGGCCAGTTCGGCTTTGTGGTCCCTACCCTCCTTTCGATAGCCGTGGTCCTGGCCGTCATCGCTGCCTCCGTGGTGGCCTCGGTCTACATCCAACGGAGGAGAGGGAAGCAGGGGAGCCTCGGTTCCGAAGCCTAGGGCCTTCCTTTCGGCGCGTCCCGTTAGGGGCTATGGGAACCCGACGCCGACTTCGTACTTCCTCCCCGACTTCGTATGCACTGCGACGGTGTAGACGATCCCGCTGATGCCGTTGAACGAAGTCTGGAAGTTCACGTCGGCGACGTCCCCGGGGAACATCGTCACCTTTCCGTCTCTGAGGATGCCGTCACCCCGCAGGATGCCCCTGACTTGTTCGGGGCTGTCGTGGAAGACTATCTTCTCTATGGTGAACGGGGCCGTCCCGTTGTTGTTGACCCGGAAGGTGAAGCCCCTTTCGCTGATGGCGATCTGCTCCACCTTGAGTCTCTCGACGGGCTCGGGTTTCGGCGCGGCCGCGCTCACCGCCGCTCCGCACCTGGGGCAGGTTCTCGCGCCTTCGGGCGCCTCGGCGCCGCACGCCTGGCACTTCATGGGCGAAACGAGCCGAATCCGTCGATTTAAGCCTTGCAGGGCGAACCCGCGAAGACGCCGCGGCGTTCCCAAGTCCCAGGGGAGCTTCCTGTGCCCATCGGAGTCCGTTGGCGCCGCCGGGGGAAGGAGGCGGCCGACGCCTCGCGCCTGCGGGGAACCCAAAACATAACTATGAGAAGGGCATGCCCAAGACCGCCGATGTCCTCCGCCGTCCTCCGTTTCCCGAAATCCGGGATAAGGGACCAGGTCAGCGCGACGGTCGGCGCCTCCCTAAGCGAGGCCATCGGAGATGAGCCCTGGAGGGAGCTGAGAAGGCAGCTCATAGAGATCTACGGGCTCGAGCCCGAGGACATAGTCTACGAGCAGGACAAGTTCATGGAGTCCGTGGGTCTGCTCCTGGGAAGACATCCATCCGTGGTCCTGTTCCCGCTGGTGCTTGCCCATCTGAAGGCGGCCTTCCCCGAGGCCCTTCAGGGAGCCGAGACGATCCAGGACCTTCCGTCCAGGATGGAGGTGGTGGACCCTTCGCTGGTGGTGCAGCGCGCCCTCATGGACAGGGTCGCCTCCGGCGACCACGTGCTGGCCCTCTGCGACAACCTGAACATGAAGGAACAGGTGGTGCGGTGGTTCTGCAGGGCGGCGGGCGAAAAGGGCGAGATGTTCGTTCTGATAACGGGCAACCCATATGGCGCCAGCACCACGGGGACCCTCGACATCCGGGAGCTGGCCGACCAGGCCCACAGGTCATCCAGCTTCCAGCTGAGCGTCAGAGAGGTCTTCTTCCAAGGGTACGAATTCAGCGAGATCGCGGCGGTGGAGACGCTTCAGGGGCTCGCCGAGGAATCCCAGAAGAAAGGCTTCCGGGGGATCAGGCTCGTCATGGACGCCAGCGACCTGATGAAGTACGGGGAGCAGGAAGGAGTCATGCGGCTGGAGAAGGCACTCGGGGTCAGGCTGCCCTTCAACGCTGTGTTCCTCTGCACCTACGACATCAAGCAGTTCACTGGGAAGGACGACGTCAGGCAGGAACTGGCGAGCCATCACTCTCTCCTCGTCATCCCTGAGGCCGGAGCCTAGACTTAATAGCAGGAGCCTCCTATCTTCCATACGGTGGGAGAGGTGCTTCTAGGCTCTCCGACACCCTACGCGGAACCGGGGGGTGAGCCGTCTGACTACGCCCTTAGGGACGCGGCTTGCGTTCACGCGAAGTCGAAGGTGGAGAAGTCCTACAGCGGCAACCTCCTCGTTCTTCGCACGACGTGCCTGGCATGCGGCAGGATACTCAGAGAGGAGAACGTGCTCCTTGGCCTTGAACATCTCAGGTGTCCCGTCGATCCGCGCCTGGACCGCTGCTTCCTTTTCTGTCCTGTCGAGGACGGCTCGCCGAAGGTGTTCGAAAGCCCCTGCGAGCCTGTGCGGAAGTTGCTCGAGACTTCCGGCTACGTTCCCGTCCTCATTAGGCCGGGGCCGGCGTAACCGCTCTCCCCGGACCGTCCGTAGCCGCTGCCCCGGAGTCCGGTCCGGAACGCGAGGGAAAGAGATAACAATCCCCTAGCCAGCTGTCGAGCCAGATGTCGTCGTACAGCCTCATTCCATCCCTCGACGCTGTCTACAAGATAGCCGCGAACCAGGCCGCCTTCATGGTGAGAAGCGAGGGCCCCCTCGAGATCAGGGAGGCTTCGTCGGGGCTGACCCAGGTAGATCTTGCCTGGCATCCGCCCCGGAGCGCGAAGAAGAGGTGGCATCCCCACCCGACCATGGCATCACCAGAGCCTCTTCAGTTCACCACCAGCGACGTCGACGACGGCTCTCGGCTCTACGAGTTCCTCCTCGAAGACATCTTCCCCGCCTTCGGCTTCGTCAAGGAGGACTGCAGCGGGACCATAGTGGCACCCGCCGCGCACTTCGTCCCCGAAGGGGCGCCCGACTTCTGGGTCCTCCTCCTTCACTCCGGATGGATGCCCCCCAGGCCCCAGGTGGAACTCCCCCTGCTCGACCTCGGCGGCGGCGCCCAGGCCACCTTGGACACTGGCAACAGCGGCGTCGTGGTCTCGGAGGTCACGAACCCCGAAGGTGAGTTCGAGAAGGTGTCCCTCTATGTGCGTCGGGAGCTGGGCCAGTTCGAGACGGATCAGCTCTTGGGCGAGGTCCCTCCGGGTCAGAAGAAGACCTGCCTCTGGATGCCCGTCCTGCGGGACTTCGGAACCGTCTTCATCATGGGGGCGGGCTCAAAGCTGGGCCAGTTCACGGGCTTCCTGCAGCAGTTCGGCGCCGAGGTCGCTTCGAGCTCGCTGGAGCGTGGCAGCCTGAAGGACGACTTCGTCCTTTGCGACGGTCCCGGCACCGGCTACACGCTTCGACTTGTGGGCGCGAGGAAGGGCGGGGGGGCGGTTGCGGTCCAGGGGCCCCTCCGTTTTGCGGCCGACGCGGGCGCGACCTGAGTAACCTCAGCCGGCGACGCCGGTCCCATCTTGTTCAACGTTAATTAACATGGCTTCCAAGTATAGCTCCATGGAGACGCCTCCACCACCGAAACGACTCGGGCTTTCCTACTGGGCTGCGGTCGCAGGCGGCCTCGTGGTCTGCTTCGACTACCTCCTGACCCTGGTCCTCGTCCCCGATCTCTCGGTCTACGACCTGGAATACATCCTCCTGGGCTTCGCCCTCGGCGTCTGCATGGTCGTCGGGATAACCCTCTTTCAGAGGAGGGGGGAAAGGAGGTGGCTCTACGTGTTGATGGCGTCCTCTCTTCTCAGCCTCTTCCTGTACGTCAGCCTGATCTCCTTCCTGGGAGCGACCATGGGTTCCCTCGACGCCATCTACCTGATAACGAAGACAAGGACAGTCCGAGTCCGTCCAGACGAGGGATCCCGGCCGGTCTCAGCCTGACATCGTCGCCCTCAGGTTCCGATGACGTCCGGTCCATACGGACGAGGGCCCCGAGAACGTTTATTATTCGCCTGAAGCTGACCATCAATGTTGTCCCTGGCACTTCAGAACCTCAGGAGGGACTCCGAGATGAGGGTGGCGACCGATACGAGGGTCTCCCCGCTATGGATGCTCCTGCCGGTGGGGGAGGCCGTCCTCGGCGTGATCTATTTCGCCGTCATCATGGCCATGGTGTTCGCCGCCATTGGCCCCGACTACACGTCGGGGGCTGGCTACGACTTCTCGTCAATCAGCGGCCTCATTTCAGGGACCACAGCCTTCTTCATGCTGGGGTTCGTCCTCCTGTACCTGGCGTTCCTTTACGTCATCTACACCCTGATACGGAGGCGCAACGG
The DNA here is from genome assembly GCA_035543015.1 of Conexivisphaerales archaeon. Taxonomy (GTDB): domain Archaea; phylum Thermoproteota; class Nitrososphaeria; order Conexivisphaerales; family DTJL01; genus DATKKG01. The sequence goes on along the minus strand of DATKKG010000040.1, from coordinate 56,957 downwards.
ACACTTCGCGAGGCAGCAGAGGCTCTTCACGGACTTGGAGGCAGCGCTTCGTGAGATCGCCTCCAAGAAGGGCACGGGCGTGGACTCGTACCTTGGCTCCTTCGATGCGACCCTGAGGGAGTCCCAGATCGAGGAGACGGAGAAGAGCGCGGTGCTGTGGGTCATACTCTACGTCATACCTGTCGTCAACCTCATCGCGGGGCTGTACATCCTCTACTTCCTGACCGGCGACTACTTCAAGCATGAAAGGAGGGAGGACGCGATGATCGCGGACGCATCTCGGGCGCTGTCGGCCCTCGGCATCGGCTTCTCCTTCAACAGGTACGAGCCCCTGCCGAACAGGAGCTTCGTCCTCTACATCATCCTCACTCTGATCACCCTCGGAATCTTCAGCTTCTACTGGGAGTACGTCCTCATCCAGGACCCGAACAAGCACTTCGCAAATCACGTCAGGTTCGAAGAATCGCTGCTCCAGTCGATCGCTCCGGTCCTGACCTAGGGGTCCGCCCCCTGGGGGCTCAGGTCCAGCCGGCCATCCTCATGATTACGGGAGTGATGTTGCCCTCGATGAACCCGGCCACAAGGAACAGCAGGGCCAGCCCCACGGCGATGTAGACCGTCTGCCTGGCCGCGACATGGAACTGGTCGGCCTCCTGGGGCCCGCCTTTGACGAAACGCAGGAAGGAGACGCCCAGCTTCATTCCGGCCGAGCCCGCGAGCACCAGCGAAGGAATCTCGATGACCCCGTGGGGCAGGATGGCGGCGGCAAACATGGCGGGGGTGGGCGCCAGCCCAGAAACGGCCCCGATGACCGTCCCGTTTAGAAACAGGGTCACGAACGGAGCGACGGAGAACCAGACCCCGGAGAGCGCTGTGGCCAGGCTGACCTGCCAGTTGTGGAAGAATATCGAGATTCCCAACGTGAGCGGGAGGTCGCCGCTGACTACGGGGTTGATCTTCCCCGTCACCATGCCGATGCTCACGAGGAGCTGGGTCACCCCGTTCTGAGCCAGGTAGACCCCGGCGAACCACCCCATGAGCATCGAGGCCGACGAGAGAAGATGGTAGGGCAGGTTCCTGACGTCCGCGACGAAGGCCTTGAGCTCGCCCAGCCCCTTCAGGAACTTCCCCCAGAGCATCGCGGCCAAAGGCCCTACATCGGAGAAGAACGACGGAAGGAGCTCCCGGGCAGCCGACCCTTCCGCCAGCGAATCCCGGTAGATGTTGGTCTTTGTCAGGTGAAGGACAGGGGTGACGAGTATCAGGATCCCCACCGACGCCAGCGACGAAAGCGGCAGACCGGCACCCTGGAAGAGAGAGCTGACGAAGGTGACGCCACCCGTCAGGACGACGTAGACAAGCCCGTAGACGAACGCCGAGCCCAGGTTCCTCCTGCCCAGGCCCAGGCTCCGAGACACAGCGGCCCTGCCCGAGAGGCCCTCGGCCATGACCACGACGGGAGTGAAGATCAGCATCGACGACAGGAGGAGGGTCCCCGCCAGGCCGATCACCACCAGGACGACCGCGACCAAGCCCTCCGCGAGGCCTCCCCCAGCGGCCACCGCGGACATCCCCACGGCGCAGGCGACCAGGACGGGAGCGAGGGTCACCAGGTACGACAGGAAGTGCGTCCAGGCCATCTCCCGCCATCTCTCCGTGAACTTGTCCATCACCTCCGCCACCCCGACGTGAGAGCCCTGGAGGGCCAGCCAATAGGAACCGAACTCGGCCGAGTACACGAAACCGCTCGCAAGGACCTCCACGACGATGGCCACGAAGACCGCCGGCGCGAGGAAGGCCAGGGCCACGAAGACGAAGCCCGGGGACCTGAGGAGCTCGCCGAGCTGGGCGTAGTCCATGCTGCTGACAGCCTTCGCGATCCGCACCAGCCAGTCCGTCTTCTCAAGGTCGACTATGAGCCCGAGCACAGCCAGGCCCACGATCGACTCGACGAGGACGGAGAGCGAAGTCGAGAACATCGACGGCACGGTGAGGGCGGGGTTCGCCCTCCACGTCCAGTAGGAGCTCGAGAGCTCCGCGTCAATCGACCTGCTCCTTCTAGGCTGGTAGACCAACGAGGTGCCTTTCCCGGCGGGCTCTTAAAAAGCTTGGAACGCGACCGCCGGGCCGTTCAAAAGGCTGCACCATACTACGGGCAGCACTTGCGCTGACGGCAGCCGAAAGGGGGAGGGAACGGCGGCCGTCGACCATTGGGCTGGCCGCGGTCATCTTCAGGAGCTGAGCCCTCTGAAGCCGGTTTCCTCGTCCGCACCGAGGGATCCTCAGCTGGAGACCGACTCACTCGCCCACTATCTCGACTACCACCCTTCGTCCGTTGCGCGGCCCGTCCAGTTCGAGGAAGAAGACCGACTGATACGTCCCAAGTGAAAGCGTCCCGTTCCTGATCGGGATGGTCATGGAGGGACCAAGGTAGGTGCCCGCCAGATGTGAATGAGCGTTGTCGTCGATCAGGTTGTGCAGCCAGGTCCCACGGCGGGGGAAGTCCTCGGCCACCTTGCCGATGATGTCCGTCGAGAGGCCCCTCTCGTTTTCGTTCACCACTATGGATGCCGTGGTATGGGTCGACCACACGAGGCAGATGCCGTCCTTCAGCCCGCTCTCCCTCACGGCGTCGCCGACCTGCGAGGTGATGTCCACGAGCTCCTTCGGGTCATGCGTGTCGAGGATTATCTCTCCGTGATAGGTCCCCAAGGCTCCAGCCCGTGAACTCGTACGTCATCTCGGCTAAAGAGGCTTCCTAGGCCGTCCTATCAGGACACCCTCACCCGCAGCGGTCACCCTCAATAGCAGACGCTAGAGCGGGAAGGTTAGCCTCCCTCGGCTTGCGCTACATCGCCAGTATGATTTCTATGCTGGAGACGTTGCTCATCGTGTTCGTCTCGGCGTTCTTGAGCTGCTCCGTGTCGATCTTTATTTCCTTGACCTTTGCTTCGGTTGCGAAGCGCTTCCTCGTGATTTCAGCGACGTCCACGGCTGTGCTTATGGCCTTTCCCCTGGCCTTGATGTGCACCTCGTTCACTCCGTTCTGGAAGAGCGTGAGGCACGCCAGCACGTAGTTCATCGCGGGTTTCTTACCGATTAGTACTGTGTTTGGCGCAGACATTTCTGAGTCCCAATGCCTTAGAGTCGCATATTTTAAATGTGTTTCGATGGGCCCCTCCGACCTCCCTCCGTCTCAAGCCGCCCGCTTCGAACGAATCGAACGGAAGCCGACGGATTTCGTCCCGAGCCCGCGGCCCGATCGTCACGACATCTCCCCGCTCCTCACGCCTGTGCAGAGCCGGTGCAGGGCCGTGGACCTGCCGTAGGCCTTCGACAGCCTCATGGTTTCGACGGCGGGCTCCAAGACGTCCTCCCCAGATCCGTCGCTCCGACTCGGGCGTATCGGGACTTTTCACACGCGTCTGTTCCCAGGCCTCAGAGCGGGCTGCGAGCCGCCTCGTTCACTGGAAGACTTCCACCCAGATCCCGTTGGGGTCCTCCACGTAGGCCCACCTGGAGGTCTTGGCCCTTATGTCCTCCGGGACCTTGTGCCCCCTCTCCTTCGACTTCTTCAGGAAGGCCTCCAGGTCCTCCACCTGGAAGGAGAGGTGGTCCAACCCCTCCCCGACGTGATACTCCTGATCGAAGCGGCTCCCTTTCGGATAGTAGTTGAGCTCCAGGGGGAAGCCTCCGTCCTCGCTGGTCAGCGTGGCCACCTCCCCTCCCGTCGCCTCTATCCTGCTCCTCCCCTGCAGCTTCATCCCGAACAGCTCGGTGTAGAAAGCGATGGATTCGCCCATGTCCTTGACGCGGATCCCCACGTAGGTGAACTTCGGAGTCACGTGCTAGTCCTCCCGCCGCTTCCCTTTAAGCCTGACGACCCAAGGAGACATCCGCTCTACGATGCCATGTCGGAGACGAGGACCACCGTCGCCGGGGCCAAAGGGAGGGCCATGGTCAGCCACAGGCCCGATCCGGCGACGCTCCCCGCCAGGGCCGGCCCGACGAAAGAGCCCAGCCCGAGGGAAGACTCGAAGAGCCCCGCCGCCCGTCCCCTCCCTTCGGTGGGGCCGCTGAGCACAGACACGAGGGTGGACGAGTAGACGAGCCCGAACGCCGCCCCGGTCACAAGCGACGCGGCCGTCAGGGCGTAGACGTTGGAGCCCAGCAGCACCGCGCAGATCGGGAAGCACATCGAGACGGCCAGGAAGACCGTCCTCGTGCGGGCCGTCCCCATCGCCGAGATGACCCTCTCCGAGAAGAAGAACGCCAGCAGCCTGCCCGCGTAGATCGCGCTGAGGGTGATCCCCCACAGCGCGACGCCCAGGTCAAGGCTCGCGGCGTACTTCGGGAAGAAGGTCGATATCGTCGTGATGGTGAAGCCGTAGACGAACGTGTTCGAGAGCAGTACGACGGACTTCCTGAAGCCGATCCTCGCGGCCCCCGGCTCGGGATGGACGGCATGCGAGGGCCTCCCTCCTCCCAACCCCAGGCAGATGACGACCACCACCGCCATCAGCCCCGCGGACACCAGCAGCGTCCAGTCGACCGACGAAGCCGTGACGATCAGGCTTCCGAGGATCGGGGCGGCGACCGAGCCCAGCCCCCAGGACAGGTTGAACATCTTGAGGCTGCCGCTCAGGTTGGGGCCGCTCGTGCTGTAGAGCGCCTCCAAGGGGGGCCAGATCATCGCCCAGCCGATCCCTTCAAGGAGCCTGAGGCCGACGAACGCGGCAGGCACCGTCACGAAAGTGTATGAAAGGCAGAGGAGCGAAATCATCAGGCTCCCCAGCAACAGGAGGCGCTTCGGCCCAAAGCGGTCGGAGAGCCTTCCCGCCAGAAACGGCGCGAACATGTAGACGACCGAGCCGGACGCCCCTACGAGACCTGCGAGCCACGCGCCGGCCCCCAGTTCGAACGCCCTGTAGGGGAGGTAGATGGAGATCATTACTATCGTCACCTCCGAAAGGAAGGCGACCGCGGCCGGACCCTGTCTTCGATACACGCGCTCCCTGGTGGTCAAGCGTCCGTGCTCTTAACGTTGGCGCGTCGTCCTGCCTGGAATCTATGTATTCGTATGTAGACGACCGACCGAGTCCTTCTTCTATGCAGGCGCGCGGCGAATAGCCACATGGTCTATTATCTATAAAGGTAAATCATATATCGTTTAGTCTCTGGTATGTAAGGTATGGCGAACGGACCGACTTCCTTCAGCCGTCGTGACTTCGTCAAGGTCGCCGCCGGGGGGATAGCGGCTCTCTCTCTTCCGCCTGGCTACCTCTTCCTGACCCAACACCTCCCTTCAACCCTCCAGACGACGTCAGCCTGCGCCCAGACGGTCCAGGCCGCTTCGTGCGGCTCACATCAGTGGGCCATGCTCATCGACCAGACCAAGTGCATCGGATGCAACCAGTGCACCTGGGCCTGCAAGGCCACCAACGACTTCCCTGACAGTTCCATCAACTGGAACGTGGTCTACTCTGAGACCGTCACGGTCGGGAAGGACAAGAGGCAGGTCTTCCTGCCACGCCCCTGCATGCAGTGCGAGAACCCGCCCTGCGTGGCCGCGTGCCCCGTCGGGGCCACGTACAAGAGGGCTTCCGATGGACTCGTCGTGATGGACTACGGGAAATGCATCGGCTGCAGGTACTGCATGGCGGCCTGCCCCTACGGCGCGAGGTACTTCGACTGGACCGCGCCCACCGGGAAGAACTCCGCCGTCCCCGACTTCGGGACCCCGGAGGTCCCCAGGAGGCCGAGGGGCGTCGTTGAGAAGTGCACCTTCTGCGTGCAGAGGATCGACTCAGGACTAGCGAAGGGCCTAACGCCGGGGGTCGACCCCGAAGCCACCCCTGCGTGCGTCAACATCTGCCCCGTCGGCGCGCGCCGCTTCGGCGACATATCGACCGGCAACGTGTCCAGCCCGAGGTTCGGCGACGTCCCGGTGTCTTCCTTCATGGATACAGCCATGCAGCTGAAGAAGGAGCTGGGCACTAAGCCACGGGTCTACTACATCCAGCCAGGGGTGACCCAGCAGTGACCTTCTCGGGCGCCCTGCACGCATCGAAGAGGCTCTACGTCTGGATGAGCCTCCTCTCCGCCATGGTCGCATACGGGCTCTACGGAGGATACGTCGTCATAACCCAGGGCCTGTCCGTCACTGGGATGAGCAACGCCGTCGTCTGGGGGATCTGGATCGCGGCCGACTACTCCTTTATCTCCCTCAGCGCCGGGGCGTTCGCGGTGTCCGCCCTCATCTACATCTTCAGGATGGAGAGGTTCAGGGCTGTAGGTCGATTGGCCGTCTTCATCGGCCTGATAGGATACTCCATCACTATGCTCACCCTGGTGCTCGACGTGGGCCGTCCGGAGCGCTTCTGGTACCCGCTTCTATACTGGAACGACAGCTCCGTCCTTCTGGAGGTCTTCTGGTGCATTTCGCTGTACGCCGCCGTCCTCCTCACCGAGTTCGTCCCCTCGATCGCCGAGTCCAGCAGGCTCGGCAGGAGCAAGGCTCTGGCGAAGGTCACGGCGGGCCTGCGCTGGGCGATGCCGGCCCTGGCCACCGCAGGCGTGGTCTTCTCCACTCTCCACCAGTCGTCTCTTGGCGCGCTCTACGGCGTCCTTGTGGCCAGGCCCTTGTGGAACACCGAGATGATGCCCTTGCTCTTCCTGCTGTCCGCGATTCCAGCCGGTCTTTCAATGACCGTGATCGCCTCCATGCTCACCTCAAGATTCATGAAGCGCGAAGTCGCTTCGAGGGAGGTTCTCGCGGGCCTGGGAAAGCTGGCGGGCCTCTCGCTTATCCTCTACATTCCCGTGTACCTGTGGAACTACTACATCCTCAGCACGGGCCCGACCTCGGCCGCCCTTTCGGCCGCGCTGGCTGGGACGCCCTACTCCTACGCCCCGTTGGTGCTGGAGCTCGCCCTGGGGGCGGTGGCCCCGGCCGTGATCTTTCTGGTGCCGCGCCTGAGGCGCTCCGGCAAGGCCCTGTTCTTCGGCGCCGCGCTGGTGGTAGTGGGCCTGCTCGCGGATCGCTGGGACACGACGATAATGGGGCAGCTGGCGAACGACCTGCCGCCTCTGAACTACGTCCGGGGGAGCGACATTCCCGTCTTCGGCATCCACCTGGCCGGCTACATGCCGACCTGGCCGGAGTGGGTGACAGTCGCCGGGACGGTCTCGCTGGGGCTGCTGCTCTTCACGCTCGGCGTGAGATTCCTCAAGGTGCTGCCATCGAAGGCGGCCTCCTAGCTGGGCTTCATCGTCTCGTCCCTACGGGCACAGCTACGGCTTCCCTGCCCGAGGCTGCGGGCCGTTGTGAAAAAACACCGCATCTGTCTTCTCTAGTACTCGGCGATGGCCCACGGGATGCCGTAGCCGAGGAAGTAATACGTGAGGGAGTTGGTGTAGCCGGGGTATGCGTCCCCGAACACGTAGTAGTTGCCGATCATCTGCCAATAGATGCCGTAGTAGTACGTGCTGCCCGAAAGCGTAACCTTGTGGGTCTGGGTCAGGCCGGTGGGGCTCACCTGGTAGTTGGATCCATCATAGGAGAAGGAGTACACCTTTCCGGTGATCTGGAGGTACAGCCCGGCGTTGAAGACCGTGGGGCCGCTGGAGCACGCGAAGGTGCCGACTGCCACCGCGGAGGACAGAGTATTGGGCTGGTATCCCTGGAGCGCGAAGGTCGCCCTCTCTTCGGGGTCGCCGTTGTGGGATATCCCATCGGGCTTCACCACGAGGGCGCCCGCCCCGCTCGTCCTCGCCATGCTGTCGCCGTAGAATGTGTAGGAGCTGGGGTCCTGAAGGGGCGCGAAGACTCCCGCAGAGCCGAATCTCGCTGCCGGCAAGGGCGGAGGCGCGTCCACCGTCTCGGTCGTGGTCAGCAACTCCGGCGAGAGCGTCCCCCAGGCGATGAAGGTGCCGTTGTAAGAGTCGCTTTCATAATTGAAGGTGACGACCTCGTAGACGAGCAGGTACTGGTCCAGCTGTGACTGAGCGGCCACGGACATGGGCCCCGAGCTCCTGTACGCGGTGAGGAGCCATACTTCGTAAGTTTCGGTGTTGTCGGTGGAACTGATTTGCCTGTCGGCCCAGAAGAGCGCGGACGGCCCCGCATAGCCGTCTGCCCTCGCAGGAAGCGCCGCCAGGGGCATCATGAGCATCAATGCCATCAAGACTATAGCTAGTGACGTCTTCGCTAGGTTCATTGCTGGAGTCCAACGCTGGGGGCGTATTTAAACGGGCCACGTGAACTCTCAGTCGTGCGTTTGGTGAACTTCCCCTAGGCTCGGAGGGACCCCGGGATGGCGGGCTCCTGATCCGCCTTCTCTGGAAGGCTTCTTCCGATCTCGCGCCGTCAACTCGGCCAGCGAACCGCATGATGTGACTGACAAAGAAGAGGACGAATCTCGGACGAGATTCAGCTTCTCGAGGAGTCGCTGAAGGCTGAGAAGGAAGCCGAGAGGCTACACCACCTGCTCCTCTCCCAGGGGATCTATGGTTTCATGGAGGTCGAGGACGAGGCCACCGCAGATTTATACCACAAGCACCGTGTCTCCGACTGTGAAGACCAGGGTCATACTGGACTGCGATCCGGGCCATGACGATGCAATAGCCATCCTCCTGGCAGCCGCCGACCCGTCGGCGGAGCTCCTTGCGGTCACCACGGTCGCGGGGAACCAGACTTTGGACAAGACCACGGCCAACGCCCTCAAGGTCCTCACCCTTGCGGGGCGGACTGACGTCCCCGTCGCCGCCGGCTGCGACAGGCCTCTGGCAAGGGAGCTGGTGACAGCGCCGAAGATCCACGGCATGAGCGGGCTCGACGGGGCCTCCCTCCCCGAAGCGGCCTTCTCCGCCGACCCCCGCCACGCCGCCGACCTGATCGCCGAGATCGCCCTTTCTTCAGACGAGCCGCTGGTCCTCGTCCCCACCGCGCCTCTCACCAACATCGCCACACTCATCATGCGGGAGCCGGAGATAGGGCGGAGGATAGCCCGGATAGTCTGGATGGGAGGCGCCATCGGTGAGGGAAACACCACTCCATCGGCCGAGTTCAACGCCTACGTCGATCCCGAGGCAGCCGAAGCGGTCTTCGCGTCCGGGATCCCCATAACGATGGTGGGCCTCGACGTCACGCACCAGGCCCTGTATACGCGGAAGGACGCGCAGGACATCCGCCTCCTGGGAAACCCGGTCGCCTCCACGGTGGCTGACCTCCTGGACTTCTTCCGGGGATCATACCTCGCTCAGTTCGGCCTGGGCGGCTGCCCTCTTCACGACCCGTGCGCCGTCGCCGAGGCCCTCCACCCCGGGATGGTGGCGACCTCTCCCATGAGGGTCGAGGTCGAAACCAGTGGAGTCTGGACCCGAGGCCGGACCGTCTGCGACCGCCGCGGGGCTTGGGGGAAGGCGCCCAACGCCGACGTTGGGGTGCACCTCCACGTCGACGCTTTCAAGGCCTACGTCGCCCAGGGGCTGTCCCGCTACGGGCGCTGAGGGCCCCTAGAGGGCTCCTCCCCTGACCAGCGAGGCGCCTGCGGCCTTCAGGTTGGCTCCCCTGACGATGCCTGCGAACGGTCCCGACAGGCCTATGGAGCCCGCAGGGAACCTGTCCTGGCCATATCCGAACCTCATCTCGGGATTGACGCCCACGGTCATCCCGTAGAGGACGCGCGACTTCTCCGGGATCACCGCCTCCAGGGCCCTGAGGACCTCCGGAGAGCCCCCTGAGCGCCAGTTCACCATCGCCCCCTCTTTGACCTCGACGGTGGCATCCCTGAGCATGCCGAACCGGGTGAGGGTCGGCGAAAGAGCCACCCTGCCGTTCACGGAGCCCCGGTCGAACTCCTTGTACACGAAGCCCGGAGGCACGTAACAGACGTTGTTCCCTGAAGCGACGTCTTCGGCGTCGGTCCTTCCGTCCTGGACCTCCAGCTCGCCCTTGAACTCGAATGCGAGGTCCGTTCCTGGTCCCTTGAGGGAGCCCTTAGCCGCGTCCTTCATCTTCGCGGCGAGCCCCTTCGCGAGGCGATCGACCACACCGAAGTCCACCAAGGCGGCCTTCAGCTGAACGCCCACGGTCTCGTCGACGGTCTTGCCCAGGACCTCGGCCATGTCTGTGCCGATGTAGCCCGTGGTGAGCCTCGCGCCCCTCAGCTTCGCCTTCTCGGCGGCCTTGTACCACGAGTCGTTGTACCTGGTCGAATCGATGTACTCCTGCCTTGTGACTGTCTTGCTGTACGAGGCGATTGGGGGTCCCGGCATGAAGACGTAAGCATCGGTGGAGGAGAGCAGGCTGTATTCATGCTTCCCCATGGCGCCGATGACTTCCTTGGGCGCGACGCGTATCCCCAAGACGTACGTGTCTTCGTCTTCGTAAAGCATTATGGGGACGGCGCCCATCCTCTTGGCTTCCAGAGAGAATGCGGTCGCCAGCGCCAGGGAGTTGCTCCACGTCTCGACGGTCACGGCATCGCCCTTCTTGATCCCGAGAGATTCGGCGAGGACCTTCCTCGCCACCTTCCGATAGATCGTGCCAGCGGTCTTGCTCGGCTTCATCGCATTCTACGTTTGGCGCCTCCTTGTTTATTTGGCTTCACCTGCTTGTGCCGTGCCAGCGCCGTGTCCTCACATGAGCCGCCGCAGACCCCGCAGCTCGGACTGGCCGCGGTTCGCCCTCAATGCGTTAAATAGGTTGGGAAGCCGCGAGATGCGCTGTATCAGGAATTGAGCAGCAGGCCTAGCGCCGCTGTGGGCGGCCTGTTCGTCTTCGCACTCACTGTGCTACTCATCCTGCTGAACCGTGACGCCCAGGTGTTGACCCTGTTCTGGAAGAGCTTCGGGCCCTACGTGGATTTCGTACAGCAGATGATGGGATACATCGTCATAGCCTGCCTCGGCGCCTTCGCCATGAGGGCGGAGGGGATAAAGTGGGGGGACCTCGGCCTCAGCAGGAACAACCTGCTCCTCTCCCTTCCCCTGCTCGCCGTCTTCTTCGCTGGGAACGTCGCGCTCGTCTACGCGGCCGGCGGATGGTCCCAGGCGTTCAGGCCTGTGGTCGCAGGGCTCCCCCTTTGGGCTGTCGCGGCTAGCATCATTATCGTCGCCTTCACGGAGGAGTTCGTGTTCAGGGGGTTCGTCCAGATCGGAACGGCCAGAAGGTTCGGGATCACTCAGGGCATCCTCGTGTCAGCCATGGTCTTCTCCCTGGTCCATGTGCCCACGGACCTCGCCGGCGTGGCCCCCGGTTCGGATGCCACCGGGGTGATAATGACTCTCGCAATGGCTGCGGTGGGCAGGTTCCTCTTCAGCGCCCTCGCCTTCTCCTACATGTACCAGTTCACGGGCAACCTCTACATTACGATCATGACGCATGCGTTCTACGATTTCTCGCTGACCTACCTCGTGGTAACGGGCGGGACGCTCACCATTGTCCTCCTTTACCTGGTCGTGCCGTACATCGTGGTTCTCACCGTGTACTACTCCGCCCCCTTCCGAGGCCTTCTGCGTCGACCAGCGGCTGAGCCTGGGAGGGGAGCGCCGCCCGTCTCCTGACCCGCACAGCCGCAAACGCACGTCGATGGCGGGCCCGGACATCGGACTGTTAAAAAGGAGGGCTCCAGCAGCTCTCGGCGAACGGCTTTGAAAGCTTCGGACCAGATATTCTACGCGGGCTTCCTCTGCCTCGTGATCACGCTCGTCGCCATGGGCATAGACCTTCTACGCGGGACCGTGGACCTGGGCAGCGGGCATGCGCTTGCCGTCGCGCTGATACTGATCGGGGCGGTCTTCACGCTTCTAGGTTTCCTGGGGAAGGGTCGCGGCACCTAGGGCGCGCGGACGCGAGCGTTCTACCTGTCACCGTCGCGCCACAGTCCCGCGCCCGCGAAAAGCATGGTCCCCTGGACGAGGACGGTGGCCGACAGCGCGAGGATCGCTGAGATGGCTATCCCCAGCGGAAGCACCGTTGAGGAGAACGTGAAGAAGAAGGCGGAAGAGGAAAGTGCTGATGCGACGACGCCCCTGAGGAACGGGCCGCTGGACGTAGGGCCATCGAACCTGTGCATGAAAACGGCGAAAACCGTGGCGTAGATGGGGTATGGCGCGAGCAGGCCGCTCCACCTGGGTCCCAGCAGGGATGCCCCCTCGGTGATCAGGATGACAAGCGAAGTCGCGGCGACAATCCTCGCCAGGATCTCCCACCTAGGCAGAGGCCTTTCGGAAGTCTCGCCCCTGCTCCTGGGCATCAGGTAGAGGGAGGCAAGTATCGTGGTCAGGGCCGCCCCCAGACCCACCACGGCTAGGGTATCCACCTGGCTGAGGACCGCGGCGATCGCGAAGTAGACCATGGTGCTCAGTGCCAGGGTCGCCCTCCACCCGAACCGGAACGCCGCACGGGCGTACGTCAGGCAATAGACGGACAGCGGCACGACGCCCAGAAGGGTGCTCACGGCGGCCGAGGAGGCGAACCCGACGCCCTGCTCGAGCGCCAAGAAGACCAGGACGGGGCCGGAGGTCAGAGGGAGCCCTATTACGAACCCGCCCACGGAGGGACCCCATCTCCGGGCAGCCAGGCTGGCCGCGAGCACGAGGACAGGCACGGCCACGAGCTTGACCGGAAGCAGAGGGTCGACGGTCACGCCTTCTCCCGGTAGAGGTTTCAGGTAGATATGGATGCCGTCGCCGGCCTAGGTTCCTCTTCCGGCCAACCTGAGGCAACGCTATAAGCACGGAGGTGCGGTCCCAGCCTGCGGAAGATGTCAGCAACCGGTGTCATCGTCAGCCACGTAACCAAGTCCTTCGGTCCCAAGGTTGCCGTAAGGGACCTTTCGCTATTCGTTGGCCCCGGTGAGATCCTGGGCCTCCTTGGACCCAACGGCTCGGGCAAGAGCACCACGATGAGGATGATAATGGGCATCATGAAGCCCGACGGCGGCGGCATATCGGTCTGCGGCATCGACGTCCGCACCCAGCCGATAGCGGCCAAGCGCCTCGTGGGCTACGTCCCCGAGACGCCCTACCTCTACGAGTACCTCACCGCGTCAGAGTATCTCGATTTCATCGGGACCGCCTATGGCATCCCGCCCGCCGAGAGGAAGGAGCGCGTGTCCGAGCTCCTTGGAGCCCTCCAGATGACGGAGCACGTGAACGAGGTCATGAGCGGCTTCTCACAGGGCATGAAGCAGAAGGTGGCCTTCGTCGCCGCCCTGATGCACAGGCCGAGGGTGCTCATACTGGACGAGTCCCTCAACGGCCTCGACCCCAGGTCCGCGAGGATCATCAAGGACATCCTGAACAGGCTGTCCTCGGAAGGGGTCTCCATACTCTTCAGCACCCACGTGCTCGAAATCGCCGAGGCGGTGTGCCAGAGGATAGTCATAATGAACGAGGGCAGCGTGATCGCCGAAGGCACCGCCCGCGAACTTCGAGAGAAGGCCGGCCTCCCCGGGTCAACCCTGGAGGAGACCTTCCTTAAGCTCACCGGAAGCGAAGACACGGAGAGGATCGTGGAGGCACTCAAGCTTTGAACTGGGACACGGTGGAGAGCCTGGCGACGGTGCTCTTCAAGTCCTACTTCAGAGCCAGCAGGCCGGGCAGGAGGAGCTTCTTCTCCAGCCCGAAGTCCTTCGCGGTCATTGACCTCCTCGCGTTCGCGCCCGCCTACGTCTTCTTCTCCTGGGTGGTGTCGATAGTCCCCGTCGAGCTGGAGAGCTTGGTCGACTCCATCACCGTTTCGGGGATAGTCTCGTTCCCCTTGATCCTGACCTCCGCTGTCATCTTCGCTGGGATCCTCTTCGAGCTGGGGACCGTGAGCGGGCTCGGCTCCAGCGAGGCCGTGAACTGGCTGCCCCTCTCCCCTCGAGAATACGTCGTCGCGTCGTGCCTATCTCTCGACTTCGCCTACAGCCCTCTCCTGGCCCTCGGCCTCGGGATCATGTTCCCCCTGGCCGTCGGCATGGGATACGCCTCCGTCCTCCCCTCCCTGCTGGTCCTCTCCCTGGTCGCCGTCTTCCTCGGCGCTGTCGTCGTCGAGATCCTCAGGTCCGTCATGAACAGGATCTCGAACGAGGTCTACACCAGGAACAGGAAGCTGAGCTCCATCGGCAGGATAGTGGCGGTCGTCGTCCTCATTTCCGCCATGGACCTTGCGTTTCAGGGCCAGAACATGATGTTCCTGCTGAACGCCATCGTCAACGGGGTGAGCCTGGCCTGGTTCGTCCCAGTGGTGTGGCCTTCGGTCGCCCTGGTCGCCCTCCTGAGCTCCGAACCCCTCAAGGGCTACGCCTTCCTGGGCCTCAGCCTCGCCTTCGCGGTCTCCTTGTTCTACCTCTCCGCCTACCTTCGGGAGAAGTACTGGTCGCCGGCGCCGGTCACCATCGAGGCGGCCTCCTCGCCCGTCTACGTCCCTCAGGGCCGCTCGTTCCTCTGGCTGGACCAGACCGCCTTCGCCCTGGCCATGAAGGACTTCAGGTCCCTGGTTAGAAGGAGGGAGATGGCGCGGTTCCTCGCGATCCCGGTGGTGGTGGCTGTGATCTTCGTAGCGGACTCGCTCAGCGGAGCCTACGGCTCCGACGGCATCGTTGTGATGCTCATCAGCCTGAGCACCCTCTCGACGATCCTTCCGATAATGCTCTCTTCGATCAGCATCGGCCAGGAAGGTAGGTCGATAGCGAACATCTACATGCTCCCCATAACGCCCACCGAGCTGGGCCGGGGGAAGCTCCTCTTCCCCGTGGTGATATCCGGCCTGAGCGTGGGCGCCGTCCTGGCGCTTCTGCAAGCCCTCATCCCCGTCCCTCCCGGCCAGCTCCTGATCATGTCGGTGGCCCTCGCATTCATCATCCTCATACAGTCCTACTTCGGGCTCGGGTCCGGGACCCGCTTCCCCGATTTCACTCTCGGACCTCGCGCGCGCTTCATGACGGGCACGGGGTTCTTCGTCACCTTCGTCGGGGGCTTCGTGGCGACCCTGGCCGTGCTGGCGCCGTTCATGTTTTACCTCATATCGCCTTACCTGGCCTCCCTGGGGCTGGGCGAGTGGGGGACGGTCGGCCTCGTTGTCGCCCTGACCGCCGGGGTTGGGACGGTGCTCCTCGCCCTGTCTTGGCTCTACTGCAGTAGTGGGCTGCGGAGGTTCCTCTCCGACATGGAGTTCTAGGAAGGCTCCAGCCAGCTGAAGACCGCCTAGGCCCGGCCTTCGCGGAGGTCCTTCGAGAGCAGGGCGAGCCTGACGTTGGTCTCGCCCACCTTCTCCGTCTTCCTCCCCACGAGCTCGAAGCCGTTGCGCGTGTAGAATGAGATGGCCCTGTCGTTGGACTCCTCCGTCTTGACCACGATGCGCCTCGCCCCCCGCACTTCCGCAGATCCTTGAACCTTCTCGAAGAGCCTCCCTCCTATGCCTCTGCCCACGAGGCTCTGGATCACCACGATGCCGCTCAGCTCCACCTCGTCCACCTCGCCGGCCCGGCCGACGGCCATGCCAACCACGCGGCCTCCGTCCAGCGCTATGAAGAAGTCCTGGCCGGGGTCCCCGGCGGACCTCTCCAGGAAGCCCTCCGAGGAGATCTCAGCTATGTCCTCCTCCGTGGCTCCGGACCAGCCCAGCGCCCCGGGCCCGGCCTCCCTCCACGCCTCCCTGATGAACCTCGACACGGCCGCGACGTCCTGCGCCCCCATCCTTCGGACCTCCAAGGTCAGTGCCCGAGCACCTCTCAGCGGACCTCCATGGCCGTCCGGCCTAACCCCGTTCCAGGTTCCGCCTGAAAACGTTGGGGTAGTCGAGGACCAGGCCGTCGGCGTCCACCTTGATCTCGACCCTGATGCCCGTCGCCAGGCCTTCGTAGAAGTAGGCGCTTTCGCTCTCCCCCCTGCGCAGGCATGTATACCTCTGCTGCGAGACCCCCACTCCGAGCGTGTACGCGTCGACGAAGGCCACCCTCAGCTCGGCCCTCTCGTTCTCCGAGAGGTCCAGCCTCCTTATGGGTATCGTGTTCGTGAAGGCGGACGCGGAGAGCTCCATGTCGGAGCATCCCTCGAGCGCCTTCAGCTCCTCGCAGGCCGCGTTGTACCACCTCCCCCGCCCGTCGGTGAAGAGGGTTATCCCTGTAGTCGGATGGCCGATCCGCTCCACCGTGAGCTGCTTCAGGTTCCAGTCGGGGTCGCAGAGGACCGAATAGTGGAACCTGTACGGCCGGCTCGCTATCTTCTCGTCCACCTCGCCGTTGGCCATGACTCCCAGGGCGGAGACCTCTAGGTTCAGCTTCTCCTGCCCCGGGTTGAGGATGTGGGCCCACGCCGCTTCCAGGCTCAACGGTCCGCTCCACCGTAAGTATCGCAGACTGAAGTCTTATGGATTCCTCCTGTCGCGTCCGCCGCCGTGGGGGAGGCCTCCCCAGTGGCCTCCCCCCAAGCCCCTACCGCTTCCTGTACGGCGGCAGCCCGACCATGACCCTCAGCCTGGCGAACCCCTTGCAGCGGCTGTGCACCATCTTGCAGTAGTACATCTCGCCTTCGCCGGGCACCACGACCTGCCCGCACACGGCGCATCTCTTGGGCAACCGCGGCATCACCCTCCAAACGGCGGGACGTAGATAACGACCACCGCCCAGGCCGTTAATAGGCGACAGCGGCTCGCATTGCGTTGGACGACTCCCTCGGGCGGTTCTGGCAGGAGCTCGAAGCCCTGGCCGACCGCGTCAACGACAGGGACCTGGAGGACGGCGCTGGAGACGTCATCCTTGGGATCCTCAGGGAAGCCGACGACAGGCTGGCCGCCACCCAGATTTCGGGAAAGAGGGACCTGGAGAACGCCGTGGCCGTGCTCCTGAACCCGAGGGACGGACAGGTGAAGATCAGGCAGGAGGACGCCGACCTCGTCCTCTCCGCCCTACGCCTGGTCTCCGTGGGCTACTACCGCTGTCTGATGGTCGAAGAGAGGTTCAGGTCGGGGCGCATGGAATGCCGCGGCCTGGCCATGCGGAGGTTCAGGGAGAGGGTCATCGACGGCGGCTCGGCCGCGGCCGGCTCCCCCGGGCCCTAGCGGGCTCCGGCGCGGCTAATTCTTAAAACCGTGCTCCACCTGACTAGCCGCGTAATGTCCGGCTACGGAGGAAGGGGAGGCTCCTACGCGCGCAGGGGCTCCTCTTCGAAGAAGGTCAAGCATCGGAAGCAGGAGTTCCACGAGCACAGGATACACCTCACCGAAAGTGAGCCCCCGGCCGACCTTCAGACCTTGAAGGACAGGACCGTCCAGTCGCTCGAGAGGCTGGGGAAGCAGACCTTCGTCCCCGGCTCCGACTACGGCTTGGAAGGGTGGATGAAGAGCCTGCGCCTCCTTCTGGAGGACTTCGAAGCGAACCTGCCGGCGCCGGCTCTCATCACCGAGAGCTACAGGGCCAGGAAGGCAGACATCCTGGATTCCCTCTCCAGGTCGGCGTCGTCGCCCGACCTCGATGCCCAGATCGCGCAGGCCAGGGAAGCGGAGGCGAAGGTCATCCAGGCGTTGGGCAACCGCGACGCCTCCTACTTCGGCTCCCAGCTCGCCGACCTGAAGAGACGGCAGGAGAAGGTCGCGTCGGAATTGGAGGACCAGCGGGCCACCATCTCCAGGGTCAAGGGCCAGGCCAACGCCCGCCGGCTCTGGCAGAGGTTCCTCGGGGAGAGTCCCCCTTCCACCGCGGAGTACGAGGCCGAGGCCGCTCGTCTGCAGAAGGAGCTCGAGGAGCTCGAGTCGCAGATAGTCTCGGTCCAGGGGGAGGAGCTGCTCTACAGGGAAGGCAAGAGGCAGCTGGCGAGCGCTTCGGAGGCCTTGGCGGCCCTCGAAGCGAAGAAGAGCGAGAGGCTCCAGCTGGTGCAGGAGAGGGACGCAGCCACCAGGGCCCTCGCGGAAGAGGTCTCGAAGATATCGCCTTCATGACCGGGCAACGAGTTTAAAACGCCCTCCCTTCGTCCTTCATGTCGTCACGCTGGTGTTGAAGTCTGGCTAACTGGCTGCTAGGCGTCATCCTCGGCCTGGTGCAGGGGATAAGCGAATGGCTCCCGATCAGCAGCAAGACCCAGATCATAATCGTCTCCACCTACCTCTTCGGCCTGGACTTCAAGCAGGCGTACTCCCTCGGCCTGTTCCTTGAGGCCGGGACCTTCCTGGCGGCGCTGTTCTATTTCCGTAGGGAGGTCCTCGATGTCCTCAAGGCGCTCGTCGGCCGCGGAAGCCAGGAGGGAAGGATCCTCCTCAAGTTCCTTCTCGTCGTGACGACGATCACCGGCCTCGTCGGCGTAGGCCTCTTCCTCCTCGTCTCCGAGACCGCCACCACGCCCGCCATAGGAGTGCCGATGGTCATCCTCGGCGTAGTACTGCTCGCCGACGCTGCGCTCATAAGGTACGCGAAGAACCGAAAGGCCCCGTCCCGCGGGATAATGGACCTCACCCTGAAGGACGACGTGCTGATAGGCATCGCGCAGGGGCTCTCCGCGCTCCCCGGAGTGAGCAGGTCGGGGGTCACGGTGTCCGCCATGCTCCTGCTCGGCCTGAAGCCGGAGGATTCGTTCAAGCTCTCCTTCCTGGCGCTGATACCCGCCTCCGTGGGTGCGGCCGGGGTCTCGGTGCTCTTCTCCGACGTCGGCCTCAGCTCCGTCGTCAGCGCCGTCACCGTCCCGGTCATCGCGGTCGCCATCCTGGTCGCCATGCTGGTCAGCATGGTCTTCATCAGGGTCCTTCTGAGGGTCGCCGCCAGCAGCAGGATCACGGTCCTCGTTGCGGCCCTCGGCATCCTCGCCATACTCAGCGGAATCACAAGCATCCTCTCGGGCTTCGGCTAGGCGGACAGCCGGCCCTCTCTTTCCCCTCCGGTCCGGATTGGCACTGAAACACACCTGGCCCTGCACACCCATGGGCAAGGAATGAAAGCCAAGGTGCCGATGCCGATGGCGATCCTCGTCGCGCAGCCCTTCGGGCCAGGCAACCTCACGCCCATGCTCACCCCGAAAAGCCTTGGCACGGGGGTCCTCGCCGTCGGCTACCCATGCGGCGACGAGTTCTTGGCCGCCGTCTCAGCCGCCATCTGGGCCCTCAGCTTCCTCAGCGATTCCGTGTGTTCCGCGCTCTTGCCCTCGTCGATCGAAGCCCTCTTCGTATCGTAGATCACCACCAGGTCGCAGGCCCTGCAGTAGTATTCGATCTCTCCGCTGCATGAGGTGTTTCCGCTGACCCGCATGAGCCCTCCGCATCCCCTGCACTGCAAGCCCAGCTCTCCCCCAGGGTCCCCCACGGCATCTACTTTGCTTCGGGGATGGGAACGGCTTTCGTCCCTTCCCCCATCACCCTCTCCGCGAGTATGGCTGCCCCCAGGGCTCCGACTATCTGGGGTTCGGGCGGAATGAGCATCTTCGTCCCCAGCTCCTTCTCCAGCGCTGCCACCATCCCGACGTTCTTGGCCACTCCGCCGGAGAACACGACCCTCTCCCGGACCCCCACGTACTTGACCATCGAAGAGACCCTCCTCGCTATCGACTCGCAGAGGCCCGCGGCAACGTCCTCCCGGCTCCTGCCGTTCGTCAGGAGGGAGATCACCTCCGTTTCGGAGAAGACCGTGCACATGCTGTTGATCTTGGCGGGGCTGGTGCTCAGCAGGGCCATCTCACCCATCCTGCCTATGCTCAGATGCAGGACGCGGGCCATCACCTCGATGAACCTGCCCGTTCCCGCGGCGCACTTGTCGTTCATCATGAAGTTTGACACCTGGCCGCTTTCGTTGAGGCTTATGGCCTTGCTGTCCTGCCCTCCGATGTCGACCACGGTCCTCGCCTCGGGAAAGATGGCCCTCGCCCCTTCGGCATGGGCCGTGATTTCGGTGACCGCCCTGCCAGCCTCGCTGAAGCCCCTCCTGCCGTAGCCCGTGGAGACGATGTAACCCAGATCGTTCCGCGCGATCTGGGCCTTTGCCAGGGCGAGCCTCAGCCCCCGCTTTGCGGCGCCGTTCCCGTCAAAGCCGGAGGGGAGGACGTGAGATGCCACTGCCCTGCCGCCGGTCATGATGACGACCTTCGTCGCCACCGCGCCCACGTCCACTCCCGCCACGGCCATGCGACTCACCCTTTCATCGGGAAGGGCGGAGCATCTCTGTGAACGCTTCGACCCTCGTCCTGATCTGCTCCACGTCCTCGGAGCCGTAGTCGGTCTCGATCTTCAGCATCGGCATTCCGGCCGCCTTGAGCGCCCTCTCGACCCGTATCGCCTCTACGTTGTATGTCTGGCAGTACTGGAGGACGTTGTAGATGACGCCGCTGGCCTTGAAGTCGTGCGCCATCTCCACGACGTTCGTGATCCTCTGCTGGTTCGGCGTGAAGCAGGCGCAGGAGATCTTGGAGTACTTGTCGACTATCGCCTCAAGGAGGCTCTCCATGGAGTCGCCCTTTGGCTGGACCGGGTCCGTGAAGTAGCGGGAGCCTATGCAGCTCTCCTCGGCCACGACGGGCACTCCCATGGACTCGATTATGGAGTGCAGCTTCCAGTTGGGGATGGCCATCGGGCATCCCGAGAACATCAGCCTCGGCCTGCTCGGGTCGCCGACGCCGTTGCCTTCCCTGTTGCGCTTCTCCAGCTCGTCCGCCAGCTCGTTGACCTTCTGGGTGAACCTTGGGACGTCGTCGTAGAAGCTCACCTGGTTCACCAGGAGGCCGTCAAGGCCGCTTATCGGCGGAGGCGAAGCCTTGCGCGTTTCGCTGACCCTCTTCATCGCGGCCCGCTTGGCGTTGATCAGCCTGATGGCCTCCTTGACGGCGTCCTTCTCGATGGTCTTCCCGGTGAGGGCCTCCATCTTGCTCTTGAACAGCTTGACTTCCGTCAGCCACAGTTGCTTGGCCTGGGGCGTGTCGTTCTTGTGGGGGATCTCCATCACGTATGTTGGCACCAGGTCGTTGAGCAGCTCGTACGTCTTCTTCTTCCCGTCACAGGTGGTCTCGCCGACGACCATGTCGCACGACTGGAAGTAGGGGCATGTCCCTCCCACCTTGAATCCATAGAACGACTTGATCAGGGGGCACATGTTCCTCGGGAGGACGGTCTCCGCGTCCGGAATCGAGAAGTCGGCGCCGCCGCACAGGCCAACCATCGTGGAGCCGGAGGCGTACACCAGCTCCTCGGGGACGTAGAGGCAGAACGCGCCGATGACCTTCTTGCCTTCCTTCTTCTTGTCCACGATCTCCTTGATCCTGAGCCCATGAACCTCCGACATAACAAAGTCGAAGTACTTCATCCCCTCTGGCCTGTTCTTCTGCGTCATGAACAGGTCGCCATAGATCTGTCCAAGGGCCCCCAGCAGAATGTCGTGCTTCTGCAGGTTCAGGCCCAGCTCCGTCCACATGTTTACATATCGCTGGTCGGTCAATCCCAACACTTACTTATCATTAATCGTTTCCACTTACTTAAATGTTTAAGCTTACGACCATGTTTACACAACGAGACGGAGCGGACGGGGCATCAACCTTCGCGAGGGGCCGCTCGGTCCCCTGGGCCCGGGCTCCGGGCATCCAGGCCCTCGCACAGCCTCTCAAGGGCATGCTTCGATCCCTCTCTGAAGTGATCTTCGTTCCACCCTGAAGCTATCCTGAAGATCCCGCGGAACCGGACGTCCCACTTCGTGGCTATCCCGGCCATGTCGATCCAGACCTCCTGGGTCCCCACGAACGGGCCGGAGACGTAGCGGATCACCAACTTCCTTTCCGTCTCGCGGACCTCGTACTCGGCCGTGCCCGAGCCGCCGAAAGCGAACCGGACCTTCGCCTTCGTGACAGATCCCTCCTTGGAGACGGCAGTGAGCTCCTTCGTGCCGTGCCAGTACCTGGGCACATCCTCGACCTTCGATGCCCTCCTCCATAGGGCCTCGCGATCTCCGGCGAACTCCCTGGCCTCTTCGAACATCACGGCGGCTTCTGGCTTCGCGTCGCGCGATTTAAGCGGTTCAGGCGATTCACGGCCCACGGCCCTTAGAGCCACCGGCTCGCGAACGGGCTAACACTTTTAACCCGATGGCATCGGAGTGCCTGATGATGGCTTCCGCTTCCATAGAGGCCGTGGGCCTTTCGAAGAGCTACGGCGCCTTCGTGGCCCTGTCAAACCTCAACCTGAAGCTGGAGGGCTCCAAGTGCGTCGGGTTCCTTGGCCCGAACGGGGCGGGCAAGACGACGACCCTCAAGATCTTCACGGAACTGATCAGGCCCAGCCAGGGCAGGGCGCTGATCAACGGCACCGACGTGCACAAGGACAAGAAGAAGGCCCTTGCCAACTGCGGGACCCTCGTCGAGACCCCGGAGATATACCCCGCCCTCACCCCGAGGACGGCCCTCATGATGGTGGCCGAACTGAGGGGGATCCCCAAGGACGAAAGGAAGCGGAGGATAGAGGAGAGCATCACCGAGGTCATGATGGAGGAATGGATCGACAAGCGCGTGGGCAAGTTCTCAAAAGGGATGAAGCAGAGGATCGACATCGCGTCAGCCATCCTGGACGACCCCGACATCGTCATACTCGACGAGCCCACCAACGGGCTGGACCCCAGAGGGATGAGCGAGGTGAGGGGCATAGTCAAGTCCCTCAAGAAGAAGGGGAAGCTCATCTTCATGAGCTCCCACCTGCTCAGCGAGGTGACCGAGATCTGCGACGACGTGGCCATGATCGACCACGGGAAGCTGCTCGTATACGACTCCCTCGCCAACGTCTCCTCCCGCTTCGCCTCCTCCGGTGAGATCATAGAGGTGACGCTCGCGCGCCCCTCGGACGCCAAGCTGATGGACAGGATATCGACCCTCCAGGGAGTGACTTCGGTCAGCAGCCCCGACCCTCTCAACTACAGGATAGGGATCAAGGGTGGCGTCGAGACCCGGGAAAGGCTTCTCGGCGACCTGGTGGCCATGAACGTCGGAGTGATCGGCTTTCAGGAGGCTTCGCTGGCGCTCGAGGATGCCTACCTGAACCTGATCAAGGACACAAAGTGATCGCCATGACACAGACAACTCACGCCGCCGTCGTGCCGTCCACCCCTTCGCAGATCTGGACCATCTCGAAATACGAGTTCAAGAACTTCTTCGGCTCGAGGAGGTTCTACATACTCCTCCTGATCACGATCCTGATAGGCGCCCTTCTGACCGTCCTAGTGGGCTACTACAGGCCCGACAGCTTCCTGAAGAGCGGGGCCCTCACCTTCTATTCGAACTGGTGGGGTCGCGTCGTCACCTTCATCGTGATACTCTCGGGCATCTTCTTCGGAGGGGACGCCATCGCGTCCGAGTTCCAGAACAGGACCGGCTACTTCCTTATCCCCAATCCCATCCGCAGGTCGTCGGTCTACGTGGGCAAGTGGATCGCCGCCTTCACCGCCTCGATGCTCGTATTCACCGTCTTCCTGGCGATAACGATCGCGAACGGGCTCTACTACTTCCCCTCCGGCGTGCCCGTCGAGTTCCTCGAGTCCGTCGCCTTCTCCATAGTCTACCTTGTCGCCGTCATGGGGTTCACCTTCTTCTTCAGCTCCCTCTTCAAGACCTCTTCGTACTCCATCCTCGTCACGGCCATCCTCCTGCTCTTCGTGTTCTCCTTCCTCGAGTTCCTCGTCTCCGACCTGGTGAAGGTGGAGCCCTGGTTCATCCTGACCTACGGCGCCGGCATCATAAGCAACGTGATGGTGGTGGACCCGGTCACGGGGAAGCCCGCCTATCCGCCACACGTAGTGACGCAGACCTTCGGGCCCGGCGGGCGGATCAGCTTGACGACCTACAACGTGACGATCCCTGAAGGGCTGATGATCCTCCTGGGATACTTCGTGATCACCGCCGTCATCGGCCTGATCCTCTTCGAGAGGAAGGACTTCACATAGGCTCACGCCGGACGACCGTCAACGCTTATATCGCTTCTTCATCTGTCGACCCCACAGACATGAAGGCTGGCCTCGCCACAAAGGGATGGACCGACCACCGGCTTCTGGAGAAGATGGCGCTCAAGGCTGAGGAGCTGGGCTTCGACTCGTTCCTTGTCACCGACCATTTCATGCTCTCATCAGGTAACAGCAACGTCGACGCGTGGACGCTGCTTCCCTACCTGGCCGCCAAGACGTCGACCATCCGCCTGGGGACCTGCGTGACCCCGATCCCTTTCAGGCACCCTCCCCTGATGGCCAAGATGCTCGCCACGGCCGACGTGCTCTCCGGCGGCCGGATGATACTGGGGTCTGGGCTCGGATGGAACCGGGCCGAGTTCGAAGCGTTCTCTACGTGGAGAAGCCTGCCCGAGAGGGCGGCGATGACGAAGGAAGCGCTCGAGCTCATGACCCTGCTCTGGACGAGCGGGGAGCCCGTGGACTTCTCAGGCAGGTTCCTCACCGTCAAGGGGGCCGTCGTGGAGCCAAAGCCCATCCAGAAGCCCTATCCGCCGATATGGTTCGGGGCCATGGCCCCCTTCCACCTCGGGCTGGCGGGCAGGTTCGGGCGGGGCTGGATACCCGTAGGGCCCAGGTGGGCCTCCTCGGCCGACGTCTCGCCGGACGGCTACAGGCAGATGAAGGGCATCATCGAAGGGGAGCTCCGCAGGAGGGAGGCGCCCCCGAAGGACTTCGTCTTCTCCATCCTCATCGGCGCCACCGACGTGAAGACCCTCAGGTCCGACGTCGACAGGTACATCGCCGCAGGGATGAACTACTTCATCCTCGGCCAGCCTCGGGGAGCGAACGAGGGCTTTCTCGGGGAACTCGAGACCATCGCGAAGGACGTCGTCTCCTCCCTCTAGGCCCGCCGCCGGGCATAGCCTAAATACCGGGACCCCTCCTGACCGGCTGTCGGGCCATGGCTTATCCGCCCATCAAGGCCATCCACGTCGTGTACGCGGCATGGTGCCCCCACTGCGTGCCGACGACCGTCGACCCCATGAAGAAGGCGGCCGCCCGGCTGGGCATCCCCTGCGTCCTCTACGACATCGACACAGAAAGGGAGGCCGAAGCCGACGAACTGGTGAGGAGGTACGGCGACTGGTCCGAGGACTACATCATCCCCCAGGTCTTCTTGGAGTATCCCGACGGCACGATCAAGCACGTCTTGACCGGCCGCACGGAGGGAGTGGCCTTCACTCGCAGGGCCGTGGAGGCCCTGTTGAGGGAGCTGGCACCCCAGGCCGCCTGACGGATGCCGCCCTTTTGGTCCGGTCTCAAGGAACCGACCCTGCTCCTCCCGGAAGGCTTTAAGCCAGGGCTCGGACCCCGACCTGCCATATGGAGAAGCTGTCCCTCATTACGGGGGCCAACTCCGGCATAGGCAAGGAGACGGCCGTCGGCCTCGCCAGGAAGGGATTCGCTGTGGTGATGGCCTGCCGGAACCGTCAGAAGGGCGAGGCGGCCCTCGCGGACGTCCGCCTGAGGAGCGGCAGCTCCTCCGTCGAGCTGATGATGCTGGACTTGGCGGACCTGTCTTCGGTGCGCAGGCTGGCTGCCGAGTTCCTCGACACGCACCGGCGCCTGGACGTCCTCATCAACAACGCCGGAGTGATACTGACGAAACGCTCGGTCACGGTCGACGGCTTCGAGACCACGTTCCAGGTGAACTACCTGTCGCATTTCCTCCTCACACGTCTCCTGCTCGACAGGGTGGAGCAGAGCTCTCCCTCCAGGATAGTCAACGTGAGCTCCAGGGCCCACTTCCGTGGCAGCATCCACTTCGATGACCTCCAGTGCTCTCGAGGGTACAGCGCCTTCAAGTCCTACGGCCAGTCGAAGCTGGCCCAGGTGCTCTTCACCTACGAGCTGGCCCGGCGCCTCGCTGGAACGGGCGTCGACGTGAACTGCGTCCATCCGGGTAGCGTCGCTTCGCGTTGGGGGAGAGGGAAGCGGGACTGGCTCTCGTTCGGCCTGGCGATCGCCTCCGTCTTCGAGACGCGCCCGGAGAAGGCCGCCGAGACCACCATAATGGTAGCCTCGGACCCGAGCCTCCAGGGAGTGACTGGGAGGTACTTTGCGAACAGGAAGGAATCGAGGAGCTCGTCCAGGTCGCATGACATGGAGACAGCTAGGCGCCTCTGGGACGTAAGCTGCCACCTCCTTGGAATGGACGCCTAGACGCTTCCACCCGAGAGCGAGGGGCTACTGGCTCAGGGCTTCCCTGAAATACAGGACCTGCCCGTCGAACCTGTAGATTATGGCGATGTTCTCAGGCCCGACGACCTTGGTGGTCACGAACCAGTCCCTCATCGCGCGAACGGCCCCCTCCGCCGCGACCTTCCCCAGCTCCTCCGGCTTCCTCCTCCTGAGGAATTCGTAGACGTGCTCGAAGCCCTCCGGCCTCTCGAAGACTACGTAGGCCGCGTCCTTCCTGACCTTCTCCTCCAGCCTGCGACGGATCCGCCTGAAGTCGCCGTCCTTGGCATCTAGGGCGAACGTCATCCTTTCCGCGACCCCGCGAAACTCGCGCGACTCGGGGACGAGGCCATCCTCCATTATGCCGTCCAGCTTCTCGCGGGTAGTAACGTGCGAAAGGAGCCAGACGTCCTTCGAATCCCTGATGATGCCGTCTATCTCTCCGGTCGCGTCCTTCGCTTCCGCCCCTCACCACCCCATTTGTAGGCCTGGGACCGCCGGATGCGGCCTTGTCCGTGCATGCTTCGCCAGACCGCGCCCGCGGTTTCGCCTGCCGCCTAGCATAAGCACACGTCTATATTTAATCACCACCGATGTCACGATTATTAAGGCCGACGCCCAGACGACCTTCAGCGGTACCTTGATGAAGTTCGTGGTCGAGGGCAGGGGAGGCTACGCGAGCTCCGTGGCCGACTCCATCAGAAGGTTCTATCCGGTCGCGGTCGAGGAGGCCTCCGAGGGCTACGGCAGGATCCTGGTGCTCGAGCCGGGGAAGCCCCCCTTCACCCTCTGCAGCTTCCTCCTTGACCTGGAGCCCGAGGACGTCCTCACGCTCTTCTGGGTCAAGCTGAAGGAGTTCTATCCTGAAGCGCTCCAGCCTGGGCGGCGGGGCTCACCTTAGCGATCTCTTCTGCATGAAGGAAGGGCCGTACTTCTCTACTATCAGGCTCATGACCTCCGCCGCGTGCTTCTCAATCACGTGCTGAAGGAAGGAGGCGGTGACTTCGTTGCGGACCGAGTCGTCTGACTCCAGGGCCCTGTCGGCGAAGTCCATGCAGGCCTCGCAGTCGGGGATCGGCACAGCATCGAACGCCTCCCTCAGAGACTCTAGCCCCTTCGCAAGGCGGTCGCTCACCCTTGACAGCCTAGCCCTTGGGTCGAGGGACTCGAGGAGCCGGAGCCTGTCCCTGTTGTCGAACAGCGGGGACGCGCCGCAGACGTCGGCCAACTTGCCCGGCGAGTCTATGGCCCTGACGAACGAGACCATCTCATCCGGAATCGAAGGCATGAGGCGCCTGAACTCCTCGGCCTGCTCTTGCACCTTCTTGACCAGGTCCGCTGCGACGCCGGGTCCGTCACTGAAGCTCTCGGCCTTCTTGAACCTGACCATGGGCCCCGCCCCTCCCTTGGAGACCTCCTTGATGCGGATCCTCCACAGGCCCTTCAGTGTCACTTCGCCCTTGGGCGTCCTGCTCCCGTCCAGCAGGGCCAGGGTCCCGATGTCACCCACGTTGAAGCCGTCGGAGGGCACCATGGCCACCAGATGCCTCGAGGAGAGGGCGCGAGCTATGGCCTCTCGTGCCGCGCTCTCCCTCAGGGATAGCGTGGCCTCCATGTACGGGAGGAGCACGACGTCCTCGGAGAAGATCGCCGGCACCTCGAAGTCGACCTCGGAGGGGACCTCGCGTTTATAGAACCCTCTGCCTCTCAGGGACACCAAACCTGAAGCTCCGACCTTGGTTTTCGATATAAACCATTCGACGTTATCGCGGCGGACGCTCTATGCCCGCTGCCCGGCCTAGGGCGACGGCCTCCTGAACGAAGGCATGATGAAGGTGACCCGACGCTCCTCCAGCAGGGCAGGCCAGTCTATGATGGTGAAGACCACCGTTAGGGCGAACCCCGCTATGTCGACCAGGGAGACTGAGAAGAGCTGGGCGGCGAAGAGCGCAGAGAAGGAGCTTTCGGCCACGGAGAGGACCTCCATCAGGACAAGGTAGGAGAGGAACCGGCCCGCCGTGAAGCCTGCGTAGACCTGCGCCGTGCCATACCTCATCATCCCGATGGCCAGGAAGTAGGCGTTGCTGGGCAGGGGGCTAAGGGCCACCGCGAACGATATGATGAAGCCGCCGCCCTTCATCGACTCCAGGCGGCCCCTCAGCCCGTCCAGGCTTCCCTTGCGCTTGTCGCTCATGGCGTCGCGCCCCGCGTATCCCATGTAGACCAGGACCCCCCTGCCAAGGGTCGTGGCCAAGCAGCCCACGAGGGCGAGGGGGACCAGGCCGAACGCCTGGGGCTTCGCCTGGTTCACCAGGGAGAGCACCCTCCATGTGGGCGGCATGAAGGCGGGGATGACGTTGACGGCGAGGACCACAATGAAGACACCCCAGTAGCCAAGGGCGCTGAGATAGTAGTCGAACAGCATGCGAATCTCCGAGGGCTTGACCATGTGCCCCCCCGTCGGATATAAGCCTGCTCTGGCTCATCCCTTCGCGAGGGCCCGGTAGTAGCCGGAGCCCGCGCATGCTAGGCAGAGGGTCTTCCCCTCCTTCAGTACGCCCCTTCCGTCGAGGATCTCCTCGCCGCAGACCGCGCAGTGGGCCCTCGGGACGGCGGGCCCCCGGCCCAGGGGTTCGGGCTCCACTATCTCCACGGCCTGATGGTCGAAGATCTGGTCCTCGCTCATCTTCATGAAGGCGTTCATCATGGCGCCCCTGCCCGCCCTGGACGAAGGGTCCAGGGACGTCCCCGCTCCCAGGAGCCCCTCTGCGACGGCCAGACGCATCGCTTCGTCGTTGAGCGTCGGCCTGGCGAAGACCCTCACGGCGCGTCCGCTGGCTCGATCGTAGAACGTCGCCGCCGACTTGCCGTATTCGTACACCCTCAGCCTCCTGCTCCCCATGCTGCACCCGGTGGTCACCTGGACGGCGTCGACGGCGCACCTGTTGTTCTCGACGAAGACCACAAGCTCCCCCCTCTCGGAGGGGCTCTCCATCCTGATCAGCCGCAGCCCCTTCCTGGCCATCTTTATGCCGAGGGGCAGCCCGAGGCAAAGGTGACCCCTGAGCGCGGACGCCCTCCTGAGGAGCTCCTCGAAATCAGGGTCCCGGTTCTCGCCGCTCATCATGGAAGGGTTCGAAGGAGTGTCTTATGAGCTCGTCGCATGGCGCGTCTCGGAGAGCTACGTATGTATCTAGTAGCGTAAATACGGGGCCGGCCGACGCGAGGTCGACGGTAGCCGTTGACCAGCCGAAGCCTCGCGTTCGCCATCCTGTTCGTCGCGCTGCTCGCCTTGACGCCCTCCGTGCTGCAGGCGGAGACCTCCGTCCCCTTGGCCTCTTCTGCGCCGGCGGCTAGGGCTTCTCTGGCGATGGAGCCTCATGTCCCGTCCTCCCCTGGTGCTCCGACGGGGAGCTCCATGGAAGCCAGGAGGGTGGCCCTGAAGGGGTCGGTCCTGGTCTCCTCGCTGCCTGAAGCCTCCATGACCTCCTCGGGCCCATCCGTCGCGGCCTCCCAGCCTCTTGCGGCCGGCTCGAACCTGGTCGCGGTCCTGTCGGGCTTCGACGGCTCGAACTTCATGACTTCCGGCGGCTACACCCCCCCGGACGTCCAGGTGGCGGCGGGACCCAACCACGTCGTCGAGATGGTGAACCTTCAGGAGACCATCTACACGAAGGCCGGTGCGCAGGTGAAGTCTGTGGCTCTCGATGCCTTCTTCATAGCCGGCGGTGACGACCTGACCGACCCTCGGGTCTACTATGATCAGGCTAACGGCCGCTGGTTCGCCTCCATAAGCGACGCCACAGTCAACGAGGTGAACGTGGCCGTCTCGGAGACCAGCGACCCCACCGGGGCTTGGTACGTCTACGCTTTCTCATCCGGCGTCTCCTCCGACTATTTCGCGGACCAGCCGTCGCTTGGGGTCTCCTCGGACAAGGTCGTCGTCAGCGCCAACATGTTCGACGGCCAGGGAGATTTCGTCGGCACGGAGATCTGGGCGCTCAACAGCACCGAGATGCTCCTCGGGAGCGACACGGACTATGCGGACCTGGGGCCCGACCCGACCTACTTCTCGGTTTACCCCGCCTCGAACGAGGGGGCAACCGCGGACCTCTACATGGTGTCCGTGGATCCCAGCGTGACGGGCTCCTTCATCCTCTTCAGGGTCTCCGGGACGCCTCCGGAAGACGTCACATTCGACAACGTCACCCTGCCCATAGCGGGATTCTCCCCGCCCAACGGCAGCATCCAGAGGGGCTCCAATTTGACAATCGACAGCGGCGACGGAAGGGTCGTTTCCGCCGTCCGCTCGGGCTCCGTCCTCTGGTTCGCGTTCAGCGACTCGGCTGTGCCGGCCAACGACACGCAGATCCAGGACGGATTCCGCCTAGCAAAGGTGGACCTGTCCTCCAGCTCAGTCGTGCAGGACTTCGACGTCAACGCTGCGCAGACTTCGTACTTCTACCCGGCCGTCGTCCTCGACGGCAAGGGGGACCTCATAGTGCTCTTCGGCTTCTCTTCGGCCAGCAGCTACCCAGGGATCATGCTGACGGCGCAGAAGGCAACGGAGGCTCCCGGAAGCTACGAACCCCCCGTCGTCGTCCTAGCTGGCAGTGGCCCCCAGACGTCACTTCCGACCGAGGGGGTGGTCCGGTACGGCGACTACTTCGGAGCCTCCATTGACCCCACCAATTCCTCCGTGGTCTGGCTGGCGGGCCAGTACGGGAGGAGCGGAAAGGCAGGATGGGGAACCCACATATTCTCGGCATCGGTCCTCTCGCAGGCGTTGACCATCACGGCGTCGTACAGCGTCTCCGGCGGCGGGTCGGGCTACCTCGCGCCCGTCCTGCACTACGTCCAGGGCAACGCCTCCATCGCGGTCCCCCTCACTTCAACTTCCCAGACCTTCAACGTCGATTACGGAAGCCAGTGGTACGTCGACTCCCAGCTCGGCGGCTCTTCGCAGAACGAAAGGTGGGTCTCCATGCAGGCGACGGGAGGAACAGTGGCCTCCTCCGTCGCCCTCAGCCTGACCTACACCCACCAGTTCAACGTCAGCTTCGCTGCTCTCGTCGACGGCATCGCCCAGGGGTTCGGTGCACCGACCGTCACCTTCAGCAGCCTGTCGGCTTCGTCGACGCTGACCCTCGCCCAGTCCATTGCCAACGCCACCGCCAGCTACTTCTCAGGCTGGACGTGGGCCGACTCCGGCTCCGGCTACGCCTTCTCTAACCCGCTCCCAGGCTCCAACTCCACCTTCAGGTGGGAGGCGGCCGGCCCGTCGGGCGCCGTCTCGGGGACCTCGACGTCGACGCCATCGTTCATCCCACAGGCGTCCTATTCGGTCTCCTACTCCACGCCGAGCCCGGCGCCTGCGTCCGTTTCGTTCTCAGCAGCCCAGGGAGGCATCCCCGCCTCGCCTGTCATCTCGACGCAGCCGGTCCCTCTCTGGCTTGACTACGGCAGCCAGTGGTCGGCATCTCCTTCCGTGCAGGTCGATACGGGCACGAGGCTCGTTGCCAACGGCACCTCTTCCGGCATCGTTGGGGCCGGAGGCTACATCGTCATCCCCTACAAGTTGCAGTACCTTCTGACCGTGGTCGGCGGCCCGTCGGCCTCCGGGCTGGTCTCTCCGTCGACGGGCTGGTACGATTCGGGGGCCACGATCAGCCTCACCTCGAACTCCGCGGCGGGGTGGGAACTGGCTGGGTGGATCGGGGTCGGGCAGGGCTCCTATACGGGAGCGGGCTCGTCTGCCTCGTTCCTCCTCAGCGGCCCTGTCACCGAAGTCGCCAACTTCGAGCCGGGCCTCACCATCACGGCCGAACAGGGAGGGTCGGTCTTCTACGCATACGGCTCTATGAACGGGACCGTCTCAGGGGGAAGCGCGAAAACGGTCTACGTCCCCGCCAACTCCACGGTCAGCCTCTTCGCGATGACCTCATCTATCCTGAACCAGTTCGCGGGCTGGTCGGGCGACGCGAGCGGGTCAGCCTCAACGACTGTGGTGCGACTCACGGCTCCCCTCGCGGTCCAGGCCAGCTTCGGCCTGAACCTCCTCGTCCCATCGGCCATGGCGGCCGCCCTCGCCGTGGTCGCGTCGGCACTCCTGCTCTTGAGAAGGCGCGGTCCGAGGCCGGCTCATTCTCAGCCCTCCTAGAATCGATAGGCAGAAAAGGCTCAACAACGCACCTATGTCGGTGTCCGATCGGCAGATTGTCATTGGTCTCCCCATGCGCGTCAGGGCCGACTTCCTGCGGGGTGGGCGCCATGTCCGCACTCCCGAAGGGCGTGCATGAGGCCAGAGGTGTTGCAAGGCGGATCAGCTGAACATCTGCGTGAACACGCAGACCCCTCTGGTCCAGTTCAGCACCGACTGGAATGACAAATACTCTCCAATGCAGCCATCTCCGGAACCCCTGGACATGGGCGGGATGAAGGAGGAGGTCGACTACAGGTTCACGCCCGGAGGCGTGACCAGGATGGTCTTCCCGCTCCTCAAGAGGATGAAGGAGGCGGGCATCCTCAAAGGCGCGACCTGGGTCTCGCTGAACCCCGGGGGCCCCAGGCACTCGGTCTTGGACGGGATAGAGTTCCGCAACGTGCTCCTCGACCACGAAAGCCTCGCCGGCTACGGCAAGACCAAGGAGGCCATCTGGGGCACGGTCCATGGGCTGTCTGAAGCCTCAAGCTCCGGGGACATGTTCTGGAGGGACGACTTCACCGACTACGCGTACTACAACCGGCTGTCCGCGGAGACCATGAGGGCGCTGGACGGGGAGGGGGACTTCGACCTCTTCTACGTGCACGACTTCCAGCAGCTCCCCGTCGGCTACATGCTGGGGACGCTGAAGCCCAAGGTCTTCAGGTGGCACATCCCCTTCGACCGGACGACGATCCCGAAGCTGTGGATCGAGCCGCTGTCCACCTACCTCAACAGCTACGACGTCGTCATCGCCAGCAGCAGGAGGTACTTGGACTCCCTGAAGGAGTTCGGCTTCGGCGGCGTCGCAAGACACGTCTACCCCTACGTCGACCCTTCCGACTATTCGAAGCCGACAGCAAGGGAGGCGAAAGCCCTGGCCCGGGGGCTCGGGATAGCCGATCGAGAGAAGGTCGCCGTCGTCGTCGCCCGCATGGACCCCATAAAGGGTCAGGACAGGGCCATCAGGGCCATGGCAAAGGTGCGGTCCCAGGAGCCCGACCTCCGCCTTCTCCTGGTGGGGAACGGCAGCTTCTCGAGCTCGTCGGGAGGGCTCAAGCTTTCGAAGGGCGCCGCCTGGAGGGCCCGTCTGGAGCAGCTGGCGAAGGACCTGGGCGTCCAGGACAGGGTCACCTTCGCCGGGCACCTCTCACAGCGGGAGCTGGACGCCGCCTACGTCAGGAGCTCCTTCACCGTCCTTCCCTCCGTGCAGGAGGGGTTCGGCCTCGTCGTCATCGAAGGCTGGATCCACGGAAGGCCCTCCGTCGTCAGCACGGGCGCGGGTGTCTCGGAGTTGGTCCAGGAGCGCGCGAACGGGCTCCTGTTTGAGCCCGACGACGTGGATACCTTGGCGGACCAGATGGCACGTCTCGCCTCCGACGAGGCCCTCGCAAGGAAGATGGGGGCCAGGGGCCGGGTGACCTCTCGGAGCTGCTTCGTCGAGGAAGGCGTAAAGCAGGAGTCGGACATCATGCTGGGGCTCGTCTAGATGGAGGTCTTCCAGGTGACGCTATCCGACATGCTCCTGCCGGCGCTGTCCTTCCTCGTCATCATCGTCGTGACCTGGGTTACGGCGTACGTCTTAGGCGCGATCGTGTCGCGCCTTATGAGCCGAAGCACCCCGCTGGTCGCCGCCCAGGCGAAAAGGCTTGTATGGGCCTTCGTGTGGTTCGTGGGCCTGCTTCTTGCCGTGGAGCAGCTCGGCCTGCACGTCGAGCTCCTGCTGCTGATCGTAGGTCTGATGGGCGCAGCCGTCATCGTTGGCAACAGGGACTCCCTGGAGAACATCTCAGCGCGCTATTTCACCGATCTCTACGTACCGATCAAGGTGGGGGACTATGTGGCCGTCCGTGGCCAGACGGGCCGCGTCATCGAGATGAACCCCATATGCACCATCATCCTCTCCGCGGACGACCAGCTCATCTCCATCCCCAACACGGTCTTCGTCAAGGAGGCCGTCGTCAACGCCACTCCCCAGGCATGGAAGGAGCTGACGATCCCCATCATGGTGGGCGGTGACGTGGACCTCGCGGAGCTGGAGCGCTCGGTCCTGAAGAGCTGCAACAAGATTCGTATTCACCTCGACCAGCGCTTCCCTCCTGTGCTGAGCGTGAAGTCCCGGACCCCTCAGTCGGCCGAGCTGACCCTGACTCTCATGGTCAAGGAGCCCGGAAGGAAGGAGGCGATCTCAGCGGAGATGAACCAGCGCATATCGGCCATCCTCGAGTCGGCAAAGAAGAAAGGCCAGCCCTAGGCCTCCTTCCCCTGGAAGGCCTTCAGGCTCTCTTGCAGAAGACCCTCTTCATGCTGGGCTCTACCGCGGACAGACGGATCCGCAGCGCATCGGGATCCGCCCGGGAAGGATGGGGGACCATCCCATCCACCTTCGTGGACAGGGTCTCCCGAAGCTCCCTCTCCAGCACCTCAAGCTTTCGCGGGATGTCCATGTCGGCGCCGGCAGGGGGATTCCCGTACGCCACGAGCCTGACCCCAAGTTCGCCCCCATCGAGGAGATGCACGACGTCCACGTCGACGAATCCGACCCGCTTCAAATATCTCTTGATGACGTGTCTCATCTTGGTGGAGATGATCCCGCTGAGGTGCAGGTCGAGGATTGGCCTCCGCACCGAGCCGGGGTCCTGAACGAGCAAAGACTGCATTGATATGATATCTATTGGTAGTCCGTGTTATTTAAATCTAGTAAATACTACAACTTAACAAGTCGTTTTCATGCATAGACGATGGTTCTGTGCAAGACGGCATCCCTTGCGGCACGAGCCCACAGGAATGGAGGAATGGCTGCAGGGCGCACCACACCCACAAGCTATTTAGATGGATTGGGCTCCAGACAAGGGCGTTCGCCTTGTCAGGGCCTTGGTCACAGGAAGCCGCCGATGTCGCAAAGCAACTTGACGTGGACCCATCGGTGGGGCTTTCGACCGCGGAAGCGGAGAAGAGGCTCAGGGAGAGCGGACCCAACTCCCTAGAGGAAGGAGGGGAGGAGTCCTTCTTCCACGTCTTCCTCGAGCTCATTCGCGAGCCGATGATACTCCTTCTCTTCGGGGTCGGCATCGTCTACAGCATATGGGGGAGCGTCTTCGACGCCGTCACGATATTCGTCGTCATCTTCATCCTGGTTTTCGCGGAGGTCTTCAACGACTACAGGACGGACAGGACCATAGCGGCCCTGAAGAAACTGGCCCAGCCGACGGTCAGGGTCCTGCGGGCAGGCAAGACCTTCGTCGTGCCCAGTCAGGAGGTGGTTCCTGGGGACGTAATCCTCCTCAAGTCTGGCGAAAGGGTGTCAGCCGACGCAAGGCTGGTCGAATCCTTCGGCCTGCAGACCGACGAGTCCGCCCTCACTGGGGAATCCGTGCCGAGGCTAAAGGACGCAAGGCCCCTTTCGGGAGGGGACGTCCAGATCGGCGACAGGAACTCGATGGTGTATTCGGGGACCCTCGTCGTCTCGGGCAGGGCCAAGGCCGTTGTGACGGCCACGGGCATGTCCACCGAGATCGGCAGGATAGCCGGGTTGGCGAAGGAGACCAAGGAGCCCCGGACCCCCCTGCAGTCCGCCATGGCGCAGCTCTCCGGTTACCTGGTCTACCTTGCCGTCTTCTTCAGCTTCATCATTCCGTTGCTCGGATACCTCGAAGGAAGGGACCTCAGGCAGATGATCTTGACGGGCCTGAGCCTGGCGTTCGCGGTCATTCCCGAGGAGCTGCCGATCATCATAACTGTGGTCCTCGCCCTCGGCGCCCTCGCGCTGTCGAAACGCCATGCCCTCATCAAGAGGCTCCGGGCCGCCGAGACCCTGGGGGACGTCACCGCCATCGTGACGGACAAGACGGGGACGCTCACCGAGAACCGCCTGCGGCTGTCCTACCTGTACGCCGGCGGCAGGCTCTCGGAGGCTTCGTCCCCCCTGTCGGCCGACCAGGCCAGGCTACTCGAAATAGGCTCCATCCTCAACGACCTGGAGCCGGGGGCGGACGGCAAGCTCGCGGGCGACCCGATGGAGCTGGCCATCCTGACCGCCGCCCAGGCCAGGGCCAGGCCGACCCCTGGCCCAAGCCCGCCGCCGAAGCTGCTGACGGAGTACACGTTCGACATCCACCGCAAGCTGATGACGCACGTCTACGAGAACGGCGGCGGGGTGCGCATACTGTCCAAGGGGGCGCCGGAGGCTCTTCTGGCGCGTTCTACGAAGATGTCGAAGGAGGGGCTCGCGGTGGAGCTGCAGGAAGCCGACAGGACCGAGATCCTCGGCCGGGTGGGAGACATGGCCGGCAGGGCCCAGAGGGTCATCGCCTACGGCTTCCGGGACGCCAGGGCGGTCCCCGCGACCCGGGACGACGCAGAACGGGAACTCACCTTCCTCGGCCTCGCCGCCTTCGAGGACCCGCTGAGGCCGGAAGCCAGGGAAGCGATCAGGGACTGCGAGCGTGCGGGGATAAGGGTCATCATGGTGACGGGCGACTACGAAATCACCGCCAAGGCCGTGGCCGAAAGCGTGGGCATCGACACCTCAGGAGGAATCGTCGACGGCTCGAGCCTGGACGCGCTCTCCGACGGGGAACTCAGGGAGGTCGTCAAGAAGACCTCCGTCTTCGCCCGGGCCTCCCCCGAGCACAAGCTGAGGTTGGTGGACGCGCTTAAGGCTGACGGCGAAGTGGTGGCGGTCACGGGCGACGGGGTGAACGACGCCCCCGCCCTCAGAAGGGCGGACATAGGCGTAGCCATGGGCCAGTCGGGCACCGACGTCGCGAAGGAGGCGGCCGACATGATACTCCTCGACGACAACTTCGTCACGGTCAAGGTGGCCGTCGCGGAAGGGCGCAAGCTCTACGACAACCTGCGGAAGGGAGTGAGGTACTACCTCTCATGCAAGGTCGCCCTGGTCAGCATCTTCCTCCTGCCGATCCTGCTCATGGCTCCCCTTCCCTTTGCTCCGATTCAGATCATCCTGCTCGAGCTGTTCATGGACCTCGCGGCCTCGTCCACGTTCGTTTCGGAGCCCCCTGAGAAGGGGATCATGGAGAGGAAGCCGCGGGATCCCAGGAGGAAGTTCATGGACAGGCCGATGATAGGATCGATCGTCGCCGGCTCCGGTTCCCTGTTCCTCGCGGTCTCCTTGGTCTACTTCCTCGCCCTGAACCTGGGGAGGGGGCTCCTGGAGGCCCAGACGATGGCCTTCGGCACGTGGATGATCGGCCACGTCCTGCTGGCGCTCAACATGAGGACGGAGAGGGCACCGGTCGCCTCTGTGGGCTACCTCAGCAACAAGGCGATGATAGTCTGGGCATTCACAGCCCTCCTCGTGCTCATGGCCATCGTCTACGTCCCATGGCTCCAGGGGGTCCTGAGGACGACGTCCCTTTCGGCGGCCGACTGGGGCATGATGGCCGTCGTCTCCGTGGCGGCCACCTTCTGGATGGAGGCGGTCAAGCTCGTCTCGTGGGGACACAGAAAGTCAGATATAGTTTCCATGTGGTAGTTTCATCGTAGGAGAGGTTTGACAGTTTGAGCAGGGCCGATGAGATTACCAGCGAAGTCAGGAAGCTGGTCCTGACGTGCAAGGCGCTTGAGGCGCAGCTTCAGCAGTCCATCCCGAAGAAGACTCATGAGGAGGAAGTAGCCAAGCTGAACGTCATCATAAGCGACCTCCAGAGGGAGATCAGCCTAAGCAAGACGGAGCTCGAGAAGACGATAAGCGTAGGCTCCCGCCTGGGCGCCCTGGAGGGGAGGATCAACACGCTCTACGACGTCGTGGCCGCCCAGAACCAGGCGGTGAAGGCCGTCTCCGAGAAGCTCTCCGAGTCGACCGTCCCGTATTCGCTCCACGCCGAAGATCAGTCGCGCATACAGCAGCTGGAGGAGCAGGTGTACTCCATGGCCCCAAGGGCAGACGTCGATGCCCTGCAGAGCCAGATGGCGAACATGGTCCCCAGGGAGAAGCTCGAGGAGATGGAGAGGTCGATGTCAGGGATGGTCCCTGCCGAAAGGCTGGCGGAGGCGGAGGCCAAGATCGCCCAGCTCGAAGCCGCCCTGGCGGATTCCGTCCCGAGGGCTACCCTGGAGGAGCTCAAGGATAAGATCGCCTCCATGATGAAGGATGCCCCCGGCGTCGAGGACGAGCCCGGCGCGCCCTCCTCTCCCTAGGGTCGCATGGGCCGGTTCGTTTCAGGTCGATCGCCCTGAGATGGCCAGGGCGAAGGCCAACGCGGGGAGCGTCAGGCCAGGGCTTCGGAGGCCAGGGATCGCTGCCGAAGCAGGTTTATTATGGGCGGAGCCTCAGTCCATGCCGAATAGAGTTGAAGACGTGGATAGCCATGTACGCTCTCGTCTGGATCGCGTTCGTTCAGATACTCTTCATCGTAGCCTCGCCCCTCTCAGCGGCTGAGAACGGGGCCCTTCACATTCCCCTAGGGATAGCCATCTTCGTGCTGGCCGTCTACATCAGCGTGAAGGTCAAGGCCACCGGATGCCCGGCCAGGGTCAAGAGGACGACCGTGGCAACGAGGAACATGGCCCTGGTTCAGGGAGTTCTTGGTCTCGCTCTGGCCTATGCAGTGATGTCCTCGGTTCCTTCCCTGTACCAGGACATAATAGCCTTCCTGCACCTCGCGGTGGCCCTCACGATACTCAGCCAGGTGTCGTCGACCGCCACGGGCTACGACATGTGGGAAGAGAAGGAGATAGGGACGGCGCCTCTGGTCGCGGCCTAGAAGGAAGCCTAGAGGTCGTCCCTGAACTGCAGGTCGCCGTAGCGGCTGTCCAGCTTCCATAGGACGTAGAGCAGGGGCAAGGCCAACGCGCCCGACCCCACGTAGGCGACGACGAGCGGGAAGTAGGTCACCAGGACGAAGTAAGAGCCGAAGGTCACAACC
The DNA here is from genome assembly GCA_035543015.1 of Conexivisphaerales archaeon. GTDB lineage: Archaea > Thermoproteota > Nitrososphaeria > Conexivisphaerales > DTJL01 > DATKKG01. The sequence goes on along the minus strand of DATKKG010000040.1, from coordinate 17,742 downwards.
AGGGACAGGAGACCGACGATGCCTATGAGCCTCCTGTACTTCCTCAACTCCTTCTCCCTATCGATCGGCAAAGCCCACTTCGCACCTCCCTGTGGACAGCCTTCACTCGCCCAGCTTCTCGATGCAGCGGGCGAAGTACTCGACCGCCCTGGCGTAGTCCGCCTCCATTATGTGCTCGTTGGGGGCGTGATAGCCGGAGCCGACGTACGACACGCTGGGCGTCAGGACCGAAGGCGTCTTGAGCTGGTTGATGAACAGCGAGATCGGGCCGGTGGCGGCCATGCTCGGCCAGACCGCGGGCCTGGTGCCGTAGACCTCTCGCGCCGCCTCCACGAGCGGCTCCAGGAACGGAGTGCTCAGGGGCGTCTTCGCAGGCAGCTCGCTGCTGTACGACCTGAGCTCGACGTCGGCGCAGCCAAGGAGGTCGAGGTACCGCCTGACCGACGCGAATATCTTGTCCGGGTCCTGGTTGGGCACCAGCCGGAAGTCCACCTTGGCCATGGCCATGCGCGGAAGCACGGTCTTTGAGCCAGGCCCTCCGTACCCCGATACGAAGCCGGCGATGTTGCACGTTGGCCTGAAGACGGTGTCGCGGGCGGTCGTCGAACCGGCCGCGGGCTCTATGAGCTCCCTTGAGCCGAGTGCCTCGCGGTACGCCTCCACGTCGAAGGCGTTCGCGTCTATGACCTCGAGCTCTTCCTTCGTCGGAGGCACGACGTCGTCGTAGAAGCCCGGCACGAGGATCCTGCCGTTCTCATCCTTGAAGCGGTTCAGGGCCCACACCAGCCTCCAGGCCGGATTGGGGGCCACGGCGGCGTACATCGAGTGAAGATCCCTGGCCGCGGTCTCCAGGGTCATCTCTATGTAAAGGAGGCCCTTGGCGCCGAGGTAGAACTGGGGGCTACCGTCCGCCGCGAGATCGGATCCCTCCCACACGCAGATGTCCCCGTTCATCCTCCCCCCGTGCTTCGCAACGAACTGATGGAGGTGGGGGCTTCCGATCTCCTCCTCCCCCTCGACCACGAACTTGATGGATACAGGGAGCTCCTTGCTCCTCTTCTGCAGGGTCTGGATGGAGTGCATCCGCGCCAGCAGGTCTCCCTTGTCGTCCGCGACCCCCCTGCCGTAGATCCTGCCGTCCTTGACCTCCCCGCCGAACGGCTCCACCTTCCATTCGTTCAGCGGGTCCACCGGCTGGACGTCGTAATGGTTGTAGAAGACGAGGGTCCTGGGGCTCTTGCCCTTCAGGTCCCCTATGACTAGGGGAGGCGCCCCCGGTAGGCTGAACCTCTCGGTGTCGAAACCAAGGGCGCGGAGCTTGTCCTCCACGAAGTCGGCTGTCTCGACTAAGGCCCTCCCCTCCGCCGACACGCTGGGGAACGAGATGAACTTCCGCAGCTCGGATTCGTATTCCTTCATGGACCCTTCGACGGCCTCCTTTATCGTGTTCACGGGCTCTCCGTAGTGCGGGCTTTTCCTTAACCCTTTCGCGGGATGGCGCGTCGGCCTGAAGACGAAGCCCCTTGCACAAAGCTTATCCGTGTTGGGGGCACGCCCACCCCGAGGATGGAACCGAAGACCGCCGACCGGAACGCCGGCCTGGGGATGGCCGTCCTTGCCAACGTCCTCTGGGGCACGGTCTTCGTCGCCTCGAACGTAGGCCTCGAATACGCCAACCCCTACCTGCTGGTGTTCCTCAGATTCGTGGCCGGCTCACTGGGGGTCGCCCTCTTCGCGGTCCTCTTCGGCTGGACGCACGAGGTGGCCTCGGAGCTCAGGAGGAAGACGATCTGGGCTCTCGGCACGGTGTATGCGGTGGGCTTCCTGATCCAGTACGTGGGCCAGGACATGACCAGCGCCGCCGACGCCACGCTGCTTGCCAACCTCGCCCCGGCCCTCACCCCCGTGGTCGCCTACGTTATGGTGCGCGAGACCCTCCCCAAGCTCAAGGCCATGGGGGCGGTCATAGGCTTCCTCGGGCTCGTCTTCATAGGCGCCCCAAAGGTCCAGCTGAGCAGCTTCGTCGGCGACCTCCTCCTCTTCTGCACCTCCCTTTCCTACGCCTTCCTCATCGTGACCCTGAAGAAGCTGAAGATCAACTCGGTCGCAAGCTCTCTTGCGATCGTGGTCACCATCATGGTCTACCTTCTCCCTACTGCCCTCGTCCCGGGCGGGATCGGGCCTTCGACCCTGGCTCTCCCCCCTCTGGCCTGGCTGGCGGTCCTCTACATGGGCATACCATGCGGGACGGCCGCGATAGCGCTCTACTTCAGGGGGCTTGCGATCCTCCCGCCCACCGAGGCCGCCACCCTCCTCCTTGTCCAGCTCCTCGTCGGGCTGGGCCTCGCGGCTTTGCTGCTCGGGGAGTCGCTCAGCTCCTACGAGGTGGTCGGGGCGGTCCTGATACTGGCCGCCGTAGCGATCTCCTCGAAGGGCTGAAGCGGCCGGGAAACTCTTATACCGTTTCGCGCCCGCCCGCTTGGCGTGCTCCGGGGCCTTTCGAGGAACGTCAAGCTGATCACCCTCGGATGGATCCTGATGTCGATCGGCTTTTCGGCCACCATGCCCTTCATGGCCATCTACCTGGTGAGCGAGAGGTCGGTGCCCTACGCGCTGGCAGGCGCGGTCTTCCTGGCCCAGGGCCTCCTGGGCCTCCTCTCTCAGGTTATCGCTGGTTTCATAGCCGACTGGGCCGGGCCCAGGCGGACGATGCTGGCGGGAAACCTCGTGGCCGCAGCGATCACCTTCGTGCTGGCCTACCTCATCATGACTGAAGTGGACGCCTTCATCATCATCTTCGTCTACCTCGTCTTCTCCTTCCTCAGGGGCCTTTCCCAGCCGGCAAGCGCGGCCTTGATGGCGGACGACAGGGGGGACATGGTCACCAACCTGTCCCTCCTCACCATGGGTGCGAACCTCGGCTTCGCCATCGGGCCGGCCGCCGGGGGCTTTCTCCTCGACTTCGCGGGCTTCGCCAACCTCTTCTACCTCAGCGGGGCCTTCGCCCTGGCGACCTTCGTCGTCTCGCTCCCCGTGCAGGAGGCCAGCTACTTCAGGGCGAAGGAGAAGCACAACCCGAGGCCCGACATGGCCACCCTGCTGTACCTGATCCTGACCTTCCTTGGCTTCCTGGTCATCGGGCAGGACATCCAGCCATTCTCCCTCTACGCCAGCGTGTTCGCCCACCAGACCGACTTCACCATCGGGCTCCTCTTCTCCTTCAGCGGCCTCGTCATAGTCGTTCTTCAGATGGGGGTGGCCAGGGCCATCAGGGAGAGGGGTATCTTCCCCCTCGTGGCGGCCTCGCTTCTCGCCGGGGCGGTGGGCTACTTCGTCACCTCTCTCTCCCGGGACACGCCAACGCTCTTCGTCAGCATGGCACTCATTACCCTCGCGGAGATACTCTTCGTAGTCCCCACCCAAGTCTGGGTCACCTACAGGGCCCCCGAAACCAGGAAGGGCGCCTACCAGGGGTACTCCTCCGCCATCCGGTACACCGGCAGGTCGGTGGCGGCGTGGCTGGGCACCACGGCCCTCGGGATCTTCGCCGCCGACCCTTCGTACGCCTGGTACGTGATAGTGGTCATCTCGTTCGTCACCCTGGGCCTGTTCTACGCCCACCACAGGGCCTACGACGCCTAGAGCCTGATGCGCCTGAACGAGAGCACGGCCACGAAGAACATCGCGACCGCTTCGGCCGCCAGCGCTACTATCTCCACTGAAAGGAACGGCGTGGACGAGCCGAAGAGCCCCGCCCGGAAGATGTCTGTCGCATAGGTCAGCGGGTTCAGAAGGCTGATCGCCTTGATGATCTCCGGAGCGTTGTTCGCCGGGAAGAAGATCGTCGAAGTGAAGAGGAAGATGAAGAAGGCGAACTGCGACACTATCTGGAAGGTCTCGGACGACCTCAGGGCCACCGACAGGGCCAGGGCGAGGCCGCCGAAGAACAGGGTCCCGAAGAAGAGGGAGATGCCCGTGAGGGCTATCCCTTCCGCCCCCATTGCCACCCCGCCGCCCAGGACGGGAAGGGCAAGCGCGAACACGAGGAGGGAGCTGGCGATGCCGATCATCAGCGTCGCGAACACGATCGAAAGGAGGTACTGGGCCCGGGTGAAGGGCCCCATCAGGACCTGCTCGAACATGCCGTTCTTCCTGTCGTACCACAGCTGCGTGCCCGCGTTCGTCCCGGAGTTGATGACGGTCAGGGTCACCGCTCCGGCCGCAAGGAAGAGGGCGTAGGAGATGAGCTTCCCCCCGCCTATGTCGATGGGAGCGACGCTCCCGCTGAGGGCCGGCCCCTGGCCGAAGATGAAGAAGACCGGGAAGATGAGCTCGAAGAACAGGGAGATGGGATCAAGGTTCGCCCTCAGGTTCCTGTACGTCAGCCTGAGATAGACGTTCACGTTCACTCCCCCCTGACCTTCGCCGAGTCGTCCTCCCTCACAAGGGAGATGAACGCGTCCTCCAGCGTCGTTTCGGCGACGTAAATCGAGGAGACCTCCAGCGATTCCCTGTCGGCGAACCTGTAGATCTCCGGGATGACCTTCTCCGGCCTCATGGTCGAGACCCTGAAGGTGCCCGTCGGCTGGTCCAGGCTCGCCTTCGAGACCCCCTCCATGGCCTGGAGGCCCTGTAGAAGCGGCGCAGGCTCCTTGACGTCGAACCTGAACTCCACCGCCTTCGCGCTGCCGAAGCGCCTCTTCAGGTTGGCCGGCGTGTCCACCTCCACGACCTTCCCCTGGTTGATCACCGCGATCCTGTCGCAGAGGTACTCAGCCTCGTCCAGGAGATGCGTCGTGAAGAAGATGGTGAGGCCCTCCTTCACCTTGACCTTCAGGAAGTCGAGGACCCCTCTCCTCGCTATCGGATCGAGCCCCACCGTCGGCTCGTCCAGGAACAGGAGGTCCATGTCGTGGATGAACTCCCTCGCCACCTGCAGGCGCCTCCTCTGGCCGGCCGACAGGTCGATGGTGGGCTTCTTGCGGAACTCCCCCATCCCGAACTGATCCACCAGCTCATCGATCCTCCTCCTTCGCTCCGCCCTTGGCACGTCCCAGATCAGCCCGTAGACGTCCATGCTCGTCTCTGCGCTCAACCCCTGGTCGAAGGAGTCCTGCTGCTGGACGACGCCGATCCTTTCGCGGATCTTCCTCCCTTCGGTCCTGAGGTCGAAGCCCAGCAGCCTCGCGCGGCCCGAACTGGGGGGAAGCAGCGTCGTAAGCATCTTTATGGTGGTGGTCTTGCCGGCGCCGTTCGGGCCCAGGAATCCGAAGACCTCGGCCCTTTCGACTTCGAAACTGATTCCGTCCACGGCCCTCTTGTCGCCGAACACCTTTGTCAGCCCGTCCACCGCTATGGCCTGCCCTGCTCTCTCTCCCTGCAATGCCATCACTCCGTCCTGGGGGTGATACTTATCTCTCTCCTCACTTCATAGATTCCCTCCCGGCGGCGTCGTCTTCTGGCCGTCCCCTCGCATCGGGTTTAAGAACAACCTAGGCACTTGGAAAGGCGAGCGATGCAGAGAATCTCGGCGACGAGGGATCTCACGGTCCTTTACCTTTCGATGCTTCTGACCCGCGTTGGTTTCGGAGCCATAATCATCATCTTCCCCTACTACCTTCGCTCGGGCGCCGTGACCGTCGGGGTGGTGCTGTCGCTCTATCCCCTTCTCGAAGGCCTGACCGCGACGCCAATAGGGAGGTACTGCGACCTTGGAGGGAGGAGGCGGGTCTTCCTGACGGCCCTCTTCTCCATGGCTGTCATGACCCTGATGATCGGCATGACCCGGAACGTCTATGTCATATCGACCGTCCACGCGGCGGAGGGGGTGGCCGCCGCCGGGATAACCGTGTCGACCCTCGCGATGATCACCGACCTCACCGAATCGGGGCATCGTGGGGCGGGCATGGGGCTGTTCGACTTCTCCAACCTGGGGGGGTACGCGGCGGGCATCTTCCTCGGAGGTGTTCTCGTCCAGGTCTTCAAGGACAACCTCGGCTACTGCTTCTATGTGACGGCCGCGGCCCTGACGGTCGCCGCGGCGATCTCCCTCTTCCTGCTGAAGGAGCCCCCCCACCTTTCGGGAAGGAACACTCCGCTCAATCCCCTGAAGACCTTGGACGCGCGCACGAGGGCCCTCCTTCCCCTTTGGCTCGGCGTCACCATCATGCTGGGCCTGATATTCTACCTGCCTTCCGCCCTCAGAAGGGTCGGCGTCCACCCCCTCCAGTCGAGCCTGCTCCTCGTGGCCGGGGTCTTCGCGCTGGGCGTAGGCTCCGTCGGCTTCGGCGCTCTCTCCGACAGGGTTGGCCGACACAAGGTCATGCTCCTCGGGGTGGTCGGGCTCCTCGGGACCCTGCTGTCCCTGGCGCTGCTGGCCCGGGCTCCCTCCTTCACCGGTGCCGTGGCCAGATACTGGTTCGTCGTCGCGCCGTTCGCGCTGGCCGCCACAGCCATCGTCCCCTCCATACTGGCCCTTCTGGGAGATCGCTCGAAGACGGATTCCAGGGGGCTGGCGATGGGCCTCTACAGCATGATGCTCAGCTTCGGCATAGCCATCGGGAACGTCGTAGGAGGGCTGGCGGACGCCGCGGGCGGCCTGGGCGCGATCCTTGACTGGGGCGCCGCGATCTTCGCCCTCGCGTGCCTCTCTAGCCTCCTCCTCAGCCTTCTGTACAGGGCCGGCCCGGCCCAGGTCCGATCGCCTCAGGGGGTGCCGGAGGGGCCATCCGCGGCCCCCCAGTCACCTTCATAAGGGGACGTTTCCAAGCTTCGACGTCTTTGAAGCCGGAGAGCCTCGCCCTGATCGTCCTTGTTCTGGGCGTGATGATGGCTGGCGTCGACACCACGATCATCGTCCTGGCGATGCCCGTGATGATGAAGTCCCTTGGCGTCGACCTCTCCACCATCACCTGGGTCCTCCTTGTGTACGTCATCGTCGTCACGATCCTTTCGACTCAGTTCGGCCGCCTGGGCGACATCAGGGGAAGGGCGAAGATCTTCGACGCGGGAATGCTCGTCTTCGCGGGCGGCTCGGCGCTGGCGGGCGCTTCGGCGGACGCATACCAGCTCCTGTTCTTCAGGGGCGTCCAGGCCGTGGGCGGCTCCATGATGCTCAGCAACTCCCCCGCCCTGCTCAGCGACTACTTCGACAACTCCAGGAGGGGGTTCGCCTTCGGGTGGACGACCTTCGGTTGGAACCTCGGCGCGGTCCTCGGGATACTCCTGGGAGGCTTCCTTACCACCTACCTGAGCTGGAGGTGGGACTTCTACGTCACAGTGCCTGTTGGGGTCGTCGGCTTCCTGATGGGAGCGAGGTACCTGCGCGACTCGAAAGCGCCTGGCTCTAAGGGGATGGACCTGGTCGGGTCCGCCATCCTGGGGATCTCGCTCACCCTGATCTCGGTGAGCGCCCTCGACTTTCCCGTCAACGGTCTATCCCCGGTCACGGCCTCCCTCCTGATGGCGGGCGTCCTGACGTTCGCAGGCTTCCTCCTTTACGAGAAGAACCAGCCAAGCCCGGTCCTCGACGTGTCCCTCCTCAGGATCAGGCTCTACGCGGCCTCGACCCTGGCCGGAGCCCTCCAGTTCCTCGCGAACTACTCCGTGCTGTTCCTCCTCACGATGTACCTCCAGGGCGTCCGGGGGCTGGACCCCTTCACCGCCTCCATCTACCTCGTTCCCGGATACGTCCTGGGCTCCGTCGTGGGCTCTCTGGGAGGCCGCCTCGCCGACGTGAAGGACCCGAGGATGATAGCTACGCTCGGCCTCGCCCTCCAGATGGCTTCGTACATAGCCTACTACGCCCTCCTGACCACCTCGGTCAGCCTCCTGCTCATCGTGGCGTGCACGACGGCGTCGAGCATAGGGGCCTCCATCTTCTTCTCGTCCAACGGCAAGCTCGTCATGCAGGATGTGCCTCCGTCCAAGTACGGGATGGCCTCGGGCACCTTCCGCACTATGAACAACCTGGGGATGATCTGCAGCTTCGCGGTCGCGATCATCGTGGCGGCCTCGGCCGTCCCAAAGGAGCTGGCCTTCCAGATATTCGCCGGGACCAGCACTCTCACCCCCGCGCTGATGGACCCGTTCGTCCTGAGCCTGCGGGATGCCTTCATCGTGTCTTCGGTCATAATGGGGGTCGCGGTCATCCTCTCTTGGGTGAGGGACACCAACCCGCCGGCTCCCAGGGCCGAACAGCCAAAGTCGGCCTAGAGCGGAACGCCGTCCACCAGGCGCCGGGCCTCTTTGAACACCGCCAGCCACTCCTCCCACCCCAGCCTTCCCGTCTGGGTGTTCTGCCTGCTCGGGTGGTACGACACGAGCAGCGTCGGGAGCCCCGGCCCGAGCTTTCGCGAGGCCCCGTGGGAGAACCTGAGGCCGGACAGGTCGGGACGCTTCCCCAGCAGCACGAGCTCCTTGATGAAGCCCTCGTAGGCCACCCTTCCCAGGACCACGACGACGCTGACGCTCCGAAGCAGGGTCAGCTCCCTGCCCAGGTAGGGAAGGCAGTTCCCCACCTCCTCCCTAGAAGGGCGGTTCCCGGGCGGGGCGCACCTCACCACGGCGGTGACGTAGGCGCCACGAAGCCGTAGCCCGTCATCCCTGCTGGACGACGTGGGCTGGTTGGCGAACCCCGTCTCGAAGAGAGCCCTCGCTAGCCAGGAGCCCGAGCTGTCGCCGCAGAACATCCTGCCCGTCCTCAACCCGCCGTGCGCCGCCGGAGCCAGTCCAACCAACAGGAGCCTAGCCAGAGGGTCGCCGAAGCCCGGGAGCGGCCTTCCCCAGTACTCCCAATCGAGGAAGGCCCTCCTCTTCTTGGCGGAGACCTCCCTGCAATAGGCCCTCAGCCTGGGGCATCTTTCGCATGAAGTGACCTCGGACCGCAGCGCTGACAGGCCCGACAAGCACATAGAGCCCCCCTTCGGGGGATAAAAACGATGGGACGGACGTCCCCGACTCGGGCTTGGTGCGGGGCCCTCCATTCACTCGACGAGCTTCCTCGGCTCGATGAGCTTCGCCCACAGGTAGACCCCTATGGCGAACGCAGCGAGATATGCCGCGCTCAGCTCCACGTTGAATGAAAGGGAGCTGGCGAAGTTGCCCGTCGCCGTGCTGAGGATCATCGCCACCAGGGGGACCATGAGGACGCCGGCCAGCTGCTGCGCCTCCTTGAACCCCCTTGAAAGCGACGATATCCAAGATATGACCGCGACACTGGCCAGGCTGAGGCACGGGACGACCAGAACGAGCGCGGACAGCCAGGTTGCGTCCGGGACAAGCCTGACCCCGGCCAGGGATGAGTAGGTCGAGACCAGGGCCCAGTAGATGACGGCCGACAGCCAGGTCGAGAGCACGGCCAGCGACACCGGGGCGAGGGTCTTGCCCACGAAGATGGTCTGCAGTGAGACCGGTTCGGCGACCAGGCCCTCGGCGGTCTTCCTCTCCTTCTCCCCCGCGAAGCTGTCCGATGCCAGGACGATGACGCTGGCCGTGGGCATGAGCAGGAACAGGGGAAGGGTGACCACGTTGAAGAGGTACCAGTAGATCCCGCCCTTGGGTCCGAAGAGCTGCACCGCCTGGCTCAGCACCGGGGGCAGGGCCCTCGTGTCAGAAAGCACCAGAGACGAAGGCACCGTCCCGAGGAACAGCCCCACTAGAGACGGAACCGTGATGGCCATCATGACGGGGAGGATGAAGACGGCCACCATGAGGGTCTTGCTTGCGAGGTACTCCCGGATGTCCTTGCGGGCTATGGCGAAGGCCTGGGACAGCAACTATTCCCTCCCTCCTCCGTAGGTTATCTCGCCCGGTTCGACCGAAACGGGACGGAGCCCCGCCTTGAGCATCGCCTCCATGAGCCCAGGTATATCCGACTTGTCACCGACCCTGACCACGAACTCCCCGACCTCTCCGTCCCCCGCTCCCTCCAGGGAGAAGGCCCCCAGTGCGGAAGAGACGACGGAGCTGTCGACCGGGCTCAGAAGCTTCACGCGGACCCTGCCGTAGGGTTTCAGGACGTCGTCGAACGAGCCGCTCGAGGCGACGCCTCCGTCCCTCATGAGCAGGACCGAGTCGGCCACCCTCCTTGCAAGGTACGCGTTGTGGGTCGTCATCAGGACCGACTTGCCCTCCCTGGCGGCCTGGCGTATCGACTTCATGACTAGCTCCGAGCCGTCCGGGTCAAGGCCCGAAGTGGGCTCGTCGAGCAGCATCACTGGCGGGCTCCCGAACGCGGTCCTCGCCAGCGCCAGCCTCTGCTTCATCCCCTTCGAGAACTTCCGAACGGCCACCTTTTCGTATCCTGCGAGGCCGTACTTCGAGAGCAGGGCCATGGCCTCCTCCCTGGCGCCTTCCCCGCCGGCGCCCCTCAGGCTGGCGTGGAAGAGCAGGTTGTCGATCGCCGTCAGCCTTTCGTAGAGGCCCGGTTGCTCGGCCAGGTAGCCGATCAGGCCCTTGGCCTCCAGGCTTCCGACGGGATGGCCCATCACAAACGCGTCGCCTGCCTTCGGCCTTATCACGCCGACCAGCGTCCTCAACAGCGTGGTCTTGCCAGCCCCGTTGGGCCCGAGTATCACCGTCACTGCCGAACTCGGAAATTCGTAGCTGAGGCCGGTGAGGATGGCCCTCGACCCCAGGCTGACGCTGAGGTCGCGCAACACCACGGCTCCGGAGGCCTTCCCCGACATGGCTTCAGCCTGTGGCTTTCCTGGTTCGGCTATAAACGTTGGCGGCCCTTGCCACTATGCCGTGGCCTTGTCCTCTTCCCAGAGCGCCCAGACGATGCCAGCCACCGCCAGGAAGAAGCCCAGGAACGAGATCGCCAGGGGAAGGGAGGGGTCCGTCTCATGGATCATTATCAGCACCAAGGCGATGATCCACAGCCATACCGGCCTTGGGATCTCCAAGGTTTACGTCAGCCCTCCAGCTCGCCGCCCCAGAGCTGGCTCTCCTGCTTTGCGATCTGCTGCCGGATCAGTATCACGAAGAGGATGGAGACCGTGCCCATGATGACGAGGTCCGCAGCCGGCACGTGGACGCTGAACAGGAGCTCGGTGAACCCCGAATAGATAACCGCCACGCCGAACACGATGAGGAAAAGCAGCGAGAAGTCCTTGAACACAAGGAGCGAGATGCTGCTCTGCCCCTTTTTCGTCAGCCTGAAGACGGCCTTCTCGGACTTCGCCTGCTCGAACACGTAGCCGTCGTCCATGAGCTCGTGAAGCATTCTGTTCACCGGGCTGGCGTCCCTGTATCCCAGCTGCCTCGCCAGCTCAGATATGCTGCCGCTGAAGCCCGACTTCTTCCAGAGGAAATACATCAGCTTGACCTTGGGGTGAAGCAGTTCCATCGATGGGGATCTCTTCATGGGCGAACATCTGATGCCCCAGCGCGCTAAAGACACTTAAGCGAAAAATCGGATGACGTTCTTGTCTACACAATTCAGGCTGACGGATTTCGGCGTCATATCCACTGAGTGGGGGGATTCCCGAGCCTCTTTATGGATTCATCGTCGGTGACGCAGGTCGCCTCCAAGACTATGGCAGTCGCCGCGATGATTGCCTCGGGTCCGGACAGACCCTTGCCCGCCTGAAGACCCGAAGCCACCGTGGCCACGTCCGCGTCCACCGAGCGCACCTTGAAGTCCTGCTGGATAAGGGAGCTCCTGCTGTCCGCCGCTTCCTTCCCGTCGATCTCCGTCGAGATCTTGTACACCTCGATGAGGGTTATCGCGGACACCCACTTCGGCGCCGAGCTCTGGGCCAGCCGTTTGAGGAGCCTTAACCTGGGGGCATCCTTCGAGTAGAAGAGCTGGACGAAATAGGAGGTGTCGAATACCAGTGCCCGCCCGGTCAATCCTCGTCTCTGATCCTGTAGAGGATCTTGAGCGCATCTTCCAGAGAAGCGCGCCCTGTCCCCGCCAGGTCGAGGGTGGACGTCTTCTTCTTCAGCAGTATGCCGTCCGCCATGGCGAGCGCTTCCAGCTTCGTCCCTTCCTCTATCTTGAACTGCGCTCTCAGGTCCTTAGGGATGGTCGTCTGCCCCCGCCGGGTTACCACCACTTCTGTCATGGTAGTATCCTCTACAGTTCCTACTTTTAAGAATTCCTACTCCATAATCATCGTACTCTATTCTTATCCTGCTCTTTGTCAATACTATTGGCATATCAAAGGAACACATGGGGGTAGGATACTGATTTCGGCTCAAGCCGTGCCCGTGCATAAGTTGAGCCCCTTGACGTTCGTGAACTCCCGGATGCCGAACCTTGACATCTCTCGTCCGTAGCCCGAGTCCTTCACCCCTCCGAAGGGCATCCTCGGGTCCGACTTCACCAGGCCGTTGACGAAGACGACGCCTGCCGCCACCTTTCCGGCCAGGCTCGCCGCCCTATCGGCATCGCGGCTCCAGATGGAGGCCCCCAGGCCGTACCTGGTCGCGTTGGCCCACTCCGCGGCCTCCGCGTCGTCCTTGACCCTGATCAGCGGGGCGACGGGCCCGAACACCTCTTCATGGAGGACCTTCATCTTGATGCTGAAGTTCTCCAGCACCGTGGGCTCGAAGAAGTATCCGCTTCCACCCATCCTCTTCCCGCCGCAGGTGACCTTCACTCCCTTCCTGACAGCGTCCCTGACCTGCGATTCGAGCTGCCTAAGCTGCGACTCCCTAGCGAGCGGCCCGACGTCCGTCATGGGGTCCAGCGGATCGCCAACGATGTACGACTGCATCTCCTTCACGAAGAGGTCCCTGAACTGCTCGTAGACCGACTCGATGACGACGAACCTCTTTGCGTTGATGCAGCTCTGCCCTGAGTTGATGAGCCTCGACTCGGCGCCCGCCGCGGCGGCCGCTGGGACGTCGGCGTCGTCGAGGACTATGAAGGGGTCGCTTCCACCCAACTCGAGGACGCACTTCTTGAAACGGCTCCCGGCCGCCTCGGCCACTCTGGAGCCCGCGCCGTTGCTCCCGGTGAAGGAGACGCCCTTGACATAGGGGGACAGGATGACGTCCCTCACCGTCGCGTGGGCCGTGATCGCGACCCTGAAGACCCCCGCAGGAAAGCCGGCCTCCCTGAAGTCCTCGTCGAGGATCAGCGACGACGCCGGAACCACGTTGGAAGGCCTCACAAGCACGGAGTTGCCCGCCATGACCGTGGGCACGGCGAACCTGAGGGCCTGCCACGCCGGGAAGTTCCATGGCTCGACTCCGAAGATGACGCCCAGAGGGTCGAACCTGACCAGGCTGGACTCGGCGTCGGTCGCGACCTCCTCGTCGGCCAGCCAGCCGGGCCCCTCCTTTGCCATCACCTCGGCCATCCACGCGCATTTGTCGACCTCGGCCTCCGACTGCTTGATGGGTTTCCCCATTTCATGGGACATTGTCCTCGCCAGCCGCTCCCTGTCCTTGCGCAGGACTCCCGCCAGGGACCTGACCAGCTCGGCCCTGTCCGAGACTGGGGTCGTCCTCCACGACGCGAACGCCGCGTCGGCCTCCTCCGCGAGCCTCAGGCAGGCGTGCGTCTCGGTCATCGTGTATGAGGCCAGCTTGGTCCCCGTCGCCGGGTCAATCGTCCAGAACTCTTCGCCTAGGCTCATAGCCATGAGACATAGAATGAGCCACCGTTTAAGCCTAGCAGCCGATGGGGGCCTACGGCGACTCGGCGTCCGTCAGGAGGTCCTCCAGCACGTCGAAGGTCAGCTGCTTCCTAGACTCTTCGCGCAGCGTCTGAAGGTCCACCTCGGCGTTCCTGAGCACCGAAAGTATGTCCTGCCTGTCGAGGGACCTCCTGTCACCGTCCAAGGTCACCTTCATGAGTCTTAGCTTGGAGAGGAGGAGCCAAGTCGGGTCCTGGAGGTAAGCCTCCTCCCCGAGGACCTTCACCGGCCTCCTGGGAATCGGGTCGGCGGTCATCATCACGTCGAGACGCAGGCCCTCCGGGTCTTCGAAGGAGGCGATCCTGTACTTCGACTCCCAGGCCTTCTCGAGGTCCCCCTCCTTCACCCTTAGCTTCGCCCTCCGCAGGACGCCTGAGACCCTGGCGAAGCCTTCAGGGGTCGTCTTCACTATGACGTCGACGTCGGACGTGGTCCTGGGCCTGCCGTAGTAGCTCACCGCCAGGGCCCCGGTCAGGGCGTACTCTATCCCCGCCCTGTTCAGTTCCCTTATCACCCGCCTGACGAAGGAGTCGAACTTCACCATTCAGCCTCAGTCCGCCATTTCACGGCTGCCGAGCCTCCTCCTGAAGATCGCGACCATCTCGTCATGGGACCGGCCGGGGTTCTCCTGGACCACGGCCTCCCAGCAGATGGTCAGGGCAACAGACGACATCTCGATGGCGAGCGACAGGTTCCTCTCCCGTGGGTCCTTGGTCGCCTTCGAGAAAGTCATCGTTTCCCGCTCGCATCGCCGTTCCTTTAACCGTTGCTGGGCCGGTTCTGAAGGGGGCCTTCATGGCCCGAGGCGCTTCTGCATAACCCAGCTGCTCTTCCCGAGCTTCGCGACCTTCCTGAACCCGAAGCCGGCGAACAGCTCAGGGGTGCCGCTCCACAGCAGGGTGGCCGACGTCTTCCTGCCGGTCTCCGTGGGGTATGCCTCGACCAGCCTCACGTTCGCGGCCTCCATGGACTTGAGGGCCGCCTCGAGCGCGGCACGGGCCACCCCCCTCCTCCTGTAGGCCCTGTCCACGAAGAAGCACGTCACCCTCCAGAGCCTTTCGTCCCGCGGGACCGAATACCCCTTCCTGCCGTCGATCCTAGGCAGCTCCTCCCTGGCTCCGAACTGGCACCATCCCACGGGGAGCTCCCCGTCCTTGACGATCACCCCATGCGCCCTCCCCTGCAGCAGCCTCTCCCTGTGCGCCTCCCTGTTCGACGGCCCCGAGGACCATGCGGAGCCCTTGGCCGCCTGGTAGAAGGTACACCAGCAGCCCCCCCACACTCCGCCGTTCCTTCCGAAGAGGTCTTCGAAATCTCTCCAGGTCCGCTCGGACAGCTCCTCCGTCGTGAGTCTCGGCGTCCTTCCTGAAGCGGGCCTAGGCATGGGCTCCGTCATGACCCCCAGCGCTTTAAGATTGACGGGAGGGTCGCAGGGGCGCGCTCGCCCAGGTCGGGAAATGATAAATAACCGCCGAGCCTTCATTAGGAACGAAGCGATTTGGCAAAGCCGTTCGAAGAGCTAAAGACGTCCGTCGCCGGCGTTCCGCTTAAGAACCCCTTCCTCCTGGGCAGCGCACCCCCAACCTGGGACGATGAACACATCATCCGCGCGGCCAAGCTGGGCTGGGCGGGCGCCGTGCACAAGACCATAGCCATCAAGGAGACCCGGGACCCGGACCCGCGCATGTATGCGAGGAAGTTCCTCGAAGACGTCATTTCGGTCCAGAACATCGAGCTCATCACCACCTACCCGAAGGAGCAGTGGGCGAAGTGGAACAAGCGCATCAAGGCGGAAGCCCCGTCCGACTTCGTGCTGATCTCTTCGCTGATGGGGACCGGAGACCCGAGCAGCTGGATAGAGCCCCTGCAGGTCGCGCAGGAAAGCGGCGTGGACATGGTCGAGCTCAACATGTCCTGCCCCCATGGCAGCCCGGAGCACGACATGGGCGCAGCCATAGGCCAGCACCCCGACCTGGTCGGGCCCCTCGTCCGCCACGTCAAGAAGTACTCCAAAGTGCCCGTCGTCGTCAAGCTCACCCCCAACGTCACGTCGATAGTCCCGATCGCGAAGGCGGCCCTCGAGGGAGGCGCCGACGCGCTCACGCTCACCAACACCCACGGCCCCGTGATGTCCGCCGTGGACGTCGAGAACATGGTGCCCGCGCCAAACGTCCTGGGCAAGGGAGCATTCGGAGGCATGTCGGGCCCCGCGGTGAAGCCGAACACGCTCAGGATAGTCGCCGAAGTCGCGAAGGCCTTCCCCAAGGCGGACATCTTCGCCATCGGGGGAGTCGAAGGCTGGCGCGACGCCATGGAGTTCATGTCCCTGGGCGCGAGGGCGATACAGGTGGTCACCGGTGCCATGGTGCACGGCTACGAGCTGGTCGACGACCTCAGCACCGGCAGCCGCCAGTTCCTCATGGAGGGAGGCTACGGGGCGGTGACCGAGGTCATCGGCAGGGCTCTGCCGAACCTCGTCGCCCATTCCGACCTCTCCTTCGAGGACTGGATGAGGACCTGGGTTAACCCCGCGGAGTGCATCCCCTGCACGCGCTGCGTCACTACATGTTCAGTCGTCGGCATGAGCGCGATGAAGATCGACCCCGTGCAGCTGGTGGCCCGCTCGGACCCCGACGACTGCAAGGGCTGCGGCCTCTGCGTGGGTGTGTGCCCGACCGGCGCCATCAAGATGCTCCCAGAGAAGGAGGCCAGGGAGAGGTACCAGACGGTGAAGGCGGTGTATCCGAAGGCGAACTACTACTACCCCGAAACGGTGGAGGAGACCATCGCCGCGTTGAGGCGCGGCGGGGCCGTGCTGAAGGCTGGAGGGACGGACCTGATGCTCAGGATGAAGCAGGGGCTGGTCGCCCCCACGTACGTCGTGGACCTGAAGAACGTCAAGGGGCTCTCCTACATACGGAGCAAGGAAGACGCGGTGCTCCTCGGCTCTTCCACGACCATGAAGGAGTTGGCCGAGTCAAGGCTGCTGAGGGAGAAGCTCTCGGCGCTGCCCGAGACAGCCATGAAGATGTCCGTGCCTGAGCTGAGGGGTATTTCGACTCTGGGAGGCAACCTGTGCAACGCCTCGCCTGCCGCCGACACGGCGCCAGTGCTGCTGGCCCTCGACGCCAAGGCCAAGCTGGTGGGTCCAAGGGGGGCCAGGAGCGTGCCTCTGGCTTCGTTCTTCCTGGGGCCCGGCAAGACGTGCCTGGAGCAGGGCGAGATCATTACGGAGGTCGAGGTGCCCCTGCCGCCGGAAGGGACCGGCTTCTCCTTCGTCAAGGCCGGAAGGACCTACACCGACATCGCCCAGGTCAACGTCGCCGCGTTTGTAGGCACGAGGGGCGGCGTTGTGGACTTCTGCAGGATCGCGCTGGGATCTGTTGCGCCCACGCCCGTCAGGGCCAAGAAGGCCGAGGCCGCGCTCCTGGGCAAGAAGCTGACCGTGGGCGGCATCAAGGAGGCCGCGCGGGCCGCCGTCGAAGAGATCAAGCCCATCAGCGACTCCAGAGGCACGGCAAAGCAGCGCAGGGACTCGGCCGAGCTGATTACGAGAAGGGCTCTGCTCCAAGCCGGCGGACTGCTGTAGCTCGCCGGCTCCCGTTTCCCTTCTGCGGCCCCAGCCCGGGCTACTGGCCTTCAGCGACGCCTCTCCGGATGATCATCCAGCGTCCCCCTGGTCACAGATGAGAACACATCCGACACGAATACGAGGTCAGTCAGGACAACCCTTCTGCCGGCACGAACGACGCCCTGATGAAGCTCAGTTCCAGCTCCTCCCGCCACCACAAGGTGGCAGTCCTCGGTGGAGGAGACGATCTCCCTGGCGAGCTGGCCAATCGCGCCTTCGGGTTCGGTGCTCCATCTGGACTCCACCCACCTGGGTTTGAGCCGGAGCTCCCGTCCCGGCGGGGTCGGCGGTCTGACGCTCCTGATGACGAAGAACTTGGCCGAAGCGAGGTCCTGGCTGACGGACCTCCCGTCGTCAGTCGCCACCGCCACCTTCAAGCTGCGACCACCGGACTTACCATCACGTAGGGGGCGATTTCACCTTATCGCCTGGGAGGGAAGACCCGTCCTATCGGGCCAG
>DATKKG010000039.1:0-1163 GCA_035543015.1 Conexivisphaerales archaeon | reverse complement strand
CGGCATGCTCTGCGCCGTTGGCATTCTCCTCGCCCTCATCGAGCGGGCACGATCCGGCAAAGGCCAGGTTGTCGATGTGGCCATGGTGGATGGGGCTACCCACCTCATCACCTACTTTTTCGGCCTCCTCGCCCACGGGCTTATGAGCCTGGATATCGGCACCAACATGCTGGACGGGGGCGCACCCTATTACCAGACCTATGAGACCAGGGACAAAAAGTTCATGGCGGTCGGGGCCATCGAGGCCCGCTTCTACGAGCTGCTGCTTCAAGGCCTCGGTCTCGATCCCTCCTCCCTTCCATCCCAGAACGACGATGCGCGGTGGCTGGAGCTCACGGCGCGCTTTGCCGAGGTCTTCCGGACAAAGACCCGGGACGAGTGGACCGCGATCTTCGAGGGCAAGGATGCCTGTGTCGCCCCGGTCCTGGACCTCCACGAGGTGGGCCTCCACGCCCACAACAGGGCGAGAGGTCTTATCACCGCCCTGGACGGGGTCGACCAGCCTGCCCCGGCTCCGAGGCTGTCGAGGACGCCTGGCGAGGCGACTAAGGGCGGAACTCCGAGAGGAGCGGAGACCCGGGAGGTCCTGGAGCAACTCGGGTATGGTCCAGACGAAGTGGAGGAATTCTACGGGAAGAGCATCGTCGAGTAGCTGGTGAGGGGCGGTGCCCTGAGTGTGTCAAGGAAGTCAGCGGGCGTATTGCCGGAGGTGCCGCCTCGAGCGCCTGTGCCCCTGTCAGTGTGGCTGACCGTACAGCCTGCGCCCCCGCCTCTGGGGCTCGACTACCCCTGTTTGCTGCCCTCAAAAAATAACCTTTCTGACCCCGCAGCAAGGCCCAAAGGCTTCTTCTAACGCATTGGTTTACTTCTCTATAACAACATACAAGAAATCACGATTTCTCCCCGACTTCGATTGAACAGATCGCAGAATTGTGCTATACGACGCACCGATATGAAAGAAGGAGCACAGTGCCATGAGGCTCATTCCCAGAGAGGAAAAATTCTACGACCTCTTCGAGGAATTGGCGACGAAGATCGAGGAGGGCGGCAAGCTGTTCATAGACATCCTTAACAATTACAAATACTCGGAACCGAAGGTCGCGAAGCTCAAAGAGATCGAGCACGAGGCGGACAGCATCACGCACAAGACTTACGAGAAGATG
>DATKKG010000038.1:0-1090 GCA_035543015.1 Conexivisphaerales archaeon | reverse complement strand
CCCGGGATCCCCACCGGCATTCTCAATCTTGCGCGCGCCTACCTGCACTTGGGGAAATCGGACAAGGGGCGAAAGTGCCTCCAGGTGATCTGCCGGAAGTATCCCGAGTCGAGCGAGTGTCACATCGCCCGCAAACTGCTTCAGGGCCAGACGCAGTCGTAGCCTCGGGAAGACTTTCCTCTCCCCCTCTGTAGGGGGAGAGGATGAAGGTGAGGGGGTGCTGCGCCACTGAGGGCCCCTCACCCTGACCCGCTCCCCTTCAAGGGGAGAGGGGGAAGGTGAAGGGCGATCGTCTCTGCGCCATAGGTGCTGAACAGGGAGACGCTTTGACAACAACAGAGCGAGGGGCCTCAGCCCGCCGCCTGGATCTGCTTCAGGTACTTCTGGATGTGAGGCCCGAGTTCATGATTGGGGTAGGTCTTGAGAAGAGCCTTGAGCAGGCCCGCGGCCTTCTGGGGGTTTTTCAACTTCTCGTTGATGATGCCCGCGGCGAGGAAGTATGCCTTGGGGAGCTGGGGGTCCTTGGGATAGGCCTTGATGAAGCGGTTATAGACCTGGACCGCCTCCTGGGAGTGTCCCGCTTCGTTGAAGCAGGCGGCGATCTTGAAGGCGGCGGCGCTTCCAGGCGTAAATGCGGGATCGGCGGCGACACAGGCTGCGTATACCTCGCGCAATTTCGTCTTGTCCTTCGCCTCCGCGAGAAGCTCCAGGTATCTCCGCCCATGCCTGAGCATCTCGGGGACGAGCTGTTTGATCTTGAGGAGCTTGAAGTAGCGTTCCGCTAGATCGAGCTTCGATATGTCGCCGGAGGTCTCACCCTTGACGAGGGCGATGGCGTCGTCGATTTTCCCCTCCTTGATAAAGATGTCCACGCGGTTGAGCACCTGGGTGTCCGCGCCGCCAACGGCTTTCTCCTCTTTCAGGAAAGAGTCCTTTTCGTCCACATCGATTTCATAGCCTACCTCTTCGTGGTACTGGAGCATGACGTAGCCCATGAGGTGATAGGAGACGATGGTATAGAAGCACCTGGCGACGTTGAACAGGAAGACGTGGGAGGCGGCGGGGAGGTGGGCGATGATGTAGCGCGCCA
>DATKKG010000037.1:0-30537 GCA_035543015.1 Conexivisphaerales archaeon | reverse complement strand
GTGGACCCTACGGCTTCCAGCGTTCTGGGGATCTGGCCCTGAACTACGTCGCCCGGGCCAGGAAGGTGACGAGGGCGAGCCGATCGAGCTCACATCTGACGATGACGAGCCTTGTCTGATCGTCTTCGCTGACGTCTACAGGTCCTTGAAGCCGTCCACCGTGCGCTTCTTGAGCTCCGACAGCTGACCTTCTGCTTCCGCCCTGAACTCGCTTGCCTTTGCCTTGAGCCTCTCCCGGGCCTCGGTGAAGGCCTTCAGCTCCTTGGCCCTCCTGCGCTCCTCTGCGATCTCGTCTGCTTCCGAGGTCAAGCTGGAACCCTCCGCCTTTCCAGCACCCTCTTGACGCTCTTAAGCCTTACAAACTCCTCCCTGTCGCGCTCCTCGAGCGTGGAAGCGATGAACCTGATCTGGGACTCGTACTGGGGGATGATGATGAACTCCAGCGCGTTGAGGGTCCTCTGCGTGCGCTCGATCTCGCTCACAAGGCGGAAGATGACGTTCTCCATCTCCGCGGCCTTCAGTATGCCTGGGAGCAGCGAGGAGAGGTAGGAGTAGGCCTGGTCGAGGGAATAGGAGGTGTCTTCGAACCCGTACGGGCGGAGGACCTCCTTGAAGTTGAGCGTCAGGGAGGGCACGTCAACATCCACGATCCTCTTGACGTTGACGGTGACTTCGGCGGCGGGAGGTGCGGCCTTGGCGGTGGCCTCCAGCCGCATGGAGCCCATCTCGAGGTACGCCTCGTAGAGGAAGTCGTACCCCTTGAGCACCGAAACGTTGAGGCTCTTGCTGGCCTTGGCCGCTTCGTCCATGTACTCGTTCAGCTTCTTGAGCAGCACTTCGCGCTTGTCGTCGAGGATCTTGTGAATCTTCTTGGCCACGACCACGGAGCGCCTCAGCCTGATGAGCTCCAGCTTCGTGGGCAGGATCTTCTGGCTCGACATCTGCCCCTACTGCTTCTCCTTGTAGAACTTCGCTATGTTGTCGGTCTTGATCTTGGTGAGCTCCCTCTCAGGGAGTATGGCGAGGATCTCGTTCCACGCTATGGCCATGGTCTCGTCGAGGGTCCTGGACTCGTCGTATCGCTGCATGAGGAACTTCTTCTCGAAGGCGTCTCCGAAGTCCAGGTACCTCAGGTCCACCTGTGCAAGGCCGCCCCTGCCCACGATGCCCACCAGGGCCCTCAGCTCCTGCGCCCTCGAGTAGGAGTCGTAGAGCTGGTTGCTGACCTCCGCGTGGTCGGGACGGGTCTTGCCTTCGCCGATGCCGTCCTTCATGAGCCTGCTGAGGCTCGAGAGCACCTGGACGGGCGGGTATATGCCCTGCCTGAAGAGCTCCCTGTCCAGCACCACCTGGCCTTCCGTGATGTAGCCGGTGAGATCGGGGATGGGGTGCGTGATGTCGTCGCTCGGCATGCTGAGGATGGGCAGCTGAGTGATGCTTCCCGTCTTGCCCTTGATCCTGCCGGCCCTCTCAAAGTTGCTGGCCAGGTCCGTGTAAAGGTAGCCCGGATAGCCCTTCCTTCCGGGGACCTCCTCCCTTGCTGCGCTGATCTCCCTGAGGGCTTCGGCGTAGTTCGTCATGTCTGTGAGTATGACCAGGACGTGCAGGTTGGCCGTGAAGGCCAGGTACTCCGCCGCGGTCAAGGCGACCTTGGGGGTGATGATCCTTTCGATGGCGGGGTCGTTGGCGAGGTTGAGGAAGAGGACGCTCCTCTTCAGGGCCCCCGTCTCCTCGAGGGCCTTCCTGAAGAAGGAAGCCTCGTCGTTCTGCACGCCGATGGCCGCGAAGACCACTGCGAAGTCTTGGCCGCCTCCCTTCACGGAAGCCTGGCGGGCGATCTGGGCAGCCAGGAGGTTATGGGGGAGGCCCGCACCTGAGAAGATGGGCAGCTTCTGTCCCCTGACCAGGGTGAGCATCCCGTCTATGACCGAAACGCCGGTCTGGATGAAGTCCGTCGGGTAGTCCCTCATGTAGGGGTTCATGGGCGAGCCGTTGACGTCGCGGAACTCCTCGCCCAGCGGCGGAGGAAGGCCGTCCAGAGGCCGGCCGAGACCGTCGAAGACCCTACCGAGAAGCTCCAGTGAGACGGGCATCTCCATCGGCTTCCCAAGGAACTTGACGGACGTGCCGCTTGTGGATATTCCGGAGGTGCCGGCGAAGACCTGAATCACGGCCCGGCCGCCGCCTACCTCGAGGACCCTGCCCAGCCTCTTGGCGCCCTGGCCGAATTCGACTTCGACCAGCTCGTCGTAGGAGACCTGCCCGACCCCTTCGACGATCAGGAGCGGGCCCCTGAGCTCGGCCACCCTGGAGTACTCGACGCCGCCGCTTCTCTTAGGCTGCAACCTGTGTCACTCCCTGTGGCTGAAGGGCCTTGAAGGCCGCCGACATCTCGTTGGTGAGGTCGTCGATCTTGTAGAGCTCGTCGTCCTTGATCTCGAACCTGGCTCTCATGATCTTGGAGATCACTGACATAGCCCTAATGGACTGAAGCGGCACGCCCTCCTTGAGCGCGGCGCCCGCCGACTTGTAGAAGGTCAAGATGAGCCTCAGCAGAGCCACCTGCCTCTTGGGGCTGGTGTAGCTGTCGATGGGGTCGTAAGCGGTCTGCTGGAGGAAACCCACCTTGGTTATCCTCGCGACGTCGAGGATCAGCTTCTCTTCGTCCGGAAGGACCTCCGGGCCCAGGAGGCGAACTATCTCCTTGAGCGTGTCCTCCCTCTGGAGCACCTGGTAGGCCTCAAGCCTGAGCTCGTACCAGTCCTTGTCGACGTTGGCGCTCCACCACGGAGCCACCTTGTCCAGGAAGCCGGAATAGCTGGTCATCCAGTTGATGGCCGGATAGTGCCGAGAATAGGCCAGCTTGGTGTCCAGCCCCCAGAAGGTCCTGATGAACCTCATGGTGGCCGTTGTCACAGGCTCCGTGAAATCCCCCCCGCTGGGCGAGACTGCCCCGACCAAGCTGATGGAGCCAGACCTGGCGGGAGTGCCAAGGGTGTTTACACGGCCAGCTCGTTCGTAGAACTCGGCCAGTCTCGAAGCCAGGTACGAGGGATATCCCTCCTCCGCAGGCATCTCTTCCAGCCTGCCGCTTATCTCCCTCAGAGCCTCCGCCCACCTGCTGGTGGAATCCGCTAGCATGACCACGTCGTAGCCCATGTCCCTATAGTACTCTGCGAGAGTGACGCCAGTGTAGATGCTCGCCTCCCGGGCGGCCACCGGCATGTTGCTGGTGTTGGCGACCAGGACCGTCCTCTGCATCAGGGGCTTCCCTGAATAGGGATCGATGAGCTGGGGGAACTCCTTGAGCACTTCCGTCATCTCGTTGCCCCTCTCTCCGCAGCCAACGTAGACGACCGCCTTGGTGTCGGCCCACGAAGCGATCTGGTGGAGCATGACGGTCTTGCCCGTCCCGAAGCCTCCGGGGATGGCGGCCGCTCCGCCCTTTGCGAGCGGGAAGAAGGTGTCTATGACCCTCTGGCCCGTGACGAGCGGAATCTCCGGCTCAAGACGGAGCTTGTACGGCCTGGGCCTCCTGACCGGCCAGTAGTGATAGAGCTTGACGGGCGTCTTGGTCCCGTTGCCGACTGTTGCGATCTCATGCTCGATGTCGTAGTCGCCCTCGGGCTCCAGGCTCTGGAGTGTCCCTCCTGCGACGGTCGGGGGCACCATCACCCGGTTCTCGATCGTGGAGGTCTCCGCTATGGTCCCGAGGATCGTGCCGGGCTCGACCTCAGAGCCCACCTTGGCCTTCGGCATGAAGTGCCACTTCGTGCCCTTGGACAGCGGGAAGGCGTCGACTCCCCTCCTGATGTAGGATCCGGAGGCCTTCGCCAGCTCGGGCAGCGGCCTCTGGAGGCCGTCGTAGATCTGGCTCATGATGCCTGGGCCGAGCGTGACCGAAAGGGGCATTCCGGTGCCGATGACCGGCTCGCCTGGATGGAGGCCGCTGGTGGATTCGTACACCTGGACGAACGCGACGTCGCCAGTGACCTTGATGACTTCGCCTACAAGCTTGTCCTCACCGACGCTGACCGTCTCGGCCATCTTGATGTCCGACATTCCGTCGGCCTTCACCGCGGGGCCGCTGATCCAGACTATCTTACCTTTGGCCGCCAAATCTACCTAATCTCCTTGAAGAACCGCTCATAAACCCTTTTCCTTATGCTGGGCTTCATCCTCTCGAGCCTGGCCTCGAAGGTGCTGTTGTATTCGACGCTGCCGTCGCGGCTCACGACCACGAAGCCGCCGGCTCCCTCGATGGGTTTCTTCGAGATGGTCAGATTGAAGCCCGGGAAGTCCTTCACCACGCTCTTGACGGCGCCCGCAAGCGCCGCCCTGTCCGCCTCGGGGCAGGATAGAGTGTAATCTCCACGGTCAAGCTCCACCAGGCTTTCGTTCAGGAGCCTCACAAGGGCCTTCTCGTAGCGGGCCTCCCTGGGGACGGCCTTGATGGCCGCGAGGGCTTCGATCACGATACCTTCGAAGAAGCTCTCGAAAGCCGACAGCTGGGCGTTCCTGGCCTGCAGCTCCGCGGAGCCGAGGACCTTGCGCTTGACGTTCTCCGCCTGCTTCCTACCGTCAAGCATGGACTCCATGTACCTTTCGGATGCCCTCTGCTCGAAGTCGTCGATTACCCTGAGAGATGACGCCAGCGCTTCGTCGAGGAGGGCCTTTATGGAGGCCGATTCCTCTGTAAGGACCTTGCCCACTGTGGCTTCTATCTCCTTGCTCGGCAATTTACACACTACACCCCAAGCATGGCTCTAAGAACTTTGCTGTATTCGGTTTCCCCGGCCTTGGCCCCTGGCGTCACGATTTCGTAGATCAGGGGTACGGCCCTCTTCTTCCTGTACTCGGCCAGCTTCATCCTTATGTCGGCCGACAGGTCGGAACCCAGGAGGACGAGCCCGATGCCCTCGGTCCTGAAGAGCTTGTCGACCTCCGAGAGCATTTCGGCCGAGCTGTCCACTTCGACGCCCCCCACGCCGACCAAACGGAAGGCGGTGACGAACGGTCGCTTCCCTACGGCGACGACCTTCATTGGCTCGATTCCATACCGTAGCCGATTTAAGTATTTACGTGCAGGTGGCCGGACCGCCAGCCCGCGGGGACGGCGCCGCCATCTTCCGGCACTCTGAAATACTTCTCAGGGCTCGGCAGTATCGGAGATGAAGTTCAGCAAGCTGGTCTGGGCCGCATCGGCTTCGGTGGGGGTCGCCATGACGCTCCTCCTGTCCTACCTCCCCACGCCGATGCTGATCCCGGTGGCGGGGGTCCAGCAGCGGGGGGCTCCCGCTCCTGTGCTCGCGGCGCCGGTCTACCCAGGGGCTACCATGACCCTGGTACCCTCCGGGGTCGTCGTTGACCTGCTCTTCTGGTCCATCCTGGCGGCCATGGTCCTGGCACCGCTCGCCGGCCGGAAGAGGTAGCCCTATCGCCGGCCGGGCTTTCCTTCGTCCGGCCTGCCGAAGGCCTCGAAGTAGACCTGAGAGCTGACCGGCTTCCTTCCCCTCTTCAGTGACGGGGACCTCTTGTCAGGCAGCGGGTGCCCAAGGGAGATGGTCCCCACCGGATGGAAGTGGTCCGGTATGCCCAGTATGCCTCTCACGGCGGCGGGGTCCGGGGTCCCGGCAAAGGCGGCGGCCAGCCCCCTGTCCACCGCGGCGAGCAGTATGATCATGCATCCGGCCCCGATGTCGAAGTACCAGTAGGGGACCGGCCAGTCGATCTCCTTGCCGTCGTCCAGCTTGTCGGGCTCGCGGTACCTGTCGTGGTACATCTTCTCGCTCACGCAGGGGACGAGCACCACCGGCGCGCCTGAGATGAAGGGGTCGAAGCCTCCCTGGACGTAGCCCTCTTCGCCCTGTGCTTCGGCCAGCTTCCTCCTCGTCGCTGCGTCCCGCACGACAATATAGCATGACCCCTGGCTGAATCCGGCGCTCGGGGCATGGAGGGCCAGCCCCAGTATGGCTGAGATGTCCTCGCTGCTGACTTCCTCTTCCGAGAAATGTCTGACCATCCTCCGTCTGAGCACTGCTTCTTGGAACTCCAACTTCGGACCGGCAGTTCGGAGGGCATGCCTTCAGATAAGATTTGGGGAATCCTTCTACTCCGGTGGGGACTCCGCTTCCGCCTGCGACTTCCCCCATTTGGCCCCATCGTCCACGGCGGACACGTTGAAGAGGAGGGCTTCACTGAGGTCAGCCGTCCAGCTTTCCGGGGTCGTGTGGATGATGCGGGCGTAGAACCTGTCCCTCAGGAGGACAAGCTCCGGCAGGTTCCTGGAGGCGTAGAGGTACTTCCTGTAGGCAGGCGTGCTGAGCTTCGCCTCGTCGAGGTAGATGGGCTCCCTCCTGAACCCGGTGGTTATCATCGCTTCGTTTGTGGCCCTGAGGGTTTCAGAGGCGGCCTCCCTGAAGTCCTCCGGAGAGCTGCCTGGGAACTTGGCCCTCGGCAACACCCTGAAGAGGTAGGTCGCATGGCCGCCCTCGGAGGTCACCTCCATGGCGACCGAGTTCCCTCCCTTCTCCACGGAGCCGGGTATGGCCATCATGAACCAGACGTAGTTGCCCCTCAGGGTCTTCTTGAAGCCGATGGAGGTCAGCTCATCGTCTGCAAGCGATTGCAGGTGGGTGAACGGGGCGGCCAGAGGCGACTCCTTCACCAGCCTGACCAGGGTCAGCCAGAAGTCGAAGCTCTTCGCCTGCACCACTTTCCTGCCGACAGCCCTCCCCTCGGCCATGAGCCTGGCCATCTCAAGTATGCGGTCGAATCCTATCCCAGGGCTGAATTCGGACAGGGCCTGGAAGGACTCGCTCTCGAAATCCCTCTTCGCCCCTATGAGCTTCTCGGCGAAGAACTGGTAGGAGGCACCCATCCTCAGGAGCTCGAAGACCCCCCTGTCCGATGTCTCGACGTTTATCCTGAAGCCCTGGGCCTGGAGCGACGGGACCCTGACGAAGTTCAGCTTGACGGGCGGGCTCTCGACCGGGAGCACGACGAGGCCGGATGGCTGGATGCGCGCCCTGCAGGGGCCGAAGCTCTGGGAGCCGTCAGGCCGCACGTTGATGTAGGTGGCCCGCGCTTCGTACAGGACCTTGTCGTCGCTCATGAGCATCGCCCTGGCCAGGGCGTCCCCCCACGCATCAGTCAGCCTCAGGTAGAACTGGTCGTACTTCGCCCCGAGCATGGAAAGGAAGATCGCCCCCGTCGGGTAGATGACGTGGATGCCGAAGTTGGCCGAGTCAGCCCTGCTCATCTCCGTGTAGGGGAGGAACACCGTGCTTCCGCTTCTAGGCTTGACCTGGAGGCCCTCCGACCAGATCTCGGCGAGTGCCTCCCCTTCCGGCTGGCCCGGTATCGCGGCCTTGCAGGCGGCGTCGGCCAGCTTCTCCCCTAGGGGGTTCTTCTGCTCCTGTCCCATGGTCACATCTGATCAACGATGTCCCTTTCGACTTGCTGGATCTCCTTCTCTATGTCCTTCTTCTTCTCCTTGAAGACCTTGTCCGAGATGTCCCCGGTCTTCTTCATCTCTTCGAGAGAGGCAAGCTTCGACTTCAACCCCTCCTTCTTGGTCCTCAGGGTCGCCATGGCGTCCTCGCCCAGCTTCAACTTGGCGATCTTGACGTCTAGGAGGCGGACTTCCTCGTTGTACTTTTCGATGTAGAACTGGGCGTCCTTCCAGTCCAGGCCCTTGCCGATCATGTCTTCTGTCTCCTTGATCTTGGCCCGCAGGGCTTCCCTCTGCTTCTGCAGGTCGTCTAGGCCACTCAATTCTAATGGAGCTTGCCGCCGCAGTTGTTGCAGAACCTCGCCGTCAACGAGTTGCTGGCGCCGCAGTTGGGGCATGCCTGCTTCTCGAGGGGCGCGCCGCAGGCCTCGCAGAACTTGCCGCTGCCGGTGGGCTTCTTGCAGTTGGGGCAGATCAGCCTTACCTCCTCCGCTGCGGCGATCTCCGCGGACATGTCTTTGGCCTGCATGGCCTCCTCCGCCTTCTGGACGAAGGCCTGGGCCTTTGCTTTCTGGACGACGACGGCCTGCCTTGGGGCGCACTCCACGCACATGAGCACCTGCTCGTTCCAGCAGGTGGCGTCCACGTACTTGGCGCAGCTGGGGCACTTCGTGAAGTGGGCCTTGGCCTCTGCCACCGCGTCGTCGAGGGCCTTCTCCTTGGCCTCCCTCCACTTGGCGTCGTGCATGGAATCCGCGGCGCCCTTGGCCCCGCCGAACATGCCTCCGCCCCGGCCCAAAATGCTCCCCCCTATGTTGCCGATGCTGGAGGCGGCGCCGAGCAGCGAGCGCGTCTTAGCGAAAGGCGCTTGGCGGTAGGAAGTCATGAAGCCGTCGCCGCAGACGTCGCAGTAGAACTTGAACTGATACCCGTTGTCGTCGCTCATGTCTTCGTAGTTCTTGACGAAGTCCCGAAGCACCAAGACTCTGTTCCTCAGTCCCTACGAATCTCGACTTGCGTGATATAAGCGATTTGCTCGTTGTCGGCGGTTGAGGGCTTCCCTAGCTGACACAGGGGCTGGTGCCGCTGATCCCCGTGGGAGTGATGTTGCCAGAGGAGTCCACCTGCAGGAGCACCTTCGGCAGGGGCAGGGATGCAGGTCCGTGGAGCACGTTTCCGCTGGAGTCGAAGACGGACGAATGGCAGGGGCAGAAGAAGACCTCGGACGAAGCGTTGTAGGAGATCTCGCAGCAGACGTGGGTGCACAGGAGGCTGAACGCCTGGATCGAGCCGTCCGCGAGCTTGAAGAGGGCGTTGGGGTGCCTGCTGTCAGGGTAGCTGAAGGTGACCGGGATCCCCACCTGGAGATCGCTCACCTTGGCGATTACGCCGGAGGGGTTCCCCCCTGCTGTGGTGCTCTGGGTGGTGCTTTGCGAGCTGCTCTGGGACGTGGCGGTCGAAGAGGTGGTGCTCGATCCGCCCGTGGACGGCTGCGACGAAGTCAGGTCGATTACTGAGAGGATCACGGTGAGCAGGAAGAACGCGCCTGTCGAGCCCACGATCCTGATGAAGGACCTCCTCTCGCTGCTGGCGGCGGCCTCGAAGTAGGCTCCCTTCCTGGCCCTGACCCTGGGACGCGGCGCGAGGAAGTAGACGGCCAGGACGGCGAACTGGGCGACAAGGAGGACGTCGTAGGCGGGCAGGCCGAACAGGTAGGACGCGAAGTAACCTATCGTCATGTTGTAGGCCGGGGCGGTGACGAGGTCGCCGACTTGGAGTATGACCTGGCCGATCGCCCAGAGGGGAGCCAAGGAGTAGAACCTTCGGGCTCCCATCAATATCGCGATGCCCATCGCGGCATTGATGACGGACATCACGGCGAGGCCGTAGGCATGTGAAACAGCGAGGTGCCATAGGGAGCCATCGGTGGCGAGGAGGTAGGCGCCTGAGGCGGCAGAGATGAAGAAGAGCGCTCCTATCACCATCTCGGCTCTCCTCTGTCTCTCTTCGATTCCTGTATTGGTACTCTTGTTTGGCTTCATTTTATCAACGCTGGGGTAGGCCATCGTCATCCGACCCTTGCTCTCCAGCGACCTTCCGTGGTCATTCCAACGTCAGCCCCCTAGATAAACGCTGGCGGCGAGGTGAAGGACTTCCAGGGCCGCCGTCGGAGATCGAGTCACCGAAGGTGATTACATGTTGTGAGCCAACTATATTATCTCCCCGGGGCATCACCCGATTGGATGAATGGGGTGAGGATAACAGAGGGAGGCCGCGTCCGCCTCGGAAAGGTGGAAGGAGACTTGACGGCGGAAAGGGACGTGATTGTCGAGGCCTCCCAAGGTCGGTCGGTGACAGTCACGGGGAGGGTCGTCCTCGAAAGAGGGGCGGAGTTCGACTGTGACCTAGAGTGTGAATCGCTACAGTCTGACAGGGGCCTCGTCAGGGCCAACGGCGACCTCAAGGCCAGAGGTGCCATCGATATCGAGGACGCCCTCTATGCCAAGGGAAGCGTCAGTGCCGAAAGGGTGGAGGTCGGCGGCACCATGTCCGTCGCAAAGGAACTGAAGTGTTCGAGGGTCACTGTGGGCGGGAGGCTTGAGGTTCAGGGTAAGCTAGAGGCGGACAGGGTCGTCTCCGGAGGGACCGTTGACGCCCAGGGTGAGGTCAAGGTCAGAGACATGGACGTGGGGGGAAGGGTAGAGGTCGGCGGAGGGGAAATCCTGGAGAAGGTGGAGGTGGGAGGTACCTTCAAGGCCAGGTCGGAGGTGAAGTTCGGCGAGATAGAGGCAGGGGGGGTCATCGAGATGGTGGGCGGGGAGGGGCTTTCGATAGAAGTGGGAGGTAGGCTGATCTCACACAAGAAGCTCACATCAAAGAAAATCGAGGTGGGAGGGGAGGCCGAAGTGATGGGGGACCTGGCCGGGGACGACATAGAGGCCGGAGGGAGGGTGAAGGTTACGGGAACAATGAGCATGACGGGTAGGATCGAAGTGGGAGGAACGCTCGAGGTCGACGGGGACCTTTCGGCTTCAGAGCTGGAGATCGGGGGGAGCCTGAAGGCCTCCAAGGCTGAAATCAAGGGAAAGGCGGAGATAGGGGGTTGGGTGAACACGAGAGAGGGACTCAAGGCGACCCGCATCGAGCTTGACGACGGAGCGAGGTGCACAGGTCCGCTGGTCGGAGGGGAGGTCGAGATAGGCGACGGGGCGGAGGTGCAAGACGTGTATTGCGACTCGCTCATGGCGGGCGACGACGTCAGGGTGGGCAGGATCTACGCGAACAAGGTCGAGCTCGGCGACGGCTGCGAGGTCGACGGCGTAGCGTTCACGGTAAAGCTGGAGGAGGGCGACGACGTGCGACACCACAGCCAGCCAGAGAGGGTGAGCTCGCTGCCACGGTTCCCGATATGAGAGGATGGGCAGGTGGATGGCGAGGTGAGCAAGCAGACGAAGAGGACGAAGACCGACATCTACGCGTCCATCCTTGAGGTTGTGAGAAGGTACGACGGAGGCGCCAGAGTGACTAGGATATCCTACGGGGTGGGGGTGCCACTTGACAGGCTCAAGGAGATGATAGAGAGCCTGACGTCATACGGGCTCCTCAGGAGGCTGGAGGAGCAGGGCGAGACCAGGTACATGGCGACGACAAGGGGCCTCGAGTTCCTCGAAACCTACTGGAAGATGAACGCCTATCTTGAGACGTTCGAAGAGGCTCCAACCAGGGGCCTCGCTGCGGTGATGTTCACAGATTTGGCGGGCTACACGGCGTCGATGCAGAGGAACGAGCAGCACGCGCTCAAGCTGCTCGAGGGGCATCAGGCGCTGGTCAGGAGCCTCCTGCAGAGGTATCATGGCAGGGAAGTCAAGACCATAGGTGACGCCTTCATGGTCGAGTTCGCCAGCGCGCTTGAAGCCTGCAACTGCGGGCTGGAGATCCTTGGGAAGACGCATGACCGCAACCTTTCGGCGAGAGAGGAGGACGTGGTGGAGGTAAGGTTGGGGATACATGTGGGAGACGTGGAAAGGAAGGGAAGCGACCTCTTCGGGGACGCGGTGAACATCGCCCATAGGATCCAGGAAGCTGCGGAGCCGGGTCAGGCATGCATCTCCAGGCAGGTCTTCGACCAGGTGTGGAACAAGCTGGACGCCCATATTTCGGAGCTGGGACAGAGGAAGGCTAAGAACATAGACATGCCCTTGGAGCTCTTCTCAATAGACGTCCCATGGAGGAGCCGGAGCGAGGAGAACCCTGGGCCGTACGCCAGCGAAAGGTAGAGCCGTGTCCAGAGTCAAGCTGGCCTTGAACCAAAGCCTCCGATGACAATACGATAGAGCGCGACATGGAAATGGCCCGAAAGTCAAATGACTGACGGTTCCCGCAGTTGTAAAGGTCCTCCAGAAAGGCGAGCAAGGACTAAATAACGCATGGGCGATCGAAGGCTGCGATGCCAGAACTTCTCGGCGCAGACTGCCCCTGTGGTTTCACTTTCACAACCCCCCACGGCAAAGAGGACGCGATCGCCATCATAACCCTCCACGTGAACAGAGTGCACGCCAAGGAATTCCCTCACGGTATCTCTAGGGCCGATGCGATCGCCGACCTAAAGAAACGCTGAGGGCCGAGTCCTTAGCCTTTTTTTGACCGATCCCTGGCTACTCCAAGTGAAGCACCAGGCTGGAGACTTCATTTGGCTGAGTCGAACTCGATGATGCCATCCTTAAACTCGATGTCGATGTGGGTCCGGTCACACAGGGGCTTGTTGGTGGATGCCCCGCAGCGACAGAGTGTGACCCGGTTCCGGACTTCATAGGGCTTTCCGTCGTGGGACTCGATCCTAATGCCTCCTCTGACCCATAGGGGGCCGCTCAGGCCCAGGTCCGTATCCTCGAGCACACCGATAGAGGGCGGCAATTTCTTCTCGATCTCCATGTCCGTCTTCCTGTCCCGTACAACCAGCCTCCCAGCGGGACAGTTGTTCGCTTCGCGTATGACCAGTTCCCGAGCTAGTGGGTCGCCGGACTTTGTGTTGAGCCTCCAGATGCCGCCTTTTGCGTCACAGAATCGCGCCAGAGAGCACAGCTCCTCGGCGTCGCTAAGGATCAGGGTAGGTCCTACGAAGTTACTTGCGAAATCCGAGAAGGGCAGACGGCTGGCAGCCTCCTTCCCCTTGAACCTCATCCGCTCATGAGTGAGGTCGCAGAAGGGCTTGTCATTCGAGCCACCGCATCGGCAGAGCTGATATTCCTCCTCGACCTCGAAGGACTTCCCTTCCTTCCAGTCCCAGGGGAAGCCATCTTCGTCGGGCACGCTAACCCAGACGGAAAGCGGGACCTTCCCATATACGATGAAAGGACCGCCCTTCGAGACCACTATCCTCTTCTCTGAAGACGTTGGCACATGTCATCTCCGTTCTGCGCACTAATAACGCTGATGCCCCCGCGCAGGAATCCCCCCCTGCTATGTCATGTCGGGACAACCATCAGGTTCCAGCCCACGTATCCCCATGAGCTCTTCCCATTCGGACCTCCCCGGAGCATTTGTTGACCAGCGGATTCAGCCTTTTCGCATCAGCCGCCGTCGTCCTCTCCCTTCATCTGGCGCAAAAAGGATAATTATCGCCTAGTGGAGAAAGAACCGGCGGACCTCAATGTTTCCGCTGTACGCGGCTGAGAAGTCGAATCGAATAGCGGTGGTGACGCTAGGTCTCATAGCCGCGAACGTGGTGGTCTTCGTGGCCGAGCTTCTCTACACCAACGGCCTGGATTCCTGTCTCTCGAGTCAGCTCTTCTACAACTATGGGCTCGTTCCCTATTCGGTGGTCAACGGAGTCCAACTGTCATACGATTGTGCCGCCGACGCGGTGAACGTCGTAGGCAGCTCCCCCGCCGTCTATCTCACCCCCCTGACCTCCATGTTCCTGCACGCTGGCTTCGAACACATCATAGGCAACATGTGGTTCCTGTTCGTCTTCGGAAGGAACATCGAGATGAGGTTCGGCAGGGCCAAGTATCTCGGATGCTACCTGGCGTCAGGACTCGCGGGAGCGCTGGCGATCATACTTTCCGCTTACGCTGTCGGGCCGCCGGACATATACATCCCAGGCATTGGAGCCTCGGGAGCCATATCAGGAGTGATGGCCGCATATCTCGTATTCTATCCGAAGTCCCAAATCATCACATTGGCGGGATACGTTATCATTCCTGTGAGGGCATTCTGGTTCATCGGGGGTTGGTTCCTCCTGCAGGTCATCTACCAACTGGGCGGGCTGAACAGCGGCGTGGCATACGCTGCGCACATCGGGGGGTTCCTTATGGGGCTCCTGCTGGCATTCGTGGTCAAGGCCACCACCAAGAGCGATGATGAAACCGAGGGATCGTCGGACCAGTTCAGACCCGGCAGGCTGCCTCTCTGAAGTCCTGGGAGCGGGCCCGTTTCTTCTCAGGTTCAAGCCCACGCCCTTAGATCGCTCTTTAGAAAGGTTTGAGAGCTCTTCCCCTTCGGTCAGCCAGTCGACTTGAAATGCCGGAGCGGAGTAGGAGGATTGCGCCGAGTGGAACGGCTGCCAAACCGGTCACTCCCAAGGCCCTGTCAAATAGAGTGGGGGTCGTCGGAACACTCATCACACAACTGCCGAACGCGGTTGACATGAAGGAACAATGTGGAAATCCGGTCGCGACATAGACATGAGGACCAATCGCAGCATTCCACAACAGGAAGATGCCACTCAACAGGATTGCAACGCCCGAATAGTGAGTCAAGACTTCCTTGCAATAGCGGCTCATAGCATCGACCTCTAGGCCTTCTCCTAGGCCGAGATGAACTGAGCTGTCATCCTTCTTGAACCTTCGCACTTGGCAGCCCATTCTCCGCAGGTCCGAGCCCACGTCTAGCAAGACTATGTTTGTCCAACGAAGCACTTCAAGGGCGAAGAACAGTCTCTCATCGTGTTTGCCTAACCTACAGGTTGAGCAAACTTAAACTTCAGAGTGGATTTGCTTCGGGAAACCGTGGTTTGTCTAACGAAGAGCCCAGAGGCCCAAACCCACGCCACGTTTACCCTATTTTCTTCTATGACACAATGCCATACGGGACAAGAATCACGCCCGATCTCATGCCCCAGAAGCAGACCAACTATCTGGTCAGACTCTTCCATAGGCAAGTGAGGGCCGGCGGCTAGATGGAAACCGGCTGACGCCCTGCCCTCTTCTAGTCATGACGACAAGCAGCAGCGGGAGCATGAGTTGTATGCCGAAAGGATCGTCAAGGAGGGCGGGCGCTGCAGCACCCCCTATGGGCCTGCATCCGTTGATGAACCTGCCCGTCTCCGTGATGTTGCCGTTCATGGTGACATAAGCAGGGTTGTTCGTGCCCGTGTAGTTCCCGTTGCCCAATCCTTGCCAGTTCTGGAACGAGTAGCAGCCCTGGGCCGGAGTGGCAGTGATTTGGACAACCTCACTTGCATTATGCCAGCCGCTGCTGGGGCTAACCGTTCCCCTTCCGCTCCCTCCTGTCTTCATCGTCAGGTAATACTGCTGCTGCTGAAGATAGAAGTTGGCTGTCACATTAATCGGAGCTCCCATGGTAAAAGTATGCGGGTTATCCGAGCCCGTGTAGTCGCCGGACCATTTGTCGAAGCTGTAGCTGCTGCTCGAGTTTGCCATGACAGTGACGTCGGAGTTGTAGGGCTTGTATCCGCTGGTCACATTCAAATACCCGCCGTTAGATGGATTGACGGATAAGCTCAGGTAGACGTCGAAGTTGGCTGTCACGCTCGTCGGCGCATTAATGTTGAAGTTGTGAGGGCTGTCATACCCGAAATAGTCACCCGACCAATGAGAGAAATTGTACAACTGATTGGGGCTTGCACTGATTTGCACGGGACTGCCTGGATAGTAATAGTAGCTGCCAGTTCCAGGAGTCGTGCTGCCGCCCTCGGGTGGACTCGACGCCATGGCAAGCTGTACGTAGAAGGTGGCTGTCTCCGTGCAATTCGAGCTTATCATGAAGGTGAACGAACTTGAATTGCCGCTGTAAGCAGGGCCGGTCCAGTAGTGGAAGTCGTACTGCGGATAGGGGGCTGTTGCGCTTACGTTGACGTTCGTCCCAGGCTTGTACCAGCCCCCGCCCGTCAGGCTAACTCCACTCTGAGGGAGGGACTCCAGGTCAAGGTAGCTCTTCCTTGCGAAGTTGGCCGTTTCGTTGACGGGACTGAACATCTGTATCAGGTACCAGGAGGAGTTCCCCGTGTAGCTACTGCAGCCCGAGCCCGCCCAGTCGGTGAAGTAGTAGTGTTCGCCGTCCGTGGCTGTCAGGGCCACGTAGTCGCCACTGTCGTGCCATCCACTGCTCGGCGAGACGGAGCCGCTCCCGTCGGGATTCATACTCATAGAAAGGTAGTACTCCGCGTAGTAAGTGACGTTGACGACGCTAGTGTCAGGCACGACTATGCTGCCCCCCGAAGGCGAGGAATAGTACTGCGTCCCCCCTCCAACGTTCACCACCGCCTGCGCGGACCAGTTCCTGCTTCCCCCCGCGACGTTGAAGAAGAAGATGGAGCTGCTGTTCGAGGTGAGCTGGGCGGAGGAGACGTATACTTCGGAGGACCAGCTCCCCTGGGTCGGCTCAGTCTGGACGTATTTCGATATGAAGATCCAGTCGATGGAGATCGATCCGGCCGACCATCCCCTGACGCCCCACTTTCCATAGTTCGAAATACTCGTGTCCGTGGCGGACACGAACGCAGAGGAAAGGTCATCCACCGTTCCCTGCAGATGGCTTCCAGCGACTTCGAAGTCTCTGATGTGGTATGTCCCTCGCGAGCCCAAGTTGTCCGACTTCGCGCTTGAGATGAAGGAGAAGCTGCCCCCGATCTGCTTCTCAACGTAGATGTTGTTGCTGGTGTAGTAGTAGGTCGTGTAGAGGTCGTACCAATTCGAGGAATCCTGGTACCTGCCCAGCAGGTCCAGGTCATCCGCGCCCGAGTTGCAAGTTCCGTTGAGACGCACCCTGGCGTCTTGGTAGCTACCTTGGGTGTAGAAGATCATGTTCCCGCTGTTGGAGCCGGTCGCCTTGCCGCCGGAAACGGACCAAGACCCCGCTCCCACTGACCAGATGGTCGAGTTCAAGGAGGTGCCGCTGTTGAAGTCATCGAACACCAGGAACGTGTCCTTGCCGTCCGACGCAGACGAAGATCCTGGGTTGCCGTAGTAGAGATAGATGGTCACGGGGGCTGACGAGATGTCGGCTGAAACCTTCACCCACACCTTGGCGGAAACCCCTGCCACGTAGCTCTCGATCCAGTAGGGCAACAGGGTGGAGCCGTCCGACGCGGTGAATCGGACGTCTTCGAAGTCGGTGCGGGAGTGGCTGTTGAGGTAAACGTCGTAGGGCCCATCGGTGCCAGATCCATAGCGGACCGTCAGGTTCACCTGGTAACCGGTGCCGGCTCCTGAGGCAGGATTGACCGTATGCGTCTTGTAGTAGCTCCATCCCGACAGCCCTCCGGCCGTCCCGAGCGTTGCGTACCAGTAGGTGCCGTTCGGCAGCCCTGTCTCCGTGAAGTTGACCACATACTTGAGGTCCCTGACGAGGTTCCAGGCGTCAGGCGTGCCGATGCCGGTAACGTAGTCCCACCCGGTCCCCGCAGGATACCCGTTGTCGCCTGTAGTAACGTCGTTGAAGGCCTGGTACCAATCGTCGGACGAATATCCGAGGGAGTAGAGGTATGGGTTTATGAAGCCCAGCCTCTGCCCACGGAAAGCGACCGCGTCAGCCACGAGACCTGCGAACAAGGGAGCGGCCGCGCTGGTTCCGTTGACCCGGAACTGGCTTTGGTTTTCACCTGGCGCAGGTGTCGCCGACATGAAATACGCAATGTCCACTGCCGGGAAGGCGATATCTGGCACGTCTCTGAACGTCGAATTGGAGGGGGTGGCTACTCTGCCCTGCGTCTGGTACTCCGGCTTGGGGTAGTACGGATAGGGGCCACCTGAACTCAACGACCAGCCAGTCTGTCCCGCTACCCCTGGAGTCGATGAATTAAGAGAGTTCTGCACGCCGCCGACAGTGGCAATAAGCGGATCTGCAGAGGGGTAAAGCAGGCCGTTCTTGCCTTCGTCCCCGCTAGCGGCCACGATGGTTATCTCCTTCTCCGCCGCCTGACTGAGAAGATCGTGTAGGGCATCCCTTATGGTAGTGTTTGTCGCACTTTCAGGGAGATCATCCGACGAGCTTATCACGTCAGGATTAAGGTCGGTAACAAGATAGTGCCAGACATCATAGTACTGTGTGGCCATGTCTTTGGCGTCATCGTTGTCTTCGACGATGGTGATATTCGCATAGTGAGCGGTAACGCCTGTCATTTCTATGTCCAGCATAGCCTCTTCAGAGTTGCCGTAATAGGTGAAATTGGAACCGGCGATCATATGGAGTGTTACCGTTGAATATGGGACGCTGAAGTTGTTCCAGAATGCTTGGATGTCTTGGACGTTAACGGCGCCGCCGTTATCACGGCCAGTCCCGACTTCTCCGACAATCCCGATGTTGACTCCGCTCGCATTGACACCTGCCTGATACATGTCAGCGAAGTCATAGTAGTCATACAAGTCAGCAGGAATCAGGACAGTGCGACCGTCGGCCGTAGTCGTGTGGTGGACGATACCGGAGTAGTTGAAGAAACCAAGAACTCCGCTTATATAACTTGAAACTGCATCCGGAATGACGATGTCAGTGGGGTTCGCGTAGAAGACCTTGCCGTCGGTTCGATAGAGGTCGATCTGCGTGCCGAACATGCGTTCGGCTTCTCCAGCAGTGACTCTCACCTCAATGTCATCTGCCCATCTCAGCGTGAAGCCGCCGAGCCCCAGCTCGCCTAGCCAGGTCTCCACGGCAAAAACAGCTTGGTGCGTCGGCCCATACTTGGCGTAGAATTGCTCCGTGGTGAGACCAACTCGACCTGTAGAGATATCTCTTGCGAGCGCAGTACGGTTGATGGCAAGAAGCAGACTAAGCGTTACGTTCTGACCCGGGTCGAGAGGGCCAAGATAGGTGGCTGCGAAACCGCAGGTATGACCGACCCAGCAAGAACCGTTGGTAGGCTCTTACTCACGACAATATCCGAGGTCTGCTGGATGACAACGTGAGTAAACGGTACCAAAACCGCCAGAGAAATGCTCAGTAAGACGAGCAGAGGAATCCGCGGGAACCCAAGCGGCATATGTCTCTTTTGTCGGACTCTTTATTAAATGGCGCGTCAACAGACGATAATAGTTAAATGGCTCTACCGTATAGGTCACATATTTAGAAGGACAACCTCCATTGTTGTTAGATTCTGCTGGAGCCGGCGCAGTCGAATTGGATTCTGGCTATCTGTGTAATGAAATACGTATAGTGAACGCACTGGTTTGGTCTGAGGCGGTCGAACATGAGAACCTGTATAAACTGAACCAGAAATCTGATGTCCACTGTCTGGTCTCGAAAGAAGAATTGAGTTGTTCGGGCGATTTGACAGGCCTTCTGCACTCCGCCGTTACCAATCTGCGGAGGGAATACGTCGGCGCAGAACGGAAGACTATGGCAGCGGTCTATGGCATCATTCAAATAGGGCCCGCGTGTAGTTGGGCATGAAGTGGGCCAGCTGGGCAGTCAGACGAGGAGCGGAGGGTTTGGAAGGAAACCTATTCTATGGTCGATTCTTGCGATTCTCATCATCGCCAGCTTGGGCCTGTACTGGACGAACCTGAGGTCGCCGTCAGCAAAGATTTTGACCGACCAGAGCTTATGCCACGAGACCTACTGCGAGATTTCCGTGACACCTCTCCGGGACAGTCTCTCCGTCACCTCAGCCAGTATCGACGGGGTTCTCGATATCCAAAGCAATGATCTGTGCGTAGATGGTCTCTGTCATCACATCGTAGCCCCGTTCCCCTTAACCCTGGTCAGGGGCTCAACGTTGAACCTGATGCTGAGCGCTGGACTGACCGCGGGAAGGAACGCGACCGCGGTCGTATATCTGAGCGACGGCACCGAGATTTCTGCACAGATTCTGGTGACGCCTTATCTGCCAAACGGCACCAGCTCGCCGTGAGTTGGTCTCAGTCAAGCGGGGAAGAACATTGAGGCTGTCCCTATTCGCGACTGCAACACTAGAGGCCGCGCATTCCCAACGGTCAACAGTGATGACATCGCCAACATTGTCACCAGGATAAGCAAAAAGACGCTTTGCCTTTTCAAAAGGATCCTGCATCATTTTAGTGTATCGATAGCTCTTAAGAACCTTTCTGGACACGATAATCATAACTGTAGTCATTATTATGTAAGATTTCCTCAGGGTTGAGAGAATCATGAGACACCCACGCTTCCAGTACAACTCTCCCGATACTGACGCAAGCAGTTATGGTCGCAACGTTACGATCTTAACCAGATACTGGTAAGGTTGCGAGACGTCCCAGGTCAGGATGTAGTAGTAGGGTGCCGGGACGCTCATATTCCCTGCAGAGAACCCTGTATATACCGTCCCGTGAAAGTAGACCCCTCCGAATGAGAAGAGGCTAGCGCTTGCCGACACGGTGCGATAGACGACAAAACGGTAATGTGGCGCCACGTCAACATCAAAGTTTGGATAGATGGGAGCGAGCGTGACTACGGGAGCAAAGAGGAACACGGCGACTAAACCCGCTGCTATGATTGACAGTGCAACAGCTTTCCTTCTCCGCACCAGTCTCTCATTCTATGAGGCAAGTTGGTCCTTCTTAAATAGAGCGCTCTGGGACGGCCTCTTCGCATACCGCGGTCCCGGGCTTCGGCTTGGACCTTCTTAGAAGAGGCCCAGTGTCTCCGTAATATGTCTGATGTTGCTGTCGATGTCAGACGGCGTTCGACGGTTTCGCTGGATTTACTCTGGCATGGTAAAAGTAACACTCTGTCGTACCCTTTCTGGCGGCAGGCGAATCCAGTGGCAATGGAATCGGAGCCTATCGTAGAAGGCTTGCGCCATGGTCATTCTTTGCAGTCCTCGTCATTGCTAGCCTGGGCCTCTACTGGACGAACCTGGAGTCGCCGTCAGCAAGGATCCTGGCCGACCAGAGCTTCTGCCACGAAACCTATTGCATGATCACGGTTACTCCTCTCCGTGATGGGCTCTCTGTCACGTCCGCCAGCATCAATGGGCTTGTTCTGACCGAAAGCTTTGATTTGTGCACAGGAGGCCTCTGCCACCACATCGTCGCCCCATTTCCCCTCTCGCTGGGCAATGGCGGGACCTTGAACCCTAATGCTGAGGGTGCAATTGACCGTAGGAGAGAACGTCACAGCTGTCGTTCATCTGAGCGATGGCACTCAGATTTCCGCCCAGCTTGTGGCCCAGGCCAATCTGTCAAATAGCACGATCTCGCCGTGAGTTGGTCTCAGTTAAGCGGGGAAGGGCATCGAGGCCATGGTCCGTAACAGGTCAGGGCTTGACAGAGGATCCGATCCTGCTGTATGTGTTTGGGCGGCGCAACAAGGATTCTGGAATCCAGTCTCTAGCATGAGCATTCAACTGCGGCCGTAACCCTAGGCGTGACTCAAAGACTTGTGATATCAGTATCTTGGTGCCTCAAGCCCAACTTCAACGAGTCTAGGTTTGCCTAAGTTGTATCTTGCCCAAGCCCTTCCGAACTGCTCATGAAACGACTGGAACTGTTTGCCTAACCTACAGGTTGGGCAAACTTAAAAACCACCCACCTGAATGGCTAGGTGCATCAAGGATTCGGGTGTATTCGTTTGTCCGACCCAGATATCAGCGTCGCGGACGAAGAGGGAAGCAGCGACAAGCTGATCACTACACAGCTGTCCGAGAAGACCCTGATCTCGACGGGCATCAGGATCGGCACGACCGTCAAGACAAAGTACATGGAGGGCTACATCGCCAGGAGCAGGCCCGATGGCCTACACCTCATCGACATGAACAAGACCCTGAACAGGATCGAGGTGGCCGGCAAGTTCATCGCCAGGTTCCCGGCCAACAGGGTCGTGGTCTACACCGCCAGGGACTTCGGGAAGACCCCAATCGAGAAGTTCTGCGAGGCGACGGGGTGCATCGCGATCGCCGGCCGTTTCATGCCCGGGACCTTCACGAACCCTCAGCTGCCCTTCTACCGGGACGCTGACCTCCTCCTCGTTGTTGACCCCGCGCTCGACCACCAAGCGATCGTGGAGGCCTCGGCCATCGGTTTTCCAGTGATTTCGGTAGCTGACACAGACAACATCACTGAGAATGTGGACGTCGTGATTCCGGCCAACAACCGAGGCAGGAAGGCCCTCGCGGCTGTGTTCTGGCTCCTGGCCAGGTCCGTTCTGATCCACTCAGGCGCGCTCTCGGCGGAGCAGCCGATGAAGTACTCCATCGACGACTTCGAGACGAAGCTGGTGGAGGAAGAGGAGAGTGAGGGTTAGAAGGCCCGCCGTCGCAGGCCAGTTCTACCCATCGGATCGCTCCCAACTAGAGACTGAGATTCGCGAAGCCTTCCTAGGGCCCACCGGGCCGGGGAAGCTGCCGCCGGGGACCTTCGACGGAGAGATCATCGCCACGGTGAACCCCCACGCTGGCTACGAGTACTCCGGAGGCTTCGCGGCCAACTCCTTCTACGCGCTGTCGTCCAAGAAACGGATTGACCTCGCGGTCGTTGTCGGCCCGAACCACTACGGCCTTGGCAGCGGGGTGGCCGTCCCCCAGAGCGACGAGTGGGAGACGCCTCTGGGCAAGGTCGGCATAGACCTCCAGGCCGCGAAGAGGCTCATGGTGGAGTCCCACCTGGTGGACATGGACGACGCCGCCCACTGGAAGGAACACAGCATAGAGGTACAGGTGCCTTTCCTGCAGTTCACGTTCGGCTCGGCCTTCAAGCTACTTCCCATCAGCATGGCGATGCAGGACATGCCGACTGCGATAGAAGTAGGGGACCACATAGCCGGCATGATCAAGGACAGGAACTTCGTCCTCATCGCGTCCTCTGACTTCACACACTACGAGCCTGGGCCCGTGGCCAGTGAGAAGGACCATGAGGCGCTGGAGAAGATCCTCTCGTTCGACGTCGCCGGGCTCTACAGGGTCATCGAGAAGCACGACATTACGATGTGCGGCTACGGCCCCGTCGCGGCCGTGATGACTGCCGCGAAACAGCTGGGCGCAGACAAGGCCAAGCTGCTCAGGTACGGCTCCAGCGGCGACGTCACCGGGGACTACTCGTCGGTCGTAGGATACGGCTCGGTCGCCTTCTACAAGTGAGACCGTTTGATCTCCCACGCGAGGGCGCCCGGCAAGATCATACTTCTTGGAGAGCACTTCGTGGTCCACGGGAACCCGGCCCTAGCCGCGGCACTGGACAGGGGGGTCGAAGCAGAGGCATCCGCCGATTCGGAGGACCTCATCGTCTCGAAGGACCTGGGGCTGGAGTGCCCGATCTGGTCGCCGTCAGGTCAGCTGGAGCCCGTTGCCGCGGCGCTCCAGAAGCTCATGCGGGACAGGAGCCTACGAGGAGTGAAGGTATCGCTGAAGAGCTCCATCCCGGTGTCGGCCGGCCTCGGGTCCTCTGCCGCGTCGTCAGTTGCGGCGCTGGCCGCCGTCGCCAACTACTTCGCGGTGACGGTCAGCCACGACACCCTGTACAACCTTGGCATGGTCTCGGAGAGGCTCGTCCACGGTAACCCGTCGGGAGTGGACGTCTACGTCGCCGTCCAGGGAGGGATGGTGTACTTCAAGGGAAGGGACAGGAGGGTCCTTTCTCTTGGACAGAGGTACCCCGTCATGGTGGCATGTACAGGAGTGGAGCGGAGCACCGGGGAGCTGGTTTCGCGGGTGGGGGCTTTCAAGGACAGGTCGCCTTCGCTCTACAGGACCCTGGCCAAGGCCTCGGAGAAGCTCGTCGAAGACTGCAGGAAGGCCCTGCTCAAGGGGAACGCGGGCGTCATCCCGGCGTCGATGAACTTCCATCAGCAGGCTCTCAAGACCATGGGGGTCTCCTCCCCTCAGCTTGACGGGCTGGTAAGGGAGGCGAGGCTTGCGGGGTTCGCGGGGGCCAAGCTGACGGGCGCGGGGGGAGGCGGGTGCATCGTGGCGTGGCCAGACACAACGGGGTTCGAAGCGGCGTTCTCAAGGTTCCACTCCAAACACCCAAATAGCTTCACGAGTTACATCCCGTCCGAAGGCGTGACCACTTGGCAGACACCGTCGTAGTCAAGTTGGGCGGCTCGTTCATAACCGACAAGGAAAGGCTCTTCACGTTCAGGGAGGAGCAGGTGAAGGAGGCCGTCAAGGCCCTCAGGGGGACGGGCAGGGACTTCGCCTTGGTCCATGGCGGGGGCTCCTTCGGCCATCCCGTCGCCAGGAGGTTCAAGCTTTCAAGCAAGGAGTTCAGCAAGAGCTCCGAAGGCGTCTCTGAGACCAGGCTGGCGATGCACAATCTCTCGTACCTGGTCTACATTCAGCTC
The DNA here is from genome assembly GCA_035543015.1 of Conexivisphaerales archaeon. GTDB lineage: Archaea > Thermoproteota > Nitrososphaeria > Conexivisphaerales > DTJL01 > DATKKG01. Next base: position 6,614 of record DATKKG010000037.1, on the reverse strand, counting down.
GGCGTAGCAGGCTTCAAGCCCTTCCTGCTCCACTCCTCCTCCCTCCTGAGGATGGACGGGAGCCCGGCGTCCACCTATCCGACCATGCTGAGCGAACTGGTCAGGACGGGGCTCACCCCGCTGACCCACGGGGACGTGCAGCTGTTCTTCGAGGGCTACAGGATCGTCAGCGGCGACCACCTGGCGCTCCTGTTCTGCAAGGCCCTCAAGCCCTCCCGGATGGTCTTCGTCGTCGACCAGCCGGGCATAATGAAGCGCATGGGAGACCCCGGGAGCGTGGTGAAGGAGATGACCGTCGCCCAGGCCAGGGAGCTCAAGTTCGAGGGCTCCGAGGACGCCACCGGTGGGGTCTCCGCCAAGGTGAAATCCGCCTGCGAGATCGCTACGCTGGGAGTCGAAACCTGCTTTGTGAGCGGGTTCGACAGAGATGGGCTTATTAGAGCCGTCACGGGTGAGAAGTTCTCGGGAACGCTGCTCAGGAGGTAGTCGAGATTGGGCATCGAAGAGAGGAAGGACAGCCACCTTGACATCTGCCTTCACGAAGAGGTGAACGCCAGGGTGGAGACGACTCTGTTCGAGGATGTCCACCTGGTTCACCAGGCCCTTCCCGAACTGGACCTGGCCTCGGTCGACATGTCGACGACGTTCCTCGGCCACCGGCTCAGCCTTCCGCTTCTCATAGATTCGATGACGGGGGGAACCAGCATGGCCGGGGAGGTCAACAGGAACCTCGCCAGGCTGGCGGAGGCCAACGGCATCGGCATAGGTGTCGGGAGCCAGAGGGCAGGTCTAACGAGGCCTGCGGTCGCGGAGACGTACGCCGTCGTAAGAAGGGAGGCGCCAGACGCCTTCGTGTTCGGGAACCTGGGCGGCGTCCAGCTGGTCAAGGGCATAACTCTCGAGGACGCAAAGATGGCCGTCGAGATGATCCAGGCCGACGCCCTCGCGATCCACCTGAACCCTCTCCAGGAGGCCGTGCAGGTGGGAGGGGAAGCCGCCTACAAGGGAGTAATGGACAAGATTTCCGAGCTCTCCAGCGGGCTGGACGTCCCCATCATCGTGAAGGAGGTGGGGGCCGGGATATCGCGAGAAACCGCGAACCGGCTCAACATGGCCGGGGTCCAGGCGATCAACGTCTCTGGCCTCGGTGGAACAAGCTGGGCCGGAGTGGAGAGCATCAGGGCCAGGCGCAAAGGGGAGATAGAGACCGCGGAGCTGGGAGAGGCCTTCTGGGACTGGGGGATACCGACGGCGGCGGCGCTCCTGGAGGTCAGGCAGGCCGTAAGCCTCCCCGTCATAGCGTCGGGCGGCATCCGGACCGGGATCGACGGCGCTAAAGCGATAGCGTTGGGAGCGGACGTGGTGGCCATGGCGAGACCGTTCCTTTACGCGTCATCCAAGGGTGGGCTGCAGGGAGCCCAGAAGATGATCGACGCGTTCGCCGCCCAGCTGAGGCTGGCCACCTTCCTCACGGGATCCTGGAGCGTGCCCTCCCTCAAGAAGGCCAGGTACGTCCTGACGGGGAAGCTCCTGGAGTGGAAGCGCAGCCTTGGTGAGCACCCCTGAGCCTCCAGGACGAGACCAAGAGGATAGCTCTCGAGATCAACGCCTTCATAGACAATAAGGTAGGGGGAGAGCCGGCGGCCCTCTACGACGCCTCCCTCCATCTGATCAGGGCGGGAGGGAAGCGGCTGAGGCCGTTCATGACGCTGAAGTTCCACTCCCTCTACAGCGGCGACGAGTCGGCGGCGGTCCCCGCGGCGGCGGCGGTGGAGCTGGTGCACAACTTCACCCTGATCCACGACGACATCATGGATAGGGACGAGATGAGGCACGGGGTCCCGACGGTCCACAAGACCTTCGGAGAGCCTCTGGCGATACTTGCGGGGGACGTGCTGTTCGCGGAGGCTTTTGAGCTGATCTCGGACACGCCCGCCTTCGCAGGCGACTTCAGGCGGCTGGACATGGCGGTCAGGCTCCTGGCGGAGTCCTTGGTCGTCCTCTGTGAAGGGCAGGCCATCGACGTCAGGGCGGCCTCGGGCGAGCTCTACACCGAAGGGCAGTACTACGACATCATTAAGAAGAAGACCGCCGCCCTCTTCGAAGCGGCCTCCGTCATGGGGGTGCTGACTGGCGGCGGGTCTGACGCGGACATCGAGAACGCGAGGATGTACGCCAGGAACGTCGGAATGGCGTTCCAGATTGTGGACGACCTCCTAGGCGTCATCGGGGACCCGGCAGCCACGGGGAAACCGGTCGGGAACGACCTGAAGGAGGGCAAGAAGACAATCCCGATCTTCTTGGCGGTCCGGGGGAGCGGCGGCAAGGACAGGGAGCTGCTCCTGAGAGTCTGGGGGAACGGAGATGCCAAGCAGGAGGAGGTCGAGGCCGCAGTGGCGGTACTCAGGAAGCTGGACGTCGAGAGGGCGACGAGAGACCTGGCCCGGAGCCACGTCGACAAGGCCCTGGAGTACCTTGGAAGGATGCCAGGAGAGGACAAGCACTGGCTGGTGGACCTGGCCAACTCCCTGGTCGGAAGAAAGATATAGAAACACGGGACCTGTTCCCCATCCCACACGTTGAACCTCTCCAAGCAGGTGCTGGACGCCATACGGAGGAACGCCCTCGCCAACGCCTACCGCCACGGCGGGAAGCCCGACGTGGGGGCGACCCTCGGCAAGACGATGGCCGAGTTCCCCGAGCTCAGGCAGAACGCGAGGGAGCTGATGGCGGAGGTCGGGAGGGTCTGCGGGGAGGTCGGGACCCTTTCCAGCGAGCAGCAGGGAGAGGAGCTCAGATCCAGGTATCCAGAGGCGCTCGAAGAGAGGAAGCCGGTCAAGGAGGAGAGGAAGCTCCCGCCGCTCCCCAACGCTTCAAAGTACAAGGAGGTGCGGACCCGCTTCGCCCCCAACCCTGACAGCGTCCTCCATCTTGGCTCCACCAGGGCCATCATACTCAGCCACGACTATGCGAAGATGTACGGGGGGAAGTTCATCCTCCGGTTCGAGGACACCGACCCTCGCCTGAAGAAGTCCTCCCTCGTCTTCTACGGCTACGTCAGGGAGGACCTCGCGTGGCTGGGCTGCAAACCCGACGAGGAGTACATACAGAGCGACAGGATGGAGATCTACTACTCTCATGCGGTCGAGCTCATTTCGAAGGGCGGCGCCTACGTCTGCAACTGCAGCGCCGAATCCTTCCACGAGCTGGTGGTCAAGGGGCTGGCCTGCCCTCACAGGAACCTGACGCCGGCGGAGAACCTCGAAGGGTGGTCGAAGATGCTGGATGGGACCTTCAAGGAGGGCGACGCGGTGGTGAGGGTCAAGACCGACCTGGCCCATCCAAACCCTGCCGTCAGGGACTGGCCGGCCCTCAGGATCATAGACACGAAGAGGCACAGGCATCCGAGAACCGGCTCCAGATACCGGGTGTGGCCGCTCTACAACTGGGCGGCCGGCTTGGACGACCACCTCCTGGGGGTGACCCACATCATCCGCGGCCAGGAGCACTTCACGAACATGGTCAGGCAGAAGTTCTTCTACAAGGTCTTGGGCTGGGAGTACCCCGAGGCCATCCACTACGGGAGGCTCAGGATCGAGGGCGGCGTCCTCAGTAAGAGCAAGATAGAGGCTGGCATCAGGGAGAAGGTATACGAGGGGTACGACGACCCGCGGTTGGCCACCCTCAGGGCGCTGAGGCGGCGCGGCATAACCCCCGAGGCGATAAGGCGGCTCATCTACGAGGTGGGGCCGAAGGGAGTCGATGCTGTTGTAAGCTGGGACAACCTGCTCGCCGCCAACAGACAGATCATCGACAGAAGGAGCTCCAGGTACTTCGCGGTGATGGGGGAGCCCGCGAAGCTTCTCGTCAGGGGCCTGAAGGGGGACGTCAGGGCCGAAATGCCTCGGCACCCCGAGGCGACGGACAAAGCCAACAGGACCTTCCTCGTAAAGGTCTCAGGAGGGGAGGCGCACTTGCTGATTAACCAAACCGACGTCCAGACGGTAGCGGCCGGAGGGGTGGTGCGGCTGATGGGGCTCATGAACGTCCACGGCGGCAGGGCCGGGCTGGCCGGGCTAGCGGCGGACTTCGACAGCTTCACGGTGGACGAGGCGAGGCGGGCCAAGGCCCCGGCCATCCAGTGGCTGAACGAAGAAGGCAACTCCAGCATCTCGGTGAAGATGGCGGATGACTCCGTCTCAAGCGGGCTCGCTGAACCGCAGATCGCGGAGGAAAAGGTGGACGATACCGTGCAGCTGGAGCGGCTCTTCTTCGCCAGGGTGGACTCGGTGGCGCCAGGCAATGTCGGCCTCTACTTCACCTCGCGTTGAGACGGCCACGTCGAATCGTGAAAAGTTTAAAACAGGTTCCCTGCACGGTAGAGGTCAAGGGTGATATTGAAGAGATGACCCCATCCGAAAGTCCGGCCGGCAAGCCTTACTTCGTCAAGTTCGAGACGCCTAAGGAGCTGGCCGAAGCAGCCTATGAAGCCGTCAGGCAAGCCAAACAGACAGGGAAGGTCAAGAAGGGCACGAACGAGACCACGAAGGCCATCGAAAGGGGAACAGCCAAGCTCGTCGTCATCTCGGAGGACGTCGAGCCTCCGGAAGTGGTAGCACATCTGCCTCTTCTCTGCGCCGAGAGGAAGGTCCCCTACCTGTACGTCGCATCCAAGCAGCAGCTGGGTGCCTCCATGGGTATGGACGTCCCTTCGGCCGCCTGCGCCATAACCGAAGCCGGGGAGGCGCAGCCGCTCCTTGAGCAGATACTGACGAGCCTGAGCAAGATTCAGGTAGGCTGACCCTAGATGAGCAGCAAGGCCACCGAGGAGAAGCTGACCCCAGCCGAGGTCATACAGATCGTCGGGCGAACCGGGGTGGCAGGCGAAATCACGCAGGTCAGGGTGAAGATTCTCGAGGGAAAGGACAAGGGAAGGATCCTGACCAGGAACGTCAAGGGCCCCATCAGGTCCGGCGACACGCTCATCCTCCGCGAGACCGAGCGCGAGGCCAGGAAGATCAAGTAGGGATGCAGCTTGCTGTCTCCTAGGAAGTGCTCGTTCTGCGGCAAGGAGGTCGTGCCGGGCACGGGCATCCAGATCGTTAGGAACGACGGCTCGGTGTTGTACTTCTGCTCAAACAAATGCCGGCTGAACAGCCAGAAGCTGAAGAGGGACCCGCGGAAGCTGAAGTGGACCTCCAAGCACGTCAAGGGTGGCAAGGGCATTTGAGCTCGGGCGCCTTCGACGTCAGGAAGGCAGAATCCTACTCGGCTGATGAGCTGAAGAACAAGACACTGGTGCTAGTCAAGCCCGAGGCCTTTGCGAGGAAGCTCTCAGGAAGCATCATAGGCAGGTTCGAGGAGAAGGGCTTCGACCTCCTGGAGGTCAAGAAGCTAAGGCTGACTAAGCCAGAGGCCGAGGAGTTCTACTTGGTCCACAAGGGAAAGCCGTTCTACGACAAGCTGGTGGCGTCGATTTCAGCAGGGCCCATCGTCGCCCTGGTGCTCGAGATACCCAAGACGAGGGACACGAAGGGGAAGACCGCCGTCGAAGTGGTCCGCCTGATGGTGGGAGCCACAAACCCGTCCGAGGCATCGCCGGGGACAATAAGGGGAGACTACGGCCTGGACATAACGGAGAATGTGGTCCATGCGTCGGACTCCGCCGAGAGCTTTGCAAGGGAAGCCAAGGTCATATTCAAGTAGCTTCTCCTTGAGATTGCAGTGATTGACGGTCTGATCTTGGCACACGTCACGAAGAGATCTAGAAGCAGCTTTGTGGGAAGCACTTCGACACTCTCCTGAGGAGTGAAATGCTCCCTGCACGAAGCCGCCAGGAATTGATATCAAAAGTCTTTAAGTTACGCATGATGTATTGTAAGCTGTCAAAAGGGCCAACTAAGAAGCAACCTCCCTGCGGAGTATTCTAGCCCAGAGCGCAGCCCAACGACTCAGCTCAAGAGGCTTGCCATTGATAGATTCGTAGATACTTCTCAAATCGCCAGGGTCGTCAAACGTAACGTAGGTAGCCGAGAAACGGCTCCTGCCAATGCTCAATGTGGAAGGGTCCATCAACCGGGCCCTCGTGGCATGAACGACACATTGCTTCCCGGATTTGACATCGACAATCGAAGCCTCCTTGGAACTACTATCAAATGAAAGCTCAGCTGGCTTCTTCCACAAGAACAGGACCCAACCGATGATCCCTCCTGTGACGGCTATTGGCAGGCAAAGGAAGAAAAGGAGACCGGCGACATAGAATGTGTCCAGCATCACTGGGTTCGTTGGGAGAGTCGTGGGCCAGAAGACACGGACCACAATTGGGTCTAAAAGGAGGAAAACAAGGCAGTAACCAGCTGCCAGTAGAGTTATGGTGCGAACATACGGCAATGTGCGGTTCACTGAGACATGCACTAGCTCTTCACACGGTTTCCGATGGTCAACGGTAGCTCTTTCTACTCTATTTGACTTGCGGCGTGGGCTTGGACCTGCTCAGAGATTAGCTAACCTGTTTCCCGCAATACGGGCAGAACCTCGCGCCTTGGACCAGGCCTCCGCCGCAGTAGGTGCAGAATCGTGTGGCTGCAGACGGAGCCGAGCCTCCCTGCGGTTGC
>DATKKG010000036.1:0-1281 GCA_035543015.1 Conexivisphaerales archaeon | reverse complement strand
TCGATCTTCTCGAGGACCCGCAGGTCGGGCGGCATGTTGTTCTTGATGAAGGAATTGATCTCCTCGGGGGTCTTGTACCGGAGGAGGGATGCCATCTCGTTGTCCCACAGCTTCCTGAGCCGCTCGATCTCCTTCTTCACGACGAGGATATCGGTCGTCGTGACCGCAACCTCGTCGGGCTTCCGGATCTGCTCGGGGAACTGGATGACGATCCTGTTGAGCAGGTCGTCGACGACGCCCAGGGTCTTCGAACGGCTGACCCGGATGTCCTCCAGTTCCTTTACGATTGACTCGAACTGCGTCTTCAGCTTCTTCAGTTCCTCGATGGGGTACTCGATGACGTGGGCGTCCCCGACGATGAACCCCGTGTAGTCCTTCTTCGCGTCGATGATGTCGGCGATATCCGAGTGGGGGAGGTAGAAGGCGTTGATGAGGAGGTACGGGAAGGCATTGTCGAAGTCGATGACCTCCTTCTTGTGGTCGAGGCCCGGCTTGTATCCCGTGGGTCCCAGGGGCGAGAGGACGATGAAGTTGAACAGCTTGTCCTCGGTGAGGTTCAGGTATTCCAGTTCGAAGAGGGCAATCGCCGCGTTCAGCTGCTCGTTCACGGTCTCGTCGATGGACGGGAGGATGGCGAAGAGCCAGATCTTGCTGTGAGTCCCTTTCCGGTCGTGGATGTACCGGGCGAGGTCGATGAACATCCCGGCCCCCGTCCCTCCCCCGAGGCCGACGACGATGGCCGTGTCGCCCGATCCCTGGAAGGAGGGGAACTTGCTCGTGCTCTGGGTAATGGCCTTGAAAAACACCGCCTTCGAGATTGCCCGCCGCCGGTGCACTCCCCCGCCGAAATCATTCACGATGTTCGGGTCGATTTTCCTCAGGTTGTCATAGGTCCAGGCCGGCGGGTCGTGCATCCACCAGAACTTGACCTCGGGCCTGACCCGCCGGCTCTTGATCTGCGCGATGACGTCGGTTGCGGTGAGCGCTGTCGGCTGTTCGACCTGGGCGAGATCAGGCAGGTAGTAGTACCCGTACTCGACCTTCCCCCCGAACCCCTCCTGGGCCTGCTGAAGCTTGAAGATCCGGTTCCTGATGTCCTTCTCGATCTGGATGTCCTGGGGCCTCTGGTTGGTATCGGTGTCCATGATGTAGATGCTCAGGGTCTTGTTCTCGTTCAGGAAATGCTTCAGGAACCATTCATGGTCGCAGAGATGGTTGACGAGGCCCTTCCCGCACCCCCCGATGGCCACTATGGTCAGGTCATTTGGCATCTGGAATGGC
>DATKKG010000035.1:0-60953 GCA_035543015.1 Conexivisphaerales archaeon | reverse complement strand
CCAGGTAGCGAACGGCCTTCTGCACCGTGCTCGGCCCGCTCAGGTCGTTTCTGTCGATGAACTCCTTGGAGTAGATGTTGCTTCCTCCTTCTCTCGCCATCGCGAGCAGGAGGGACCTCTGCTTCCCCCGGACCGACTCCCACATAGTCGTGTACGCGTAGCCCTGATTCGACATCAGACCCTTTAGGGCCAACTCCAGGTCGGTGCCCTCGGCATGGCCGGCCTCGTAGCATACGCTCCACAGCTCGTGGCACAGCTGTTGCGTGTAGTACGGGTGTGCCCCCGTAATCCCAAGCACCTTTTCGACGGTCCCCTTGTCGACCTTGACGCCGCTTGACACGAACCGCCCTGTGATGAACGCGGCGAACTCCTCGGGCGGGATCCTGCCCAAGTTGAACGGCTTCCCTATCCTGTAGAGTGGCTTGTTCTTGTCCGAAAACATCCTGTCGAGGAGGTGCCTCCTGCTTCCCATGAACACGTAGGCGGCATTCTCGTGGTGCTGGATCCTAGAGCGCAGCCCCCTTTCGATCTCCTCCCCATCGAGGTTCGCTATCTCCTGAAATTCATCGAAGACGACGATGGCCTCCTTTCCCTTCTTCTTGGCGATCCTTTCGGGCAGATCGTAGAGCCCATCCAGCACCTCCTCGATATCCTTCCTTGTCCTCGCTATCTCGACTTCGACCCCGGGGACGCCCTCCGGCCCGACGACCAGCTTGAACCCGGGTATGTGCTCCCTGATCATGCCAACCGCCTCCTCGAGCTTGCCCCCCGTGGCCTTCGTCACGGCGCTCGCGTATACCTCCGCGAACCTGGCGACCGAGGTGACGGGGAAGAGGTCGACGTAGATTTTCATGAACTCCCTGTCGTCGAGCCTCCTCAGGACCTCCATCATCAGAGAGGTCTTGCCGTACCTGCGAGGGGAGAAGAGCAGCACGTTCGTCCCTCCCCTCAGGTCCGAGAGGAGCTCCTTTACCTCCTTCTCCCTGTCGGCGAAGTTCTCCCCGGTCACGACATCCCCGAATATGAAAGGGTTCCTGTGGGACACGCCCGATAATGGCGAAGCCCGCCCTTTATGCCTTTTGGCGTAACGCCTCAAGGCGTAATGCCCCAGGACGCAATCGCCATCGATGAGCCGAACCCAGGCTATACGCCAGCCATTCCGATGCCCTTGCAGAAACCCACTTCCTGAGATTCGGGGCCGACGCGTATTTCGTGCCCGTTAGGCCAAGATCCCTTCGAACGAAGAGGCGTATGCCTTCCTTTCTAGATTCCAAGCTTGGGCACGCATGCGAGGTACGACTTCCTGAGCTCGTCCCTGTCGACGTGGTCGTAGATGTCGATCGCCTCCCTCCGCCGGTCGCCCCTCAGGACCTGGATGAACTCCCTCGGCATCCCGGCCCTCCTCAGGTAAGTGGTGAAGAAGTGACGTAAGTTGTGTGTCGAGAAGTGGTCCTCGATGCTCTTGGAGTTCGAATCGTTGAGCCCCACCCGGGTCGCGTACTTCACGATTATGTTGTAGACCCCGCTCCTCATCAGCCTCCCTCCTTGGTCGCCGATGAAGAGGGCGTCCGTGGTTGGGTGGAGCGTCTCCCTGATTAAGAGCCACCTCCTGAGGACCCTGCTGCACTCGTCGTCGAAGAAGACGACCCTCCCGCTCCTCTTCTTGAACTTCTTCCGCTGGAGGGTGATGGAGAGCTCCGCCCAATCGATATCCGAAACGTTCAGGGAGACCAGCTCGTTCCTTCGAAGGCCGGTCTTGGCCAGCAGGACGGCGATGGCCCTGTCCCTGGGGTTGATGATTGAGTTCACCAGCATGGACATCTCCTCCAGGGAGATGAGCTTCCTCGGCGGGTCGCCCCGGTCGTCCTCCTTGTACTCCCTGAGGAAGCGCTTCCTGACCGCTAGGACGGGGTTGCCGGCGACGTAGCCTTCGAATGAAAGGAAGCCGTAGAACCCGGAGAGGGCGGAGAAATTGTGGTCCAATGTCTGGGGGTCCAGGCCCAGCCCCCTTCGGTAGTGGAGGTACTCCTTGAAGACGAACCTATCGGCGTCGAACGGATGTTGCCCCCTGCCGGAGAGGAATTCGAGGAAGTCCTTCACGGTGTGCCTGTAGCCGACGATGGTGGAATCTGCCAGGTTCCTGTCTTTGCAGTCCAGGATGAAGTCATCGAGAAGCTTCGAGAGGTCAACCTTCCTGACTCCGGACGCCTCCTGCGTCAACCTTTCCACCTCCAGCCCCTAGGCGTCGCCTCGACCAGGCCGTACGCTTCGAGCCCGGCCAGCTGCCCGTCCACGGCCTTGACCAGCTCGGTCTCCCTGGGATCGATCCCCAGCTTCTGTAGGAGGCGGTCGCTGTCGACTACGCCTTCACGCTTCAGCAGGTCGACGAGCCCGCGGTCGTACGAGCGGACCCCATGGAACCCCACCTGGGCGAAGGGTTGTAGCCTGAAGCCCCTCAGCTCCTTGTCGAGGCGGCCGGCGAGCTCCTTCAGGAGGCGGTTCTCCTTCTGCAGCCTTGAGACCTCGTCGTCCTTCTCCCCGAGAAGCCTGACCAGCTCCGCGCGGGACCTGTATTCGGAGCCCTCGTCTTCCTGCCGCAGGGAGTTCTCTACGTGTTCGGCGACGAACTTGGAGATGGTCCTACCGGACTTATCCGCCCGCCCCTTCCACCTGTCCGCCATCTCCACCGAAGGGAGGTAGACGTAGATGGATCTCTGCTTGAGCTGCTTCTCCCTTGACACCATTTCCAGGAGTGGCATGGCGAGGCGGACTAATAAGTATTTACTGGTAAAATGGCGCCGGGAGAGGGATTCGAACCCTCGAGGCCCGCTAGGGCCACGGGCTCTCCCGCCGACGGGTGCCCCCGCCGACTCAAGGCCCGCGCGTTAATCCACTTCGCTACCCCGGCATGAAGCGGCCTTTGAGGGCTTGGCATTCCGTCTCTTTTAAAACGTTTCTTGGGTGGTGATCCCACCTTTTTTAGGCCCCGCGCCCAGCCTCATTACGGGGGGCTGCGGTTCGAAACGAGCAGGAAGTCCCAGGAGATTCAGGCTTCTCAGCTACATGTCCGACGCCTTGGTCCAGAGCTACGGCAGCTCCCTCGATGAAGCCTTCGAGAACGCCGCCGAGGCCCTGACCTCCGTCATGGTGGACCTCCGAAGGGTCTCCGCGCGAGGGGTCACCAGAAAGGTGACGGTGGTCGGCTTCGATGAGGAGAGCCTGCTCTACAACTGGCTGGAGGCGGTCCTGGTGAAGAAGGACATCGACCGCGAGATCTTCAGGACCTTCACGGTCAGAATCACTAAAGCCGGGAGATCCCTGGAGCTCGAGGGCGAGCTCCACGGGGAGAAGATAGACCCAGCCAGGCACATTTTCAAGCGTGACGTCAAAGCTGTTACCTACCACGAGATGTCCGTCAGGAAGCTGGGCGGCAGGTACGTCCTGAGGTTCCTGCTGGACCTCTGACGGTCGGCTTCTGCGAGTGACAACTCTTTTTCAGCGGGAGGTCGACAAGATTGACGCACCTCCTATTTCTGCCGGGAGGGGCATCCGGAGGGACGATGAGCGACAAGCCGGGGCCCGAGGACGACCTGATGTCGATGGGGACCATCGCGAGGTATTCCAAGATGATAGAGGACCTGCGCGCCGGGCTGGATCCCGAGGTCATCAAGGTCTGGTACGACAAGGTCGAAGGAGACGCCAGAGGGCTGGCCCCGGACGAGCTCAAGGGAAGCATTGAAGTCATCCAGGACGACCTCCTGCCCATGAAGTACAACTTCAAGTCCTCCAAGAGGGCCGTCCCCTTCGTCGTCGAGGCCATCGAAAAGAACCTCCCTGCCATGCCGTTCGCCACCAGGCTCTACTTCCAGAAGGTCGAAGAGGCCATATGGGACGAATACGAGCGCTACCACAAAACGGCGGCGCCCCCGCCCTAGACGAGTTCCTCTTTTTATACTCCTCTCGTCGCCAAGCATGACGTCAAAACGATAGGTGCTTGCAAAGTTGGATTCTGACCACGCCGAGAAGTGCGCCAGCTCGTCCCTGAGACCCTTCGCGACCCCGTTCTCGAAGCCCCACTTCACGCCGGACCGACCCCTGAGCCTGGAACACATTGCCCTGGACGTCGTTCCGAACTTCGAAGACCAGTCGTTCGAGTGCTCAGCGACCCTCAGGCTCAGGGCCCTGGCGGAGAGGGTCAACGCCGTGACCCTGGACTTGGCAGACCTCAAGGTCAAGTCGATCACGCAGAAGGGCAAAGGCCTGCTGCTGTTTCACTCCGAAGACGGGAAGCTCACGGCCCAGCTGCCCTCGAGCATGTCGAACGGCGACGTCATCGAGCTGGTGATAGAATACGGCGGGAAGCCTCGCAAGGGCCTCTACTTCCGCAAGCCCGACAAGGATTATCCGGCCAGGCCGGTCCAGCTGTGGACGCAGGGTGAAGACGAAGACAGCCACTACTGGTTCCCCTGCATAGACACACCAGCCCAGAAGGTCACAAGCGAGGTCTACGCCACCGTTCCGGCCTCCTTCACCGTGGTCTCGAACGGCAGGCTGGTGGATGTTAAGGAGGAGGCCGACGGGAAGCGCAAGAAGGTCCACTACCTGCAGGACAAGCCCCACTCAGTCTACCTGATCTCACTCGTGGCAGGGGAGTACGTAGAGATCAAGGAAGAGGCCGACGGGGTTCCTCTATTCTACTATGTCTACAAGGGGATGGAGGAGGACGCGAAGCGCAGCTTCTCGGAGACCCCCAAGATGGTCAAGTTCTACGTCGAGAAGACCGGGATGCCATACCCCTGGGACAAATACGCCCAGACCTGCGTCAACGAGTACATCTTCGGCGGGATGGAGAACACTTCGGCCACGACTCTCACCGACACGACCCTTCACGACGAGAGGGCCCACCTCGACTTCTCCAGCGTTCCCCTGGTCTCGCACGAGCTGGCTCACATGTGGTTCGGAGACCTCCTGACTTGCCGCTTCTGGAAGGACGCCTGGCTCAACGAAGGCTTCGCCACCTACATGGAGGCCGCATACACTGGGTTCAGCAAGGGGCCGGAGGAGTACATCTTCGAGGTCCTCGGAAACCGGGACATCTACCTCGGAGAGCTGGAAAGGTACGCCCGCCCCGTGGTGACCAACGTCTACGAGACGGCCTCCGAGCTGTTCGATAGGCACCTCTACGAGAAGGCTTCTGTTGTCCTGCACATGCTGAGGTGCCAGCTCGGGCCCGCTTCTTTCTGGCGTGGGATCCAGCTCTACGTGAAGGAGAACGCGTTCAAGAACGTCGAGACGTCGGACCTCAGGGCCGCCTTCGAGAAGGCGACGGGCGTCAACCTCGACTCGTTCTTCGGCCAGTGGCTGGGCAGGCCGGGACACCCGGACCTCTCCATGACTTACGAGCCGAAGGGCGATGGCTCGGCGTCATTGAGGGTGGTCCAGAAGCAGCCGGAGGAGGCCTTCGAGTTCAAGCTGAAGATCAAGGTCCAGTATCCAGGCTCCTCCGCCATCCACTTCGGAGACATCGCCTCGAAGGACCAGAGCGTCGTGATACCCCTGGAAGGCAGGCCGCTGTATGTCTCGGTGGACCCCGACTTCGAGGTCCTCTCGACGGTCGAGTACTCCAGGCCAAGGGAAATGATGCTCGCCCAGATCCTGTCCGACACGGTCCCCGGGAAGATCCAGGCCATCAAGGGCCTGATCAAGGACGCCTCCCCGGATGCGGTCGAAGCCCTGAGGAAGGCTGTCTCCTCCGACCCCTTCTGGGGCGTTCAGGCTGAAGCTGCGAGGGCCCTGGGCGAGATAGGGAACGACTCAGCCATGAAGGCGCTGATCGGATGCCTGGCGGTGGAGAACCCCAAGGCCCGGAAGGCCGTCGTGGCAGCCCTGGGTCAGTTCAAGAACGCCGAAGCCGCGGGCGCCCTGGAGCTCCTCTTCCAGAAGGGGGACCCCAGCTATCTAGTCGAGGCCGAATGCCTTCGCAGCATCGGCAAGACCAAGTCTGCGGACGCCTTCGATTTCATCGTCAAGGGGATGGAGAGGCCGTCCTGGCAGGAGGTCATCAAGGTGGGTGGAGCGGAAGGGCTTGGCTCTCTTGGCGATCCGAAGGCTGTCCCCGTGCTCCTGGACAAGGTGAAGCTGGGGAATCATATCCGCGTCCGCGAAGCGGCGGCGACTGCCCTGGGCAAGGTCGGCAGGGACAACCAGGAAGTCACGGACAGGCTTACGGACCTTCTGGGCGACTACTGGTTCAGGGTCAGGGGCTATTCCGCCTCCTCCCTGGCCGAGCTGAAGGTCTCCTCCGCCATCCCTGCACTGTCGAAGGCGGCGGACAGGGAGCTGGACGGCAGGATCAAGCGCCTCATGAGGGAGGCCATCATCAAGATACGGGCCTCGAGGACCTCCGAGGAGGAGCTGCGTCGCCTCTCGGACGACCTGGACAAGATGAAGGAGGAGAGCCGCCTCCTTAGAGAGCGCGTCGACAGGCTGGAGCAGGCCGGCAAGAAGGAGCAGAGCTAGCCCGGCCGGCAGGGAAGACCCTCGCTTCACGAAATATGGGGCCGGCCGGATTTGAACCGGCGATCTCTAGCGCCCTTGGCCTCGAGCGGCTGCAGCCGCCCGATCAGGCTAGTATCCTAGTCCAAGCTATCCACCGAGCAATGAATCCACTGCTCAGGCTCTGGACGACGGCCCCTCGTTCAGTCGAAAGGCTCTAAGCTCTATTCTATATATGTATTGGCCTGTCGCGGACGGCACTTCCTCGCCCTGCGATGCCCCCGTTGGAAGCGCTTTTATCGGCCTCTGCCGGCGCTTCAGACCTATGCCGTCGGAAGGCGCGATGAGGCTGGCCAAGCTCATCTCTGCCACGCTGAACGCCCCGCTCATCGCGGCCGTGACCTTCACGATCCTGGTGGCGGCCTCCGGGTCGCCCTCCTGGCCCTCCCTCCTTCTGGTGAGCGTCCTCTTCGCGGCGGTAGTCCCGATCCTGATCCTGTACGCCTTCAAGGAGAAGAAGATCATCCCGGACATGTACGCCTCGGATAGGAAGACCCGCACGCTCCCCTTCCTTGCCTCCGTGGCCAGCTACCTGGTGGGGTACGCCGTCCTGTTCCTCATGAAGGCCCCTCCCCTCATCACCGTGCTGATGCTGTGCTACGCCGTCAACACCGTCGTAATGACGATGATCACCCTAGTCTGGAAGATCAGCATCCATGCTTCGGGGGTGGCGGGCCCCTCCTGCGCTTTCGGAAGGGCGTTCGGCCCCGTCGGCTACCTGTTCCTTCTGCTGGTGATACCGGTCGGCTGGGCCCGCGTCACCCTCAAGGCGCACTCCCCCGTCCAAGTCATCGCTGGCGCCGCCCTGTCCTTCCTCCTCACCTATTTCGAGCTCTCCATATGGCTTCCCGCGTAGCAGGAGACCGTCCACAGGAGGCTCAACTCAGACCCATGCTTTCCCTGACGGCCCGGTACTCGCCTTCCGCGGGCCTCCTCCTGTAGGCCCTGAGCGCGGCCAGCACCGCCTCCCTGTCCCCGCCTAGCCGCGTCAGGATGGCCCTTCCGTACGGGCCTGAGAGGGTCAAGAACTGGATCAGGCTGTTTACATTCCTCTTCATCCCTCCCACTCCGGCTGTCTCGAAGTCCAGAAGGCGAGCCCTGCCATCGCTCTGTACTATCACATGCCGCCTCGGATCGGAGAGCTCCTTATGGTCTATCCCCGCTTCGTCGAGGAGCCTCGCCTGATCGCAGACGTTGGACAGGACCCTCCTGAACTCCCTGTCCTCGATGGCCGAAGACCCCGCGAGCCAGTCCACCAGCCGTTCGCCGACGAGCTCCTCCATCACGATGAAGTCTCTGGAGAAGGCGTAGAGCTGGGGTCCCAGCCCCCATTTGTTGGCCTCGCTGAGTATGCCGGCCTCGCGCTCGAGGCTATCCCTGTCCGCGTCCGTCCTGCGTATCTTCAGTGCGGCGCTCCTCCCCTTCCATTCGCATGCGATCACGACGCCGACATGGCCCTTCCCGAGCACCCTGAGCCCGGCCACCTCGGTCCTGCCTCGGAAGACGAGCACAGCGACGTCGAGTCCCTTGAGGGCCTCTATCCGTTTCATTGGATCCGAAGCGGCCCCCGCTGGATAGCAGAGCGCCTTCGAAAGGGGGGCGACGGCCAGGCCGTCCACCTCGACTCTTCTAGAACCTGTACCCTGCAAGCCCGGCCAACGCCTGTCTGTCCGCAGGTCTCCTGCTTCCGTAAGCGCTGGCGCCCGCCAGGACGGCGTGGCTCCCAGCTGCCTCCGACGCCAGGCCCCTGGCGAAGCCCACCGACGTCACCGGGTCCTTCATGTAGCTGCCGAGCAGCAGCTTCGGGGTCGGGAACTCCCCCTCGAAGAGCGCGTGGCTCCTCATGTCGCCCCCCAGCCACCAGGAATCGGCCCTTCCTTTGGAAGCCGCGAAGAACTTCTCCGTGGCGTCCCCCATGAAGACCTCGGGTCCGCTCCGCGTCCGGGCCCCTGGCATGCTCCCGGATTCGATGATGAACGCGATCGCAGCCCTTCCGTTCTCAGCCGCCACGCTGCTCCGCACTATGTGGGCTCCGTCCTTCTCGAGGTGGGCCGAGATGCCGTTCGCGCTCTTCCAGAGCTCTCCCCAGAGGATGTCTTCGCTCTTCTCCCTGTAGCGGAAGGTCAGCAGGAGGGTGTGCTCCTTGACGTATCTCGGCGGTGACGGCGGCGGACGGAGCTGGCGCTGGCTGAAGAACTCCGCCTTCGGCCTCTTCAGGAACAGCCGCGAAAGGAAGATGAACTCGGCGAGCTTCTCAGGCGCGACCGCCCTTCCAAGGTTCCTCGTCACGTCCACAGGGTCCAGGAGGATGAACGCATCGTCCATGAAGAGCGCCCTGGCTGTCTCCTCTCCGCCTTCGAGGCTTACCACGTCCCCTTTCCCCCAGGATGAGGCGGCCCGCAGCAGGCCGAGGAAGGATCCGTACCTCAGGGTCAAGACTTCGCAAGCGTATCCGCTGAACCCCCTCACCCTGATCTCCGCCCCGTAGAGCCCCTGCGCCTTGAGGAAGACCTTCAGGGTCCTCACCTGTGACTTGAGCGCGCCGTCCAGCCTGTCGCGCATGTAGAGGGTGTGGAAAGGAGACCTGTCAGCCGCGCTCTTCCATTCGCCCTTGTCGACGCCGTAGCAGGGGACCGCGTTGATCGTCACGGTGCCGATGTCGGCCTCCACGTAGGGGTGTTCGGCATACCTCCTCCTGGGGGAGCATTCCTTCAGCGCCCTCTCAGCCAGCGCCAGGCCCATCTCCTCGAAGCTCTTCCTTTCCACCTCCTTCGGATAGACGAGGAAGAAGTCCACGTCAGTCTGCTCCTCGAGCCACGTGTCGTGGGCGTAGGAGCCTCCCAGTTCGATCTTTGGGCGCACCTCCGATCCCCGAGACGCCCTTTCAAGCATGGACATCACCTTCCTGACGGCCGCGGCGACCTCCTTCCTCCTGCGGTCGCTGGGCGAGCAGCTCCGTGCGACTTCGTCGACTATCCTCTCAGCTTCCAAGCACCATCATCCCAGCGGGAAGACCGCCAGGTCACTGTAGACGGGCCCTGTCGGCGTCAGAACGCTCTTCTTCAGCTGAAACTCGGTGAACTGCACCGTGCCTCCCTCCTCTTCGGACCGCGATTCGACCTCCGAGGCCAGCTGAGGCAGGTTCCTTGGGCCCTTCACCCGCGCAATGGTGAGGTGGGCCTTGAAAGGCTCCGGCCTGCCGAAGGCCGCGAGCTTCTCGTTCACGGAAGCGTTCAGCTTGCGGATGCTCTCCCCGCCTTCGACAACCCCAAGCCATACGACATTGATCCTGGACGGCGACGGGAAGACCCCCAACCCCTTGAAGCGGACGGAGAACGGCGGCAGCCTGACCGCCCTGAGCGGCTCGACGACCTCCCCGACTGCCGCCTCCGGGATGTCCCCGATGAACTTCAGGGTTATGTGGAGGTTCTCCCTCTCAACCATCTTCAGCTGAGCGCCGCTGGCTCGGAGCTTCTCCTGCATCTCCCCTATCCTGTCCTTCAGTTCCTGGTCCTTGACCTCCAGCGCAACGAAGGTCCTTAGGCTCACAGGATGACCTTGGCCTTCAGAGGTAGATATGTCTATTTTGAGACGAAGCGCGAAGCGCGGCCCTTGCCCGACCTCCTTAATACCATGAGGGTTTGACCCACTACCCGGAGAGCGGACCTTGACCGGTTCCGACGGCATCTTCATCGTCTGCATAACGGGAATGTCCGGGGCTGGCAAGACGACCGCCACTCGGGCTCTTTCATCGATGGGCTTCACGGTCGTGAGCATGGGAGACGTCATCAGGAAGGAAGCGCAGCGAAGGGGCTTGGGCTTGGACAAGGAAGGCCAGAGGCAGACCATGCTCCTGGTCAGGAAGGAGGGAGGCCCGGCCGCAGTCGCTCGGCTCTGCATCGACGAGATAGAGAGCCGCGGTCTGAAGAAGGTCGTCATCGACGGCGCCCGGTCGCTAGACGAGGTCGAGGCGTTCAGAGGGATAGCGGAAGTGAAGGTCCTAGGCATACATGCCTCGCCGGAACGCCGTCGCTACCTCCTGACTTCCAGAGGTCGCAACGACGACCCTCACTCCGAATCTGACTTCGAGTCCAGGGACAGGAGGGAGCTCGACCTGGGCCTGGGTAGCGTGATCGCTCTCTCCGACAGGATGGTCGAGAACGAAGGGATCTCCATTGAGGTCCTTGACGACAAGGTCAGGAAGGTGGTCTCAGAATGGCTGGGGAAGGCCTGAAGCGGCGGTTCGGCCCCGGGGTCGTGGTCACGGTGAGGGCCCCGGTCAACCCGTCCGAGGACCCCGCGAAGGTCCTGGCCGGCATCGACCTTCTCTTCGGGACCACGGCGAGAACTGGCCTCTCCTCGACGGCGGGGCACGTCGAAGCCACGTACGCCGGCGACGACGCCCTCGCGAAAGTCTACGAACAGGTGAGGTCCAAGATGACTATAAGCGTCCTGCGGCGGCTTCTGAGGCAGAGGCGCGAGGGGGAGACCACCTCCTTCCTGCTGAACAAGCAGGTGGCCGCAAGGGGAGTCGCGGTGCTTTGCGAAACGGACGCGGAGTCTCCTCTGGGCGCCATCGAAGTCACCGTGGAGACCTCAGAAATGGACCGCTTCATCGACTGGATCGCCCCCGAAATGCGCCGCCAAAGACGCTCATTCCGGAAGCGGTAGGTCGTACCTGCTGAAGTCCTCCCCTATTTCGACTCGGTGGAACCTCTTCTGCGCCTGGCTCAGCAGCAGGGATTCGTCGTTGATCCTGGCGCTGACGTGGGTCAGTACAAGCTTGCCGACTCTGGCCTTGGCCGCAAGCGAGGCCGCCTCGCCGACGGTGGAATGCATGTACTCCGCGGCCTTGTCGGCGTACTCCTCGCTGTAGGTCCCGTCGAATACAAGGAGGTCCACCCCTCGAAAGAACCTGGCCAGGTCCGCGGTGGGCCTCGCGTCTCCGGAATACCCGAAACTCCTTCCCCTCCTACGGCGGCCGACGACCTCGGAAGGCCTGACCTTCCTGCCCGCAATCTCCACACTCCTGCCCTTCTGGAGCTTCCCCCACAGGGGTCCTTTGGGTATCCCTAGCGCCTCCGCCTTCTTCGGGTCGAACCTTCCCGGCCGCGGCGACTCGTCCAGCCTGTACGCGTAGCTGTCCGCGGTGTGCTTGGTATTGTGAGCCATGACCTTGAATCCCCTCTCCTGCAGGACCACTCCCTGCCGGACGCGGTGAAAGCAGATCTCGTAGGGGATGTGGACCTTGAGAGCGGCCATGTTGAATTCGACGATCTCGTCCAGCCCCTTGGGGCCGTACAGGTGCAGGGGCTCGGTCCGGTTCTGCAGCGCCATGCTCTGAATCAGCCCGAGTATCCCCAGGAGATGGTCGCCATGGAGATGCGTGATGAAGACGTGGCTGGGGTTGGATATGGAGGGCTTCGCGAGGACCATCTGCCTCTGGGTGCCCTCACCGCAGTCGAACAGCAGCAGGGTCCCTTCCCGCTGCACAGCCACGGCTGGAAGCCCCCTTTCCCTGGTGGGGGCCGCTGCGGCCGTCCCGAGAAGTGTCACCCTGAACATCTTCACGAAGACCTCCTGAGCACCGAGATCACCCTGGTGAGGCTGCGGTGCACGTAGAATTCGTACTCCCCTAGTAGCTCAAATCCTTTTGGCTTCTCCAAGGGCGAACCCTTCTGGTGCATCACGACCAGCCTTCCGCCCATCTTCAGGCATCCGTCAGCCTGCGAAAGCAGATCGGACATCAGGACGGCCGAGGTCGCTCCCTTGGTCGAACTGGCCCTTCCATAAGGGACGTCCCCGGCGATCGCGTCCACCTCTCTGAAGGGCAGCGCCCTCGCGTCTGAGCGCAGCACCTGGCTGGACTCCTCCAGCGAGAGCTTTCGCAGGTTCCTCCTCCCCCCGAAGACCATCTTCTTGTCGACGTCCGCCCCGAGGGAGTACGCGCCCACGAGAGAGGCTTCTATCACCGTGCTGCAGGTGCCCGAGAACGGGTCGAGGAACGTGGCCCCGCTTGGCACGGCGGTCAGGTTGACCATCAGCCTCGCGAGCTTGGGGAAGAGGGCGGAAGGATGGAAGAAGGCCCTGGCCCGCGGCCTCCGCTCGACCCACTTGCCCTTTCCTTTCGGTCCCGACAGCCCGACGAAGCCTTGGCCTCCGCGGGCGACGACCCTCACCACCACCTGGGGTTCCCTCAGGCTCACCGATGAGGACGGGGCCGTCGTGAGCACCCTCCCTCCGAAGTCCTCGTCCACGGCGCGTTTCCGGTCCGCGTCGAAACCCTCCGCGTCGACCTTGAATCTGCTTCCTTCCATCGCCTGGAAATCAAGGCCTTTCGCCTGCTCAGCCGCTTCGTCCGACTTTCCCTTCCATAGGAGCACCCCAACATCATTCAGAAAGGCGGCTCTGGTCGCCAACCAACCGGGGAGGAAGCGAGCCTCGCAGGTCACGATGGTCCCATCTCTTGAGGCCCTGACTTTCTCGCCGGCGGCCTCGAAGAGAGCCTCAAGCTCGGCCGACGCGATGTCCAGCCTCCCCCCGCTCGGGTCACCGTATACTATCAAGGGCTCATCTCCTCTGCGGCGGCTCCGATTCCCAGAAGATGCTCCTAGAGCTGCTTAATGAAGTCGGCGATGAGAGGCGCAACGGACACCTTGCTGTACTGCGACGGTACGGTGTTGGTCGCGATGAGCTCCCTGATCCCCGCCTCCCTCATCTTCTCCATAGCGCCTTCGGCTAGGAGGGCATGCGTGCAGGCAGCCAGGACGCTCTTGGCGCCGCTGTCTCTGGCCATCTTGGCGGCCTTGGCGATCGTGCCTCCGGTCGAGATCATGTCGTCCACTATGACGACATCCTTGCCCCCAACGTCGACCCCCGCCGGGACCTTTATCGAAGTCTCGCCCGTGACCCTGTCCCGGGTCTTCTCGAGCGCAGCGAACTCACACGCTAGGTTAGTGGCCATGGCCTCCGCCCTGACCGAGGCACCGACGTCCGGCGCCAGGACGAAGGGCTTCGCCATCGACGTGTGGGCCAGCAGGTAGTCGGCCAGCAGGGGGACGGCGGAGAGGCTGTGGGCCGGCACGTCGAAGAACCCCAGGCCTTCGACGTTGTGGATGTCCATCGTAATCACCCTCTTGATCCCGGCCGAAGCCATCATCCTCGCTATGGCCTTCAACGACACCACTTCGCCGAGGAGGAAGGTCCTGTGCTGCCTCGCATAGGCCAAGTAGGGCACCACGGCGACCACCTTGACGCCGTCCTCCATCAGCTTGTTGGACATGAGAAGGAGTTGCATCATGTGCTGGTCCTGCGGGGGGTAGGTGGACTGAAAGACGAACACATTGTGGGCGACATCGTCCCCGGTGAGCTTGAAGTAGTTCTCCCCGTCGGGGAAGATCTTGTGCTCGACCTTGATCTGCCTGGCTCTGAGCAGTCTGGCAGTCTCCGCGGCCAGCTCCGCCGAAGCGGGTCCCCCGGCCACATATACCTCATCCAAAGGGCTTCAGCTCGCCTAATCGACTTCGGGCCTCCTTAAATCTATCCCGTCACCTGTGGCGATGGGCGACCGAAAGAGACGGCTTCCATTCGTTCTCGGAAAGGTTTAAGGAGAGGAGTTCGGGAGAGCCTTTGCACACCGGGTCGTCAGGATGTCCACATCTATATGTCCCGAATGCGGCGGCGAAATGATTTACGAGCTGTCTACAAAGCATTTCCAGTGCAAGCGTTGCGGGCTCTACGTGACTAGAGAGCAGCTGGACGACATCAAGACCAGGATCAGGGAGGGGAACGAGGACGACAGGAAGAAGAGACGAAGGATGGAGGACGACTACCTCTCCTGGTGGCTCAGCGACAAGAAGAAGTAGATAGCTCAGCGGCGGCGTACGCTACCCCTACTGCGTGTCGTGCTTGGTTGTCATTCCGTAGTCAGCCTTGAGGCCGTCGAGCGCAGCAGCGAGCTTCCTCCTGGCCGACTCGACGTCCCCGAGACCGGCCTTGCCCCTGCCCGTGAGCTGAACCAGCACGCGGCTCACTCCCTCGAAACCTCTGGGATGTGACTTCACGTAGACGTCGGGGTATTCCTTCGCCAGCGATGCCAAGATCGGCGCCAAGCTCGCCTCCGGGAGGCCCTTCACCTCTGTCTCCACCGTCACGGTCTCGAGCCTGCCCGCCGCCATCCGGGGGGCCAGGTGCTCCTGGAAGATGGCCTTCATCTCGCTGGGAACGCCGGGCAGGCACGCGACGAACTTCCCGTTCACCTCCGCAAGGACCCCCGGCGCCGTCCCGACGGAGTTCGAAAGAGGGATGGATCCTTCAGGTATCGTCGCCATCTTGGCCCTCTCAGGCGTGTACTCCAATGAGTCGGCGCGCCGTACGGCCAGGTACTCCTCCAGCTTCCTCTGAATCATCTCCTTGGCCCTGCCATCTTCCGCGAGCCTCGTGCCGAGCGCTGCCGCCACACCGGCCAGTGTCATGTCGTCGTATGTCGGCCCGAGGCCGCCAGTCGTGACGATCCAGGTGGCACTTCCGGCCAATGACTCCCTCACCGCCCCCTCTATCTCATCGAGGTCGTCGGGGACCGTCACAACCCTCCTTACGTTGCCTCCCAGCGAGTAGATCTCGCCGCACAGCCACTGGGCGTTCGTGTTGGCGATCCTCCCGTTCAGAAGCTCGTTCCCGACGCCTATGACCACGGCCGCAAAGGGCTCTTGCACATTGACGCGTTGCCACCCTCTCGGCTATAAACCCCGCCGATTCCGCCCTCCTCCAGCTAGGTTAATATCTGACGCAGATGGAATTGCTGGAAGGTTTCAGGGGTTTCCAAGTCTTGAGCAGCATCTTCATCCTCGGCACCGCCGGAGCCGGGAAGAGCCTGATGACCCACGTCCTGAAGGATCACCTCGTCGCGAAGGAGTGGGAGGTGGTCACCGTGAACCTCGACCCCGGGGCGGAGAGCCTCCCGTATGAGCCAGACGTAGACGTGAGGAATTCGGTCAACCTGCACGAGCTGATGGACAAGTACGATCTGGGCCCCAACGGTGGGCTCGTTCTCGCGGCCGACATGATCGCATCCAAGTCGCCGGAGCTCCTGGAGGAGATAAGCGACTTCAGCCCGGACTACATCATCTTCGACACCCCGGGCCAGATGGAGCTCTTCGCCTACAGGCCCAGCGGTCCTTTCCTGGTGAAGCAGCTGGGCCAGGGACAGGCGGCCCTCCTGTTCCTGTTCGACTCCTGGCTGATGACAGACGCGGCCAACTTCCTCTCGTTGATGCTCCTCGCCTCCTCGGTCAAGCTCCGCTTCGGCCTCCCGTTCCTCCCCGTCCTGTCCAAGGCCGACCTCGTGCCTGACTCTCTGAAGAAGATCGAGGGCTGGGCCCGGGAGCCCGAGTCCATCCTTGACGAGCTCTCGAGGAAGCTCAAGGGAGACGACTATGTCCTCTACTCCGGGCTCCTCAAGACGCTCGGGTCGAAGGGGTTCGTCAGCAGGCTCTGGCCCGTCTCATCGTCCACGGGTGAGGGGCTGCTGGACCTCTCGGCCGCCATAGCCAATATCTTCCAGGGCGGCGAGGATCAGGCCGGCTGAGCCGGATAGTCGGCAAAGACCTCGGAACAGCAGGTCAGTTTCTCGATGACCTTCCAGCCCCCGCTCTTCGCCGCTTCGTATGCCCCGGGGGTCGGGTGCGCCAGCGCGTTTATGCCGGTCTGGACAGCCATCACATCTATCCTCTCCCTGAGCTTTCCGACGGGCCT
Source organism: Conexivisphaerales archaeon (assembly GCA_035543015.1). Classification (GTDB taxonomy): domain Archaea; phylum Thermoproteota; class Nitrososphaeria; order Conexivisphaerales; family DTJL01; genus DATKKG01. Next base: position 44,645 of record DATKKG010000035.1, on the reverse strand, counting down.
CATGCAGCCCAGGGCCAGGGGGACGTCCTCCAGCCTCAGCCTCGCCCGGGCGAGGGCATATGCCACGTCTTCCGGAGCCGGGGGAGGGGCAACGCCCATCGGCGTCGTCCGGAGCGGTCTCAAGGCTATCACGATGAAAGCCCTCGGCCTGTGCTCCTCGAGGATGTCCAAGACGTTCTCGACGGCCGAAGGCCTGCCTCCCAGGCCGACGATGTAGTGCGGAGTGAGAGGGATGCCTGCCCTCACGAGGTCGGCCACAGCCCGGCGATAGTCGCCGACCGTCGCGTCGAGGTGGTAGACCTCCCTGATCGTAGCTTCGTCGCCGAGGAGGTCGATGAGCGCAGCGTCGATGCCGGTGCTCGCCAATCTCGAGGCGGTCTCGCTCCTCACAAGCCCCGTGTGGACCACAACGGTCATGCCCGTCTCCTTCTTAGCCGCCCCTATGGCCTGGATGAAAGGCTCCAGGGGAACGGATCCGTCAGGCCTGGAGCCGCCGCTGACAAGGCATCCCCTCGCTCCCTTTGCGTATGCGGCGAGCATTCCCTCGTAGAGAGCCTTCGGGGATGGGGCAGGCCTCATCGAGCGAAGGACCTGTGACTTGCAGTGCTCGCACTGCAGAGCGCAGGACGCTCCCGTCACGGAGAAGGTGGGGAACGCGTCTTTCGTGGACCCGTGGAAGTCCGGCTTGTAGAATAGTATCTGTTTGCCGAAGAGCCTTTCGGTGAGCTCTCTGCTTTCGGAAATCATCTCCGCGGTGCCGGACGGCAAAGGGAAGCTCCGTTGCCCGATGGATTCCCTGTCTTAAAACTTTGCCTTGCCCTTCCGTCCGCCGGAGCAATCTTAAATCGTCCCTCCACGTAGCCCTTCGAGTCCCCTTGAGCAATTACATCTCGGGCAGGAACGCGGAATACACCATCAAACGAATGCTCATCTCGCAAGGCTTCACCTTCGTCATCAGGAGCGCTGGCTCTCACACGCCAGTGGACCTGATAGCGACGGACGGGAGGAGCATAGTCGTCGTCCAGGTGAAGAAAGGGTCCTACATCTCCAAGGAAGAGAAGGCGCTCTTCTACCAGTGGGGGAAGGCTTTCGGAGCCACGCCCCTCCTCGCGACCAAGAAGGAAGGACGCTGGGGGCTGGCGGAAGTCAAGCCTTCAGCCCACTCGTGACATCCTTTCGAAGAGCCGCCAGGCGGCACCGAGGGAGCCGTATACTACCCCTGGCCGGTCTCGTCCCCAGGAAAGGATCATGGCGTCGCCTTCGGTGGGAGCGACGACGTCCAGGACTCCCCGTGACAGCTCCGGGTGCTCCTTCGATACGTTGACCAGACCGGGCATGTACAGCTCTCCGCCTCTGCTTACGAGGGTGATCGCCCCCTCTGCCCCGGCCTTGATGGCTTCGTCCCTTTCTTGAATGCCCTTGGCCAGCTCCGCTCCCCCTCGCACACCGACCCCGAAGCTGGCCCTGCCTGGCAGGCTGCCTCTCCTTGGTTCGAACAGATAGAAGGAGGCCGACGCTTCATCCAGGAGCTTCTCCCCCTTCGGCGTGAGGCTGCATCCTGAACGCTGGATCGAAACGAGGCCCCTCCTCGTGAGCTTGCGAAGCAGCGTACGGACCGAGCCTTCGCCGATGGAGAGCGTGGACGCCAGCTTCTGCCTCCCCACCGGCTGGCCATCCAGAACGAAGAGGGCGTAAAGCGCGTGCACCAGCGCGAACGAAGGATGGGGCCCGGGCGCTTCCTCCTCCACCAACCTCTCCATCTCGCGCAGGAGCATTCGCTCTGCTCACCCACTCGCGTTATATATCTGTTAGCGAAAAGTGGTCGCACCGTTTAAATGGTTGGATTATCCATCCAACCGCATTGAACAGGCCAGCCATACTCGCAATGATGGTCGCCTTGATCGTCGGCACAGACTACCTCTTGATCGGCCTGCCCAACGTGAAGCTCATGGACATGCTGGTATTCCTGACCGGCCTGTGGCTCGGACCTGCCTACGGGGCCGCGGCCGGATGTTTCTCCTGGGCGATCTACGGGACGGTCAATCCCCTCGGCTTCAACTTGGTGACCTTCGCTACGGTGGTCCCCATGGAGATGCTGTATGGCGTCCTGGGAGGGCTGATCGGGCGGCGCAGATCTCCATCGGCTTCGGGCATGGCCTGGAGGTTCGGGCTGGTGGCCCTCCTTGCGACGCTTGCGTATGACCTGGTGACGAACGCGGTCACCGGGGCACTCTTCTACGCTCCCGGTTCCCTCGGCCCCGTCTACCTCCCTTCCTGGGCCTGGGGGATCGTCTTCGGGATACCTCTCAGCGTCGTTCACATCGCCTCCAATCTGTTGCAGTTCATCGTGCTCGCGCCGCTTCTTGCGGCGGAGGCCAACCGGGTCTTCTTCAGGAGGCTAGAGAAGCTTGCGTGATGCCGCTTGGAAGCTCTTGGCCGTCGTCCTGTTCGCGGGCATGCTTTTGTCCTCCTTCGAGGCGGTGTACTTCTACCAGCAGTTCGAATCGGTGCGGTCTCAGAATGACTACCTCCGAAGCAAGCTGAGCGGCGTCAGCGAAACCCTGGACCTCGCCGTTGACTTCGGGAACGGCACCCGCCTGTGGTACAACGGCACCTACGTGCCCGTGGGCGCCTCCGTCTTCAACGCGACCTACGTCGCGACCGGAGGCCAGGTGGCGACCCAGACCTACGAGTACGGCAATGTGACGGGGATATTCGTCACGGGCATATTGGGCGTTTCAGGTAGCTCATCCTCCTACTGGCTCTGGTACTACTTCGACAATTCGACCCGCGGCTGGGTGGAGGCACCGGTTGGGGCCGACGCCTTCCTTGCCGTTCAGGGAGGAATCTACCTATGGAACTTCACGAAAGGTTGAGCGCCTCATCATGAGGTCTATACCCTTTTTACAATAGCCTTGCTTATATCAGACCTCCAATACAGGGCGAGGAGTGGGCATGTCGGAGGATAACCACATCTCCAAGTTGGAGCAGCTGTTCACCCAACACAAAGGCATCATCGAGCAGCTCAAGAAGATCAGGACACGCCGCGCGGAACTCAAGAACGAGATTCTCTCTCTCACTCAGAAGCTGGACGTGGAGAACGACCAGCACAAGCTGTTCCAGGCGAAGATGAAGGAGCTGAACGACCTCCGGCAGGGCCTCGCCGAGAAGCTCCGGGCCGACAGGACCAAGCTGAGGGCTGTCGACGAAAAGATGAAAGGCGTGGAGCCGCAGATGCTCAGGAAGGGGGAGGGGCTCGCCGAGGAGCTGAAGAAGCTGGAGTGGCGCCTCCAGACCCAACCTCTCACCAGGACTCAGGAGCAGGAAGTGCTGGCCAAGGTGAGGGAGCTGGCGAAGTCCGTCTCGGTATGGAAGAAGGCCTTCAACCTCCGTGAGGAGGCCTACAAGCTCGAGTCCGAGCTGGACGAGAACTCCTCGAAGATGATGGAGACGAAGGCCGAAAGGGAGGAGGTCGTCAGGGCGCTCAAGGAGAAGAGGCAGAAGATCAGGAACTATATCGAGGCCAGGAAGCAGGTCTCGGACGAGCTTAGGGCCGTCGACGTCGACATCATCGAGCTCGAGAGGACCCTGAGCGAAGTGGACGCCAAGATCGTCCAGGCCAAGGAGGAGCTGGCAAAGACGAGGGCCAGCCAGAAGGTGCTGTCCAGCAAGGCCCGCGCCGACGTGGACAGGATCATCTTCGAGAAGGCGAGGAACGACGCCCTGGCCAAGATGAAGAGCGGGAAGTCCCTCACGTTCGACGAGCTGCGTGTCCTCTACGACGAGGACCTGTCGTAGTCGGGCAACTGAATAGAGCATTCGTCCAGATTGACTTAAATCGGCGCTTCTCCTGACGATTAACTAGCATTGGAGTCCCTCCAAGGGCGTCTCCTGGTTGTCAACGTCGACCGAGACGACGACGTCGGCGTCAAGACCGGCCTAGAGACCCCCATAATGGGACGCCAGCAGTGCCTCGACGCCGCCTCCAAGCTGTGCCTCGCCGACCCGGAGGAGGCCGACGCGAACGCCATCTTCGCCACCGTGAAGATGTATGACGAGCTCATCTCGAAGGGGTACGACTGCGCCATCGCAGTGCTGGCGGGGACCCCGAACAGCGGATTTGACGCGGACCAGAAGGTGAGGAGGGAGGCGACCGTCGCCATCGCCACCTCAAAGCCGGACGGCCTCGTCCTGGTCTCCGACGGGGTGGAGGACGAGAAGATCGCCCCGGTTCTTGAGTCGATCGTGCCCATCGTCAGCATAAAGAGGATCGTCATCAAGCACAGCGCCAGCGTGGAGGAGACGTACGAAGTGCTGGGCAGGTACCTCAAGATGCTCATCTACGACCCGAGGTACTCGAAGTTCTTCCTCGGGGTTCCCGGCGCCCTCCTTCTCCTATACGTGGGGGTGGCGGCAGCTGGTCTGACCCCCTACTACGGCTACGGCATCGCCTTCGTCCTGGGCATCTCCTTCCTCATTCGCGCATTCGACCTGGACAAGGCGATAATTGAGACGCGCCGGAGGACCTACTTCTATCCGAGGCTGTTCGCCTTCATAATCTCGCTGATACTGATCATAGTCGCCTCGGTTCAGGCCTACACGGCCGTAACGGCCCTTCCCCAGTTCGCGGACTACCTGAAGACTCCCTCCAAGGTCTGGGACTACCTCGGCGTCTTCGCGGGCACCTTCATACTCAAGGCCGAGCTCCTGGTATGGATCGCCATAGCCACGAACATCGTCGTCGCGATGGTTTACCACGGCATGAGGAAGAGCGCCAAGATCGCCAGGGACATAATCGCGCTGACGAGCCTCGCCCTCCTCTACATCCCCGTCGCCTTCATGGCCGAGACACTGATCAACCCGAGCTCAGCCATCACCCTCAACTTTATTATCGTCGTCTACGCGGGGCTAGCAGTCCTTCTGGTCGTAGTCTACTTTGCATATCAGTCCTACCAGGGAAGGCGGTCGCTGAGCCGCGATGAAAGCTGAAGGCCTCCTGGACGTCTTCCTGAGGGACATCGGGGTCTACAGGGTATACACCTGGAGGCTGTCCGACGAAGTGAGCGGAGGCCCCATGCCGCGCCACATAGGGGTCATCCTGGATGGCAACCGCCGCTGGGCCCAGGCGAACGACTACCCGAAGTGGATGGGATACTCGTTCGGGGCGGACAAGGTCGAGAACCTCATGGACTGGTGCCTCGAGTACGGTGTGAAGGCGCTGACAATCTACGCGCTGTCGACCGAGAACCTCACCCGCCCCAAGGAGGAACTGGAGGTCATCTTCAAGGTCATCGACGAGAAGCTGACGAAGCTTCTCACGGACGGCTCGATCCAGAAGCACGGGGTGAGGGTGAAGGGCCTCGGCGACCTCTCCCTGGTGCCCCAGGGCATAAGGGACAAGGTCATCGAGCTGGAGAGGATGTCGGCCAAGTACGACTCCCTCTACCTCAACATCGCCATAGCCTACGGGGGCAGGATGGAGATTGTGGACGCTGTGAAGAGGCTGGCCAAGGACGTGGAGAAGGGGTCACTTCCGCCTCAGAACATCGACGAAGGGACCTTCGCGCGGTACCTCTTCACCTCAGACCTCCCCGACCCCGACCCCGACCTCATCATAAGGACGTCGGGGGAGATCAGGCTGAGCGGCTTCCTTCTCTGGCAGTCGGCCTACAGCGAGCTCGTCTTCATGGACGTCTACTGGCCCGGCTTCAGGAAGCTCGACTTCCTGAGGGCTGTGAGGACCTACCAGAGCCGTCAGCGCCGCTTCGGCCGCTGAACCGAGTCCGTCATCCTCCAGAGCTCATCCAAGAGGGTCTCTCCCACCCTTTCGATTGTCCCACCGCTCCTGATGAGGGAACTGCCCCTTCCTCCGAATCTCCCGATGACCGTCGCCTCGACCCCGACGCCCTCGACCGCTGCCAACACGGCCCCCAGTTTCTCCGGTGCGACCGCCATGAGCATCGAGCCCGACGCGATGAGACGCAGGGGGTCAACGCCCAGCTTCCCGCAGATTTCCTTCGTGCTCCGGGCCAGGGGTATCTTCGCCTCTTCGACGCGGAAGCCCAGCCCGGATCCGGCCCCCATCTCGTAGAGGCCGCCGAGCACGCCACCCTCGGTAGGGTCGTGCATGGCGTGAACCCCTCCCGTTCTGAACGCAGCCTCCGCTTCGTCGACGACGCTGATGAACCTGCGGAGGCCCCTGCCCTCCGCAAGCGTCCTCTTGCTGAGCCCGCGCAGCCTGTCCTCGAAGGCCGAAGCCAGGATCGAGGTCCCCTCGATCCCCGCAGATTTGGTGATGACCATCGCATCTCCCTCCTTGGCCCCTGCGGCGGTCACATACGAATTGGCGAAGGCGAAGGCAGTGGTCACGACTATGCTATGGTCGAGGCCCGGCGTCCTCTCCGTATGCCCCCCAACCACGTCCGCGCCCACCTTCCTCGCGGCCCTTTCGATCCCCTTCGATATCGCCTCCAGCCTGTCGTCTCCTTCGTCCTCGCCCACCATGACCACGGTTTCGACGAACTCGGGCCTGTTCCCGCTCGTCGCCACGTCGTTGCAGGAAACGTGCACCGAATACCAGCCGATGTCCTCAACCTCGCCCGTAATCGGGTCGGTGGACGTGATCATGTAACCCCAGGGCTCCTTGATGACCGCGACGTCGACGCCGAACTCGGGACCCAGGAGGAGCTCCTTCCGGGTCTTCCTGAAGTGCCTCAGCACCGTCCTCTCGAGGGTCACCCTGTCGAGCTTGCCGAGCCTCACCTTCTCCTCCTCCTGGCCTCCAGGTTAAGGGAGTGCAGGACCGTCGCTCCGCAGTCCCGCGCCACCCTGGCGAGGCGCAGCGCAGCGCGCTTGTCACGGGGCAGCTGCTCCTTGGCCCCAGCCAAGTTCTCCGCCATCTTCGTCACTAGCTCAGACCTGCCCAGCTTCTCCAGAGAGGAGTCGTACGGCGGAGCTCCCTCCTCCTTGGACGCGATCTTGAGTAGGAAGACCAGCCGCTCGGCCTCCAGGTAGGCCTCTCTGACGCCCGGGGTATCCGAGAGTCCCACGGAGACCCCCCGTATAGCCTCGGTCGCCCTTATCGCGTCGTCAGCGCATGCCGCGACGATTCCCTCTGTGGGCTCGGCCAGCCCTCGCGCCGGGGACGACATCGCTCTCGTTCTCCGGAATCCTCGCCTTTAATCTTGCCGGACGACGAAGCGAGCTCCCGAGATACGTTAAATAACCACCCGTCTGGGCTTCTCAATGAATCACACATGAAGGAGCCACCGATATTCAGGGAGCTGGAGTCGCTGAAGGACCTTGCCAGGCTCTCCTGCGCCTTCGAGAGGATCCCCAGGCCCCTGTTCGCCATGCCCCTTGCCGACGGAAGGTTCGCCTTGGCGGTCCACGCCGAGCAGCTAGGAGAGGCGCCCATCTTCTTCTACGCCATCGTCGGCTCGTTCAAGCCCTACGTGAGGTACCGCCTCGACGGCGATCTTGAGGAGGCCTCCTTCTCCGACGACGCCACCTTGACGCAGTACCTCCATTCCCCCGTGCTCACGCTCAAGGAGACCCCTGCCGCCTTCTCCGACGCGATTGAAGCCGACGGCCAGGTCGACTCGGACGTGGAGAGGGTGGAGCTAGGTGACGTGAACTCGCTTCTCAAGCTCAGCGCCTACAGGTACATCATGGACGAATCCTACGCCCCTCTGTATCTCTCCAGGTCCGGCGGCGAGCTGCACCTGGGGACCTTCGTCCACATGGGCGACTTCGAGGGCTCGGACTTCTATTTCTACATGAAGCTCGACAAGGAGCCCGCCCATCCTTTCGTCAGGTTCGACCCCTCAAAGGCCACGGATTGGTCGTTCACTTCGAAGACCGCCGAGCACGGCTTCTACTACGCCAAGATCATACATCTCACGTCAGACTCCCTGTAGCTCCTCGATACGTTTTTAACGCGGCTTTTACGGTCGTAAAAACCCATGCCCAAGGCCAAAGTGCGCGTAGCCGTGGCCGGAGTTGGCAACTGCGCCTCCGCCCTCATACAGGGGATCCACTATTACTCCCGCTCGAAACCTGAAGACGTCATAGGCCTGGCGGCCTACGACCTCGGAGGGATCACGCCCAACGACATCGAATTCGTTGCGGCCTTCGACGTCGACAAGAGGAAGGTCGGCAAGGACCTGAGCAAGGCAATCTTCAGCGGCCTGAACAACACGCCGAAGATCGACGACGTTCCCAAGATGGGCGTCGAGGTCCTGAAGGGCCACGTGCTGGACGGGCTCGGCAAGTACCTGTCCAAGGTCGTCCCGGTGGCGGAGGGCCCGGAGGCCGACGTGGCCTCGGTGATCAAGGAGTCCGGCGCCGACATACTGGTCAACTACCTCCCGGTCGGAAGCACGAAGGCCGTCCACTTCTACGCCACCGAAGCCATGAAGGCTGGCGTCGCTTTCATCAACGCCATGCCCGTCTTCATAGCCTCCAACCCCGAATGGTCCCAAAAGTTCCATGAGAGGGGGCTGCCGGTCGCCGGCGACGACGTCATGAGCCAGCTGGGCGCTACGGTCCTCCACAAGTCCATGGTGCGCCTGATGCACGAAAGGGGGGTCAGGGTCGACGAGACCTACCAGCTGAACATCGGCGGCGACGCCGACTTCCTGAACATGCTGGAGGAGAGCCGCCTCGTCGACAAGAGGGAGAGCAAGACCTCCGCCGTCAGGGCGATGACACCGTACCCTGTCCCCACCAGGATCGGCCCCAGCGACTATGTCAAGTTCCTCAACAACGACAAGGTCTGCTACATATGGTTGAAGGGCCGCTACTTCGGGAACACCCCGGTCACCATAGAGACGAAGCTGCACGTCGTGGACGCCCCCGACAGCGGCGGCGTCATGATCGACGCGATCAGGGGGACCAAGCTCGCGCTCGACAGGGGTGTGAAGGGGCCGCTGATCAGCGTTTCTTCGTACTGCTTCAAGCATCCGCCCATCCAGATGCCTTACGAAGAAGCCAAGAAGGTCTTCCTTGAGTTCGTCGAGGGCAAGAGGGACCGCTAGGACCGCGGGCCGCCCTTCGCGGATCGGGCGTCGCACGTCGTCCGTCATGAGGCTGGCAGCCTAGCTGCTTCTAGGAGTCCAGGCGCCCCTGGAGAGCTCGGTCTTCGCCGGGGTCGATCCTCTTCCACGTCTTCCACGTGAGCCTTGAGAATGGCGGTGCCTCGCCGTGCTTCTCCATCCATCTCTCGAGGAACTCGATGGTTCGGGGGTCGCTCGGATAGCCTGACCCGAAGTCGCCGTGGACCTTCTCGAGCGCGGCGATCTCCCTGTCCCGCTCGACCTTCGCAAGTATGCTGGCCGCGGAGACGACGGGGAAGATCCTGTCGGCGAAGTGCGTGGAGACCAGCTTGACCTTCCGAGTGAGGTGGCCCTCAATCTGCTCGGCGTACCTCTCGACGTTCGTGTCGGACGCGTCGACGTACGCTATCTCCCCCTCCAGCTCGTTGATGACTCTCGCCATGTAGATGGCTTCGAGGTAGTTCAGCTTAGTGTGCTTCTTCCGGTGACGGACGTACTCGTCCACTTCCCTCGGCGGGATCTTGAGGACGACGGAGGCCGGGACTATCTCCTTGATCCCCCCGTAGAGCGTCTCCCTGGACTGGGGCGTGAGGAGCTTGGAGTCCTTGACGCCCATCTCCTTGAACCTCTCCTCCATGCTCGCCGGCGCCGAAACGCCACCGATGCAGAGGGGTCCGATTATGCAACCCCTTCCGGCGTCGTCGGTGCCGATGATGAGGCGGTCCTTCAAGCGTGGGCCCTCCTCATCCATCTCTTGATGTCCAGGTAGACGGTGTCGGGCAGGGAGTCGCGCGTCTGGTCCGTCACTTCGAGGAGCTGGGCGTCCGGCGCCGCCTTGATCCTCTCAAGGAGCGGGTCGGCCATCTCGCCATGGACAACAACCAAACAGGGCCTGTCGCTGGACAGCAGGCCCTCGGCAGCCCTGCGGAACTCCGGACTGATGAGCTCCATCGGTCCCAGCTCGTCGCACACGACCACGTCTCCCTCCGACAGCGCCCTCGTCAAAGCAGGGGCAGCGAACTCGGCGAGACCCTTCAGGTTGACCCTGTAGCGCCCCATCCTGGGGCCCTCAGATGTCGTCCCGGCCAGGGTCTCATGACCGCCGGTAGAGAGGTCCACCATCTCGAAGCCGACCCTGGTGCCATGAGAGCGCCTCTCCTTGGACAGGACCCCTCCCACGGACAGCCCGTCGGTGCGCAGCCGGAGCACGACCTTCGACACCACGGTGGTCTTTCCCGAGCCGGGCCGGCCGGTCAGCAGGACCAGCCTAGTGATCGTCTCATTGGCCGCCAAAACCGACAAGGATTATATCAGGCGTTATTTAACTTGATGGCTGCGTTGAGTGCCCCCGGCTGGAGAGAGATAGAGACCCTCATCCGGCTCTACAAGGTGGGCCGCCCGGACCCAAGGGGTAGGCCGTTCGAGGTCCTCGTCCGGACCATCCTGTCCCAGAACACAAACGACGTCAACAGCGGCAGGGCCTTCGAGTCGCTCAGGAAGAGCGTAGGGGTCTCCGCGGAGGAGCTTTCGAGGGCGGACGTCGGCGCCATCGGGGACGCCATAAGGGTCGGGGGCCTCTACAACGTCAAGGCCGTCCGCATCAGGGAGGTCGCGAAAGGGGTGCTCTCCCGCTACCCCGGCGGCCTCTCGTTCCTTTCGAAGCTCGACGACGAAGGGGTCAGGGCGGCGCTCTCCGATTTCAAGGGCGTGGGGCCCAAGACCAGGGACATCGTTCTCGATTTCTCGCTCGGGAGGGACGTCGTACCCGTGGACACTCACGTCAACAGGGTCTCGAAGAGGATGGGCTATGCCAGCAGGGAGGCCACCTACGAGGAGGTCAGGTCGCGTCTCGAGGCCGTCATCCCCCCGGGGAAGCGTCTCCAGGGCCACGTCGCGCTGATCCTCCACGGCCGCAGGGTCTGCAAGGCCCAGAGGCCTCGGTGCGAGTCATGCCCGGTCAGCGCCTCATGCCTCTACTATGCCGCCTCATTCAGGAGGAGATCGAAGAGATGAGCCTCGATGGTTTCGTCACCTACCGGGAGGGGAAGACCTCGCTTCTGGTGCCGAGCACGAGCCTCGGCAAGGGGCCGCCTGAGCTCTCCCCCGCCTTCTTCAACCCAAGGGGGAGGACGGTCAGGGACATCTCCGTGCTGGCCTTCGAAGCCTTCGCCGAGGGCCTGGCGTCGCAACCCACGTTCGCGGATCCCCTTTCAGGCGTGGGCGCCAGGTCGCTCAGGGTCGCTGTCGAATGCCCCGGCGTGTCTTCGATCATGGCCAACGACCTCAACCCGACGGCGATCCGGGCGGCCGAGCTGGCGGCCAAGGTGAACGGCTGCGCCGGAAGGATCGCCTTCTCCACCCTCGACGCCAACCTCTTCCTCGCGGGCCTCGCCGCCCCCGATGCGCGCCCAGGCATCATCGACATAGACCCCTTCGGCACGCCCGCCCCGTTCGTCGAATCCGCCCTCCGGGCCGTCGCAGACGGCGGCCTCCTCGCCGTCACGGCCACGGACACAGCGGTCCTGAGCGGCCTCTACCCGGACGTGGCCTACCGGAAGTATGGCGCCCGGGCCCTCCGCACCGATTACTCCAGGGAGTCGATGCTCAGGATCCTGGTCGGCCTCGTGGCTCACAGGGCCCTGGTGTACGACATGGCGGTCGATCCGCTACTCTGTCACGCCGACCAGCACTACGCCAGGGCCTACTGCAGGGTCCGCATCTCGGCCTCGGACGCCAACGCCTCCCTCGCCTCCATCGGCTACATCCTCCACTGCTTCAAATGCGGCCACAGGGAGGCGGCCTCGGCTGTAAGGGAGCTCTGTCCCGCCTGCGGCGGGAAGCTGAAGGCTGCCGGGCCCTTGTGGCTGAGCGACCTCCACGACGGCGCATTCCTCGACTCACTCGTAGGGCTTGCATCCGGCCGCTCCATGAAGCGCTACCTTCCTCTCTTCGCCCGCGCCAAGGATGAGCTGGGCTTCCCCCCGTACTACTACAAGATCCCCCACTTCACTGACGGGCTTGGGATCGCGAGCGTGAGCCCCACGGAGCTCGCGCTCCGATTGGAGTCGAAGGGTTTCTCAGGCGTGAGGTCCAGCGTCGACGGCCAGGGTGTGAAGACGGACGCGCCGGTCAGCGCGTTGCTCGAAGCTCTCCGGGCGGGTCAGCCCTCGAAACCCAGGCCGACGAAGTAGAGCTCGCTGCTCTGCTTCCTGCTGGCCTCGGGCTTAGCCAGGTCCGTCCTCTGGAACCTGGGTTTCGCATACCTTACGAATTCGTCGGTGAACTCGCCTTCGAAGATCTTGAACGCCGCCCCCTTGCCCTTCTTCAGGACGCTGCAGGCGATCTCGAAGGCCGCCCTCGTCATATCGATCTGCTTGCCGCTATCCACCTCCCAGACCCCCATCATGGTCGGGGAGAGGTCCGAGAAGACTGCGTCGGCGCCCTCCGGCAGCTTGGACTTCAGTTCGCCCGGCGCAGCCGGGCTCGTGATGTCGAGGACGACGGTCTCGACGTTCCCGGACGGAGGCTCCACCGGATTGAGGTCGACCCCCACGACCCTTCCCTGCGGGCCGACCCTCTCGGATTCCACCTGCAGCCATCCGCCGGGCGCGCAGCCCACGTCCAGGACCGTATCTCCCTCGTGGATCAGCCCGAACTTGTCATCTAGCTGCATGAGCTTGTACGCCGCCCTGCTGCGGTAGCCCTCCCTCAGGGCCTTGCGCCTGTAGAGGTCCCGCTTAGCTTGCTGCGGCCGCATCGCCGTGTCTCACCTGGTACTCGAGGTTGAACCAGTTCTCTATCTTGAGGCACGTCAACGGGCTCACCTCACCATCGACGAAACACCTCTCCTCGTCAGGACACCTGATGCACGGGGCGTCTTCAATGCTGCCGGTGTCTATGGGGATGACCAACGGCAGGAGCTTATAGGTCCATCTTCCCCTCTCCAGCACCTTCTCCCTCTTGATGAGCTTCCTCTTCTCGAGCCTCGACGCAATGCGAGAACCGTCCCTGCTCGTCAGCCCAAGGACCTTCCAGAGCTCGCTCTGGAGTATCCCCGACTCGCCGTTCTCGATCACGAGCCGGTAGACTTTGCTGATAAGGTCTTCATCTGCTTCTTGCAATGTCAGGTTCCCCGATAACCGTAACGAAGTGAATTTAGGGATTCCGTCCCTAAAAGCTCTTTCTGAATAGACCCTTAGCGGTTAACCTAGGCCGCATGCACCTTCACGGAGACGTTGTAGTTCTCGAAGAGCTCCTTGCATCTCTTCCTTATCGTCACCTCGGTGATCCCGGCAGCCTCGGCCACGTCCCTCTGGGGAAGGTGCTCGTTCAGGAGGTTCGCCGACACATAGAGGAACGCCGCCGCCAGCCCGGCCGGCGACCTTCCGCTGCTCATCGAGGCGCCGGAGGCCTTGGTCGCGATGTTGATGGCCAGCCTTTCTACCTTCTCAGGCATCTTCGACCTCCCGTTGAGGTTGTTGAACAGCTTCGAGATGTGCTTCTGGATTGAGGCCATGGGCACGCTGCTCATCTCCATGTCCTTGACCATCTGGCGGTAATACTTCGCCACCACCTTCTTGTCGAGGTAGGACTTCTCGGCCACCTCCGAAAGGGACCTGTTGACCTCGCACTTCCTGCAGGCGAGGTAGATGGCGGCCGAGGCCACGCCCGCCACCTGCTTCCCCCTGGACCTGCTGTGAAGGGGCGTGCCGCACTTGGGGCAGAACGGCTCCGTGGGGTACTCCTTGCCGCACTTGACGCAGCTGCTCTTCAGCGAGGTGCTGCAGTAGCGGCAGAACCTTTCGTCGCCGGCTCCCCTGACGCCACACTGGGGGCACTTCTTGACTATCGGGATGCCGCACACGAGACAGGTGGGAGACTCGGAGGCCTCCACTTCCTCCTTGCAGGTGCGGCAGAAGTTGGGCTTGGAGTACTGCCTGAAGACGTAGGCGGCAGTCTCGGACACGTTCGGGGGGAGGTTGAGCCCGGCCGAGATCTCATGGATCTTCTGGAGCACGTTGGACATGCTCCGTTCCTTGCTGTCGATGGTCCTGAGCCTGAACTGCCATGTCTTCATCCTCTCCAGCTTGGCCCTCTCGTCCCCGGTGATCCTGTTGCCGTGGGAATCGACCCCGCTGCCGTCTATCGTCGTGGTCAGGCCGAAGTCATGGAGGGTGTAGGTGAGCGGAGCCCCAACCCGGCTCTTCTTCAGCTTGTCCTCCGGGTCCACCGCCTTCCACTCCGGCCCCTCGAACTCGACTTCGTCGAGCAGGACGTAGCCGCAGGTGGGACAGACCACCTCTCCCGCCGCCCTGTCGCCTATCAGCGGGGAGTTGCACTGGGGACACTTCGAAGGCTGGGTCTCGTCCTTCTCAAACCTCGACTTCAATTCCTGGAGTACACCTTCTCCCCCACGAGACCTTCGAGCCTGTCGGTGTGCGGAGAAAGGGACGCGTAGGCACCCTTGACAGGGCCGAAGACCTCCGTCACCCTGCCCACCGAGCGGCCCCTAGAATCGAACAGGACCTGTCCTTCGCGAGGCTCTCGGGACAGCTTGACTATCACCATCCCGCTGCGAGCCCGGCGAACTATGGTCCCGATCTCCTGCAAACGAGTAGGGTGCGAGTTCACATAGTATTAAGCTTGCTCTCAGTCGGCCCTACTTCCTCTGCTGTGCCCTGCCCTCCGCCAGCGACTTCGCGAGGGCGAGCAGCGTCACCTTCTTCCCGGCCTTCTTTGCGATCTGTATGTATCCGGAAGGCTTGGTCGGCCTGGCCGGATGGCGGGCCTTCTCCACGTGGGGCTCGTATCCAAGCCTCCTCGCCGCCTGGGCGAGCTCGTCCACGGTTGGCCCCCTGGTGGCGAGAGGCAGGCTCACTCTGCGGCCTTCCTCCCTGCTCAAGGCTGAGTCGAAGTAGTCAAGCCAGAAGACCTGCTTCCCGTAGTCCTTCATTCGCTGCCCATCTGGGGGAGCGCTCTATATCTACTTTTGAAGCAGCACGGCGTTGACGACTCCGTCCTGCGACGGCCTGGACGTCACCCTGGCACGTCCCGCCTCCGTCTCTATCAAGGCGCCCTTGGTCATGACGCCTCGCCTTTCGTAGTCCCTGTTGGCGGCGTTGCCTACGACCCTCGATATCTTGACCTTCTTGGTGGTGTGGCTGGCGGGATCGACGACGTTGGCGACGTCCATCTTGACCGCGGAGACTTTGATGGTGCCTCCCCTCACCCTCCTGAAGTCGAGCTTCTTGGAACCCAGGACCGTCTCGATAGAATATCCGTCCTTCTCGTATTCCCTCCTACCTCTGGAGGGAACGCGACGGCCGCCTGTCATCTTCCTCTTCCGCAGGTTCTCCATTGGCTTCTTCAAGCTGCGCTATTCCCTTTCAGGTTCCTAGGGGTCATTCGTCGCACATTTAAGGCTTGCCGGATGTGGGCGTCTCGAAGAGGTTCTCGAGCTTCCTCTTCATGGCCGCGGGGTCGGAAGGGAGGCTGAAGTACTCCGCGAAGAACGGCGTGGTGCGGTAGATGTGGTTCTTCCCTTCGAGGGTGGACGCGATGAAGCCCATGGATTCGAGGATCTTCAGGTGAGCGTAGACCTGGGAGCCCTTCCTCGATGACAGCTTGCTGCCGCTCACGGGCTGGAAGTAGGCTATCATGGTCAGGGTCTTCAGCACCGAACGGCTGAGGAGATGCTGGGTCGCGAACTTCTTGGCCACCGGGTTGAACTCCCTCTTGAGCTGGAGCACGTACCTTCCCTCCCCGGCCTGGGTCACCTCGATGGCCCCGAAGTTGGCCGCCACCTTCGCCGACAGCCTCCTCACCGACTCCAGCGCCTTCCTCCTCGATGTCGTGCCGGCCGCCTTGCAGAGCTCCTCCACCGTCAAAGGCTTCCCTGCAGAATAGAGCGCGGCTTCGATGAGGGCGTCGACCTGCTCATCTGGCAACCGCGTCGCCTACCCCCATGATGCTGAAGTCCTCCGCCCCCTCCTCCTGCACGAGGATCACCCTTCCTCCATGCGCCAGGAACAGGAGGACTATGAACACCCTGGCCACCTCAATGGGCTTCATCCCCTTCGTAAGGTCGCCGAAGGCCGTCGGCTCCTTCACGCTGAGGCCCGCGAGAAGCTGGTCCGAATAGTTCCTCAGCATCATTCCCACGGTGTCCTGCTCGACGGCCCGGTCCTCCAGCCCCGGCTGGAAGACCCCTTCCTCGAGTTGCCCGGAGGGCCTCTTCGAGATCTCCTTCAGCAGGGATTCGAGCGCGGCCACCAGATCGTCGAGGTCGCTGACCGGCGTCTGGAGCCTGAACGGCATGGCCAGCGCCTCGGCGGGCTCCTGCAGGTCCGACGGCTTCTTCCTGTACGTCCGCCTCTCGTCGTAGAACAGGCGCTCGACCTTCAGCTTGTAGATCATCGAAGAGGTCAGGAGGGCGAGGCCTCCCAGCCTCATGTCCAGGATCGGCTGCTTCCGCAGGTACCGTATGAACTCCTCCAGGAGCAGCTCGATCGAAATGTCCCAGGGCCTCTGCCTCGTGGCCAGCTCCGGGTTGAGCAGGAGCCTTATCCTGTCGGTCGGGGTCCCCTGCTCAGACGTTGACCACCACCTCCTCGTTGGACTTGTAGCGGACCACGTTGCTCGCCCCGTTCACTCCGTAGACGCCTATCTTGTTCGTGGCCTGGCTTACGACCGCCTCCTTGAGGGTCACTGTGACTATCTGCGAGGCGGACGACCAGTCGGAGAGCAGCTTGCCCAGCCTCTCCGCGTTGACGGCGTCGAGAGGGGCGTCGATTTCGTCCAGGAGGTAGAAGGGGGACGGGTACGCCGACTGGAAGGCCAGCAGGAAGGAGACCGCTATGGCCGCCTTCTCTCCCCCGCTGGTGCTGCTGGACTCCCTTGGCGCCTTGGTCGGGAACTGGGCCATCAGGAAGACGCCACCCGAGAAGGGGTCGGCGGGGTTCTCCAGCTCCATCCACGCCGAACCTTCGGTGAGCTTGGCGAAGATGGCCCTCAGCTCCCTGTCCAGCTTCTCGTAGGCGCTCATGAAGGTGTTCTTCTTCTCAGCTTCCACCTCTTCGATGAACCTGACTATGGCGTTCCGGTCCTTCTCCAGCTCGTTCCTGCGCTTGGACGCCTCCCTGTAGGATGTGAAGGCCTCCTTGTAGCTCTGGTCGGCGAGGAGGTTCACCATCCCCTGCAGCGACGACCTCTCCTCGACGAACGTTGAGAGGTGTGCCTCGGTCTCCATGTGGTACTCGACCTCCTCTTCGACGCCCAGCTCCCGGACGGCCTGCTCCACGTTCTGCTTCTCCGTCCGAAGGGACTGGGTCCCGCTCTCAACCTTCAGCCTCTCCTTCTCCAGCCGAAGGCCCCTCTGCTGCAGGGAGGAAACGTCTTCACGCACGGCCTTCTGTTTGGCCTCCATCTCCTTCAGCCTGGGGAGCGCCTGCTCGCTGTCCTCTCGGATCTTGGCCTCCTTCTCCGACAGCTCCTTCCTCTGCGCGGTGAGCGAAGAGATCCCGTCCTTCAGGGCCGGGAGCCCCTCCTGGGCCTCCCTTATGTCCGCCCTGGCCTTCTCCAGGGAAAGGCGCACCTGCTCCACCCTTGGGTTCAGCTCCCCGTTCAGGCGAGCCTCGAGGGTGGACAGCGAGGCGTTGACGTTCAGTATCGAACGCGAAGACTCTTCCTCCGACCTCGATATGTCTGCCAGCTCGCCGTCGATGCCCGAAAGGGTCGTCTGGAGGGCCATCAGCCCGAGCCTCGCCCTCTTCTCGGCCACCTTGGCCGC
This sequence comes from Conexivisphaerales archaeon, assembly GCA_035543015.1. Classification (GTDB taxonomy): domain Archaea; phylum Thermoproteota; class Nitrososphaeria; order Conexivisphaerales; family DTJL01; genus DATKKG01. Next base: position 26,801 of record DATKKG010000035.1, on the reverse strand, counting down.
CCTTGTCCTCAGCTTGGGAAGGGTCGCCCTCCAAACTACGAGCCTCTTCGCGAGCCTCTCCATCTCCGTCTCCTGGGCTTCGATGCGCCGTTTGAACGATCTCTCCAGCCTGTCGTACCTCTTCACCAGGGGCACGAGGGTCCTGAGTCTGGTCTCCGCGTTCTCGAGCTTGAGGGCTATCCTGAACTTCTCCTTCTCGTAGCCTTCCTGAGCCTGGGACAGCTTGTCCAGGCCCTTCTTCTGCCTGTCTATAGAGATGCGGAAGGCCTTGAGCGATTCCTCCACATATTTCAGCTCCTCGGGGTCGCTGACACCCAGCTGCTTCAGCGTAAGCGCGCTCACGCGGCCTGTCTCCATCGCCCGTCCCCCCGCCTCGAAGAGGTCTCCCTGCACGGTGACGCACCTCAGGCCCCTCCTCGACAGCGGGTACGCCGCCTTCGCCGTGCTCGTCAGCACGGTACTGCCGAAGACGAACTCGATGGCGGGCGACACTTCGTCGGGGCGCTGCACGAAATCGCTGAGCCTGCCTAGAACCCCCTCGGAATACGGCATGCGGGGAGAAGGAGCGCTCTTGAGCTCCGACACGGGGAGGATCCTGATCCTGGCGCTCCGCAGCCTCTTGGACAGCCCCGCCAGCTGGAGGAGCCCGTTCATGTCGTCCACAATCATGGCGGAGAGCCACTCCTGCCCGGCCGCCCTGACGGCGGACGAGTACTGCTCTTTGAACTTGATGTTGTCCGACAGCTTCCCCCTGTAGCCTTCGACGACCCCGGACTTCGCCAGCTCCTCGACCTTCTGGGAGTTGAACTCCTCCGTGAGGTACTTCTCGGCTATCTCCTTGCCGGACTCGTAGCGAAGGATCGTCTGAGTGGCGCTAGACAGTATGCCTTCGGCGACCTTGACTTCTCCGGCCAGCTTCTCCCTCTGCCTGGCCGCGGCTTCGGCCCTGTCCCCGGCCTGCTTCAGCTGGCCCCTGGAGGACTCGATGTCCGCGCCCAGCTCCTGCAGCTGCTGCCGCATGGTGTCCACCATGGACTTCACCTCGTCGTACTTCTTCGCGAGCTCATCGTGGTTCCTGGTGGCAGCTATCAGCTCCCCTTCGAGGTTCCTCACCTTTGACCTTAGATCCGAAACGGCGATGTCGGCCCTCTCCCTCCTCTCGGCGAGCCTGATGTCCTTGATCTCCAGCCTCTGTGCCCTGGCGCCCACCTTCTCCTTCCTAGTGAGGAGCTCCTTCTTCCTCTCGGCTTCGGCCCTCGCGGACTCGTCAAGTCCGCGAAGCTGTCCCTGGAGGCCGGCGGCCTCCTCCACCACACCAGCCCTCTCCTTCTCGAGCGTCCTCAGCATCCCCTCCAGCTGCGAGGAGGTGTCCGTGTCGGAGAGCGCGACCTCGTACTGGGCCCTCTTCGTCTCCAGCTCCCTGATCTGGGTGTCCATCCTCCCGATCTCCAGACCCAGGTCGATCAGCCCCTGGCTTGGCACGGAAACGTTGGCGCCGTAGTAGGCGTCCCTTTCTCCTTCTATCTCCCTGAGCTTGGCTTCGAGGTCGGCGACCTTCGCCTTGGCCTGCTCCTGCTGAGAGACCAGCTCCGTCGCCCTGTTCGCCAGAGACTCCAGCTGCTCGTCCACTTCCCTCAGCCTCCTCTGGCTGATGGCCTTGCGGAGCCTGTTGATCTCGTAATCCAGCTGCTTGAACCTGAGGGCGTCGTTGCGTTCGAGCTCGAGGCGTTCGATGCTGCCCCGCCTCTCGTCCAGCTTGGCGAACGAAACGGCCAGTTGGTTGTCGGCGTCCCTCAGCCTGTCCAGTGCCTCCGACTTCTTCTCGTCGAAATGCTTCAGTCCGATGGCCTGCTCGATGATCTGACGCCTTTCGTTGGGATGAAGCTCCGCGAGCCTCCCGATCGCGCCCTGCGGGATCACGTTCAGCCCTTCCGGCGTAATGTGGGCCGCACCTAGCATCTCGACGAGGGAGTTCCTCGCGATCTTCCTCCCGTTCAGGTAATAGGCGTTGTCCCCGTTGGGCTTGAGCTCCCGGACGACGGTCACGCGGTCCTCGTCGACGGCGAGGGATCTGTCGGCGTTCTCGAACGTGACGGAGACCCTGGCCAGTTCCGTTGCGCCCGTACCCGGGTCGTAGATGAGGCCCGTCATCGAGTTCTGCCTGAGGGACTTCGCGCTGTTCTCACCCATGGCGAAGCGTATCGCATCTATGATGTTCGACTTCCCGGACCCGTTGGGCCCCGTGATGACGTTGAGGCCCAGCTCCAGGTTGACCGTCACCTGCTTCTGGGGGAAAGACTTGAACCCCTTGACGGTCAGTTTGCTGATGTGAACCAAGCCTACCGCGCGCTTACGGGGGAATCGGGCTCCAACGTATTTAAGCTGTCGAGGATCCACGTCTGCGAATGCGGGCCGAGAGCCGAGAAAGGCTAATTACCGCCGGGCCCGCATGCTTCGCCGATTCGCACTTGAACGTTGACCACTCTCGCAGGCACCGCAGCGTCCTCGACTATGCCCGGGCCAAGGGCTTCGACGCCGTGCTCGTCGGGGAGCCCCAGAACGTCTACTACCTGACTGGCTTCTGGGGCGAGGCAACGGTCGTGGTCGGCCAGGAGGGCTGCAGCATCATCGTCCCTGCCCTCGAATTCGAGAGGGCGAAGGAGTCGTCTTCGGGAGTGGAGGTGATAGGAAGCGACAGGGGAGCCGACATGGCCAGGAAGATCAAGGAGAGGGTGGAAGCCAGGAAGTGCCTGATAGACAACGTCGATGTCTCGACTTTCAACCGTCTTTCCTCGATGGTCCCGCCGGGCCTCACGGCCGACCCGGACGCCCTCATGTCCTCCAGGATAGTCAAGGACGAGGCCGAGATTTCATTCCTGGTCGAGGGAGGCAAGGTCATGGACAAGCTCTACGAGGTCACCGCCGATCTCCTGTCTCCTGGCACGGATGAGAGGACCGTCGCCGCAGCAGTCATTGACGAAATGATAAGGCTCAAGGCGGACCCTCCGGCGTACGCCAGCACCCTCAACCCCCTCATCGTGGCCTCGGGGGCTAACGGCTCGCTTCCTCACGCCTACACCACCGAGAGGAAGATGGAGAGGGGGGACTTCGTCGTCTGCGACTACGTCCTCAGGTACGGCGGCTACGTTGTTGACGCGACCAGGACGTTCGCGATCGAGTCAGCTTCAGACCAAATGGAACGCTCGTACGACGTGGTCCTCGACTCTCAGCTTGCCGGGATAGACGCCACCAGGCCTGGCGTCGTGGCCGAGGAGGTGGACAGGGCGGTCAGGGTCCCCCTGGCGAAGGCGGGGATGGAGGAGCTCTTCGTGCACGGGACCGGCCACGGCGTGGGCCTCGACGTCCACGAGGCGCCCTTCATCAGGCGCGGTTCCCCAGAGGTCCTCAGGGAGGGGATGGCGGTCACGGTGGAGCCAGGGGTCTACGTGAAGGGCAAGTACGGCGTGCGGATCGAGGATTCCCTGATAGTCGGCGCGAAGCCCCAGATCCTCACTCACTTCCCGAAGTCCCTCGTAATAGTCTAGAGGGCTCGACGGATATTTATAGGGCTACAAACCACTTTAAAGACGCAATGGATTACAGGAAGCTCCAGTCTCTCGGAGGCGGGACCCTTCTGGTTTCCCTGCCAAAGGTCTGGGTGGTGAAGAGCCGCCTCCAGCAGGGGGACGTCGTCGGCTTGGAGGAGACCCCTTCAGGCGCGATCCTGGTGTACCCGAAGGACGTGGCCAGCGCCGAGGAGAAGAGCTACGTCTCTGTGAAGGCGGCCGGAGAAGACCCCCAGACCGTGATACGGGACGTCACCGCCGCATACCTCCTGGGATACAACGTCATCAACGTGGCCGGGGAGAAGACGGCCGTTTCGAAGGTGAAGAGGTACCTCAGGGAGTCCGTCCACGGCCTCCTGGGGCTCGAGGTCGTCAGCGAGGAGCCCACCTCGCTGACCCTCCAGTTCCTCCTCGACCTCGACACGATCCCGCCTGAGAAGCTCTACCGAAGGATGAACAACCTGTCGAGGAGCATGTACGTGGACGCCCTGCAGGCTGCCTCCGACGGCGACGCGTCAGTCCTCGACGACGTCATGCAGCGAGACGTCGAGATCAACCGCACGTTCTTCCTCATGGTGCGCCTCCTCAGGAGCACCATGGCCGACACCCGCATGGCTGCCAGGCTGGGGCTCACGAACGTACAGTGCCTCGACTACAGGGTCGCAGCGCACAACGTCGAGCTTCTGGGGGACCACTCCTACGCCCTGGCCTCGATGCTGAAGTCGCTGATTCCGCTCGGGCAAGCGAAGGCGAGCCGACTTGCGGAGGCCGGCGCGCGCCTGGCCGAGATGCAGGACATGGCGACGTCCTTCTTCCTCGGAGGCAGGGGGGCGGCGTACCGTTCCTTCCTCTCCAAGGCCAGGGAAGCCGAGGAGGCGCTGTCCGACCTGAAGAAGGACCCCCAGCTGGCGCAGGTGGCGGACAGGCTGGAGGACATCCGCCGCCTCCTGGTGGACATAGCCGACCTGGCGGAGATGCTCTACCCGTTCGTGAAATGAGCTGCAAAGGGTTTAAGAGCATCTTCGCTGTAGGTTTTCTGTGCCGGAGACCATTTTTCGGAAGGCAAAGTTCGTGTTCGTCACCGGAGGTGTTATGTCCGGCCTCGGGAAGGGGGCCACGGTCGCTTCAACCGCGAAGCTCCTCAAGATGGCAGGCCTGAAGGTCACGATCGCCAAGATTGACCCGTACCTCAACGTCGACGCTGGGACCATGAACCCCATTGTGCACGGCGAAGTGTTCGTGACGGACGACGGAGGCGAGTGCGACATGGACCTCGGGACCTACGAGCGCTTCCTCGACGCCAACCTTACCCAAGACCACAACATCACCACGGGTCAGGTGTACCAGGACGTCATCAGGAAGGAGAGGAAGGGGGACTACCTTGGGAGCTGCGTCCAGATCATACCTCACATCACGGACGAAATCAAGAGGAGGATCAGGGGGGTCGCCGCGTCAAGCGGCGTAGACGTCCTTCTCGTAGAGTGCGGAGGGACAGTGGGGGACATGGAGAGCCTCCCGTTCCTGGAAGCCTTCCGCCAGATGAGGATGGAGGAGGGGGCCGACGGGGTCGTCTTCATTCACGTCACACTAGCCCCGACCCTGGACCCGGTGGGCGAGATCAAGACCAAGCCCACCCAGCACAGCGTCCAGGAGCTCAGGAGGATAGGCATCCAACCCGACATCATAGTCGTCAGGAGCGAGACGGGGCTCCCGCTGGAGGCGAAGAAGAAGATTTCGCTCTTCACCAGCGTGGACCAGGACGCCGTCATCTCGAACCCGGACCTGAAGTCGGTATACCTTCTGCCCGGTCTCCTTGCTGAGGACGGGATCATGAAGCCGCTGCTGCGCAAGCTGCAGATTCCGCCCAGGACAGTCGAATGGGGGAACTGGCCCGAGGTCGTCTCAGGGTTCGTCAGGTACGGCCGGACGATGAGGGTCGCCATGGTGGGCAAATACGTCAACCTCGCGGACAGCTACGTCAGCGTCAACCACTCCCTTCACCATGCCGCGGCAAGCCTGAAGGTGGGCCTGCAGCTTGACTGGATCGACTCGGAGAGGTTCGAGAAGGAGAGCCCCGAGGCCCTGAGGGAGTACGACGGCGTGGTGATCCCGGGCGGGTTCGGGAAGAGGGGGAGCGAAGGCAAGATAGCCGTCGCGGACTTCACTCGGGTCAACGACATCCCGTACCTCGGCCTCTGCTTCGGGTTCCAGTTGGCCACCGTGGCCTTCGCCCGCTCGGTTGTGGGTCTCAAGAGGGCCAACTCGACCGAGCTGGACCCCGACACCCCCAACCCCGTCGTGGACCTGCTCCCCGAGCAGACGGGGGTCAGCGAGCTCGGAGGGACCATGCGGCTCGGCGGCCACGACATAAAGCTCAAGGAGGGGACCATAGCCAGGCGCATCTACGGGGCGGACGTGATTCGGAGGAGGCACAGGCACCGGTACGAAATCAACCCCAAGATCAGGCCGCTCCTTGAAGAGAAGGGCATAGTCTATTCGGGGTTCAGCGACGGAGGGCTCAGGGCCGAGATACTGGAGTTCCCGAAGAACAGGTTCTACATGGCGACGCAATTCCATCCGGAGTTCTCGAGCCGTCCGGGCGCCCCCGAGGAGGTCTTCAAGGCCTTCATGGAGGCCGTCGTAGCCGGCCCTAGCCGCCAGGCCTCTTGAAGACGGCCGCCACGCCCGTAGTCAGGAACAAGGCCCCAACCAGGCCGAAGACCAGCTGCGCGATGTTGAAGGGCACCTCCAGCAACGCGGCCGGGACCGTCATCCCTATGCCGACCTCGTAGACGAAGTACCCCGCCACCATCTCGGAGCCGCCCACGACGATGCTGACCGCGGTCCAACCCACCTCCGGGCCCGAGCGGAGGCCTGTGTACGCCACCAAGGCCGAGAAGGCGCCAGCCCCAAGGAGCCAGACGCCCAGGGCGATTCCGGATGTCCCACGCCCGGACAGCGCCGCGACCAGGTCCCCCCCGAAGTCGAAGCCTCCGGTGAAGTAGAACGAACCGGTCATGGCCATGAGGACGAAGAGGACCACGCTGATCCCTGCCGTGAGCGCCTTCCAATGCGATGTCACCGCAGGCGAGCTCCTCTTCGTGAAGAGGTAGCCTACGATGAGGCCCTCGAGACCCTTGATCACCAGGGTTCCCGGCGCGAAGGTGTAGTAGCCGAGGTAGGCGTCCGAGAGGGCGGAGCCGACCCCTCCGGCCAGCCCTCCCACGAGGGGCCCCGTAAGAATGGCAGCCGTGTAGACCATCATGTCCCCCAGGTTGAAGTATCCCTTGGTCGAGGGGATCGTCACCGTGAGCATGGTGGTCGTCGCGGCCACCAGGGCGGCGAAGACGGCTCCGTAGGCGATCGTCGTTACCCTGGTGTGGGGCTCGAACATGGCGACCGAATCCCGATGACTCCGCTGGCTCTTAACTTCTTTGCGCCGGCCCTTCCCTATTCTTTTAAGCAGGGATTTGGCGGGAGGAGATGCTTGTCGCAGGTCAGGCGGGCGGCCGAAGCCACGGAGCTCCTCCAGAGCGAGGACTACCTCCTCCTCAGGGAGTTCGTCCGCTCCCTGAAGAACTTCGACAGGGTCCCCCTCGAGGTGATGGCGGGCCTCGGCGGCCTCCCGACGGACAGGGCCGAGTTCCACCTCGAGAAGCTGGAGAAGATGGGGCTGGTCGACGGGGACAGGCAGGGCTACAAGCTTCTTGGCGAGGGCCTGGACGCCCTCGCCCTCCACTCGTATTCCGAAGAGGGCCTCCTCACGCGGCTGGGACCTACGATAGCCATGGGCAAGGAGTCGGACGTCTTCGAAGCCCTGGACAAGGACGAGAGACCCTACGCGCTGAAGTTCTTCAGGTTGGGTCGCATCAGCTTCAGAGACATCAAGAGGAAGAGAGGCTACGCCGCCCCCGAGGAGCACGCGTGGCTGGCAGCCAACATCCAGGCCGCGGCCAGGGAGGCGAAGGTCCTGCGGGGCCTCGAAGACCTAGGCCTCCCTGTCCCCAAGGTTCGCCACTTCATCTACCACACCGTCATGATGGAGATGGAGCTGGGGGTCCCTCTCTACAAGGTCAAGGAGCTGGACGACGCGAAAGAGGTCCTCGACGCCGTCCTCAAGGCCGTGCGAGCTTGCTACGCCGCGGGGGTGGTGCACGGAGATCTCAGCGAGTTCAACCTGCTCCTGACCCCCGAGCACAGGATCGTCCTCATCGACTGGCCGCAGGCCATCAGAAGGTCGCATCCCAACTCCGAGGGGCAGCTCAGGCGAGACGTGTCCAACGTCGTGCGCTTCTTCAACAGGAGGTATGGCCTGCGCTACGACTCTGAAGCTGCGACGTCCGAGATACTCAGCTCGTGAATCAGATCTTCAGGGCCTCTTCGACCATCACGAAGAGCACGTTGTTGCCCCTGATGACGACCTTGCCGTAGTTGGTCACCATGGAGCCGCCGTCGTCGAACTCGGCGGCATCGGAGAGAAAGACGTTCATGTACGGGTCGATGTTCACCATGACCCCCCTGTACTCCTCCGAGTTCTTCAGCCGGACCCTCACCGGCTTGCTTATCGCCTTCTGTAGAACGACCAGCGGCTTCTTCATGGATGAATTGGCAGCGAGGTTCTCGCTCAAGCTGCCAAGAGGCAAAACCCACACCAATAAAAGCATTCTCTAGACCTGAACGGCGTTTCATCCTTTCGCGCGGGCCGCATATGTTTTTAGCGCCGGGGCGCTCCAACTCCCCCGACGAGGAGCACCGGTTTGAGAGAGGGTCGCTCCGTCATCCACGGCATGCCCAGCCCCCGGCCTGCAGGCCCGTTGCGGAGGGTCAGCACGGGATCTCGCTCCTTCGACTCCATGATGGAGGGAGGGACCGCGTTCGGGAGGTTCACCGAGTTCTCAGGCGAGGAAGGGACCGGCAAGTCGCAGCTCCTCTTCACGTTGGCGGTCCTCTTTCCCAGAGGCTCCGGGAGGGTGTTCTTCGTCGACACGGGCGGCACCTTCCGTCCGGAGCGGCTCCACCAGATCGCCGTGCTCAGGGGGATCGAGCCGGACGCGGTCCTCGGCAACGTGGACGTCCTGGAGCCGAGGTCGCCGGAGAAGATGGCGGAGGGGGTGGTCGCGGCCCTCGCCTCTGGCAGCTACGCCGGGGTTCTCGTAGACACGCTGAGCGAGCTCTTCTACGGCGCCGGCGCCCTTTCGCGTGAGACCGCGAGGCTGTCTCTCCTCTGCAGGTCCCTGGCCTACCACGCGCTTGCGAACGGGACCCTTGTCGCGGCTGCCAACGGGGTCAGGTACAACCCCGAGTCCAACTTGACCCACGCTCAAGGCTTCGAGCATACAGCTGCTTATATACACACTCGAATTAGCCTGAGGAGGAACGCGGGCAGGTGGCTGGCTGTCGACTCGGGAACGAACGCCCGGGCCGAGTTCGCCGTTGGACCCGCAGGGATAGTGGATATCTGACTTGAACCTCGACGAAGCCTGGCTGAAGGAGATGATCGAGCTGGGGAAGGCTGACGCGGCCTCCGCGCTGACGAGGGTCGACCAGTCCTCCCTTTCGCCCAGCGAGAAGCTCGGGGTCTCAATGGCGATCAAGGGCATCTCGAAGTTTGAGGCGGAGGGAGAGTCGTCGAGGCTGCCGTCGACGGCGCAGATCGCCCGGATGACCGGGACGGTCCTCTTGGACCCCCTCGATGCCGCCTACATACGCACGTGGCTAGCCTTCTCGGGCGGCCTAGGCCTTGTACAGGACAAACGTGGCGTAGAGGCTGAAGACCATGAACCAGAGGAGAAAGTACGTCCCCCAGCCCGTGGTGTACAGCTGCCTCTCACTGTCTACGGCGCCGCCGACGAGGGCCCTGGCGACGAGGACGCTCAGGAAGTAGAACAGTAGGAGCACCGCGAACCCCCCGGTCGGCTGGTTCAGCAGGCTGAAGGTGGCTCCGGAAACGACCCCCGCCACGATGGCCATGACGCAGCGCGTCCAGTACACTTTATCTAGCGGAGACATGCCTACAGGCTTCGGTTGAGGTGGGCTCTTCTTGGACTTGTCTGGCTTTGAATTCGGGGCCTTGGCGGGCAAGCTCGATTCGAACCTAGGTGGATATTACGTTAATAACATTTACCTCACCGGCTCGTCCACGGTCATGATCAAGCTCCACATGAGCGACCGCCCCGAGCTGTCCCTCCTGGTTTCCCCCCGCATCGGCGCCTGGATCACCTCCGCCGAACTCCCCCGGGCTCCGGCGGGCAGGTTCATCTCAGAGCTCAGGGCGCGGCTGGACAGGGCCAAGTATGCTTCGACGAGGGCCTCTGAGGGAGAGAGGATCCTCATGACGGAGTTCACTCACCCCGACGGCAGGCTGGTCCTGGTCGGGGAGTTCTTCGGCGCCGGGAACGTCATCCTCCTCGACGCTTCGGACAGGGTCCTGGCTTGCATGAACGATCTTGACGTGAGCGACAGGGTCGTCAGGCCCGGGGTCAAGTACGTCCCCCCGAAGGCGCGGTCGATGCCTCCGAGCGCCGCCGACGCGGAGGCCCTTTCGAAGATCCTGCCCCGCGACGAGGCCGTCGAAAGGCTCCTCGGCAGAAACGTCTCCCTGCCTCGCAGGATCGTCGAGGAGACCCTTGAACGCGCTGGAATCGCCAAGGGGAGGAGCGGCTCGTCTCTGCAGCCGGGCGAGGTCGCTTCGATCGCCGACTCCCTGGCCGGCATCCTGGCCGAATCCCGGTCGGGCGGTCCCTCATACGTCTACGTCAGGGACGGCGAGCCCGTTGACATATCCTCCGTCAGGTTGAGGGCCCGGGGGTCCTCTGAGGAAAGGGTCTACCCAAGCATCCTGGAGGCCATGGACGAGAACTTCACTCCTCTGGTTCTAAGGGGCTTGGCCGCCGAGAGCGTCAAGCCGGAGCAGGCCGACCTCCGTAGGCTGGAATCCAGCATCACCTCCAAGAAGGAAGAGGTGGAAACGCTGAAGCTCAAGGCCTCCGGGCTCAGGGCGGTCGCCTCCTCCCTGATGTCTGGAGCGGCGGACTTCGAAGGGGCCGCCAGGGAGCTTGAAGGCATCTCAGCCTACCGATACGACAGGGGGGCGCGTGCATGGACGTCCGGAGGGAAGCGCCTCTACGTCGACTCGACCTACGCCCTCGCCTCCCGGATATTCGCCGACGCCAAGGAGGCCGACTCCGCCGCTGCCAAGCTCTCGGATGCGCTGGAGCGGCTCGAAAGGAGAAGGTCGGAGCTCTCGTCCTCCATCGACAGGGAGGCTGGCACAAAGGTGATGGCCCACCGCCGCAGAGAGCGTAGATGGTTCGAGAAGTTCAGATGGTTCCACACGTCGGAGGGGTTCTTCGCGATCGGCGGCCGGGACGCCGGAAGCAACAGCATCCTGGTCCGCAAGCATCTCGAGCCATCGGACCTCGTCTTCCACACCGAGATACCGGGCTCAGCCTTCTTCGTCCTCAAGGGAGGCCAGGGGGCGGGGGCTGACAGCATCAGAGAGGTGGCGGAGGCGACGGTCTCGTACAGCCGGGCCTGGAGGGAGGGGCTCACCTCCGCTGATGCGTACTACGTCCGCCCCGAGCAGGTGCTCAAGGGCGCCCCCTCCGGCCAGTACCTGCCCAAGGGAAGCTTCGTCATAGAGGGAGAGAGGAGCTACCTGAAGGGCATCGAGCTCAGGGTCTCCCTGGGTGTCGGGCCCCTCGATGGGGCGCTGGCCCTGTACAGCGGGCCGTCCAGCGCCCTGATCAAGCGCTGCCAGCTGGTCGTCGAGCTCGTGCCCGGCCACCTGCCCACTCACGAAGCGGCCAAGAAGATGAAGAGGGAGCTCGCTTCCCACCTTGAGGGTGACGCCAGGGCTTTCGTGGACGGCCTTCCCGTGGACGACTTCGTCCGCGCGCTGCCGACAGGGAAGCTTCGCCTTCTAAGGGTCCTCAGGGGCCCGGCGGCACCTGAGGCGTAGGCGGACCCCCCTGCCTTCGGGGATGTCGAAGGTCAGGCCGCGACCCCTCAGGGTAACGTCCTGACTGTCCCTGGGGCTCGCAGTCGATACTCCGGCCCGTAGCCTACGGTCCGCCCCGAGCGTCCCTCTGACCTTGGTTCCCGGCGGCTGGTTACCCTATCAGCTCAGCTTGACGAGCTGCTGTGCCTCGGAGACGGGTGAGACGACCACGGCGGTGCCGAAGGCGATGATCTCGTCCATCGTCTGGCCTATCGACGTCGAATCGAACATCACGCTTATCACGGCATTGGCCCCCAATGTCTCCGCCTGCTGCGAGAGCCTGTCCAGGGCCTGCTGCCGGGCTTGATGGGCCAGCTCGGTGTATTCATGGATTTCACCGCCGCCTAGCGTCCTCAGGCCGGCCACGATGTTCCCTCCCAAACCCCTTGACCTCACAGTGATTCCGTAGACCAGGCCGATCACCTTGTCCACTTTGTATCCGGGCACGTAGTTGCTCGTGTACAGGCTTGCTGCCATAGCTCTCCCTAGGGCCACGGCATATTAGAGGCTTTTAGTCAGGCCCGTCTGACATGCGAGGATTCGCCTGTTTCTGTCCCGTCCCGTACTCTCGGCCCAAGGCTGAGTCATGTTGACTCGTCGCAGGTCCAACGCCACGTACGGAGTCGTTGACGGGAGAGGGTTCAAGGGCTCTTCCGCGTCGGTCAGCCGAACGACAGGCTCCCGGTGCGAGCTGTGCTCTTGGAAAGGGCTTAACTTTATCAACCGACGACATGGAAAGGTAAGGTGAACACACCAATGAGCCCGAAAGTAGGGACGTGCGGCATAGAGGGCTGTAGCCAGCCAGCCAAGAGATCAATTAGCGCGATGAATCTCAGTGGGACTACGCTCAAGGTCAGGACCTCGTCACACCGGGTGAACCTATGCAGGGACCACTACAAGCAGTTCAAGAAAGAAACCAAGCAGGACCGGGCCATAGAGAAGGCCAGGTTCAACCCTTTGGGCGGTCTGAGGCCGTCTGGCAAGGATTCTCGGGTGAACGCGATCTAGGAGCGCTCCATCTCCAAGCTGACTGCCCGAACGCGGTGCGCATTCTTCGCAGGGTCCAAGCCCACGCCCTGAAACCACAGAAACGATTTAGCTACATCCGTAGAAAGAACGGCAGAGATGTAAGACTGAAATCCTCGACCGATATTGTCAAGGGCGACGGCAGAGATGTTGAAGACCAACTCAATCCTTGTGGCAGTCGTCTCGTGCCTTCTGACATTCCTAGCCCTCGGGACCGGCATGAATCTGTTCGCCAACGTACTGCCCAACGCTCAGGGCCTTGGGATCTATGCCGGCGAAGTGACAGCCTTATTCATTGCATTTCTTGGCGGGGCGATTCTTGGCTGGAGCTACCTGTATCGCAAGGCCAGATCCAAACTCAAATGAGGAAAGGGCAGTTGGCGATGCCGGGCTTCCTTCCGGCAGCACGAGCACGAGCGAATTCAGCTTCATTTCTTCGCAGGTCCAAGCCCACGCGCCCCAGCATTCAAAGAACTGAAACCTTGAAGGCACCCTAATCCGCTTCCAGCAAGAACGCGACTCAGCCAGATACTCGTAGCTGTCCTCGAATATGGTCCAGAGTCTTCTGGAGTTCGTCTGCGTTTTCGAATTCCACCATTGCAGAAGAAACCCATCCCCAACGAAGGTTCAATTTGAGGACGTCCCAAACATAGGCTTTTGTAGGGTGCAGAATGTGTTTCTTACCGCTGTCTCCTTCTACTATCAGCGCCGCCTTGGACGTGTCGTCTAGCACCAAACTAGCAGGCTTCATTCTGTAGACGAGGAGCAGGCCTGTGACCGCCACGACCGCCAAGACCAGCCCCGAACCGAAGAATAGGACCGCGATAAAACCTCCGACGACACCACCTATATGAATGATGTGAAACACCCATTCCATGAATCCAATCGCAGATGACGCCAAGAAGACTGTGAGGAGCAGCACGAAAGATGGTTGCAGGAATCTATTGCTGAAGGACACCCTGACTTCCACCTTCTATCACCTGACTAGCTTCCGCCTTGATATGAAAACCAATCCGAAGTCACTTAGGACAGTGATGACGATGACCAAAGCGACAAGCAATCGACGCCTCATCATTCGCCCCCTAGGATACTCGCATCCCTCTCTAGCATTTATCCATAATGCATCGAGTTTACCAGTCTTCGTCTGGCTAGTTCATTTGACAACTCATTAAACCCCACGCGTAACTTCAGCTCCTTCGCGGGTCCAAGCCCACGCACTCGGGTAGATGCTATCGATTCCTCTCTCAGCGGCAGAAGACATCTAGTATCGAAAGGTCTTCAGCCAGTCAATCAACCAGCTTCCCCAGGCTTTGGAAGTGAGCGGCCAGGTCGCCTGAGAATGCGGGGGTCGTGCAGTTGACGTAGGACCCCGACGGATAACAGGTCTCCATCCAGATTGAGGTCGCATGACCGTTATGGATCAGGACGATGTCCAGAATCGTGATTCCTGACGGAGGAAACATCGAATCCACTTCGGACCAGAAGGAGCCGTTGCCCAGCAGCCTCCCGTCCAGCCTGACCTCGAAAGCTACGTGGTGGAGCTCCATCCCCTTCATCCTGGCAATGCAGTTGGCGCTCAGGTTGAGCTCGTGCGAGGTGGCGTTGTAGGTGGAGACATCGTCGTCGGAGATTAGAACCTGGCCGTTCGACGCCAGGATGACTTCGAATCCGGACGGTTTTTGCTGCGTCACGAACAGCACGCCAGCGAAAGCCACGAAGCCAATCAAGACGACAAGGACCACGCCGACCCTCCTGTTCAGAACGGCCACCTCTCCCCTCCTGCAGCCGGGGTTTCCTAATAACCTATGGTTCCGTACGGCCAGCGGCTCCGAGTGATTCGTCTATTGCGTCATTCACTTCATTCCCAGCTGCAACAGATACAGCAGGGCCCATTTCTCCCTAGGTCCAAGCCCACGCCCTGAGCCATCACTGAGCTATCCCCAAGGTGAGACTCCCCACACAGTATGTGCCGTTGACGATTTCGCTGATGGCAGAAGTGTAGGTCCACCGAGGGTTGCTCTCCAGTCTTGCTAGTTCTGGGCAGACTGGGACCGGTGGTACGAATCGTGGCGCTTTGTTCGGTGCCGAATGCATAATCCGTAAATAAGACCCCCAACTCTCTAGTATTTGGAGCGAAAGTTGGAAGATTACCGGAAGCTATTGGCGATCTCCTCACTGATGATCGTTCTTCTTCTATCTCCTCCTATTCCAGGAGCATCCTCCCAATTCAAAGCCACGAGTGCAAGTTCAGATACAGGTTCAGGCGTCTACGCTGTGATTACGAGACCAGACTCCAGTACCTGGGACCAGTCGACTCTATCCCTCCTGACTTCAAAAGGGATGAATGAGATATACGACTTTCCGACAGGCTCCTGCGAATGCGTGTTTGCCATTGACTCCTCGGGCAACTACATAGTTGCCGAAGTGTACGGCAACGCGCTTACGAAGGTGACCCCAGGAGGCGTGAGGACTGTGATATACAAGTTCCCCGATGGCACCAAGCCAGCGGATGTAAAGATAGATTCTTCGGGGGACTACATTGTTACTGAAATGAACACGAGCAAGCTCTCGAAGATCACTCCCGGCGGAGTGAGGATGGAGATAGCCAACATCACTGCTCCAAACGCTGTAGCGATCGACTCGTTTGGGAATTACATTGTGACTCAGACCATATGGCCGTCCCTGAACGTGCTGGCGAAGGTCACCCCTGACGGTAACGTGAGCACCATCTACAACCTCCCCTATCGCAGTTGGCCCGGCTGGGTGGAGATCGATTCTTCCGGGAATTACATAGTCACCACACACGACGGCAACGCGCTCTGGAGAGTGACTCCGGACGGTGCGGCCACCAAAATATTCAGCTTCGATTACGGTACCTACCCCTACTCCGCCGTGATCGATTCAAACGGAAACTATATCGTGTCCGAGTACGAGGCTCAAGTGCTTTCTCAAATAACGCCTGCCGGTGTGAGAACCGAGCTGTATCATTTCTCGGATTGGCCGAGTGAGGTCCGCGTCATTTCTACTGGGGACCTGACTCCGATCCCCGAGTACCCCGGGGGAATGGTGATGATCCTGACTGCTCTCGCCGTTTCGACAGCCCTGCTGTTCACTCGAATGAAGAAGCCCGCCGGCTGAGTCCAGCCCATTATTCAGTTGTTCTCAATAACTTAAAGATGACTAACCTATTGAGAGCCCAAGACCAGCCCCAAACAAGATCCTTTCCATCAGCTAGTGCATTTAACAGATGTGATTACCCCACGCGTAGCTTAAAGACTTGTATATTGAGCCTAACCCTAGCTGAGGTTCATCTTCTGCAGGATCGTCTTGAACTTCTCTTCTCCGCGCAGGCGATCGAAGATCGGATCAGTCTTCAGCCAGATTAGGAAGGCGCGTTCATCGTAGGCCTTCTCCAGCCATTCCAATGCAGCCTGCTCCTCCCCCAGGCCGGCGTATATCGTGGCCCGGCCGAATGATGGAACGAACTCTTCAGACGACAATCTGTCGAGTTCCCGCAGCACTCGTTCAGCCTTGTCCCTTCTTCCTGATGCAGCATACACATATCCGACGGCACAGAGGATGAAGATGCTGTTACCAGAGATGGTTATCGCTTTCTCGGCTTCGGCAATGCTCTCCTCAGACATCGACTTCTGGGCGTAAGTCTCTGCTAGGCCCTTGTGGAGGTAGGCGGAGTCCGGTTCCACCTCCAGCGAACGTCTGAATTGTGCGATTGCATCGTCATACCGCCTTGCATAGTAGAGATCCTTGCTCAATTCATTCATCACGACCACCGAGAGGGGGTCGAGCTCCTCGGCAAGCCTTGCTTCAGATATCGCCTCCTCCATTAGGCAGTGAGCAGCAAACCAGGTGCTCCTCCACACGTGGGCTTGGGCGTAGTTGGGGTTCAGCTTGATCGCACGTTCAAGCTCCTGCTCTGCCCCACTCCAATCGTGGTAGTAGTGCATCAGGACCTCTCCCATCGAGGCATGGGCCTCGGCGAGATCATCATCAAGCTTAAGCGCCGCAAGCGCAAGTTCTCTCGCCTTCGGGTAGACTAGGCTGGGTCGTCGGAAGCCGAAGACCCCAAGTATGCTGTAGCAGTCGGCCAAGCCTACAAATGCCAGGGCGAATGCCGGATCTCTGCTGACCGCCTCTTCGAAGTACTTGATAGCCTTGGCCACTCCGTCTTCAGTTCTGGCATACCAGTGGTGTCTTCCCTTCAGATATAGGATGTGAGCCTCTGGGTCCTTGGTTGGCACTCCCGTCACCCGTCCTCTTTCAAGAGGGAGTATTCTGAGGTCGAGGGCATGGGCGACGTTCTCGGCGATGTCGCTCTGCACGGCGAAGATGTCATCTAGGTCCCGGTCGTAGCGGGAGGACCAGATCTGCTCCTCGGTGGCAGCATTGATCAGCTGAACTGCGACCCTCACCTTGTTGCCCACCTTCCTCACGCTTCCATCTACAAGTGTTTCCACACCCAGTTCCCTTCCTATTTCCGATGCCTTCCTCTCTTTCGTCTTGTACTTCATAATCGAGGTCCTGGCTATGACTTTCAACCCCTCGAGTCGAGAGAGTCTATCGATGAGCTCCTCCGTCAGTCCTATCGCGAAGTACTCGTCGCTGGGCTCCGGGCTTATGTTGATCAGAGGCAAAACGGCTATCCTCTTCCTGTCGAGCTGCGTGGGTGGAGACTCCCCTCCTTCGTCCCATGGCATCACAACCTTGTAGATCTCAATCGGCACGCTCACGTTCTTCAGGGGCTTGATTCCGAGGCTCGTCAGCGGAAGTTCGAATCTGTTTTGGACGAGATCGTAGACCGGGCGTGTCAGGCAGACCCCTCCATCCTCAGCCAGAGGCTCGATTCTTGACGCCACGTTTACAGCATCGCCTGAAATATCGCCCTGGGATTCTATGACGTCGCCGAGGTGAACCCCTACCCTGATGTGCAGTCTCCGCTCGACGGATGCTGAGATGTTGAACTCTCTAGCCGCTCTTTGTATTTCATAGGCACCCCGAATCGCGTCCAATGCGCTAGAGAACTCGACAAGGAACCCATCGCCCATCGACTTAACCTCCCTTCCATTATGTCTGGTGAAGATTGGTCTCAACAGCTTCCTATACTCCTCGACCAAGGCGAGCGAAAGTGATTCGTCCCTCTGCCCCAGGGCAGTGAACCCCACCAGATCGGTGAACATAATCGCCGCCAGTCTGCGTTCACCCTGAGGCAAGTCGTTTGGTAGCTCCATGTTCCTAGTAGATAAATCCGTTATGGGAATCCTGAAACGGGTCGGAGCGGGTGAGAGACACGTCGGCCGAGGTGAACTCCCCTGCTTTGAGTATACGTTCGCGGCGCTGCGTTTGACCAGCCCGGCCATGATTGCAGGAGGATTTCCGGCCTGAGGTCTATGAGAGCTTCGCAGGACCGTGGCTGCCAGCCGACCTATCTCTCGTTCAATCAACCATTTGTTCTCAATATGATAAAGATGATTATACAGTTATTTACAATAAAAGACTTATTAGCATCAAAATCCTATACTCCTTAGGCAAGGAAACCATGACCAGCGTCAGCTATAGCTACACGGAATGGATCGCTTCCTACCCAAACATGCGCACCCAGAACGCCTATGTGACTGGCGTGAAAGCCTATCTCCGGCACCTCTACGGTGACTCTACAGCGCCTGTGAAGGAGCAGGCCGACAGGTACCTCCGCGAGATTACGGCTGGCGGGAGGGACCACTACAAGGACCTCATATCATTCCTGGGCGCGTTCCACGATAAACCGCCCAAGTCAGTGGCGACTTACATGGCTGCTGTCAAGAACTTCCTCCTTCTCTGCGCCGACATAGAGCTGGGGAGGAAGGAGCTCCGCATGCTGAAGGACAGGCTCCCCAGAGGCTCCATGGCTCGCACGGTGGAGAAGGAGATGGGCAAGGAGGAACTAAGAAAGATCCTCCTCCACTGCGATGTAAGGGGAAGAGCCCTCTTCACGCTCCTACTCTCATCGGGAATACGGGTGAGCGAAGCCCTCCAGCTCACTATGGAGGATGTCGACCTGCAACACGACCCTCCCATGGTCACGGTGCGCGGAGAATACACCAAGGAGGGAGACAGGTACGTCTCTTTCATCTCAAGCGAGGCAAAGGAAGCCCTCCTGCAGTACCTTGGGGTACGTGAAACCTACCTCGCCTCCACCATAAAGAGGACAGCCAACATAAGGAAGAGGAAGTGGCGCCCGTGGTCCAAGAAGGCTATCTCTAGGGCGGAAAGGGCCAACAGGATATTCCCCTTCAGCACCTCCGTGGCCGGATACAAGTTCACCCTAGCCGTGCACAAGGCTGGGCTCCTCAGCCTTGACTCCTCCACGGGTCGGAAGCAGATCCACATCCACATGCTCCGCAAGTTCTTCATGTCTCAGATGAAGCTCTCCGTCCCTGACAACGTGGTGGAGGCGCTAACGGGCCACAGCGCCTACCTCTCCGATGCCTATAGGCGCTACACAACGCAGCAGCTAGGAAAGCTCTACCTCAAGGGCGAGCCAGACGTCTTGGTGAACTCGACCGTAGACATGGTGGACATGGGCGACCAGCTAAGGCAGAAGGACCTCAAGATAGAGGGCCTAAAGGGACAGGTCTTGGACCTCACCGTAATGAACCAGAAGCTTATGGTGTCAGGTGGCGCAACGGAGGCAAAGCTGGCCGATTTAGAGTCAAGGGTCCAGCGCTGGGAGGCATACACCCGCAAGACGGAGGGGCAGAGCTACGAAGAAATGTCAGCCAGCAGCCCGCCCGCGCTTCGTGGGCAATCCTAAAGGACGCGCATCACAGAGACTAACGCATGAAAGGCATATATACATAGTGCTACCCTTGTTAGTGCGGGCATGCCTAGAACTGTATTTGTCAGAGTAAAGATGTACGAATGCCCGCGGTGTGGGCATCAATGGGTACCGATGGACTGGAAGGTGGTGCCCGCGTGCTGCCCCAAGTGTACACTGGATTTCAAGAAGACCAAGAAGTGGATGGACCCCAAAGACAAGAAGAAGTATCTCCTGGCTGAGCTGAGAAAGCTGGAGAGAAGGAAGAAGACTAAGTAGAGATGTCGGTCGAGCCAAGTCAACCCCGCTCCATGGGGCCGGCCAGTGTATGCCTCTGCACGATAGGAACGCAGACTCCCAACCATGACTGCGGCGCCAATGAATCCATACGACCAAGACAGATTCAGTCTTGGAACTTTTGGTTTTTTCAATGAGAATAGACTAAATGTTTCCTAGGTAGCCTCTAAAGTAGATGAAAAACATGAGAATCAGAGAGACGACAGTATCGAAAACAGCGTTAGTATGTCCACGATGCAAGTATCAGTGGATCCCAAGGTTGCCCAAGCCCCAGGTTTGCCCTAGGTGCAAGCTGTGGCTAGAATGGAACGAAGAGGAAGACCGGGAGGTGGTCAAGCGTTGAACAAAGAGGCGGAGGCGTGAGAGCCTTGCGGACGGAACGTGTAGGCATGGCAGGTCCCAGTGAAGTGGCTCCCACGCTTGAATAATGTAGCGTCCGCAGCGTCATATAAGGGACACGACCCCAGGGGCGGATACTGTCGTGCAATGGCTTAGTCGGTCAGCTCCCGCCTTAACCATTTGTCGAGGCGGTTACTCATGAGCGTCGCCAGTTCGCCTAGTTCTGGACAGGAGTTCCAACCAGTTTCATTCGAGGACGGAATCATAGGCAAGTTCGAGCATTTCATCACTGATAGATGGGAGCCGGGACGTATGTGGAGCCGGGCGATTCCCACGGCACTGGTGTCCATGGGGGTAGCACAGGTGGAACTCTCCGACAGAATGGGAGTCTTGAAGCCGAACATGTTCTTTGTCAACATCTCCCCATCAGGGACGGGCAAGTCCCCCCCGCTAAGACTGGGGAAACATGTTATGAAGCGATTCGAACCGACATACCCCGCGCCCGGGAAATTCACTCCACCAGGATTCACGCAGCGTGTCCTAGGACTCAGCATGCGGAACGGACAACAGGTCCAAGGCACCCCTCACCCGTACAACCTGATCGCCTCTGACGAGATGAGCAAACTCTTGGGGCTTTCCAAAGGACCGGGTCCCTTCAGCGAAAATCTGGAGTTCTTCAGTGAGCTTTGGGACGGCGAGATCGAAGGACAAATCACAAGAACATACGGATACGAGGGCAGTGTCCCCGTATACGCGTCTCTTATGGGAGCTTCCTCCGACCTGTTCCTCTCGCGTTTGGAGGACGACTTCTTCATCCAAGGCACGGGGAATAGAATCCTGTTTATGCGAGAGACAGTCAATCCGAAGGACATCAATGGTGATGAATTCTTCTTTCCACTAGGTCGCGACCCCGAAAGGGAGAACCTAATAGAGGATACCGTCCAAAAACTGAAGTTCCTTCAATCATGCCGTGGCGCCATCATCATGCCAGCGGACATCTGGGCAGAATACCGCAACAGGATTGCGCGACAGGCAGCAGCTGGCGGTGCGACCCTCGAGTCCAGTTACCTCATAAAAATGCCTGAGAACGCCCTAAAACTGGCAATCAACTATGCAGCGTCCAGGCTTAGTGTGCGTCAGGACCAACAGCTTGGCTACATGGTTAACGTCTTCGAAGAGGACATGAGGCGAGCCATTGAAGACATCGAAACCTACAACGAACTTAGGAAGAAGGTGCTCGATGCATGGAGAGAAGTCAGATATGAGTCGCGACGCAGACCAATGTTGCCCACAACGTCGGACTACGAGCTTGGTAGGATGGTGATGCTATCTGCCAAGCCACACGGATGGCTCATGACTCGAAGTTCAGTCCAAGGCGACCTTGATTTAGCAAATCCAACCGAAGTAAACAACATACTGGCTGCAGGGGTGGCGGGAGGCTACTTGGAGGAAATCAGTGACCCAGGAAAGGAACTCACGAGAGAGCAGTACATCCATTTCAAGCATAGAGGAGGACCCTACCCACAGGTGTTCAAAGTCACCGAGAAGGGAGTCACGCGCTTCGACTGACTGGATTACACGAAAGGGTTCAGGGCTGTAGACTATATCTATATTGACTATATCTTACGGGGCTCATACGATATAGTCTTTGGGACCATATCGAGCGGGGCTTCGTAGGATATAGTCCTCAGGATATGGTCTGTCCCATGGAAGCCATTCGTAAGCACGTCATGGCTGAGAGTTCATTTCAATGACGAACCAAGTTGCATAGTCCACCGTAGGATGACAGCCATTGTCGAGGTATAGCTGGGTGACATTGATGTTGGGTCCCGGTATCTCGGTCACTGAACAGGTACTCTCGACCGCTAGCGTGGGACCCTGGTGTAGATAGTAGCCATAGTAGGTAACGGACTTGTCAATGAGCCCGCCCCAGTGACCAGGAGCCTTGGTCTGCAAGTTGTTGGGATAGGTGTCTGGTGTGAAACCATCTGGGAAAAGCACCTCTTCTGACGGAGTTGCGGGGAACTTCACGAGGAAACTGCCATCTGGATTGAACGTGATTGAGGTTAGACTGCCGTAGGTACCAGTAATGTAGGACGTGATTGCTGACTCGGTAGTAAAGTAGACGGTCTCGCTGACTCCATAGGGGGAGGTCAGTACGAGCCGCCAATATGACCCGCTGAATCCGGATGGAAGGGTTTGGTAAGCCCCTTGCCCCAAGACCTTGTCAAGAACAGTCAGGTTGAGCACGTAGTTCGCACCGCCCAGGTCTGGCAGTGGGATGCAGTTAACGAAGAAGCAAGAAGCGTCTTGATTGTAGCCATAATGGCTTATTGTGAATTCGGCAGCAGAGGTATTGAATCTCTCCTGGGCAAACTGCGAAAGCTTCGGGTCGTAGACTAACGCCGATCCGCCTATGCTCGCTCTGTAAGTGTTGACGTTCGCTATGAACTGTTGAACCCACAGGTCGCTTATGACGACCGGCTGGACGGTTGAAGTGGTCGAGGTAGACGTTGATGTCCCGGTGGGCTGTGTCGTAACGTAGGAGGTGGTCCCGGTCCCGTTGTTCGAAGGTAGGGTACCAAATGGAACTTGAAACCCGCGCAGTAGACCAGCCTGATACATGCCAGCGAGGGCTATCACCAGGACCACAAGGACCGCCAAGACTTTGCCGGCAGATGACTTCCTTTTTTGACCGGCAAGAGAGAAAGGAACGGGCTGGCTACTTGCCGTCCCTCCATGCGTTTCGTGATACTCTGGGACCTTCATCTTCGGGCGTGGGTAAGGGCAGAAGTGAGCCTCTGGAAGCCTGTGGTCAGGGCAGAAATCCAACCCGCAGTATCGGCAATGAAAGGGCAGCCAGGTACCATCGTTTTCGACGCCGCAATAGGCACATCTCAAATGCCTAGCGCATGACTCGGCAGGCTATACCGCGATTTAAGGATTGGAACGTCCTGGCGAGAAGCCCGTACCCCAGCCCATCACTACCAATTCCCTTGCACCACTACCAGTTCTTGTCAGTAAAAGAACTAGTACGGTTGTTTAGGCTGCTCCTGAAGGAGTCCCTTTACACCTTATATTAATTGATTTCAGCGCTGACGGGGATGGTAGGCCTTGAGCCCTGTCATAGTATGACGCTGAGATAGATGTCCCAACCTAGCGCCAGAACGGCCATCACCAATGCAAGAAGCGAGGTGGCTCGTAATACTTCCATTCCTTCTTGATACAACCCGAACAAGCTAAGACCGATAACAATGAGAGCGGCCCAGATCCCTCCATACAGCGCTGCGACGACAGCGTACAACAGATAGTAGAGGACCATTGAAACCAAGCCTTCTGCGAGTACTCCTCCAATATCGGGCCCAGACACCTATTCTCCACCTGCCAGTGCGACCGCCGGCTCTGACTCCAAGATTCTGTACAGGCGTCTAATCCTGTCGCTGAACGGCGGATGGGTTAGTGAACTGCCGTCGGACCGCTTCTTTTTTGATTCATTATCAAGTGCCTCGAACACAGAGATCAGAGGTGCCGCGCCCACCGCTGCAGCTCCTCCTGAATCCGCCCTCCGTTCATTCCGCCAAGACACGTAGCTTATCGCCAACATCCCGCAGCAAAACTCCGCGACTTCACAGACGATGAGAATCGCGATGAACCCAAGCAACAAGGTGAACACGTAGGTGCCCAGAATCGCGCCAACTACCTCAAGGAGGAACCGCCGCTTGTCTTTGATGTGGTCCAACTCATGCCCGAAAATCGCCAGCCTCTCTTTTCCTTTGAAGCGGAACCAACTTCTAGGGTAGTATATGGTGCTGTAGAAGAGGTTCGTGAAAGGGCTTTTCACCGCGGGGTTGTCCGTCTCAAAGACCTTTACGTCTGCCTTGATGCCCATGCGTTTCGCTAGCTCATTGACTTCCACGCTCTCGGAGTAAGGTGCAGGCGGGTACTTCTTCCGGTAGTACGCGAGCCCAACTAGAGACTCTAGGGAATGGGTGAAAAATGGAGTGAGGATGAGTATCGTCGCGGCCATCACTGGCATGTACACCCATGAGAAGGCGACCCTCGCTCCTTGGGGCATAAAAAGCAGGAATCCTCCGGGAAAGATGCTTAGGACAAGGAGGGCGACCAGTAGAGCCTTGGTGACTTTGAAGCTGTGTATGATATATCTGCCAAACCCGGTGGCTGTGTCTAGCCTTGCCATCACAGGCCTCCTTCTATATCGACTCCTTGATGTCCTTGAGGACCAACCCGGCCTTCGGTGTCGTTACGCACAGCCTCACGGCTACACCTCTCTTTGATCCCTCCACCTTGGTGAGCTGGTAGGTACTCTTCACAAGGCCCTCATCTTCTAAAACATCGAGGTGGTGAGAGACCATACGTGCGTTCACTCCGACCTTGCTGGCGATCTGCTCCACGAAGAGACCATCCTTATGCTCGAGAAGACACTTCACTATCGCAATCCGTGAGGGGTGAAGCAAAATCTCGGCCGTCCCATCGACTATGAATTTCATCGCCATACATCATGTTACTATGGTATTTAACTGTGACCATGGCGGCTGATGGTGCCCTATGGTAACTATATTACGAACATCCGAAAACGAAAGGAGGGGCCTTCGGTAGCAGCCCTAAGCACACGCCAATCAGGAAGTAGGAACGGCCACCGGATACGTGCCCTGAGCTGTCACTATCTTGACTTGGATGCTCTGCCCAGCGGATACGCCAAACACAGAGATGATGTAGTTGAACGTAGATCCTGCAGGTATGAGGGTACCCGGATATGAAACCATATCGGCGTCGACCATTGAACTCATCACCATCGCACCGCCTAGGCTCCCCGCCACTTGCCCATTCACCAGCACCTGCTGGACCGTAGCAGGGGAAGTTCCCGCGTTATACCCGCCCACAATTACCGCCCAGTTCCCGCTTCCGGATGCTACGGCGTAGCTCGTGCTTACCTGAAGATTCTCGTACTGCGCCGAAGCTGGGAGCAACACCTGCATGTGATAGGACCCCCGACCGGTGACCAACGTCAGGTTGATTGTCTGTCCCGTCGTGAAAGTCAGATTGCCAAATCCCGTCGCTGTCAGGTTCAGTGCGATCGTGAACCCATTTCCTGCCGATACTGAAGCGTTGACAAATGGACCGGCTGTATTACCATTCACCGATACATTGACCGTAGTTGGAACGGTCACGCCGTTGACTTCTATCTTATTGAATGATATGTTTGAAGAGGCGGTGTTCCGGCCAGCTATCGCTAGGGCCCAACTGGTAGCCGGTGAAGTAGTCGCGGTCGCATTTGCCACATACACGGATATGCTTTCGCTCTGCACGTTGCCACCCGGAAGAACGACCTCCACACGATAGGAACCTGCCGTCGTAGCGACCCTCACATCAACCGTCTGCCCAAAGCTGGAGGGAGGCGCTTCGACGTGAAACAAGACGGTGAACGAAGAACCTGGAAGCACGACCAGCGAGGTCGCATTTGCAACCGTACAGCCATCGCCGGCACATGCCAGCCAGCTCTCGTTGGTGGGGCCTCCGTTGACCAGTATTTGATTTATGGTCGCATTCGCCGAACCGCTATTCAGACCCGTCAGGTTGACTTCCCACCCTCCCCTGTCAAGGCTCATGGCTGTAGCAGACGAGATGTTCAGCTTCTCGCTCCCGCCGGCCGCCTCCAACTCGTTGACCTTAGACTGCAACGAGGTGACCTGCTGCTGCAGAGAATTGACCTGGGAGCGGAGTTGCGTATTGTCCACTTGTGTTGCGTTCAGCGTCTTCCGTAAGTCCGAATTCTCACTTGATACGGTATAGTACTGCCAGAACGCGAAACCTGCCACAAACAACATCACCACTACGGCGAAGACCCCAATCGAGAGCGCCATCGAGGCCATAGGGCTGATTCCTCAGTTTACGCTTAAAGACCTTTGCAGCTAGGGGAGCCCGGGATTCAGGCAGGCCTGGAAGTAAGATCGAACCCACATTCAGGACAGAACTTGGCTGTCTGGTAAGGAAGCTTGCATCCGCATTCGGGACAGAACTTCCACTTTGTGGGAGAGGGCGCCTGCCTCCCAATCCCCTTGGCGTCGGACCTCATTGGGCGACCATCCTCGGCACCGCGAACATTCATTTCAGGGGGCGGAGAGTACGCCAGAGGTCTATTGAGATTTCTCGCCCCACACGTGGGACAGAATTCGTCCTCGGTCTGAATCTCTTTCCCGCAGTATGAGCAGAGTAGTCTGGCCGAATCGCTTATTGGTTTCGTGGAGGAATCCAGCTCCCCTCTCTTCAGCTTTGCCAGACAGTCTGTGCAGATGAGGTCCTTGCTCGGCATTAGCACCTCCGCCTCTTCTTTGGTCAGCTCCTTCCCGCATTTGGTGCATTTGGAGCAATCAGAGCAATAGTAGCCGTAGGCCCCCATGTCCAGCTTCTTCTCACGCAAACCGATGTCCTGCCCGCAGCTTTCGCACTTGGCCAATATGATGGAGGACTGTATCATCTTACCTATTATGACTTTCCGCCCAGGGCAACTTCCTTCGCAGGTCCAAGCCCACGTTCTACGAACTAGGTCTTAATAGGTAACTGACATAGGGATTGATGGATTGCAAAGAGATACCAAGGTGATTGCTGCTATGTTAATCGGCTTTACTCTCTTTGCTCTATTCGTTCCCGTCATCACAGTCTATTACACCGTCGGGCTGCAGGGTGGTGGGTGTGTCGACGGAGCCTGCGCATCGCCCGTAAGTATCGACAGGCTCAATTTCAC
>DATKKG010000034.1:0-2039 GCA_035543015.1 Conexivisphaerales archaeon | reverse complement strand
ACGTTCCCCCTACATCCCCTTCACCAGCACTTCAGAGATATCCAGGGCTTTCATGGTTTCAGACTGCGCCTTGTCCTTGATGGCATCCTCCATCATGATCAAACAGTAGGGGCAGGCGGTGATCACGGTGTTGGCAGAGGCGGCAATGGCCTCATCCAGCCTCGCGTGGTTGATGCGCTTGTGGTGCTCTTCCATCCAGATCCTTCCCCCGCCGCCGCCGCAGCAGAAGCCCTCGTCCTTGTTGCGGCCGAGTTCCACGAAGCGGTCCCTGGCCACACGGGATGCCAGGGCGCGGGGTGCATCGAAGACCTGGTTCACGCGGCCCAGGTAGCAGGGGTCGTGGTAGGTGGTGATCCCTTCCAGGGTGGGTGAGGCGGTGAGCTTGCCTTCACGGAGGAGCTTGGCAAGGAGTTCCGTGTGGTGGTAGACCTCGAATGCGGCGCCTACTTGGGGGTAATCGTTCTTCAAGGTGTTGAAGCAGTGGGGGCAGGCGGTCACGATCTTCTTCACGTTGAGTTCTTTGAGGAGTTCCACGTTCCCCTGGGCCAGTTCCTGGTACTGGTACTCGTTGCCCGTTCTTCTGAGCGGATCCCCGCAGCACTTCTCCTCAGGGCCTAAGACGGAGAAGGAGACATTCGCCTTGGTGAGGAGGGTCGAGACGGCTTTGGCGATCTTGCGGTTCCTATCATCGAGGGAAGCCACACAGCCCACCCAGTAGAGGTACTCCGTCTCCTCTTCCCCTGCCTTCTTGATGTTGAGGCCTTCGGTCCACTCCAGCCGCTGGGATTTCCCCATGCCGTAGGGGTCGAAGCGGGTCTGGAGGTTCTTATAGAGGAGCTTCATCTCGGAGGAGACCTTGGATAAGGTCATGGTCAGGTATCTGCGCATCTCCAGGTTCTTGTCATACGTGGGGATGGAGACCGGGCAGTTCACCTGGCAGGCGAGACACGCGGTACAGGACCAGAGCGTCTCCTCCTGGATCACGGTGTCGATGATCCCCTCCTCGTTCTTGATCCCTTTGGCAGCACGTTCCCATTCCCCTTTCAAGTCCTGGATGAGCTTTTTCGGGGAGAGGGGCTTTTCCGTGTTGTGGGCAGGGCAGCGGTCCTGACACCTGCCGCAGCGGGTGCAGGCATCCAGGTCGAAGATCTGCCGCCAGGTGAAGCCTGAGATCTGGTTGACCCCGAACTCTTCCGCGTTCTCGAAGTCCTCGATGGGGGCCACGGCACCCCGGGGGGTTGTCTCCACGCCCCGGAAGAGCATGTTCAGAGAAGAGGTGAGGATATGGAGAAGCCTGCCGAAGACGATATAGGCCATGAGGCCGAAGGAGAGGATGCCGTGGACATACCAGAGAATAGCGTGGGTGATACTGAGGCTCTCTTTGGAGGCGCCCGAGAAGACTGATGCGAGGGCATACCCCACAAAGCTCACCGTCTCGTAGGCGGGGGTGGTAGAGGCAATGCGGACTGCTTCCACGAAGAAGCCGGTGAGGAGGACGGCGAGAATCCAGAGCAGGGCGAGGAGGTCATCGGGCTTATTGTCCAGGCGGGGAGGCCTGGTTATATACCGGCGGATGAGCGCCATGCAAATGCCGATAATAGCAGCTAATCCGGCAAGGTCGAGGAAGAAGGAGAAGATGAGGTAGAAGTTCCCCTCCAGGTAGCGGATACCGGCAAGGGGATGCAGGAGGTCATCTTCCAAGGCCACGAGCCCGGTGCCGATGGCGAGGACGAGGAAGCCCCAGAAGATGAGAAGGTGCATGATCCCGGGGTAGCCCTCGCGGGGTTTAAGAAGAGAGCCGTGGAAGATGCCGTTCTTGATGAAATAGGCAATCCGCTCGCCTAAGCGCTCCTTGATGTCAAAGGGGGTCGGTTTGCCGAGCTTCCACATGGCGTAGCGCTGCTTCAATCCATAGATGACGACGATGAACATCACCACCATGAGCCCGTAGGTGATCCAGCGCGCCCCCTGGCCGACGTTCCAGAAAATCTCCCTCCCGATCTCCATAGCTAGCCTCCTTCCGTGATAGGTCGTGTGGT
>DATKKG010000033.1:0-1737 GCA_035543015.1 Conexivisphaerales archaeon | reverse complement strand
CTCGAGTACTTCCGCCACTTCTACGGCTTCGCTCCCATTTTCTCCCACGTACTCTTCAAGGGGTACACCCTCGTCTTCGTCTACCTCGTCCTGGAAGTGTACCTGATGAGGGCGGCGCTGAACCGGGCGAAGCGGACGGGTCTGTTGCTGAAGCTTTCGGAGTAGTGATAGGGGTCAGACGACGTTCACCTCATTCTCGAGCCAGATCCCGTAACGCTGGAAAAAGGCCTCCCGCAC
This sequence comes from Conexivisphaerales archaeon, assembly GCA_035543015.1. Lineage (GTDB taxonomy): Archaea > Thermoproteota > Nitrososphaeria > Conexivisphaerales > DTJL01 > DATKKG01. Next base: position 1,500 of record DATKKG010000033.1, on the reverse strand, counting down.
TCTCTCAACAAAGGCGAGCAACTCCCCCGGAGTCGCGCCGCCATAGTTCACCACGATCAGCGCATGCTTCGGCCATAGCCCGCAATTTCCGATTCGCCTCCCCTTCCAGCCCATCTCCTCCAGGAGCCACCCAGCCGGTACCTTGAGGTGCGTGGAGTCATCAACCAGGACCTTGGCCCTCTGGGAATAGAGCAACTGGTCCACGGGATACACCTGCAAGCCCGGAACCCTCTTCCGCAGCTCGAGGAACTTCTCCCTGCTGACAACGGGGTTCTTGAAAAAACTCCCGGCGGAGCCGACCTCCTTCACATCGGGGAGCTTCCGTGCCCGGATGGTGCAGACGGCCCGGTACACATCTCTGATCGTATACGGCGGTGGGGCACCGGCCCTCAGCTCGTCCTCGATGGAGTCATATCGAGAATGGTAGGAGGTGTCTGTTGCCGGGTTCTTCGACAAGGAGAGGCGAACCCTGGTGACCAGGTATCTCTTCCCTGCCGACCCCTTGAACATGCTACCTCGATACGAAAAGGCACATTCCTCCTTGCTGAACGTCTTCAGGGTGCCGCTAGCGAGATCGACCGCGTCCAGCGAGACGAAGACATCGACGAGGTTCTGCCCGTAGCAGGCGATGTTTTGAATCGGCGCCGCCCCGACAGTCCCAGGCACCATGGCGAGGTTTTCTATGCCGCCCCAGCCCCGACCCACCGTGTAGGTCACCAACTCAGACCAGTCTTCGCCACCCAAAACCTCGAGGACCACCTGGTTGGAATCCTCCTGGACAACCCGTTTTCCCTTCAGGCACATGCGGGCGACGAGCCCCTCGTAGTCGGAGCTGAAGAGGACGTTCGACCCGTGACCTAGAATCAGAAACTTCCGATCGCGAAATATTTCTTGGTCGAGGAGGGTCTCCAGGCATGCATCGCTGTCGATGGTGGCAAAGTATCGCGCCCTCACATCAAGACCGAAGGTGTTGAGCGCCTTGAGAGGAAAGTTCTCCTTTACCAGGGGCTCATCGGTTTTTCCAGAGGTCATTACAGAGTCCTCTCGGGTAGCACTGCTTAGCCCGCATTATGCACGAGACGCCGTAGCGAGATCGTGGAGATGGTCGTGCCACCGGGCAACCATCCCGCGGCATCGCGGGACTCGGACCTGAGGCGTACTCCTTCAGTACGTCGCAAGGTGCGAGACCTGAGGACGCCCGGAAGGACGGCCATATCCGCGGTCGCAGCAGGTGGTTCGTGCATAATGCGGGCTAGGAGCTTCCGCGCCGCTGAGCAATAAGGAGGGGGCCCGAGGCACGACCGGCCGGCCCCGACGCCCCCTCCTCGTTCACACTCAGAACGTTCCTTCAGTGACCCGGATTCATGCCGTCGTCACTTGCCCGCTTCGAACTTGAACGAGAGATTGACCCTGGCGCGGTAGGCGACGACTTTCCCATCTTCAATCTTCAGGTCCAGTTGGGTAATCTCAGCGACCCTCAGATCTCGCAAGCTCTGGCTT
>DATKKG010000032.1:0-1811 GCA_035543015.1 Conexivisphaerales archaeon | reverse complement strand
CGCCGAGCGCTTCAGGGTTGATCGGGTCGGGGTCGTCTCGCTCGTGAACGGCACCGTAGCCGCTCCCGCTCTGTCCTTCTTCACCGACGCCGCCACCGGCTTCTACCACACCGGGACGGGATCTACCGGGAGACTCGGTGTGATCGCCAACGGCGGTACCGTCATGACGGTCAACCAGTACGGAGTGGGGATCTCACCCTCCTCGTCCGGGAGCAGTGGCACCGTCGCCACGATCGGAGAGGCCCTGGTGGTCGACACGGGTCGCGCCCTGACGGCAGGAGCTGCCCTGAGGTGGCAGGGCGTGTTCGTCGCCGACACCACGCTGACGCTCACTGGAACGGGGAATCCCACCAACCTGCGGATGGTCGAGGTCGGCAGCCCGGTGATAACGGCATCCAACACGTGCACCATAGCGGACTACTCGAACGTGCTCATCAACTCCGCGACCTTCGTCAGCGCAGCCTCAGCTACGCGCAACTGGGCGCTCGACATCAGGGGCAACACGAGGCTGGCCGGCGGCCAGGCCGTCAATGCGACGTACGTCAACTCGGTCGGCCCCTACACAGTCCTCGACACTGACTACGCCCTCGAGATCCACTACACGACGATAGGGCCGATATCTATCAACCTGCCCGCAATATCAGGCATGGCAGCAGGAAACCCGAGAGTGCTCATCTCCATCGACAGCGGCTACAACTGCTCCGCCAACAACATCACCCTCGTGCGCAGTGGGTCGGACAAGATCAACAACGTCGCCGCCAACTACGTCCAGAACGTCAACGGATCGGCTATTTGTCTCAAGGCCAACACCACCACTTCGAACTGGGAGATCTTGTGATGAGGTCGCTAGCCGCCCCTATTCAATTGAAGAACGTCACCAAGATAGCAGTCGACAAGCTCGCCGTCTTCGAGGACGACACTCCTCCCCACGCCCTAGTGGACGTCCACCTCGAGGACAACGACGGTCTACTGTACTTCTCAGCAACACTGGCGGTGTACGACAGCGTCACCAGCGACGTCCTCGTCCTCAAGTCGACTCCCCTCAGGTCAAGCGACAAGGTCACGGTGGCTCAGACCGTCCTGACCGGTGCCTACACGGCACTCGTCAACTCTGCCGGCACCCTGCACGGGTCGGCCAAGCGCAGCGCCGTCGAGTCGGCCTGCGCGTCAATCGGCATATTTGGCACCGGGTTGACGTGATGTCGTACTTTCCCAACGGGGCAGTCCCCAAGTACCTGACACCCTCGAATCCCGCGAACCTGACGTCGACGTCATACTCGATGTTCGGGCTCGGGAGCTCGATGTGCCTCACGCCCTTGAAGAGCGGCAAGGTCCAGCTCGCGATCTGCTTCTTCCCGAGCGGTGTTGGGTCATCCACCAACAACTTCAGACTTTGCTACGGGTCGGGCACTGCTCCTCTCAACGGAGCAGCAGCTGCGGGCACTGTAGTCGGCGGGACCTACGTTGGAGGCTCCGTAGTGGCGGCGAGCTCGACCCCCGCGGCTATCTACCGCACCATCATCGTGACGGGTCTGACTGTCGGAGTCTCCTACTGGTTCGACTTGCAGGCTGCCCGCAACTCGGGCAACACATCCGTGGGGGCTGGCAGCATCGAGGCCACGCTCCAAGAACTGTTGTGAGGAAGATAGGGAGGACGTTCGATGTCGTATTTGAATCCACAGTGGTTGGTGTTCGCACCGACGATAACGCTCGTGGGCGGCACCGGCAACGTGGTCCCGCAATACGCGACCAACGTCGGCAGGTACTGCCGCAGCGGCAACATCGTATTCGTCGAGGTCTGGTGCAACGGC
>DATKKG010000031.1:0-19329 GCA_035543015.1 Conexivisphaerales archaeon | reverse complement strand
AGGATTGAATCTGAGCATTTGAGTTGCGTGCTTCTCGCAATAGCCAATAGCGTCGTTCTCCCGAATCCGGTTGATCCTGCCGGACCTGACTGCTATCGGTATGGGATTAAGCCATGCGAGTCGAACGTCTCCCGGCTGTGGGAGGCGTGGCACACGGCTCAGTAACACGTAGTCAACCTACCTTGGAGACACGGACAATCCCGGGAAACTGGGGCTAATCCGTGACGGGTTCAGAGTTCTGGAATGGCTCTGAGCCGAAAGGGTCAGGCGAGCATGCTCGCTTGGTCGCTCCAAGACGGGACTGCGGCCGATCAGGTTGTTGGTGGGGTAGTGGCCCACCAAGCCAGTAACCGGTGCGGGCTCTGAGAGGAGGGGCCCGGAGATGGACACTGAGACAAGGGTCCAGGCCCTACGGGGCGCAGCAGGCGCGAAACCTTTACACTGCACGAGAGTGCGATAAGGCTATACCGAGTGCCATCCGCTGAGGGTGGCTTTTCCTAGGTCTAAATAGCCTGGGGAATAAGGGGAGGGCAAGCCTGGTGTCAGCCGCCGCGGTAATACCAGCTCCCCGAGTGGTCAGGACGATTATTGGGCTTAAAGCATCCGTAGCCGGCTTTGTAGGTCTCTTGTTAAATCCAACGGCCCAACCGTTGGTTCGCAGGAGATACCGCGGAGCTAGGGGGCGGGAGAGGCGGACGGTACTCCATAGGTAGGGGTAAAATCCTTTGATCTATGGAAGACCACCAGTGGCGAAGGCGGTCCGCTAGAACGCGCCCGACGGTGAGGGATGAAAGCTGGGGGAGCGAACCGGATTAGATACCCGGGTAGTCCCAGCTGTAAACGATGCAGGCTAGGTGATAGAGAGGCTACGTGCCTCCCTAGTGCCGCAGGGAAACCGATAAGCCTGCCGCCTGGGGAGTACGATCGCAAGGTTGAAACTTAAAGGAATTGGCGGGGGAGCACCACAAGGGGTGAAGCCTGCGGTTCAATTGGAGTCAACGCCGGGAACCTTACCAAGGGTGACAGCAGAATGAAGGTCACGCTAAAGACATTACCAGACAAGCTGAGAGGAGGTGCATGGCCGTCGCCAGCTCGTGCCGTGAGGCGTCCTGTTAAGTCAGGAAACGAGCGAGACCCCTACCTTCAGTTGCTACCGTTACCCGAAAGGATGGCGGGGCTAATTGAAGGGACCGCTACCGCTAAGGTGGAGGAAGGAGGGGGCCACGGCAGGTCAGTATGCCCCGAAACCCTTGGGCCACACGCGGGCTGCAATGATAGCTACAGCGGGTTCCGACCTCGAAAGGGGAAGGCAATCCTTCAAACGCTATCTCAGTTATGATTGAGGGCTGCAACCCGCCCTCATGAATCTGGAATCCCTAGTAACCGCGCGTCAACACCGCGCGGTGAATACGTCCCTGCTCCTTGCACACACCGCCCGTCGTTCCATCCGAGTTGGCTCAGGACGAGGTGGCGTCAAGTTGGCGCTATCGAATCTTGGGTCGGTAAGGAGGGAAAAGTCGTAACAAGGTGGCCGTACGGGAACGTGCGGCCGGATCACCTCCTACGAAACACGTAGGAGTCAACGGCGCTGTTGGCTGCGAAGAAGAGCCCGCAACTCATTTGCTCTGTTAAGATGCAACTCGGCATCTGCCATGATGTCGGGTGAAGGGCGTAGCGGAAGGCCCTCAGGGTCTGTCCGCGATTAACGCCGTGTATAGGAACGCGCAAGCCTTAATGTATTGCTCCCGATGGGCGTAACGACGCCGTCTGGTGGATGGCTAGGCTTGAGTGACGAAGAAGGGCGCGGCAAGCTGCGATAAGCCTCGGGGAGATGCATGCAATCTTTGATCCGGGGATGCCCTAATGCGACTTCGTGCGGGGAGGAGCAATCCTCCCTGCGATCCCTTCGTAACTGTTGGGATTGTAAACCGTGGGAAAGGAAGCGTCCGAGTACCTCGAGGAAGAGAAATCAAACGAGATCCCCTTAGTAGAGGCGATCGAAGAGGGGAAAGCCCAAACCGAATCCGGCGCAGTAATGCGCTGGAGATGTAGTGTCCTCAGCAGCACATGGTGACCTTTTCTTTTAGCCGAAGTGGTCTGGAACGACCTGGCGTAGATGGTGATACCCCAGTAGGCGAAAGGGGGAAAGGCCATCGCTGTTGAGAAGAGTACCTGGCCTTGGCAGTGGCTAGGGAAGATGGGGGAAAGCAGCCCCCAAGGCTAAACACACCTCAAGACCGATAGTGCAATAGTATCGTGAGAAAAAGCTGAAAAGAACCCCGGAAGGGGGGTGAAAAGAGCCTGAAACCAGCCGGTTACAGAAGTGCCTCGCCTGAAAGGATTCGAGCTCGCTCCTCGTCCCGCAAGGGACTTGGAGAAGGCGAAAGTCCAGGGTGAGGTGTTCCGTCTAGAAACACGGGCCAGGGAGTTTTCTGTCATGGCGAGCTTAAGGGTTCAAAGCCCGTAGGCGAAGGGAAACCGGAGCTCCGCAGCGCCGCAAGGCGTGAGGGAGGGGGTGCTAATAGTGCTCTTGAGTCATGACGGAAAGACTAGGAACCGAGCGATCTTGTCTTGAGTAGGTTGAAGCCGGGCGAAAGCCTGGTCGAGGACCGAAAGGGTGCTAACGTGCAACTTGCTCCCCAAACTCGAGATAAGGGGCCAAAAGCCAATCTAGCTCGGAGATAGCTAGTTCCCACCGAAGTATATCTCAGTATAGCCTGAGTGGATGTCGCCCACGCTGTAGAGCACCGATAGAAAAGCAAGGATCCGAAAGGGTCCACTTTTCATTCGAACTCCGAAGGTGTGGGCTCATGAGAAGCTCGGAGGCGGGTTTATGTGGGGTAAGCCTCATAACCAAGAGGGGGTTAACCCAGACTAGAGTTAAGGCCCCGAAGTAATGGCTAAGTGTCAAGCGAAAAAGCGTCCCCGTGCTAAGACAGCAGGAAGGTAGGCTTAGAAGCAGCCATCCTCTAAAGAGTGCGTAACAGCACACCTGCCGAGCATGGAGGCCTTGAAGATGGACGGGGCTCAAGCCATTCGCCGATACTCTAGACCACTCCAATTGGAGTGTGTGGTAGGTGGGCGTTGTGATCGGGGAGAAGCGGGGCTGTGAAGTCCTGTGGACCGATTACAAGTGCAGATCCTGGCGGTAGTAGCAGCGAAGCTGAGTGAGAATCTCAGCCGCCGAAAGGGCAAGGTTTTCCTGGCAATGCGTCGTCAGCCAGGAGTTAGCCGGTCCTAAGACTAGCCCGAAAGGGTCATAGTCAAAGAGGGAAGCTTGTTAATATCCAAGCGCCATGAAGGCTCCGCGTCGCAAGACACATTTGTTCGCGCCGCTTCCGGACAAGGAGTGCAGGGCCGTCGCCCTGTCTAATCGTCCCAGTCTCGGGGAGTGTCGTAATGACGAGAACCGAGGCAAGGCGAGAATGGCCTGCCACTAGGTGGGTACCCCTGAATCCGGGGGACAGTGAAAACGCGATCAAAGAGGAGCTTTCATGTCCGTACCGAGAACCGACACTGGTGCCCCTAGGTGAGAAGCCTAAGGCGTATCGGGTATACCATGGGCGAGGGAACTCGGCAAATTAGCCCCGTACCTTCGGTATAAGGGGTGCCTGCAGCCTTATCGATGAGATGGGGCCGCAGGTCGCAGTGACTAGGGGGTCCCGACTGTTTAATAAAAACACAGATGGCTGCAAGCCCGAAAGGGTGTGTATAGCCATTGAATCCTGGCCAGTGGCGGTACCTAAAACCCGGGTCCAACCGGGCTAAGGGCCGCTTAACGCCGGGAGTAACTCTGACTCTCTTAAGGTAGCCAAATGCCTTGTCGGGTAAGTTCCGACGTGCATGAATGGACCAACGAGGGCCCCGCTGTCCCCGCCTGTAACCCGGCGAACCCACGTAAGGTGGACGAACAGTCCATCAACTTCCATCGGGGAGAGAAGACCCTGTGGAGCTTTACTGCAGCTTGTTGCTGCTATGCGGCCGTAGATGCAGAGCGTAGCTGGGAGCCGTCGAGGGCGTCCTTTCGGGGGCGCTGGAGGCGACAATGTAACACCAGCCTTCCGCGACTGTGTGGCTAACTGTGACAATGTCATAGGACAACGGCAGGTGGGCAGTTCGGCTGGGGCGGCACCCCCTCGAAAAGATATCAAGGGGGCCCAAAGGTCGGCTCAGGCGGGTCAGAACCCCGCCATAGAGGGCAAGGCCAAAAGCCGGCCTGACTGGATCCCTAAACGCATCGGATCCAGAGGCGAAAGCCGGGCCTAGCGAACTATGATGCCCCTCTACTGGGGGCTCATAACGACAGAAAAGTTACCCTAGGGATAACAGGCTCGTCGCGGGCGAGAGCTCCTATCGACCCCGCGGTTTGGTACCTCGATGTCGGCTCTTCCCATCCCGGTCCTGCAGCAGGGGCCAAGGGTGGGGCTGCTCGCCCATTAAAGGGGAACGTGAGCTGGGTTTAGACCGTCGTGAGACAGGTCGGTCTCTACCTGATGGAAGCGGAGCTTGCTTGAGGGGAGCTTACGCTCAGTACGAGAGGAACAGCGTAAGGCGGCCTCTGGTGTACCGGTTGTCCGACAGGGCAATGCCGGGCAGCTAAGCCGTTGAGGATAACCCCTGAAAGCATCTAAGGGGGAAGCCTCTCCCGAGAAGAGGCAAGCGTTCGCTTCCTGGTTCTCTCCGCAAGGAGGGGGCCAGGGGTGGAGGAGGACTCCGATAGAAGATCGGGTTGATAGGACGGAGGTGTACGCTGGAAGTTCCGCAAGGAACGACCAGTTTAGCTTGCCGTTACTAAACGTCCAACACGCCCATCATTAAGGGGCGATACATAAGGGCGCAATCTTCCTATACACGGTGTTTAACGCCATTCTTGACATCATTTCATCTCGTCCTAGCCTCGAGCTTGGGAACAGATTCTGGACACACACCACGCCTATCCCGTCTCTTCGCCTTCGTAGTCTTCATACCATTGTTTCATACAGGCGGGATTCGCGCGACGATAATACGCCCTGTACTCCGTGCGCGTAACGTGCGCCTGATCGTCGCATTCCCCGGTCCGAAGCCACCTCCCGTCAGCAAAGAAGACTTTCCGCTCCCGCGCGACGGAGGAGAAGCCAGGCCTTCTCTCCAAGACGTCGGCCCTCAGGTGGATAGCTGATCTATTCCTCTAGCCAGAAGACGTTCCCATCAGGATCGGCGAACATGGCGAAAGCGCCCCATCCTTCGTCCTTTGGCGGGTGCGTGAACTTGACGCCCTTCTTGGCCAGTTCCTCGTACGTCTTGTTCAAATCGTCCACCCGGAAGAGGATGCCGGTATTGCCTTCCTCAAGCGGCGTGGTCTTGCAGAGGTGTAACACCGGCCCCTTGCTACCCTTCGGGGCAACGGTCAACCAGTGTCCCTTCTCGGACTTCACCTCGAAGCCCAACTTCTCCACATACCATTCCTTGGCCGCATCAGAGTCTTTGACGACGATGGCCATCGAACCTATTTCCTTAATCAATCACAGGCCCCCAGTGAGCTAGCCGGAGAATCCATCTAATAATTATTGAGGCGCCGGCCGCTGTTTTGACGGCAACAATCGGAGACAAGCTATTAATGCGGTGGAGGCGGGAAGGTCAATCTCGGGTGGAGTCCTTGAACATCCCCGGCATCACAGAACCAGACGCCTGGCACGCCGTCGAGAACAGAGACCGTCACTACGACGACAAGTTCGTTTTTGGAGCCATTTCCACGCGCATCTACTGCCGGCCGTCCTGTCCCTCTCGCAGGCCCCGAAGGGACAGAGTGGTGTTCTTCCCGGGCCCGAGGGAAGCCGAGGCCTCCGGTTTCCGTGCCTGCAGGCGCTGCAAACCCGATGATGACGCGTCTGTAAACCCAACGAACAGGCTTGTCCAGGACGCCTGCTCCTACCTTGAAAGCCACCAGGACGGCTTGGTGACCCTGAAGATGTTGGGAAGCGCCCTGGCAGTGAGCCCCTTCCACCTTCAGCGCATCTTCAAACGCGCTTTGGGCATGACTCCTAAGCAGTACAGCCAGAAGCTGCAGTTGAGCAACGCCAAGTTCATGCTGAGGGACGGTCAATCGGTCCGGAGGTCCACCTACTCCTCGGGTCATAGCTCGACAGGCTGGCTGTACACAGAAGGGCGGACCAAGCTGGGGATGAGGCCTGGCGAATACAAGAGCGGGGGTTCCGGCAAGCTCATCCGCTTCGCTACAGCCAAGTCGAGCTTGGGCTGGGTGTTGGTCGGATGCACGCAGGACGGCGTCTGCACGGTGAACATCGGGAGCTCCGAGAAGGAGTCGCTCGGCTACCTCTCCCTCGAGTTCCCCAAGGCGGTCCTTGTTAGTGATGACGGGCTCCTGTCCACCCATCTTGGCAGCGTCCTACGATACCTTGACGGCCCGGACAAGGTCGACCTCTCGAGCCTTCCTCTTGACATCAGGGCGACCTCCCTCCAGTATCGTGTCTGGAAGGAGCTTCAGAGGATCCCCTACGGCACGACCGCGACCTATGGCGAGATAGCCGTGAAGATCGGCTCTCCCTCTGCTGTAAGGGCCGTGGCCAACGCCTGTGCCGCAAACCCCGTGGCCCTCATCATCCCATGTCATCGAGTCGTCCGAAAAGACGGGAGCCTGGGAGGTTACAGATGGGGCTTGGAAAGGAAGAAGAGCCTTCTGCAAAGAGAATCCGAGTTGAAACCCGTTGGCCAGGACGCTTGATCTAGTCGTTCGTACCACTCTTAATAAACCGGTTTCAAGTCGAATCTGGCGTACTAAGGTTGCAGACGAAAGGGATCGACAGGCGCTTGCAGGGATACATCTTCGCCTTCGTCGCAGCTCTGGGCTATGGTTCGGCTTCCACCCTCGGCAAGGTAGCTCTCGGATCCGTTCCACCGATCCTGCTGGCGGCTCTTGCGAGCACGACCGGCGGCATATTCCTTTTCGCATACAAACCCAGGATGGGGATCGAGCGGAAGAGCCTGCCCCTCTTCAGCTTGGTCGTCCTTTGCGGTGCGATATTGGGTCCGGTGTTCTTCTACAGTGGCCTGAAGCTCACCTCCGCCGTCAGCACGGCCCTTCTGTCCAACGGCGAGCTGCTCTTCACGGCGCTCATAGCCATCATAGTGTTCAAGGAGTCCCTCAACGGACGTCAGTACCTAGCCAGCCTGCTCGTCCTGTTCGGCATCGTAACCATCTCCACCAACCTCGACTTCGCATCGGCGTCGCTTCTGGGCAACCTAACGGGGAACCTCCTCATCCTCGCCGCCACCCTGTCATGGGCGATCGAGAACAATCTGGTGAGGAAGCTGAGCGAAAGGGTGGATCCCGTCGCGATGGCACGCTGGAGGAACTTCGCAGGTGGGCTCGCGTTGTTGACACTTATCGCGCTCTTCGGGCAGAGCCTGCATGTCGAACCGTCGGCCATCCCATACGTACTGCTCAGCGGCCTCATCCCCGTCGCCCTCACCACCATGTTCCTCTTCCTGGCCCTCGAACGAATCGGAGCCGTCAGGGCCCTCCTGGTATTCTCCACCGGCTCCCTGTTCGGGACCCTCTACGCCCATCTGCTGCTCGGCGAGCCGATTACATCCGTGCAGCTGCTGGGAGGGGCAGTCCTGTTCATCGGAGTCATTCTGATTGGCAGAAACGAACGAGAACGACAGTAGTCGACAGCAACGCTTTATTATCGCCCTCGTCTCTTTCAAAGGATTCATGAAGATAGTCTTCGTCTGCTCGGCCAACGCCTGCCGAAGCCCTATGGCGGAAGGCTTCGCCAGGAAGCTGCTCGAGGAGAACGGCGTCGATCATCTAGAGGTGACTTCTGCGGGTCTCGACGCCTACGAAGGAGCTCCGGCGACGGACGAAGCCATAGAGGTCATGAAGGCGAGGGGCGTGGACATCTCCTCCCATAGATCCAAGGCCTTCAGCCCCCGCATCGGGAAGAAGGACATGGTTCTGACGATGACAAGGTCCCAGAAGGAGAGGATCCTGGCCGAACACCCATCCCTAGCTGGGAGGGTCTTCATGCTGAACGAATATGCCAAGAACACGCCTCGGGACATCCCCGACCCGTTCAAAGGGCAGGTGAGCTACGAAGCGGCCGCCGATGAGATAGAATCTTCGGTGCGGCTCACGCTTGGTCTGACCAGGAAGAAAGCGTAACCTCTCCCGAACTGCCGTCTCGGCTTAACCTGTTACGGGCCTCCGAGGCGTACAGCTCGACTGGGCTTCAACTCAGGTACTTCGTCGGTCGCGCGTCGAACTTCCCTTTGCATCCAGGGTCTCGAGCCATGGTTTTCGATAGGCCGAACAATGAACGTGGGCAGAGGCCTTCGTCCTTATGCTTGTAAAGACAATGGCGGCGGAGACTTTACAAACGTTAAAGAGTCGCGCCGTCACAGGTTAGGACGTTGCCTCTTAAGCTTGACAAAACGGACTCGGCCCTCCTCAGGGAGTTGAGCAGGGACGGCCGACTGAGCTACAGGCAGCTGTCCAAGCTCTTGGGAGTGAGCACCCCCACCGTCGAAAGCCATGTCAGCAAGCTCGTCTCCTCCGGAATCATCTCTCGATTCGCCCCGGTCCTCAGCGTGGACAAGGTCGAAAGGGGCACCTCGGCCCTTATCTTCCTGAGGGTGGAGCTAACCAAGATCAGGGACACGGTCAACAGGCTCCATGAGCTGGAAGAGGTGAGGAACATCTTCCAGACCTCCGGCGAGGCCAACGTGGTGATTCGGATAGCCCTTTCTGGAGGGCAGAAGTTGGACGACTTCATGCAGTCCGCTCTGGGGACGATGGAGGGAGTGAGGGTCATCTCCAGCGAAGTGATTACACAGACCCGCAAGGACGAACAGGGGATCGTCTTCAAGGAAGGCATCGCCGTCAGCCTGTCGTGCGACTATTGTGGCAAGGAGATAGCCGGCGAGCCCGTGGTCCTCAACGTCGATGGAGGGAAGCGGTACATGTGCTGCACCTCATGCCTCTCTTTGTACAAGGCCAAGTACGTCGACAGGAAGCGCCCGACCTACTGACCTGCCTTTCCATTCGTAAAGGGCCATGCCTTTACCATCCTCTCGAATTGAACTCGTTGGACAGCGTTGGCCAAGGACCCAGTCTGTGGGATGTACGTCGACGAAACAACGGCTACGCTGAAGGCCAGAGTAAGGGGCACAACCTACTACTTCTGCAGCGAGACCTGCCTTCAGCAGTTCGTAGCGCCTGAGAGGGCCCTCAGGCTCCTCAAGCTCTCCTTGGCGGCATCGGCCGCGCTCGCCGTCCCTATACTTCTGATCACCTACCTTCCCCTCTTCCCGCAACGGCTGTCCAACTACATCCTTCTGGTACTTGACACCCCACTCCAATTCATCGTAGGCTGGCGCTTCTACCGGGGGACCTGGGACAGCATTCGGAACAGGATGGGCAACATGGACGTGCTCATCGCGCTGGGCACCACGGCGGCCTGGGCCTACTCGGCCGCTGTGACCCTCTTCCCCGGGTTGGCACCGTCGTCCGGCGTCTACTTCGACACCTCAGCCGTCATCATAACTCTGATCCTCGCGGGCAACTACCTGGAGCATGTGACGAAGGCCAGGGCCTCCGACGCGGTTAGGAAGCTGATGGACCTCCAGCCCACCATGGCCCGGAGGCTGAAGGATGGCGTTGAGACCGAGATACCGGTCGAGCAGGTCGAAGTGGGCGACGTCCTGGTCGTCAAGCCTGGCGAGAGGATCCCGGTGGACGGAGTGGTCTCGTTCGGCGCCTCCACGGTCGACGAGTCGGCGGTCACAGGCGAGAGCATGCCGGTGGACAAGGTCGCAGGCGACAAGGTGATAGGCGCCACCATCAACCGGACCGGCCTGCTGCAGGTCAGGGCTGATAACGTGGGGCAGGACACCGTGTTGGCGCAGATAGTCAAGCTCGTCGAAGAGGCGCAGATCGGCAGGGCCCCCATACAGCGACTGGCCGACAGGATCGCCACCTACTTCGTCCCCGTCGTGGTCTCCATAGCCATAGTCGCCAGCCTGGCCTGGTACTTCCTGGGGCACATAGGCCTGAACTTCGCAGTGCTCGTCTTCGTTTCGTGCGTCGTCATCGCCTGCCCCTGCGCCCTCGGGATAGCGACGCCCGCGGCCCTCCTCGTCGGCACGAGCAAGGGGGCTCAGAACGGCATCCTGATCAAGGGAGGGGAGTACCTGGAACGGGCTGGAAAGGTGAACGCGGTAGTGTTCGACAAGACGGGGACCCTGACCACGGGGAAGCCGTCCGTCACCGACGTCATGCCGATGGAAGGCTATGACGCCGACTCGATCACGACGCTGGCCGGCTCCGTCGAAAGGTCTTCGGAGCACCCCACCGCAAAGGCCATCGTCAACGAGTCATCGAAAAGGGGCCTACCAATTCTCGAAACGAAGGATTCCGAGATCGTGGCCGGGAGCGGGATAGAGGCGGAGGTGGGCGGCAGGAAGGTCCTCCTCGGGAACAGGAAACTCCTTTCCGGGTCATCGGGTCTGTCGGCCTTGGAGGAGAAACTGGACGGATTGGAGAGTCAAGGCAAGACGGCCGTCATCCTCTCCGTGGACGGCCACATCGCTGGTATCATCGGGATCGCCGACACCCTCAAGCCTACAGCGAAAGATGCCGTTCGCGCGATCAAGGATCTGGGCATCAAGGTCGTGATGCTGACCGGTGACAACGCCAAGGTGGCGGAGTCCATATCCGATGAAGTGGGCATCGACCGCTACGTAGCCGACGTACTCCCTCAGGGGAAGGAGGAAGCCATTGAATCCCTTCAGAAGGAGGGCCTTGTTGTCGCCATGGTGGGCGACGGCATCAACGATGCGCCGGCCCTGGCGAAGGCGGACGTCGGCATAGCCATCGGAAGCGGGACGGACATAGCCAAGGAGGCGGGGGGCATCGTCCTGATCAAGGACGACCCGAAGGACGTGGCGACGGCCATCCGGCTCAGCAGAAGCACCCTGTCCAAAATCAGGCAGAACCTGTTCTGGGCTTTCGCCTACAACACCGTGCTCATACCGATCGCGGCAGGGGCGCTCGTCCCATTCTTCGGAATAGGCGTCTACAACACGCTTCCCTTCTTGGCCGCGGCGGCGATGGCCGTGAGCTCGGTCACCGTTGTGACCAACTCCCTCACGCTCTTCAGGTTCAAGGCAGGCGAATAGTGACTTGGACGAAAGGGAGCGCCCGAAGGAGTCCAGGGCCGTGTTCCTCGTCAGGGAGATCAGCTGCTCCACCTGCGGCCTGGCCATAGAGAAGCAGGTGAAGAAGCTGGACGGGGTGAAGGACGTCGGGACAGCGGTGATGCTGAACAAGGTCTTCGTCGACTTCGACCCATCTAGGGTCTCCTTGGAGGAGATCAGGAAGGCGGTGCACAGGACCGGCTATGGAGCATACCTGACGCTGAAGAAACGATGACTTCTCTCAGATTGGGAGGTTGACCTTCCCGTCGAACCGCTTGATTCCATCTAGCTCGATCTGTTTCATGATTTGCTGCGACCGTATCTTGCCCACATAGGAAGAGAGCGCCTTCGCATTGCCGTCCCCATCCACGAAAGCGATCATCACGGTGCCGGGGTTTATCTCGACCACGGCGTAGAGGTTCTCGTCTCCTACCGGCTCGAAGCCCCCTGTCTTGTTCTTCAGGAACATAGCCGCCCTGGCGAACCCGGTGTACTTGGAGAGGAGCTTCTCTGCGTCGTCGCTCCTCTTCTGTCCCACCTGAGTGGCTTCGAAGTACTGCACGCCTTCACGCTGGGCAAAACCGTGATATGTGTCATGCGCAGATTCCTCAGGAAGGTATTGCTCGATCTAGTCGCAATCCGTCAAATGCCCGGGCTTGCCACGGCGTATTTCCTGAGGAGCCTCAGGAACCTCTTTTCCTCCTTCGCAGAGGTTTCGTCGTCGACTTCCTCGAACCCTACCTTGGAGCCCGGCTTGAGCTGTGAGAACCTGCCCATTTCCGAAGGGAGAACGACGGCGACCAGCTCGTATCCGCCCGTCGTGGGGCAGTCCTTCTGGAGCACTATGGGCGAGCCGTCGGGCGGGACCTGCACGTAGCCGCAGTACGTGGGATAGGTCAGAACGTGTCCTGAGGTGTCCGTAAAGCGTTCAGCGTGTTTCAACCGGTACCCCGTCCTGTCTGACGCTTCGCTCACCGTGTACTCGTCACCGAAGAAGGACTTCGCCAACTTCGGCTTGCTCCCTTGAATCGAGCTTCCGACCGCCCTTATCGGATCCTCTCTGACGGAGACCCTCTCATCTTTGGGTATCTCTCGCATGAGCACCCTTTCGGAAAGGCTCTCGATCCCCACCAGGTCCCCGACCTTCAGGCTCCTCCCGGAGAAGCCGCCGAACCCGCCCCTGGGATAGGTGGAACAGCTTCCCATCACCGTGTCCGCCGACAGCCTCCCGGCGACCGACATATAGTTCAGCATGCCTGACGTCTTGCCGATCGCCAGGTCGTCGCCGGGCTTCAGCAGGATGGGCTCGTATGTCTCAGCAGGCTCCCCTCTGACCGTCATGGCACAGTCGCATCCCGTGACCGCAACGACGACATCGCTCAAGGCCCTCACCTGGAAGTACCCCCCAATCACCTCGATCGCGGGCCAGCCTCCCGGGTTGCCTACGATGTAGTTCGACTGCATCATGGAAGCGATGTCCAGACCTCCCGAGCTGGGGACGCCCAGGTACCTGAAGGCGAACCTCCCCTTGTCCTGCACCGTCGCGAAGAGCCCTGGCTGTCTTACCTCCAGCACGGGTGTCCCCGCAGCCCCCTTGGGAGCTGCCGGGGAGGCCTTCTTCACGAACCCGTATTCCTGCGCGGTTATCGGCTCGAACTTCACTCTGTCTCCCGGTCCTATGGGTGCCGGCGGCGACGCGGATGGGTTGAACGTCGTAAGGGGCGTCCTTCCAATCAGGCGCCATCCTCCGGGTGATTCCAGACCGTAGATGCCCGTCTGGGCCCCAGCGATCCCCACTGATCCCGACGGAACCTTCGTCCTGGGCGCTTCAAGCCTCTCGATTCGTATCCTTGGGTCCACTTCATCGAGGTAGACGAAGCCAGGCATGAAGCCCAGCATCATGCAGGTGTACTCCTTGGACGCATGCAGGGCCACCACGTCCTCTCTTTTCATTCCAGCGTGCCTGGCCAGTTCTTCGAGGTCGGGTGCGAACCCCCCTTCGTAGCAGACGGGGACCTTGACCAGCCTGCCGACCTCGTGCCGCGCCCTGGGCGTCTTCCAAGCCTTCTCCACGGCCTTCTTCACCGTAGCCGCCTTCGTCAGCTCCATGTCGATCTTGGCGGCTATGCTCCCATAGGCCGGAGTCAGATCGCCGACCCCCTCCATGTCCGAGAGGGCGGAGTAGATGTCATGGACGCGGGAGCTGCAGGAGAGGCTCACTTCGTCTCCGACATCGATGTGCAGTATGCCGCCTGGAAGCGAGGTGAACCGGGGTTTGTCGTATATCACCGTCCGCGCCCTCCGAGCACAGATCTGAGGGGGACTATCTCCACCCCTGCCTCTCCCAGCCTCAGCCGGATTTCGCGGGCGATGGCCGGTGCGCCCGGGGTGTCGCTGTGGATGCAAAGGGTGTCCACCTCCATCTTGACCCGAGCTCCCGACACCGAGAGCACGTAGCCTTCGGTCACCATGGAGGCAGCTCGCATGGCAGCCATCTTCGGCTCGGTCACCACAGAGCCGGGCGTCCCTCTGGGAACGAGCCTTCCGTCGTCGAGGTAACCTCTCTCCGGGAAGCCTTCCCTCGCCACCCTAAGGCCCTCAGATTTCGCCACCCTTTCCACAGCGGAGCCGGGCTGGGCGACCAGTATCAGTTTCGAGGAGATCCACTTCACGGCACTGACGATGGCCTTGGCATAGTCTTCTCTGACGGACGCCATGTTATACAGAGCGCCATGGGTCTTGACGTGTTGAATGGAGACGCCTAGGGACTTGGCCATCCCCTTCAGGGCCGACACCTGGTACAGGATGCCCGCCTCCAGCTCCACCGGAGACACCTCCATCTCCCTCCTCCCAAACCCCTCTCGGTCGAAGAAGCTGGGATGGGCTCCTATCCCGACGCCGTTCGCCTTGCAGATCTCGATGGTCCTCCTCATGGTGCGTGGGTCGCCCCCATGGAAGCCGCAAGCGAGGCTGGCGGACGAAACCAGTTCGACCAGCTCGTCGTCGGAGCCTATACGAGACTCGCCATAGGACTCGCCCATGTCGGCGTTGAGGTCCACCTTCCCTCTCAAACGTCGGGAAAGCACATTTCGTTCGATTTAAAGATGAACTCGCGTCCCCGCCGGCCCGTGGGCTATCTGGCAGGCATATTCGGCGGCGCCAACTTCAGCTATTACATCTCCTCCGCGGTCGCGGGCCCCCGCATGCTTCCTCTGCAGGAGACACGCCGATGCGGCACCGAATGGAGCCGGCAAGAAGACGACATGATCGGCAGGACTCGCACCGCGATGGCCTTCTGATTCCCATGAGGGGCATCCAGGCATCTTCGCCCACCCTGACGGCACCTGTACCTGTGGGACCTTTACGCGTTATGAGAGGGCCGCCAAGGGGAATCGAACCCCTGCCCAAGGCTTTCTGCCGAACGGCGACCACAGGCCTCGATACTACCACTATACGATGGCGGCCGCTAGTCGAATCAAACACGAATGAGATTGGTAATTAAGCTTTTGCGCGCCCGTCTGACGCGAGCCTGACGACCTGACCGCCTCACACATGGGGGAATCGCAGAATGCCTCTATGTCACGTCGAAGGCGATCACTGAGACGCCTCTAAAGCTTATATGCAGCCCGCAAACCACCATGGCTTGAGTTTACGATGAGCCATCCAGCGGACCTCGGGGCTATCAAAGAAGGCTCTTACGTCATACTCGATGGCGAACCCTGCAGGGTCGTCCAGTCGGACAAGAGCAAGCCCGGGAAGCACGGCGCAGCGAAGATCAGGCTGGCCGCCGTCTCGATTTTCACCGGCACGAAGCACGCCTACGTAGGGCCCTCGGCCTCCAGGATAGAGGTCCCCAACATTGACAAGCGCAGCGGCCAGGTCCTCTCGGTCAACGGGCCCTCCTTCCAGATCATGGACATGGAGACGTACGAGAACTTCGAGACCTCCCTGGTGGAGGACGAGATCCGGGCCAAGCTCCAGCCGGGCTCCGAGGTGGAGTACTGGTCCGTGCTGGGCAAGGTCCGCATCGTGCGAGTCAAAGGTTAATTACGGACATCAGGCCGCTTTAGGTCCGAAGGCTGGGATCCGTTAGCGGAAGGAAGGCAGCCATCGACGGGCAAACGGACCCTCCCGGGTGACTCCAGGGAGGCGGATGAAGACTACGCCCTCCTCCGCCGGAAGACCCTTCGCCTTCCAACCTCCTTCCCATGGGCTTCACTCTCCCTTGGCATGGGAACGCCTCTCTGTCGGCCGTCCTGGCGTCAGCCTTCATCAGCGCGCAACGAAGACTATCTGCTCAGCTTCGGACTTCCTCTTGTATTCCACCTTCCAACCGGCGTACGGCACGACCTCTTTGAAGCCAGCATCCTCAAGGTAGCGCTTGACGTCCCAATAGGTGAGCATCCTGTACCTTTCCTTGTCGCGGAAGATGTGTCGGCCGTCGGGGGCCTCGACCACGGCTATCTCGGCGGACCATATGACGCCCTCCACCGGATCGAAGTCCTCCAGCTTGTTCACCTCCATTATGCGGATTCCTTTGGAATGGATTTCATCGACGAACGTTCCCTTGTCGAGGAGTTCCATGAGCTCCTTCCTGCTCCTCGTGAACGGATTGTAGATGTTACAGATGAGGACCCCGCCCGGAACGAGGACCTCCCTTATTCCCTTCAGACACTTCTTGATGTCTTCGTCGCTCGGGAGGAGGAAGAGTATGTAGAGGGCCAGCACGGCGTCGAACCGGCCGCCCTTCGGGAGCCTGGTGGCGTCTCCCTGCTTCAGTGTCACCTTGACGCCCTGACGTCTCGCCCGTGCCTTTGCCGCGCTTATCCGCTCGGCCGTATAGTCGTAGCCGGTGCATTCGTAGCCGCGTTTTGCTAGGCCGACGATGTGCCGGCCGCCCCCGCACGCGACGTCCAGAACCTTGGCTACGGGCCTGGTGGAATGAGACTTGAAGGCGGACTCGATGAAGTCAAGGTCCCTCGTCGTTTCCTTGTCCACACGCGTCCTCTCTGCTACCAGATCATAGTAGTGGGCGCGCCTGGCGTAGTACCTTCTGGAATGGCTGAGGACGGAGCTCCTGTCTTCACCTGTCATGACTGACCGTATTGAACCTCACGGTTATTTAGCGCTAGCCCCGATGAGAGGGACAGAGACTGACAATGGCTATATTCATCATATGCTCACCTCCCGATAGCCTTTTTAGTGCGCCGCCTTGCCGCCTTTGAAAGGGGACGATGGAACGATGGTTGAGAACGTCATCGAAGTCAACGATCTTGAGAAGAACTACGGCTCCCTGAAGGCCGTGGCCGGCATCTCCTTTGAGGTCAAGCCGGGAGAGGTCTTCTCCCTCCTGGGCCCCAACGGAGCAGGGAAGACGACCACCATCGAAATACTGGAAGGGCTGAGGGAGAGGGACGGCGGAGACGTGAAGGTCCTCGGCCTCGATCCCTGGAAGCGCGGCTACGAGCTCCATAGGAAGCTGGGCGTCATCCCTCAGGGCTTCAGGTTCTTCGACTACGCCACGCCCAAGGAGGCCGTGGAGTACTACGCCGCCCTCTTCGGGGTCAAGGTGGACGCCGACGCCATATTGAAGCGCGTCCTCCTAGACGACGTCTCCAACAAGTGGTACAGGAACCTCTCCGGGGGCCAGAAGCAGAAGTACGGCCTGGCCCTCTCTTTGGTGAACGACCCGGAGCTGGTCTTCCTCGACGAGCCCACGACTGGCCTCGACCCGCAGGCCAGGAGGGCCGTGTGGGAGGTCATCAGGGAGCTCAAGAAGGATGGGAGAGCCGTCCTCCTCACAACCCACTACCTCCAAGAAGCAGAGGAGCTGGCCGACCGAGTGGCGATAATGAACCTGGGTCAGATAATCACGTCAGGCACTCCTGAGGAGATAATCATAAAGTATGGCATCGGCGAGAAACTCGTGATCAAGGGGAGCGGGGACCTCGCCACCTACCTCGTGCAGGCCGGGCTGAAGGTCGACGTCTCCGGGAAGGACGAGATCGCCATAAGGATAGAGCACGAGCAGGACGTCGTCGAAGCGATGGCCGCCATCGCCAGGTCCGGCTTCAACTGGAGCGACCTCAGGATCCAGCGCGAGACGCTCGAGGACATATTCGTCAGGCTCGTGGGAAGGACCGAGGAGACATCTGTGAGGCTGATGGCCTGATGGTAAGCATCAAGCGCATATGGGCCGACCTGAAGGTCACGGCCAGAGGCTTCATCCGCAGCAGGGTGGGCCTCTTCTTCTCTCTCATCTTCCCCATGATACTGATCCTGCTCTTCGGGGCGATCTTCTCGGGGAGCTCCGGGCCTACGCCCGCCTACGTCCAGGACCTGGATTCCACGCCGCTGAGCGCCCATTTCATTTCATCGTTGAATAGCACAAGTCTCGTTACCCTCACCTCGGTCCCTGCGGCGGACAACTTCTCACAGTACCTGCTCTCCCATTCCTCCTCAGACGGGATAGTCATACCACAGGGCTTCCAGACCGCGTACCTGACCAATCAGCCTACAATTCTGACGGTCTACGGGAACCCGGCGTCGTCCTCCAGCGCCATAGTCTCCGGGGTCACCCAGAGCGTAGCGAACGCCTACAACTTGGGGAACAAGACGCCGGTCATAGGCGTGCAGAGCCTGACGATAAAGTCCTCGAACGTGAAGTACATCGACTTCCTGATCCCCGGCCTCATAGGCTTCTCCATACTGACCTCCCCCATGTTCGCCATGGTGAACATCACATCCCAGTACAAGCGCGACAAGCTCTTCAAGCAGCTCTCACTCACGCCGCTGACCAAGGGAGAGTGGCTGATCTCCAAGGTCCTCTGGTACTGGTTCATCACCATAGTCTCCTTCCTGATCATGTGCGCGGTGGGCATCTACGCCTTCGGGGCTCACATCGCCCTGACCGCGGCGATAATCCCCTTCCTCCTGGTGGGCCCTCTCCTCTTCGTCTCCCTGGGAATGCTGGTCGGGACCGTCTCCAACAGCGTCGAGTCGGCGGCCGTGGTGGGCAACCTGATCACCTTCCCCATGATGTTCCTCTCGGGGACCTTCTTCCCGGTCTCCTCCATGCCGCCGTACCTGCAGACCATCGCCCACTTCCTACCCCTCTACTACGTCATAGACGGCCTCAACAACGTGATGACCTTCAACAACCTCGACGCGGCGTTCATGGACTTCGTCGTCCTCTTCGTCATAGCGACCATAACCTTCGGCCTGGCGGTCGCCCTCTTCAGGTGGAGGGAGGACTAGGGAAGGAAGTCAGGCTTCCCTTCTTTCGCATTCCCTCGCTGCACGAGGGTCAAGAAGCCCATCACGATTCGAAGAGCAAGGAGAAGGCGTCCTGAGTTAGGAGCGACGGGAGGTGGCGTCGCACGGCAAGGGGCTCCGTCTCAGCTCCCTCTCAAGGGCCAGCGCGACGCATGCTGCCAGCCCGACGGTGACCAAGACGCAGAGCCCTGGGAACTCGGGGACAACCGCCTGCACTACGACCCTTCCCACCATGCCGTGGTCGAAGCTCTTGCTGTAATACGAATAGCTGCCAGGGGTGTCGAAAGTGTGAGCGTATGACTGGCCTTCGCTCATCGTCTGCGAATCCCAATACTCGGCCTGGCCGGCGTCAGCTGTTGTGGTCTGCGCCCCCGCCATGTCCATCCAGGTCACCGTGTCGCCGACGCCCACGACTATCCGACTGGGGCTGAAGAAGTAGACGCCCATGTCGGACGCCTCCATCGTCACCACCCAGGTGGTGGTGGCCCGGGCCGGACGCTGAAGGACTGAATTTGAGGCGGCAGCCGAGGCGAGCAGGGCAAATACGAAGGCCGCCCGGAGACAAGCGCCGACCAAGTGCTTGTCCTTCCTTCCTGTCATTTCAGACGAGCTTCAATGCCCTTGCCGAATAGTTAAGTCTTCTCGCCAGGAAGGCGGTCGCTCTTTCATGGGCCCTGCGAGGCCCCCCCTGCGGAGGGAGGGCCCCAGGCTAAGGCGGACCTCCACGTCTAGGCGGGCTGGTGCTCTATCTCTTCTAGGAAGAAGACGTCGGGCCTTCCCACTACCCCCGCCTTCTCCTGGACCTTCTTGAGGTCGTCCGATTCGCCGAACGCCTTCATGTTCTTGGCGTTGTCCCAT
>DATKKG010000030.1:0-134355 GCA_035543015.1 Conexivisphaerales archaeon | reverse complement strand
GCTCTCCACCGGCGGCGCGTCACCCACGCTCATTTCGACTGGCAACGTCGGAGCCGTCTACTACGCGCAGCAGATACAGGAGGCCTACGGGGCCACCCCGATCTACGCAGGAGGCAACACGGGCAACGGAACTAACATCGCCATCATCGACGCCTTCGACGCTCCCGCCATCGGAACCGACCTAGCTGCCTACGACGCCTTCAGCGAGCTGCCCGCTCCACCGTCCCTGACGGTGGTCACACCGACTGGGACTCCTAACCCCGGAAGCGGCATGTCCGCTGCCAGCGGCCAGTGGTACACCGAAACAATACTTGACGTCGAGCAGGCACACGCGCTGGCTCCCGGCGCGGGGATAGTCCTCGTCCTCACCAAGGACAACGGCGACTCGCTCTACGGAGGAGTAGACTACGTGGTATCACAGGGTCCGTCCTACGCTTCAGTGATTTCACAGAGCTTCGGGTTACCCGACATCCTCCTCTCCTTCCCCGTAATCTTCTCCTTTGACCAGGTCTACCAGTTCGCCGCGGCTGAGGGCATCACATGCATAGCCTCGGACGGCGACTGGGGCGCGGATAACGCGAACTACGGCCTGAACTTCGCCAACACCAACTATCCATCGTCCGACCCATGGGTCCTCGCGATAGGCGGAACGACGGCCTTCTTCAACAGGGTCGACAGCATCACCAACGCCTCGATACCCTTCTCAACTGGCGGTGGAAGGATCTTCGAGAGCGCGTGGAGCTGGAGCTACAGGAACAACTGGGGCACGGGCGGAGGCTTCAGTGACGTCTTCTTCGCACCGGACTGGCAGCCGTTCCTCACTAGAGGGGTCCCTGACGTCGCGGCGATCGCCGATCCATCGACCGGCGTGCTCCTCGCGATGGGAGGCGGGCTCTACTACATCGGAGGGACCAGCGTCGGCTCACCTGAATGGGCGGGCATGATCGCCCTTCTGGACACCGCGCTGACCAACGCCCACCTGGCTCCCGCGGGAGCGGTGGCGCCTGCCCTCTACTTCCTAGGTGAGGAAGTCCCTGCGGACTTCTACGACGTCACCGTAGGCAACAACCAGGGAGACCTCTACCACGCAACCAGCCCTCTACCGATCGGCTACAACGCGACAACCGGTTGGGACCCGCTCACCGGATGGGGGACACCCAACCTCAGTACTTTGATACCTGACCTTGTGGACGTCTATGACATCTTCACCACACCACAGCTCACAGCCGTCCCGGCCTCGGGACCAGTCAATAACATGACGGTTACTTTGCATGGCTATGGGTTCAGCATCAACGGCACTGTGCAGCTGAACTTCACTTTCAATGGAGGATCCCAGACCCTAATCGGCAACGTAACAGCTGACTCGCACGGAATGTTCACGCAGGCCTTCATCCTTGCCTCCCCGTCTGGACAGTGGGTGTTCTACGCATACGACTACAGCTACGCGTATGGCACATCTGTGGCATTCCAGGCCCTTCCTGTGCTGACGGCCAACATGACCACGGTGCACGAGGGATCCGTCTTCAAGCTGACGGGCAACTACTTCGACTTCAACGACTCGATAGACATATTCAGCGACATAGACGGATACAGCACCACCGTCACCAGCAACAGCACGGGAGGCTTCAGCGTCAACATACCCGTCGGAGCAACTCAGCCTTACACCAGCTACGTCATCGCCCAGGACTCTGACTTGAACACGGCCAAGGTCCTCATGCAGGTGCAGCCCTTCATATCTCTCAACGCGACGAGTGGCGGCGTCGGTACCATCGTCCACCTGAACGGAGTAACGTTCCTGGCAGGCAGCGTTTCGTTGATGTTCGGAAGCACCTCTCTCGGAACCACGACTACGAACGGCCTGGGAGACTTCGCGACGAACTTCAACGTGCCCAACCTCGCTCCAGGAGTCTACACGGTCTCAGGCACCGACAGCATCGGCAACGTCGCGACCACCACGTTCAACATCACGGGATCCGCGGGAGCGATCGCGGCGGCGCAAGCCAGCTCGTTCAGCTACCTAGCAATACCCAGCGGCGGCTCGCAGCAGTTCTTCACCAACAGCTCAGGCGGCACCATAACCAAGCTCCAGGTCTACCTGCAGGGCTCGGGGACGGTCACCGTCTCAGTAGGGACAACTCCATTCGGAACATCCGTGTTCTCCACTTCTGTCGCTGTCTCAGCCACTGGCTGGTACAGCATAGCCGTCCCATCGGCAGCGCTCTCTTCAAGCAGCACCTACTACCTCAGCGTGAAACCGACGTCGGGTACAGCCAAGTGGGCCTACACGAACGCCTGGACCTACGAGCTCAACGCAGGGCTGATGTACTTCTACGCGGGAACGACCCTCGCCTACACAAGCTCCTACACCTTCCTGTTCATAGTCTCTTAGAAAGACATCTCAATCCGTTTTTCTTCTCTGTTCATTGCGAGCCTCTAGCCTCGGCCTTTTCTTCTAAGCAGGGAGAAGCTCTTCGATGAGCTTCTTCGCGTTTCTCACGGGAGTGACGGAGACACCGAAGAGCCTTGAAGCATCGTACAGTGTGAACTGCATGGCCTCGCGGTTGGCGAGTATGTAGTAGGCCGCAGCATGAAGGACGGTCCTGCTCCTCCCCTCAAGCTTCAGGAGTCCCTTCTCCTTGTCGGTCCTCCTGACAAGATCCACCAAGTCCGAGGCCTTCTGGACCAGAGCGGGATCGAGAACGGCTCCCCCACTGGTGCTTATCGAGAAGAGAGAGGTGAGCTCAGAATACAGCTTGAGGTAGCTCCTGCCCTTCTCCGTGATCGTGTACCCGTGCTCTCCCCTTGTCACGAGCCCCGCGGCCATGATCTGAGGGAGGAGCTGCTGTAGCCTCCCAGACGAGAGGGACGAGCCGTACAGCAAGGTGGAAAGCTTGGCGTCGCCCTCCGTGGCACTAGTTAGTATGTCCGCGATTATGTCTATGCGAGAGCGATAGGGCTTCAACGAGACGCAGAAGGGGAGTCCGCCTTATAAGGCATGATATAAGGGTATTAGACAAATGTGTTAGAACTTTTATTCACAAGTATTATAAGCCGTCCGGAAGACCTGAAGTTCACCGAAAGGTGTATCGTACAGAATGAATATGAAATCCCTATTAATCGTAGCTTTGCTGGCAATCGGCGCGTTCGCGGTAGCGGTGCCTTCACCGGTTTTCGCTTCCACCGGACACGCTGACCTAATAGCAAGCACTTCTCAAACCACACCAATTACATCTACTCACACAGCTTCTGCATTCAACATGACTGCGACTTGGGGAAGTTCGGTTATCGCCCTGGTCGACGGGAACGTACCGGCTGGAGGTACAAATTACCTCGTGGTCGACCTCTCGGGCGTAACGTTCTCAGGAGCGCAGTTCGCTCTCTACATATCTCCCAACGGCTTCTCACAGATCAACTCTTCAACAGACTTCCTGATTTCGCCCACCTTCAACGTGACTTCGTTAGGCGGTGCTGCCCTGCACATTGGCAGCTACTACTTAGGCACTGATAGCGGCCATCCGTTCATCTCAGGCCCAATAACGAGCACGTCGGTGGAGATTCCAGGAGGCGTCTACTACATCAAGATCTTCGACGGTCTGACGACTGCTGTGGCAGTGTCCTCGCAGTTCGTAATCCTGCTCCCGGCCATCACGATCAAGCCGACCTTCGGTCCCGCTGGCGCTGACTTGATAGTCACGGGCCACGCCTTCGCGGCGGGCGGCACTGTGAACCTGTCAACTCAGGCTCCTCTGGCGACCTGGTTCCGCACCGCTAACACCACGGCCGACGCAAGTGGCCACTTCTCAGTGTCCCTTTCGTCTCTGGGATTCAGGGTCCCTGACCTGCAGAACGGTGCCTCGCTCATCGTCCCCGCCAACGTAAGCCAAATCATCTATGTCGTAGCATACGACTATGGCACGGGCAGTTCCGCTCAGGCGACATTCACAGAAGCCTACAGAGAGTTCTACTGGATTCAATCATATCAGAGCGCATCGACAATCGGTGACGACACCGGCCCCGGAGATTGGGCTAACGACACGGCGATTGATGGATGGGTCCTACAGAACCTGTTCGTCTCAGGCCTGTTCTTCAACCCAACCACTCCCACCCCCACGTTCACGTGGGACGGGAGCGCGATCACACCGACTCACCTAACTGCAATCAACTCGACAGGATACTTTGATGCCAACTTCACCGTACCAGTGAGCGGCCTCGGTCCTCACTTCCTGAAGGTCTTCGACGCCACCAACAACATGACTCTCGAGGTAAACGTCCAGACGACGCTGATCGTCTCCCCGACTGACGGACCTGAAGGAAGCACCGTAACTGTCCAGGGCTATGGCTTCGATGCCTTCAGCAATGTGACAGTCTACTGGTGGGGCACCGAGCTGGTCACTCCATACATAGATCCATACACGGACAGCATCCTCCTGTACTCACAGAACAACATCTCCTCAGGTAGCTTCAGCTTCACGTTCACGGTTCCGACTGGAGTCTACGGTGGAGACCACACTGTCTATGCCAACGACTCCATCATGCCAGGTCCGTCTGAATGGACCTACGCGGTGGCCAACTTCTTCGTTGACCCATCGTGGAGCCTTTCAGCGAACTCAGGCGCTCTTGGATCTCAGTTCTTCGTGATCGGCCACGGCCTACCGGTTGGCAGCTCCGTCTACTACACTGACACCGATGACTACTTCAGCCAATACATCTACGACTACTACAACCATATCAACCCAGGAAACTACCCGGCTACTGGTGCTGATGCGTACGCGTATCAGCTGACCTACGACAACGTGTGGGCTGAGTACCCGGCTGCGTTCTACGGACTGGCTAGCGGCCTCTCCGGAGACGACACCGGTGAAGCCAACTACACGATGGTTGCCGCCGGCGTCCCGATGGTCCACTATGTGGGCGTCGTGCGCGCTGACTTCGGCACCTATGTGATAGATGGCAGCTTCGCCTTCACTGTCACAGGCAGCACGACCGGCGACACGGCGATACTCGCCGCCATCGCTGGCCAGGCCGCCACGCTCACCAGCATCCAGTCCTCGCTGACGAGTCTCTCCTCAAGCGTGAGCACCCTGACGACCACCGTAAACGCCATACAGACGGCCTTGACTTCGCTGTCATCGTCCCAGGCCTCTTCCTTCGCATCGCTCAACGCAGCGGTGGCTGGAATCAACACGGCTGTTACCGGACTTGGAACCACCGTGACCAACGGGTTCTCTTCGGTGAACTCCGCGGTCTCGAGCTTGGCAACAAGCCAGAGCAGCGGATTCTCAGGCCTGACGACCGCAGTGAACGGCCTCGGCACGACGTTGGGTGGTAAGATCGACACCGTGAACAACGGCGTAACGACCCTCACGAGCAGCGTATCGACGCTGTCCGGAAAGGTCGACACGCTGAGCGGCACGGTCTCAGGCATTCAGGGCACGATCGGGACCGTCAAATCATCCACAGACGCTCTCAGCACGATGACGACTCTGCTGTACCTGGCCATAATAATCGCTGCAGTCTGCGTGGTCCTAGAAGTAATCGTATTGATCAGGAAGAAGTAAGCTACTCTTCCTGACTCCCCTTTATTTTATCCCTGTCCTCCCCTAACGCAAAGTTTTAATGAGATAGGGGGTCCCTTGCTTCCAATGTCCCAGGACTCTGGAGAGAAGGCCCGGATGAGCAAGGGTCGCTTTAGGCTCCTCTTGGTCGTCCTCCTCGTGGCGAGCATCATCGTGGTCGCCCTGGTGGGGGCGCCGTTCGTCGCTCCGTTCACCGTCAGCAAGGTGACCTACACCCAGAACGCCTTCGTCCCGGTCACAGCCAACGGCGGTTTCGAGCTCAACGACAACTCCTGGGCCATATTGACGTCAAACGGGACGCAGGCCGTGGCCTCCATCGTCAGCGGCGGCGCCTCGTCGGGCAACCGCTCACTCTACATCCACGACCCCGGCCAGTCGGTATCCGTATGGTACAACGACTCAGCGACGAGGGTGCTCCCGATGCTCATCAACTCCTCGGTGGCCTTCGGCTTCGACCTGCTCTTCAAGGGGACGGCCATCCCCCAGGGAGGCGGCACGGTCTGGCTCACGCTCTTCCTGAGCTGGAGGCTGCTTCCGAACGACACCTTCCCCCTGACCCTGGTGCTGGGCAACTACTCGATCTACTCCGACTCGACGTACGACAGCGTGAACGCGTCCGCCGGGATCATAATGCTCAGGGGGGTGAGGTCCTACAACACGTGGAACCACTACGACCTTCAGCTTGGGACCATCCGCGTCGACCAGCTCATCAAGGGCTACCTCCTGGCCAACTCCAGCACCCTCTACAACCTCGGGGACCCCATCTACGTGCTCGGCTTCAGGATAGCAGTCGACAACGCCGACGCCTACTTCGACAACGTCGCCCTCTGCAACGTCATCCCCTCCATCGCGAACGTCGAAGTGAGCAAATCCACCCTGCTGCCGTCCTACGTCTCCAACGTCACCCTCAACGGATACAGCGAAAACTACACCGTCGCCTACGGTCTCACGACCGACACCGTCACGTTCCCCATGGACATCCCGCTGGCTTTCAACGGGACCTACCAGATCTCGATACGAACGGGCTGGGGAGGCAGGATGGTCTACAACATCTGGCTCAACGACTCATCACTTCCGACCTGGGTATAGCTCCGCATCGGTCTTGACCGACAAATCAACTGTTTTTGCTCTGTAGTAACTTATACGCACGGGAAAAAGGAACTCCATCGAGGCGAAGAGATCATGGGAAGAACGACCATACTGTTCGGCTTCTGGATTCTAGGATATGCCATCGGGTTCATCGGATACCTGCTCATCGAAAAGACCAACCTCCTGCAGGGATTCCTCAACGCCCTCTACGCGCTTTTCGGCGACAAGGAGCTCGCCAACGCGGCCATAGTGGGCTTGGCAACTTCTCTGCTGTCCCTGGCCATCCTGATAGCTTGGAGCTACACTCAGAAGAGCTAGAGGATCCCGAGGACGACCTGAGCGGCGAACGCCGCGATGTAGCCTACGGCCAGATACCCCGCGAACGGGACCCCGTACGACGCTTTTACAGTCGCCCCCTTGCCCAGGTAGCCCTGCAGGGCGTCCCAGGCCTTCTCGGGGGACCCCTCCAGCTCCACGGTCTTCCCTTCGCAGGTCACTTCGAGCGGTATCCACACGTTCTGCTTGACGGCCTCTTCGACGGGCATGCTCTTCTCTATCTTGAGCGAGCCGTGCCGGATGGTGAGGTAGCCGATGTGGGCGATCGCCACTACGGCGGCGCCGAACAGCTGGGGGATCGGGGAGAGCGGTGCGGTCCCCACTGACATGGCGATGATCGTCAGGCCGTCCGCCTGGCCGAAGAGCCCCAGAGCTATGGAGAGCAGGCCGAGGGCCGCGAAGATGCCAACCTTGGCCAGCGAGAACTGCCAGACGTCGGGCCTCTCCCATAGCATCACCACCCCCGCGACTATCACGGGGATCCACACGTAGTCCGAGACCATCCTCTCCTTGAAGTCTTGGTAGGCAACGAGCGCGAATGTGATGGATGCGAGCATCTCGGTGTACATCGGGACGTCCTCCCGCATGTCATCTCTCTCAGGTAATTAAGCCTGTGGAGGGAGGATGGACCCGCGCTCCCCTCTCACCATGCGCGTCGTTATATCCTGCCAGCTTGTCTCAGAATGTGGCAAGACACTTCTCCAGCGCCGTGGCCTCCGCAGCGGCGGGGCTGTTCCTTCTCTCCGCCCTGCTCTCCCTGACCCCGGCAGGGGGCGGGTACGAGACCGACGCCGCAGAGTGCGCTCTGATGCTGTCCGTCCTCTCCGTAGGCCTTGGCGGCTCCAAGGTCGAACGGGTGTTCCGCCTCTCCTACGCTTCCGCATGGGCCTTCGTCTCGCTCGTCGGGTTTGCCTCGCCGTTCGTCCTGCTGCCCGCCTTGGCTGTGCTGCTCGACTCCCTGGAGGGCCTGTCGTACCGGGCGGGACGTTCCGTCCAGCGCCTCCTCAATGCCTTCCTCGCCCTGCCTCCCGGCAGGGGCGCCGCCAAAAGGTCGATGTTCGCCGAAGCCTACGCCTCCAACTTGCTCCTCCTGGCCGCCGGCTGCCTTGTTGCGACCTCACTGCTGACCGGCCAACTCATCATCCTGATGGCCTCAGCCGTCCTGCTGGTCGCCAGCATCTACTTCGCGGTCTTCAGGGACGACTCCGCTCGCACCTTCGAATCCGAGCTTCCCTTCCTCATGATCCTGGCTTCCTTCTACTCGTCCGCCGGCCACAGAGGCATCGAGGCCGCCCTCGAGTCCATGACGTCCGCCACCGCGAAGGTCTTCAAGGGTCTGGGCCTCGCAAGGCTGACCTTCCTCCGGGAAAGGCTCTTCTCAAGCCCTGCCCCCGCAAAGACCCTCGGTCGGTTCGCGTCGCGCCAGAAGGACGCTGCCCTCAGCGAGATCATAGACGGCTACGTGACGGTCGCGGCCACGGGGGGCGACGCCAACGCCTACCTCATGGAGCAGACGGACCGCTCGCTATCCCGGTTCGAGGAGACGCGCCTGGGCCGCGTGAGAGCCACGAGGGGGATCGCCGAAGTGCTCCTCCTGACGCTGGCTCTGGCCCCCTCGGTCGCCCTGACCATTTCCGTCATAGGCCTCAACGGTTCGTACACCCTGTACGCCCTCGCCGTGTCCCTTCCTGTTGCCTCCCTGGTGGCCCTGACCCTGGTGGACCTCTACCTCCCTCCCGTCAAGGACCTGGTGACCGTTAACTGGGGCCTCCCCCTGGGGCTGGCCGCCGCGGCCGCGGTGGTCCTCCTGTCCGAGCCTCTGTCATCCGTGCCCCTTTCCCTGACGGCGGGCGCCGTCGCCCTGCTCGTGCCGCTCTCGGTCGAATACCAGGTCGGAGCCAACGCGGCCAGGCGTGACGAAAGGGAGTGCCTCAAGATGATGACCTCCCTCGTCGAGTCCCTGCGCGTCGGGAAGAGCGTTCACGAAGCCCTGGACGAAGCTTCCAGGGGAGGCCTTTCCCCCTCCTTCACCAGGCTCATGAGGGACTTCACAGGCCAGATCGGGCTCGGGCTCCCGCCGCCGGAAGCCGGGGCCAGGGTCGACTCGAGGTCCTGGGTGGCCCGAGCCTCGTTCGTGATCATGGGCCATGCCATGGTCCTGGGAGGCGGACTCGAGATCGTCGAGAGGTTCCGCTCCTTCCTGACGAAGTACGTCGACTCGTGGGCTGCGGTGCGCAGGGAGGCCCTATGGACGGCGGCCCTGTCCGCCTCGCTCCCCTTCGTGACCCTCGGTGGCGTGAGCGTGATAACGAATCTGCAGGCAGGCTTCGTCAGCGACGCGCAGCAGCCCGCCATGGCCCTGGCATTGCAGGCGCTTCCTCTTCAGAGCGTGCTTCTCGCGTTCGTCGAGGTCTCCGCCCTCGCCGCGGTGATTTCAAGCAAACTCGCCGGGCTGACTATTAAGGCCACACCGGTGGCGCTGGCTACGATGGCGGCCACCCTGGTCTCTCTTGTGGTCTACGGCCTGGCCTGACGCCTGTCGTTAAATGGATCGAATCGCTACTGCTCGGTGATATTGAGCCTTGAAGAGGAGGGCAATCAGCCCTTTCATCGCCACCGCCATCCTTATCGTCGCCACAGTCGTGATCGGGGGACTGTTCTTCAACCAGGTGAGGGACTACGTGAACGCCAGCACCAGGAATCCTTCCCTCTCCCTGGTCGACTACACGATCTCTCCTGACCTCAAGACTTTCACCCTCAACATCCGCAACGACGGCAACGTCAACGTGAACATGAGCAAGTCGATCGTGAAGGTCTCCGATCGCACCTTCACCCTGACGCTGGACAACACCACCTTCACCTACATCCTGTTCTACGGTCCCGGGCCCCTGATCAAGCCCGGGCAGGTGGCCAGCGTCGGCTACGTGATTAACAACGGCACGACGTTCAGCCTCAACACGGGCGACGTCATCTACGTAACCTTGGTGGGCGACGTAATCTCGAAGACGATCTCCATCACCATGTAGGAAGGGAGGCATAGGAAAGAACATGCCCCCTCCTCCTTTTTCTCGCGGACGCAGGGCGCTCTCCACCTACTTCGCCGTGCTCGTCCTCATCTCGGCCGCCCTCGGCCTTTCGATGGCCCTCTATGAGGGCTACTCCTCCTCGTTTCGTCTGGCTGCGCCAGCGGCCTTCCAGTTCAGCTACCGTTCCGTGGATTCAGGGAAGGGCTTCGAACAGGTCACCGCCCAGTTCCAGTTCGACAGGGACGTCGTGGTCAGCGGCCTCCTGCTGAATGGGACCTGGAAGGGCTACCTTTCCCTGGGGACCGACGGGAACTACGTCCCCGCCGCCGGCGGCATAGAGTTCTTCTCCGTCGTCCTCCCCGCCCAGGGGACCCTCACGGTCACGAACGTGAGCTCCGCCGTCGTGGACGGCTACCTGTCCACATCGTACTGGGCCGCCCGTGGCCGCCATTCGCTAATCGTCGTGGCATCGGGCAACTACTCGCTCTCCGCCCCTTCATTCAGCGCGTCCAGGGAGTCAGGGGTGGACCCGATGCCGTTCGCCAGCCCCGACGACCTCACGAAGCCGTCCAGCTCGTTCAGCCTCCTCCTTCCCCTGGAGCCGGGTTCGACGCTCGCCGTGACCCTCCTCTATTCAGGGGGGACGGCGGAAGGTGTGGTCTATGGCTAGGAAGGGTGTGTCCGAGATCGTCGCGGCCCTCGCCCTCCTGGGCGTCACCATCGGCCTCTCGGGCGGCCTGGCGGTGACGTATTATGGATGGCTGAACGGATACTCGAACCAGAACGCCTTCCTGACAGGGGAGGCCTCCCAGCTGACCTCGCTCAGGGTCTACGTGGTGGGCTCTTCGGTCGGCTCCCCGTCCAGGGTGTGGCTTCTGAACTCCGGATCCCCCTGCAACGTGACACAGGTCTACGCCGACGGCTCCCTGGTGCTGCCCGGCCAGTGGCGACTCACGGAGTCGGTCTCGGGCTCGGCTTCGTCGCTGCTCCAGCCGGGTCGCATGTACGTCCTCTCGGTAAACGCGTCCAACTCGTCGGTCGTCTACTTCGACGGCATGCTGAAGGTCCAGGTGGTTCTCGGACCTTGACTCGCCGCGCCGTGGGCCAGATCTACGCCATGGCGATCATGCTGGCCCTGATGATCTCCACCCTCCTCGTAGGCCTCGGGATGGAGCAGGGGGTGCTTCGAAGCGTCCAGGGGAACATGAACTCCATTCAGCAGGAGCAGCAGAGGGAGCTGGAGAAGCTCTCCGTGTCGCAGGACGGCCCGTCGCTCGCGATCCGGAACGTCGGAACCGTCACAGTCACCCTCGCCTTCATCCACACCAACTCCTCCGACGTGTCACTCGGCCAGGTCCTTCAGCCCGGTTCCACCTGGACGGGCTCCGCCGTCGGGTCCTCCACCGACTACGTCGTGACCTCCCTCGGCAACGTCTTCTCCGCCGACCCCTCCTCCGTCCAGCCCGTGGAGACCCTTCCGTCGAACGTCAGCCTCCTCTATTCCCCCATGGTTCCGCGCTCCTACTTCGTCCTCTACCCTCTGTACTCCAGCTCCCTCGGAGTGACGAGCAAGGCGGAGCCGTCGGGGAGCTCGGATTGGACCGTGGCCTATCCTGCGGACTACCAGAGCAGCCCCACGTCTCTCACCACGATGCTGCTCCCCACCGCCGACCCCAACTACACCCTCTTCTGCACCGAGTATTACTACGGGACGTACTTCGCCAGCATCACGCCCTTCCGCCTTCAGGCGCCGCAGGCGCAGAAGGTCCTCCTCAACAGCAGCGGTCCCATCCTGTTCAAGTCCGGCCAGGCGGGGTTCCTGGCCACGGACATACGCTACGCCCAGCCCAACTCCACGTACGACTACTTCTGGTACGGCTACAGGCCCATAACTTCCAACGGCACGCTCCTGACGACCTACGACCCCGGAGCCTTCCCCGCAAGGAACAACGAACGCTTCCAGGGGTCCACCGTCGAGGAATCCAACGGCACGTTCGTGGCGGAGTTCGGCTTCGGAGACTCCTATTCATACGAGACCACGGGGACCTTCCCCACCACGAACGCCTACCCCTACTCCAGCATGTTCATCCGCCTACTGAAGTGGAACTCGACCGGCCTGTCATCGGCCGCCCTCTACAACGTAAGCTCGAACTATCCGGCCTTCCCGTACCTGGCGGAGGACCCCGCGGGATGGGCGAACTCATCCTGCGTCTATGGCAACACCCTGGCGGTGAGGGTCGCCATGCGGAGCCCGACCAACGCCTACGTTCTGCTCGACGTCTACAGCCTGGACACGGGCAAGCTCCAGGCGAGGAAGCTGCTCTTCAACGGCACCTACACCTCCAACATGTCTCCGTACAAGTCCTTCCACCTCGGTTTCCTCGACTCGGACCGTTTGGTGCTTCAGGACGACCTTCATGGCACGGTTCAGGTCCTCTCGATCGCCGGGAACCTCTCCGCCTCCGCCTCCATCTCCTCGCTGCCGTCGGCCCTCAAGCTGGGAGGCGCGGTCCCCCTGGTCGCTTCCGACTACACGACCATCACCGACTTCTACCTCGTGCCCGGCACTGGCCTGGTCTACCCGACCTACGCCGGCGCCTACTTCTACGACTGTAACCTTACGCTCTACAAGACCATAGCCTTCGATTCCTACGAGCCGCAACCGAAGAGCTCCAACCCGGTGGTCCTCGTCTCCAACTCCACGGTGGTCGCCCTCGTCGTGGCCCCGGACGGAAGCTCCTACGTCAAGGTGTTCGGGCCTTGATGCTGCCCAGGCTCCCAAGGGGAGGCCGGAAGGGGCTCGTCGACTACGAGGTGGTGAGCCTGCCTGCGGACCTGCCCAAGGGCGCGAAGGCCGAAGCCGAATACCGTTTCGCCTATTCCATCCCCGGAGGCCGTTCCCTCCCCGCCGACATCGCCCTCGAGGTCACCATCGCCAGCCTGGGAGGAAAGGGATACTACGTCGTCAAGGAGCCGCCCGTGGACCTGGACCTCAAGCACCGCATCGAGGAAGCCGTCGCAAAGACGTATTCTTCCATGCCGGGAAACGAGATACTGGCCGAGGATCCCCTGGGGTTCCTCCTCCTCGGAGTCAAGGCGGCGGGCCCCCTTCTCGACGCCACCGAGGCGCAGATACGTACGGCGGGCTACTACCTGAGCCGCGACCTGATGGGCTACGGCCTCCTCGACCCCTACCTGAGGGACCCCTACATCGAAGACATCTCATGCGACGGCGTGGGGAGGAACGTACGCGTCTGGCACTCCCTGCGCAACGAATTCGACTGGCTGGAGGGAAGCCTGCGCTTCGGCACCCATGAATCGCTCGACTCGGCGGCCCTTCGCCTCGCGAACCGGAGCGGCGCTTTCGTCTCGGCCGCCACCCCCATGGTCGACGCCACCCTCCCGGAGGGCTACCGACTGAGCTGCACGTGGCGCGACGAGGTCTCCAGCTTCGGCAGCAGCTTCACTGTCAGGAAGTTCAGGTCCAAGCCCTTCTCCATCACGGAGCTGATACACATGGGGACCCTGAGCTCAGACGTCGCCGCCTTCCTGTGGAGCCTTCTCGAGCTGAAGGGTTTCGTGTTCATCGTGGGCGCCAGCGCCTCCGGCAAGACCACCATCCTCAACTCCCTCGCTTCCCTGATGAACCCGAACTGGAAGGTGGTCACCATCGAGGACGTCAGGGAGATCAACCTCCAGAACCCCGGGTGGAAGGCCCTCCATACGAGGACGGGGGCCCTGAGCGGTTTCGGCCGAGTCGGCCTCTTCGAGCTCGTCAGGCTCAGCCTCAGGGAGAGGCCCGACTACGTGATCCTGGGCGAGGCCAGGGGCGAAGAGACCAGCGTGCTCTTCCAGTCCGCGTCCACCGGCCACGGCTGCATGGCGACCTTCCACGCCACGGACGAAGACGCCCTCTGGGCCAGGCTCACACAGCCGCCCCTCAACATCCCCCTCAGCCTGCTCAGCCTGATCGACGCCGTCGTGTTCGTGTCTCGCACCCCCGGCGTCAGCGCCAGGACCGTGCTCAGGGTCTCCGAGTATCAGGACGGCTGGAGGACCATCTTCAGGAGGACGGGTGACATCTACGAAGGAGGACGCGACTTCGCGGTCAAGTTCTGGCGCAGGGGCGAGGCCAGCAACATAGGGCAGGCCAGGCAGGCCAAGGACGTTGACGAGAAGAGGGCCTTCCTCGAGGAGCGCGTACGGGAGCAGGTGTTCTCCTACGAGGAGCTCGCCACGAAACTGAGGGATTACTACATGGCCAGACGCTGAGCAGGATCACTTCACCCGCTGCCCTTCGTATATCTTCCTCACCCTGTCCAGGTCGTCGGCCTGGTCGGGGGACTTGTCCAGCCTGATCTCCTTGATCCTGGGGAACCGCAGGGCGAACCCGCTATCGTGCCGGTCGCTCACCTGGATCGAGTCGAAGGTGACTTCGAGGACCACGGCGGGCCTTACTATGCACCTATGGCCCTCCCACCGGATCGCCAGCTCCTTCATCTTCTCCGTCATGAACGCAATCTCCTCGTCGGTGAGCCCGGAGTAGGCCTTCCCAATGACCTTGAGCCTCCCGGAGTCCCACACGGCGAAGGTGTAGTCCGAAAGGAGGCCGGCCCTCTTGCCGTTCCCCCACTCGGCCGCGACGACCACCGTGTCCAGGGTGTCCAGCTCCTCCTTGAGCTTGACCCACAGGCCGCCGCGTCTCCCGGGCGTGTACGGGGACGCCGGGTCCTTGACGATCAGGCCCTCATAGCCATCATCCCGGCTCCTCCTGAACGACGACTGGATCTCCTCCGCGGTGGAGACCACTCCCTGCGGCGCCGTCCTGACGCGGCCGCCGAACCTCAGCCTCTCCAGCTCCGCCCTCCTGGCCTCCAGCTTCTCGTCCAGGAGCGACCTGCCGTCCAGGTACAGGAGATCGAAGACGAAGTAGAAGACCGGGGTCCTCGTGCGCTCCTCTTGGGTTATGTTCTTTCGGTGGAGCCTCGTCTGCATTCGCACGAAGGCGATGGGCTTCTCTCCGTCGAAGCCCAGGGCCTCGCCGTCGAGGATGACCTCGTGGCCCAGGCCTGCCAGCGACTCGCGGATCTCCGGCATGGTGGACGTGACGTCCTCCATCCTCCGGGAGAAGAGCCTGACTTCGCGGCCAACGTGGGCCTGCAGCCTGATGCCGTCGTACTTCATCTCGGCACGCACCTCCTTGCCGAAGTGATCGGCGATCTCCCGGGCGCTCCCCTTCGGCTCCGCGAGCATGAAGGCCACTGGCCTGAAGAGCCTCGGTCTGGCCTCGCCCAGCCTGCCGCCGGCCGCCAGACCCGCCACAACGCCGACGTCTCCCGTCACCAGGAGGGCGTTCCTCACCTTGTCGGGGTCCTCTCCGAAGGCCCTCGCCAGGGCCTCTTCGACGATGCCTGCGGTGGCCCCCACCCTCGTCTCGTTGGTTATGATCCTGATGAGATACTTCGCCTCGACGGGCTCGGCGTCCATAAGGAGCCCCACGAGGATCCGCCTCTTGCCCACGGAGCTGCCGCTCCCCTTCGAAGAGGCCATGTCGTCGAACGCCCGGGACACCCTTTCAAGGGTCATGGGTTCGTGGGCCAGGACGGAGGCCCTCTGCCCCCCGGCCATCAGCTCCTCGGCGACGCTGCCCAGGTCGCCATGCCTGAGGTAGCTCTTCGAGATGTCCTCCTCCGTGAACTTCACGACGTCCCCCAGCGCATCCAGGACCACCCTCCAGCCCACCCCTATGTCCCCTTCGGAGGCCTCCTTCCCAATCATGAAGCGGGCGGCGACGGCGAGCGACTCGGGTCCCAGGGCACCGAAGTACCTTCCGAGGATGTCGACCTTTTCGTTCCTGCTCGGGGTGCGTCGAACCAGCTCTAGGGCCTCCGCGAACTCCCTGAAAGAATCTCGGCTGCCGGCTTCCAACTGGGGTCTAGAGTCCCTTGGACATAAGGAAGGCGTCCTCGCCGTCCCTGTAGTATGAATAGAGCCGCTGGGTCACCGCGTACCCCAGCTTCTTGTACAGCTGCGTCGCGGCCTCGTTCCCCACCCTGACCTCGAGGAAGACCTCCTTGCACCCCTTGGCGGCCATGGCCCTCTCCCCCTCCTCCATCAGAGCCTGGCCCAGCCCCTTCCTCTGGTGCTCCGGCAGGACCGCCACCGACACGACGTGGGCCTTCTTGGTGAGGCTGAACCCCCTGATGTTGGAGAAGCCGAACTCGACCCTGTTCATCATGTAGCCCACTATGGCCCCCTGCAGCTCCGCCACCAGGAAGCCCTCGGGGAAGCCGTCCAGAAGATCGTAGTAGAAGACGTCAGAGTAGTGCTCCGGCAGGGTCCTTTCGTTGACCAGTATCACGGAGGGGATGTCCGCCGCCGAGCACCTGCGGAGCGTGTACTCCCCGACCCCGCGAACAACTTCGCCCAACAAGGGTCGTTCCTTCCCTCCCGGTTAGGACACCAACCTTTAAAGCTTAATGCCGTCGGTGCAGAGTCGTCTCCGATGGCCCTGGCCGAGATCTCCGAAGTCGAGAGCATCGTCAGGGAGCTCTTCCAAGTCAAGGACGTATGCTTCAAGGGCTCCTCCGCTGCGGAGTTCAAGGTCTGCGAAAGCCCAGACAACGAGAGGAACTTCGCGGAGCTCGTCCGGGTCCTCCGCCCCAAGGGCTTCCTTCCCCTCCTGCGCTCCACGGGCGGCTCTCTCGTGATATACGTCGAGTCGATAAAGGGACTCCCGAAGAGGAAGTTCTACCTGCCCCTCATCCTCTCCTGCGTCACCTTCGCCACCGTCGCCGCCGACGCTTGGTTGAAGTCGTCCGCCCTCGAGGGCGCCATATCCCGCTCCGGCGTGGTCAGGGACACCGTGCTCTACTTCGCGTTCATGCTGGCGTACCTTCTCGTCCCGTACGGGGTGAAGTACCTCTTCAGCCTCAGGAGCGGCGCGCCTCCCCCGATCCCGTATTTCATACCCGGCCTTCCCGCCACCGTCCCCACCTTCGGCCCTCTCTACGCCGCCGGCGAGCCGCCTCTCAACAAGGGCTCCGACTTCAAGCCTACCGCCCTCGCGGCGATCTCCGGGCTGGTCATAGCCTCCGCCGCCCTGTTCGTAGGGCTCCTGGACACCCGCCTGCTCACCCAGGAGGCCGCCTCGGCTGCTTTCGGCTCCTCCGCACATTTCGTCGTGCAGCAGCTGCCGCTGGGGCTCGGCTACCTGATCAACGTCCTCTACCATCCCTCCTCCCAGAGCACCCTCCTTTCTCCCCTCGTCTTCGCCGGCTGGTTCTGCTTCCTGATCAGCTTCGTCAACATGGTGCCCACCCGGCAGCTTGAGGGCTCTCGCCTGTCCTCCGGCATCTTCGGCCGGAGGACCTTCAGCGCCGCCTCGTTGGTCTCGCTCTTCGTCACCGTCTTCGTGAACCCCTGGATGGCCCTCTTCCTTTTCGCCGTCTCCTGGGGTTCGAGGGAGCTCTACCCCCTGGACAACGTGTCCCCGGTGCCGAGGAGGAACGTCTACCTCTACGGCGCCTTCCTGGCGATAGCCGCCGCGATCTACCTTCTGATCCTGTACCCTCCGCTGCCCGCGTACCCGGCGCTCTACTGAGCCACCCGGAGCGAGGTCAGGGAGGCCTCCCTTACCATCAGCGCCTTGAGCTTCCAGCCGTGGCGGGCTTCGATCTCTTCGAACGCGTTCCTGGCCGACGCCGGGGCGGACAGCCCAAGCCTCTTCTCCGTTATGGTGCGCGGAAGCGTCGAGACGAGGTGCAGCTTCATCTTGGCCTTCAGCCACTTGAGCATAAGCACGTCTTCGTAGCCTTCGTGGCCGGAGAGGCTCTCCGGCCTGACCGTCATGTCGCACATCGTGCGGAGCGCCCGGCTCCCCAGGCCCTCCATCGCCTCGGCCACCAGGACGACCTCCGCGTCCTCCCCCACGGCCGCGACCTGGTCGCAGAGGGCAAGCAGAGACGAATGGAGGGTCGAGTCCGAGTCGCCCCCGCCAGGCGAGACGACCATCAGCCTGCTCTTGGCAGCGGCGAAGATCCTGGTCTGGCCGAGTAGCTCCGCCGACCTGGAGTGGACCGCCGCGTACGGGCCCGCCGCAAGGGAGGCGAGCCCCTTCCTAGAGCGCACGTACTCCAGCGAATACGGGTCTCCGAGCTCCTCGGCCAACCGTCCGACGAACCAGCCCGGGTCCGTGTCCGTCGCCGGGGCGGGCTCCCCCTTCCACCTCTTAACGGCTTCCGTCCCCAGCCCCAGCCCCTCCGCCAGGGAAGTCGCCCCGCCCCTGATTCCGTAGACGGGGTCGAAACAGGCTTCGGCCAGCACGAGGGAGTCCCCTCCCCTCAGCCGCCGCAGGGTCTTAACGAGCACGCCGTCCACGACGCCCAGCTCCACGTCCGGCCTACCCTCCGTCACCGTGTATCCGTAGTGGACGAGCCTCTTCTTCGCCGAAGGCGTCCACCTCCCCCCGCCGTGGACCTCGATGTCCTTCGGCGAAGCCTGCCAGATGGTCGCAAGGCGGTTCAGGAGGTCGACCGAGAGGTTGGAGCCGTCGAGGACGACGAATCCCTTCCTGGGGACCTCCTTCAGCTTCTCCTGCACCGCCTCTTCGGAGAGCCCCTGGGCCGGCGCCTCGACTATCTCGCCGAGGTTCTCGGCCTTGGCGTTGATGACCACTTCAACCTGCCCGTAGGGAAGCCAGATCTCTGGCAGCCCCCGTCACCACCGGAGCTCCTGCATCCCTCGATTCTCCGTCCGTGAGCTACTTCCTTCAAAGCTTTAAAGATGCGTGGCCGATACGCCCGCGGCGTGCCTCTCGGCATCTCTACTCTGTACCTCGTGATTCAGAAGAAGCCGTTCGAGTCGGTCGTCGAGCTCCTTTCCGGGCCCGCGGCGGACCGGGTGTCCTATTTCGAGATAGTCGACAACGGGTCGACCCGGCTGACCGACACCACCACAGAGCGGCTCGCCGGGCTGGCCCAGACGGGCCACAGGTTCACCCTGCATTCGCCCTACGAAGGGATCAACATCGCCTCCTCCGACCCGAGGAAGAGGAGGCGCTCGGTCGACGCCGTCAAGGAGAGCCTCGAGCGGGGCGCGACCTTCGACGCCCTCAACGTGGTAGTCCATCCGGGCACCACGGACGCAGGCGCACCTCCCGAAGAGGCCTTCCGGACCAACTGCGACTCCCTTATGGAGATCTGGGACCACAGCTGCTCCATCGGCCAGCGCATGGCCGTGGAGAACGACATCGCCCACGAGAAGGGCATCCTCGTCAGGCCCTCCGACTTCAGGAGTTTCTTCGCCTCGGTCGGGACCAGGCTTCCGCTCCTCCTGGACGTCGGCCACGCCAACATCTCGGGAACGCTGAAGGAGTTCGTCGGGAAGATGGCCTCCGACTTCTCCGAGCTTCACGTCCACGACAACGAAGGGGACTGGGACCAGCACCTCGCCCTTGGGGAAGGCAACACGGACCTCTCCCTGATCAGGCCCCTCTTCGCCAACACTTCTCTGCTGTTCACCGTGGAGAGCGTGCAGGACCCCTTCGGGTCCTTCGAGAGGCTGTCCGAGCTTCGTCGCGAAGCCCTCCTCATCTGACCGGGCCCCGTTACCTACGTCACATTATTATATCACGCGATGCGTCGTCCGGTCAAATGTCATCGAAGGAGAAGCTGAGCGAGGAGATCTGGGACAAGCTGGGCTATGTGGTCGACCCGGAGGTGGGCGTCCCGATCGTTGAGCTCAACGTCGTCGAGAAGGTCGAGGTGGCCGACGACAACAGCGTATACATCCAGCTCAGGATGACCACCCCCGTCTGCCCCGCCATACTGGCCTACCAGCTGGCCGCGGACGTCAAGACCGCCGCCGAGGGCGTCGATGGGGTGAAGAAGGTGACCATCAACGTCAGGGAGCACTACATGGCCGACGTGATCAACCAGAACGTGAACAACCCCAATCCGGACCAGCCCCTG
Source organism: Conexivisphaerales archaeon (assembly GCA_035543015.1). Classification (GTDB taxonomy): domain Archaea; phylum Thermoproteota; class Nitrososphaeria; order Conexivisphaerales; family DTJL01; genus DATKKG01. The sequence continues at coordinate 114,357 of DATKKG010000030.1, read as the reverse complement.
CAGCTGTAGGTCAGTCGGGTTTCTCCAGCAGAAGTTTGAGTCGTTTCAAGAGGCGGCTAGCGCGGAACTCGGCTTCGGGCGGCAGGCCCGCAGTACGCGCCCTCCCCCTGTGATAGACCACGAGCTCGCCGCCCGCGTCCTCCTTCCTGAACAGGTACACGCTGGTCCTCAGAGAGTAGATGACCTTCCTCCCCCCGGAGGGACGTGCCTCACGGACCAGCCCGTCCTCCATCAGCACGGCAAGGTGCTTGAGAGCACCCTGGTTCGATATGCCCAGCTCCTCCGCCAGCTCCCCCGCGCTCTTCTCTCCGTGCGAGAGAAGCTCCATGATCCTCCAGCGGCTGGGGGACCCGATGACCTCCAGAGCGTCCATTGCGTTTCAAGCTTGGGCGCAAACATTTAAATAAACCTTTAGTTCCAACCGTTGGTTAGTAACTAGGAGTTAGATGGTGGAAGGAGATGGGTGACAAAGACTACCGCGGGCTGTTCGACGATATGGACGATTTCATGGACGCGCTCGAGAAGGAGGTAGAGGGGATGCTTAGGCAGTTCAGGAGCTCCGGTCTGCCGATGAACCGCTCAATCACGAGGGGGTTCACGATGGAGTTCGGCCCGGGAGGGGAGCCCTTCTTCCGGACGTTCGGCGACTCCATGGCCGACCAGGGGTCCAGGGAGCCGCTGATCGAGCAGTACGTGGACAAGGACGCCCTGAGGGTCATCTGCGAAGTCCCAGGCGTCGAGAAGGAGTCGATCAGGCTTCAGGCGACCGAGGACACTGTGGACATCTCGGCGGAGACCCCGGAGCGATCCTACCATGCCAACTTCGGCCTCAAGGAGCCGGTGGACCCGCAGTCCTCCGAAGCCAGGTACAATAATGGTATACTGGAAGTTCGATTTAAGTTGAGAAGCAACACTAATAAGGGCTACAAGGAAATCCGCATTCAATAGACAGGGAGTGCAGCAAGAATGAGCGCTGATTCCGTTAACCTCAAGGTTTTGGAGGCCTACACTAGGGACGTGGGCAGGGGCGTCGCCAGGATCGACTACGACGTCATGGACTCTCTAGCCGCGTCCACAGGAGATGTCGTGGAGATCAAGGGGAAGCGGAAGACCGTGGCCAAGTGCCTGCCGCTCTATCCCTCCGACGAAGGGCGCGGGATAATAAGGATCGACGGGCTGACCAGGAACAACTCGGGCGTCGCCATCGGCGACACGGTCTCCGTCAAGAAGATCAAGGCCATGCCGGCCGAGAAGGTCGTGGTGGCCCCGCTGGAGAACATACCCCCGATCGACGAGAGGTACATCACCGACGCCCTCGAAGGGGTCCCCGTCACCAGGGGCGACAACATCATGGTTCCCTACTTCGGCGGCAGGCTCACCTTCCAGGTGGTCGGCATCACGCCGGTCGCCGAGGCCGTGGTCATCAGCCAGAGGACCGTGTTCCAGCTTTCCGAGAGGGGAGAGCTGCTCCGAGGCGTCCCTCAGGTGGCCTACGAAGACATAGGGGGCCTCAAGGACGAGATTCAGAAGATCAGGGAGATGGTGGAGCTTCCGCTCAGGCACCCCGAGCTGTTCGAGCGCCTGGGCATCGAAGCCCCGAAGGGGGTGCTCCTCTACGGTCCGCCGGGCACCGGCAAGACGCTGCTCGCGAAGGCCGTGGCCAACGAGACCAACGCCCACTTCATCTCCATCAGCGGCCCCGAGATCATGAGCAAGTTCTACGGCGAGTCGGAGGCGCGGCTCAGGGAGATCTTCAAGGAGGCCAAGGAGAAGTCCCCCTCGATCATCTTCATAGACGAGATCGACTCGATCGCGCCGAAGAGGGAGGAGGTCACGGGAGAAGTCGAACGGAGGGTCGTTTCCCAGCTCCTTTCCCTCATGGACGGCCTGGAGGGAAGGGGGAAGGTCGTGGTCATCGCGGCCACCAACCGCCCCAACGCCATAGACCCGGCCCTCAGGAGGCCCGGCCGGTTCGACAGGGAGGTCGAGATCAAGGTCCCTGACAAGAGGGGGAGGCTCGAGATCCTGCAGATCCACACCCGCCACATGCCGCTGGTCAGCGACGTCGACAGCGAGAAGCTGGCCGCCGTGACGCATGGATACGTCGGCGCGGACCTGGAGTACCTGTGCAAGGAGGCCGCCATGAAGAGCCTCAGGCGCCACCTCCCGGAGATCAAGCTGGAGGAGGAGAAGATACCCCCCGAGACCCTCAACAAGCTCACGGTCTGCATGAAGGACTTCGAGGACGCGCTGAAGGACATCACGCCCTCCGCCATGAGGGAGGTGTACCTCGAGACCCCCGAGGTCAAGTGGGCCGAGATCGGAGGCCTGGAGTCGACCAAGAAGGAGCTCCAGGAGGCGGTCGAGTGGCCCATGAAGTATCCTGACGCCTACAAGCACATGGGCTACAACATCCCGAAGGGCATCCTGCTCTACGGGCCCTCCGGCACCGGCAAGACGATGCTGGCCAAGGCCGTGGCCACGGAGAGCGAGGCCAACTTCATCAGCGTCAGGGGCCCCGAGCTCCTCAGCAAGTGGGTAGGCGAGTCCGAGAGGGCCGTAAGAGAGGTCTTCAGGAGGGCGCGGCAGGCGTCTCCCTGCATCATCTTCTTCGACGAAGTCGATGCCCTGGCTCCTACGAGGGGAATGGGCGGAGAGAGCATGGTGACAGAACGGGTCGTCTCCCAGCTGCTTACCGAGCTGGACGGAATTCAGGCCCTGTCGGGCGTCGTCGTGCTGGCGGCCACCAACAGGATCGACATGGTGGACCCGTCCCTTCTGAGGGCGGGTCGCTTCGACAAGCTCATCTTCGTCGGGATGCCGGACAAGGTCGCCCGCCTGGCCATACTCAAGATACACTCCGCCGGCAAGCCTCTGACCGCCGACGTGAACTTCGAGAGCCTGGTGGACCAGACCGAAGGGTTGAGCGGAGCCGACCTGGCTTCGGTCATCAACACCGCGGTCTCCCTGGTGCTGCAGGACTTCGTCTCGAAGTACCCTGAGCCCGAGGACACGAAGAAGCACGTCAACGAGGCTGTGCTGACCCAGAAGCTGCTCGAGGAAGCGATCAAGAAGGTTAGGGCTTCGAGGGAAGGCAAGCCGCTGGAGAAGGCGCCGGTCCCGTACTACCGCTAGACCGCGCCTCCCCCACCTTTTTATCTCACATTTTTCAACCATCAGCTCGTATTGGAGGATATGATCGGCCGAGGGACGTGGCTGGACAAGCTGGCCAGCGAGATCGTCCAAAGGGAGAAGTCCCTCGGTCGCAGCACCACGCTCGTCAGGGTCGAGTCCGGCCTGGGCGCCAGCGGGATCCCCCATGTGGGCAGCCTCGGTGACGCCCTCAGGGGATACGGCGCCAAGCTGGCCCTCGAGGACCAGGGCACGAAGAGCGAGCTCGTCGCGTTCACCGACGACATGGACGGCCTCAGAAAGGTCCCGGCGGGCCTGAGCAGGGACCTGGAGAAGTACCTTGCCATGCCGGTCTCCAGGATCCCAGACCCCTTCGGCTGCCACGACAGCTACGGTGCCCACATGGGCGGCCTCCTCAGGGAGGCTTTGGACAGGGTGGGGGCCGTCTACAGGTTCGAGAGCGGCGCCGAGGCGTACAGGAGGAACCTCCTCGGCCGCCAGGCGGAGCTGATCCTCTCCGCCAGCTCTGAAGTGGGCCAGCGCATCCGGGAGCTCACGGGGCAGGAGAAGTACGAGGAGGCGCTCCCCTACTTCGCCATCTGCTCCAACTGCGGCCGCATGTACACCACCAGGGCCCTCTCCTTCGACGCCAAGACCGCGTCCGTCCACTACCGCTGCGAGGGGACCCAGCTGAGGGAGAGGAAGATAGAGGGATGCGGCCACGAAGGCGACGCCAGGCTCTCCGAGGGGGAAGGCAAGCTCTCTTGGAAGGTGGAGTTCGCCGCCAGGTGGGCCGCGCTGGACATCAGGTTCGAGGCCTACGGCAAGGACATCTCCGACTCCGTCAAGGTCAACGACTGGGTCGCGGAGAACGTCCTGCACTTCCATCCCCCATTCCACGTCCAGTACGAGATGTTCCTTGACCGCTCGGGGAGGAAGATATCGAAGTCCGCGGGCAACGTCTTCACCCCGCAGATGTGGTTCCGCTACGGCTCCACCCGGAGCCTCGTCCTGCTCATGTACAAGCGCATAGCCGGCACCAGGAACCTGTCCGTGATGGACATACCGAAGTACATGGACGAGTACGACTACCTCGAGGACGTCTACTTCGGAAAGGCCAGGGTCGAGCCCGAGGAGAAGCGCGCCAAGCTCAGGGGCCTCTTCGAGTACACCAACTTCCTCAACCCGCCGAAGTCCCCCTCGGTCCACCTTCCGTACAGGCTTCTGGCCGAGATCGCCTTCTCCGCCCCCGCGGAGGACGTCGTCGGCTACAGCGTCAGGCGCCTGCAGTCGTACAAGATGATCGGCGGGCCCACCCCCGAGCTGGTCGAGAAGATAGGGCTTGCCCGCAGCTGGGCCACCGAAATAATGGGCGAGCCCCCAGCCGTGGAGCTCACGCCGGAGGAGAGGGGAGCGGTCCTCGAGCTGGTCGAGACCCTCAGGGGAGCTAAGGACGCCGACAAGATACAGTTCGAGATATTCGAGGTCGCCAAGAGGAGGGGGATCCCACCGGGCGACTTCTTCAGGCTCCTATACAGGATACTGCTCGGGAGCGAGAAGGGCCCGCGGCTCGGACCCTACATCGTCGATACGGGGGTCGAGAGGACGATATCCTCTCTCGAGCGCGCGACAAAACAAAACTGAGCTGTGCTGACCCCGGCTAGCCGAAGGAACGGTCTCCAGCGTCTCCCAGCCCTGGCACAATGTACGCGTGCGTGTTGAGCTCGTGGTCGATGGCTACGGTGTAGAGCTCTGCGTCGGGATATTCCTTCATCACCCTGTCCACTCCGTAGTCGCAGGCGATCACAGAGCAGAGCAGGAGCCTCTTCGGCTTGCCGACCTTGTAGACCTCGGCTATGGTGGTTAGGAGCGTGCCTCCCGTCGCCAGCATCGGGTCCGCTATGATCACCGTGTCGTTCTCGTTGAACTTGGGTATCTTGACGAAGAACTTGACCGGCTTGACGTTCTCTATCCCCTCCTTCTCCTCGACCCTCTGCACCGCGAGGACCCCGAGCCTCGCGTGCGGGAACGACTTCAGCATCCCCTCCACCAGCGCGGTGGCGGCCCTGAGTACGTTGATTATGACGATGTGCTCCATGTCGGGCACCACCACCCCCTTCGCCTTGACCTTCATGGGCGTCTCCACCTCCACAACCTTCGTTGGGAAAGAGGAGATCATCTCGAAGGACATGAGGCGGCCCAGCTTCACCAGGCCCTTCCTGAAGGGGATCTGCGTCGTGTCCTTGTTCCTGAGCTCTGTGAGGACGGATTGAGCCAGCGGATGATCGATAACGTGTACGTTCTTGCCCTTACGTTCGGCTGACATCTAGGAACTCCGGAGCAGACCGTTATTTAAGATTGGCGTCTTCTGCGGGCCCAGCGGCTAGGACGACCGAGGGGCCGGCGTCCGCACGAACGCCTTCACCGAGACCCTCGCCCCGTCCCTGATGCCCAGCGCATCCCTCAGGTTCTTTGGCGCGATCAGCTCGAGAACGGAGGCGTCGTAGTGGCTCCTGTCGATGGCCAGGATGCCTCCCCGCTCGTCCTCAATGAGGGCCGGGTAGACCCTGAGGGCCCCGTAAGTCCTGGTGCCGTCCTTGAATCCCTCGATCAGTATCCCCTGCTTCGCCCTCAGCTGCTCGAGCTGGACCCTGTCGGTCCTGGAATCCAGCCTGAGGTTCAAGGTTCCCGGGAAGGGCTCGTAGCCCAGCTTCTCCTTGAACTGCCTGGTGTACCCCCCCATGCTGACGTAGTAAGCCCCCTCTCCCAGGCCGGTGAAAAGCTCCCCGTGGAACTCGTAGATGTCGGGTGCCTCCTCCAGCACGCTCCTGAGCATCAGGTAGTAGGAGGTGAGGTCGTTGACCGCCTTGTCGGTGAGCTTGATGTTGAACCTCCTTCCCTCCCTCTCCCTCTCTATGTAGCCCTCCCTCTCCAGCTCCAGGATGTGCTGCGACATCGCCTGCTGCGACCTGCCCAGCTGCTCGGCCAGCCCTTCCGTCGTCAGCTCCACGAAACGGCTCTTGGCCCCGAGGAGGAGCAGCTCCACGAGGGTGGGGAAGTACGGGGACCTCGAGTACTTCTTGACTTTGGCCATGGCGCTCCGACCGCGGCCTCCGTGAAGCACTATCTACTACTTAAATGGTCGTTACCATGAACGCCTAAATACCAGGGAGTTAGTAAGTACCAACGCTTTGTCCGAGAACCTGAGGAGCAGGAACGAAATCCTGGTGGGCGGCGCCGTATTCGGGGCCCTGGCGGTCGTGCTGACGACGATATCCCAGGCCCTGGTCCTCAGCTTCCCCCTCATCCCCTACCTGCAGTTCGACCTGGGTGAAATCGCGATCCTCCTGGCCTTCTACGTCTTCGGCCCCGTGCCGGCGGTTACGGCCTCCTTCGTCGAGTTCGCGACCCTCATGGTCGTCGGGATCAACGTCCCCGTGGGTCCGGTTCTGAAGTTGGTCGCCGTGCTGTCATCCCTGGCTGGCATGTGGTTCGGCATGTCCATCGCCTCCAGGGCCCGCAGCCCCACCATCGGCAGGGCCGCGGGACTGAGCGCCTCGGTCGGCGCGGTCACCAGGGCGGCGGCCATGACCCTGGCGAACTACGTGGTCATCGTGGCCATCTACACGGTCCCCGGCATCGTCTCCTTCGTCTCCGGCTCCCTCAAACTGGTGGGGATAACCCTCACCGAGGGAAACGCCCTTGCTGTGGTCCTCGGGTTCACCTTCGCCTTCAACGTCCTGCAGCTCATCTTCGCCGCCGGTGCCTCGTACATCCTGTTGAGCCTTCCACAGGTGAGGAACGCAGGGGTGGCCCGCAGGTCGTTCTGGATGACCACCTACATCCAGGGCCGCCGCTGAGCCCTCCGCGGCTACCTTATGCTGACCTTGTGGTTCACTATGTCGACCTTGAGGAGGGTCTTGACGCGGATCCCCGTCTCCTTTTCGATTATCTCAACGCCGTTTAGGCCCTCCCTTTCGATGACGACGGCGGCGTCGTGGACGACCACCCCCATCTTGGTCAGGGTCTGGATTATCGGGAGGAGCGTGCCGCCGGTGGCGATTATCGAGTCCACCAGCACGACCTTGTCCCCCGCCTTGACGCCGTTGAGGTACATTGTGCTCTCCTCGTAGCCCGTCTTCTTGCGCACAGCCACCTCCCCGGGAAGGTGATAGGGCCTCTTCCTTATCATGAGCATCGGCAGGCCCGTCACCATGCTCAGGGCGGTGGCGATGTGGAAGCCCATGGCCTCGGGGGCCATGATCTTGTCGGCCCCTTTCAGGTTCAGTATCCTCGCCACTTCATAGCCGCACCCCCACAGAGCCTGACTGGGTATCTCGGGCACGCCTGAGCTCAGGGGATTGACGATGTAATCGTAGACCCTGTCGGCCTGCTTCAGCTGGACGATGGAGGCTTTGAGAAGGTCCTCCTTTACGGTGCCGAGCCAGTCCATGTCTATTTGGCGCCGAACCACGTTTAAATACGTGTCGAGGTGGTTCGTGCATATGAAGCCAGCCGAAGGCGGGATACTCGTCCTGGACTTCGGGGGGCAGTACGCCCACCTGATCGTCCGCCGGGTCAGGGAGCTGGAGGTCCCCTGCCAGCTCGTCCCCTTCTCGATTCCCACGAGCCAGGTGAGGGAGAGCGGCGCGAGGGGCCTGATCTTCTCCGGGGGGCCGGCCAGCGTCTACGCCAAGGGGGCCCCCAAGCCTTCCCCGGACGCGCTGACCCTCGGCCTGCCCATCCTGGGCATATGCTACGGCCACCAGCTCATCTCCTACCTCTTCGGAGGCGCGGTGGCCCCGGCCGAGAAGTGTGAATACGGGGAGTCGACCCTCAAGACCCGAGCCGGCTCCGCGCTCTTCCAGAAGATCCCCTCCAGGAGCCGGATCTGGGCCAGCCACGGCGACCAGGTCACGAAGATGCCGAGAGGCTTTCAGGTGACGGCCACGTCTGACAACTCGCTCTTCGCAGCCATAGAGGACAGGCGCAGGAGGATATTCGGGCTGCAGTTCCATCCGGAAGTCAGCCAGACGGAGTTCGGCAAGGAGATGCTCGCTGCATTCGTCTACGGTGTCTGCGGGTGCAGGAAGAGCTGGAGGCTGGAGGACTTCGTCAGCACCGAGATCGAAGAGATAAGGAGGAAGGTCGGCGGGGACAGGGTCCTCTGCGCGGTGAGCGGCGGCGTCGACTCCTCCACCCTTGCCCTCCTGATTTCGAAGGCAGTCGGCGACCAGCTGACCTGCCTGTTCGTCGACCACGGCCTGCTGAGAAAGGGGGAGGGCGAAGAGGTCCTGCACGCCCTGAGGGACCTCCTCGGGTTGAACGTCGTCCGCGTGGACGCCTCCGGGCGCTTCCTGCGGGCGCTGAAGGGGGTCGCCGACCCGGAGAGGAAGAGGCTCATAGTCGGGGCAGAGTTCGCGAACGTGTTCGAGGAGTTCAGCAGGAAGGAGGGCCCCTTCGAGTGGCTCGCCCAGGGAACGCTTTACCCCGACGTCATAGAAAGCGCCTCCACGGCCGGCCCGGCCTCCCGGATAAAGGCCCACCACAACGTCGCCGGCCTGCCGAAGGGGGTGCCCTTCAAGCTTCTGGAGCCCCTCAGGGACCTCTACAAGGACGAGGTCAGGAAGATAGCTGCCAAGCTGGGGATGCCCCACGAGTTCCTCATGCGCCACCCCTTCCCGGGGCCCGGCCTCGCCGTCAGGGTGATCGGTGAGGTGACCCCAGAGAAGCTGAAGGTATGCCGCGAAGCCGACGCCGCGTTCGCGGAGGAGCTCCGCTCGGCCGGCCTCTACGAGGGCCTCTGGCAGGCGTTCGCCGTCGTCGGGGACGACAAAGTGGTGGGCGTGACAGGCGACTCGAGGAGGTACGGGTACCTCGTGACCCTCAAGGCGGTCACCTCGGAGGACGGCATGACGGCCGACTGGGCGAGGCTGCCCGTCGAGCTGCTGGACTCCGTCAGCAGGAAGGTAACGAACAGGCTCCCCGAGGTCTCCATGGTGGCCTACGCCATCACGAACAAGCCGCCCTCTACGATAGAGCCTCAGTGAAGCCCGGCCTGCACGGCCGGGACCATGTTCTCCTTGCCGCTCTGAGAGATGGTCGTCGAGAAGACGAACACGTAGGCGAACGCGTAGACCCCCAGGATGATGATGATCCCCAGGTTGTCAAAGGCCACCGCGCGCCCTATGGCCACGGCGGCGACGAGCACACTCAGCGCTTCGAGAAAGGAGGTGTATTCCAGGGGCACCTGGTACTTCTTGTCCTTCCACGTGCCCTCGGTGCCCACGACGGCGTACTTGGGGGTCCTCTTGAAGACTCCGCTTCCCTTCAGCAGGAACGCCTTCAGGGCTTCGAGGGTGTTGCTCACGCTTATGCCGTAGCCAAGGAACCCCAGCGCGAGAAGCGAGCGCCAGTTGCCCAGGACGCTGATGTGCTGGCGCCTCATGGCGACGATGTAGTACACCCAGGCCGCGGCCGTGCACAGTAGGATCGAGAGCCCGAACAGTACCCAGAGTGGGGTGGTCCAGGAGAGCCCGGACAGCTTCCCGCCCGCCGCCTGGCCGATCTGGGTAGGGCTGGGTATCACCACCTTGATGCTGTCCACGTTGAAGATGGCAGCGAGGGCGGCCAGCAGGAACGAGGTGTACATCAGCGGATGGACGGAGTAGTAGGTCAGGTGGATGAAGGCCTCGAACTTCTGCTTCAGGCTCACCTTCCTGTCGATGAGCAGCGACGGGAGCGACTTCTTGGCGACCTGGAGGCTGCCGCGGGCCCACCTCCCCTGCTGTCTCTTGAAACTCGCCACCGTCGGCGGTATTTCGCAGGGCACGTCGTCGCTCACATACTGTATGCGGTACCGCTTCAGCTGCATCCTGTAGCTGGCGTCCAGGTCTTCCGCCAGCGTGTCCGACTGCCAGCCGCCTGACTCCTTTAGCGCTCCGGTGCGGATTATGCCCCCGCTGCCGTTGAAGTTGAGGAAAAGCCCGCCTGCGCAGCGCGCGGGCTGCTCTATCATGAAGTGGGCGTCCATCCCTATGGACACTGCCTTCGTTATCCAGTTGTAGTCGCGGTTGGTGTAGCTCCACCTGAACTGGACGACGCCGAGCGAATCGTCGGCGGTGACGTACGCTGCAGCCCTGTCCAGGAAGTCCGGCCTGGGGAGGAAGTCCGAGTCGAAGACCACCACGAACTCCTCCTTGGCCTTCAGCAGGGCCGCGTTCAGCGCCCCCGCCTTGAAGCCCGACCTGTCGTCCCTGTGCTGCACGTCGAAGTTGAAGCCTTTCGCCCTGTAGCCTTCGGTCACCTCCATGAGCATGGAGGTGGTCTCGTCATCGGAATCGTCCAGCACGGAGACGTGCACCTTGTCCTTGCCATAGAGGTCCGCGGTAACGGAACAGGCCTGCAGCAGCCTTTCCGCTACGTACCTTTCGTTGAATATCGGAAGGTGGATGGCTATGGTGGGCTTTGATGCCGAAAGGGGCGCCGGCTTCCTGTACTTCCTCGAAAGCCTCAGAAGGTAGAAGATGTTGAACCCGTAGGCGAAGAACACCAGCGTCACGGCCAATGACACGGCAAGCAGGAGAGTCTCGAGCATGCCCATCGCCGCTCACGGCCCCCGTGGCAGCTCGCCAGGCCGTGCAAAGGCTTCCCCCGTCTCAGGCTGCCTGCTGCCGGGCCTACTCAACACACCGACCCCACCAAACCCGCGTGGATTAAACTCTTTCTGACAAAGAGGGGGAGCCTCCGTCGTCTCAATCGGTCCCATTTGCGTCGCGCGCCAGGCCCGTAACGACCGAATGGGTGAAATAGCCCCTGGGTCCTGCGAGAACCCGTGCAGGCTGGCGGGAAGCTGCGGTTCGACCGCAGGTGGCTGACCCTCGTTCTAGCCACCTTCGTATTCGAAGTCGCCCTCTTCGCGGTTGTCTCCAACGTCCCGCTCTCACCAAGCGATGCGAACTCCCTTCTGAACGACACCAGGGCGATCCTCTCACAGATCGAGAACGAGCCCCTCATGTTCAACGCCCTGGACATCTTCGCCAACAACGCCCTGATCGCGGTGTTCGAGTTCGTCCCCTTCCTCGGCTGGATAAGGTTCGTGGAGGTCACCATATTGACGGGGCAGGTGATATCGGCGCTGGCATCTTCGTCGGGGGTCCCAGCCTCCATCCTCCTCATCACGACCTTCCTCTCTCCCCACTCATGGGTGGAGCTGATGGCCTACGCGGTGGCCATCGCTGAGAGCATCCTCATGGTCTACTCTGCCTTCGCGAAACGCCTCAAGGAGGAGCTCTCCAGGGCGGCCGCCTCTTTCGCGCTGGTCATCCTGATGCTGATGGTGGCAGCCCTCCTCGAGGCCATCACCGTCCAGTACAGCATCGAGGGCTTCGTCTATGCCTGGGCTGTCGCGCTCGCGATCGGCTTGGCCGTATCCTGGGCGTACCTCCGCATGCGCAGGAGCGGGACAGCTTCCATCGGCGGAGCCGCGCCGCAGACCGAGGCCCCCCTGTCCGACACATAGCCCGCAGCGCAAGCCCTTATATTCGGTCAGACTGCCCTAGCGGCCGGCGTGGTCCAATGAGCGAACCGTCCAAACGCTCCGCACCTTCGGAGCGCCTTCAGGATATCGACGTCTGGAGCATGGCGGACGAATGGGGGCCGGAGAAAGTGATCCAGGTTTACGACCCGGACACGGGCATGCAGGGCGTCCTGGTCATAGACAACACGGCCAGCGGCCCGGGCAAGGGCGGCATCAGGTTCTCGCCGACAGTCACCCCGCGGGAGGTCTTCAGGCTCGCCAGGGTGATGACCTGGAAGGTCGCCCTCGCGGGGCTTCCTTTCGGCGGGGCCAAGGCGGGCATACGGGGCGACCCGGCCAAGACCGACAGGGCGGCCTGGGTCAGGGCATTCGCTAGGGCCATCAAGCCCTACGTGCCCAACCAGTACGTCGGCGCCACCGACATGGGGACCTCGGAGCTCGAGATGGCGGTCTTTGCGCACGAGGTCGGCGACATGAAGGCATGCACGGGGAAGCCTTCCGAGATCGGCGGGATCCCGCACGAGCTGGGCACGACGGGCTACGGCGTAGCCCACGCCACGAACCTGGCCGTTGGCCTCCTGAACAAGCTGCACAAGTTCAACCTCGACCCCAGGGAGGCCAGGGTCTGCATCCAAGGCTTCGGCAACGTGGGCTCCTTCACGGCCAAGTTCCTTGACGAGATGGGCTTCAAGATAGTCGGCATCTCCGATGTCAGCTGCTCGATGGCGGACCCCCGTGGTCTCGACATCCCCAAAATCCTCAACGAAATGAAGCAGTCCAGCATGGAGCCGGTGCTGGCGAACCTTCCATCCTACTCCAAGGCGCCGAGGGACGACGTCTTCGGCGTCCCGTGCGACATCTTCATCCCAGCTGCGACCTCTGACGTGATCAACGACGAGACCGTCCGCCAGCTCCTCGCCTCCAAGGTGAGGATGGTGGTCGAGGCAGCCAACATCCCTACCACGAAGGAAGCGGACGCGGCTCTCCATTCCGCAGGAGTGTGGGTGCTTCCCGATCTGCTGGTGAACGCCGGAGGCGTCATAGGGTCCTATGTGGAATACAAGGGAGGGACCGAGAAGGAAGCGTTCGACCTGATAGAATACAAGATCTCGAAGAACACGGAGGTGGTCATCCAGGAGGTCCTCGGGACCGGGAGGTCGATGCGCTCAGTTTCAGAGGAGATCGCCCAGGCGAGGGTGAAGAGGGCGATGATGCTCCGGAAGGGAGACATCGACGCTGCGAGACGAATCGGATCCCGATAGCCTCCCTCGTCAGATCCCCCTGTCGGTGATCTCCGCCGTCCCCCGGAGGCGGGGCCGGGCCGGTCGGAGGCTCCGGTTCACGGCGGGGTAGCGACGATGAGTTTAAATCTTCTCACGCGTCACTTCACTCGATGAAAGCAGAGGGCAACAAGAAGGGGTTCGAGGAGGTCCTCGCGACGGTTCCGCTCTTCGCCGGGCTGAAGAAGAAGCAGCTCGACGTTGTGGCCAGGCTGGGTCACGACTTGTCGTTCGACGCCGGCCAGACCATCGTGAAGGAGGGGGAGCTGGGCATCGGGTTCTACGTCGTGCTGGAGGGGAAGGCTGAGGTCCGGAGGGGCGCGAAGGTCATATCTCAGATAGGCCCTGGGGGATTCTTCGGGGAGATGGCCGTCCTGGACAACCAGCCGAGGTCGGCGGACGTCGTCGCCGTGGCTCCAACGAGATGCGCGGCGTTCACTGCCTGGTCCTTCGAGGCGCTGGTGAAGGTGCGCCCGGAGATTCCGGCCACCATAATGGCGGAGCTTGCCAAGAGGGCAAGCGCCAACGCCAGATCGAAATAGCCTGAGCGGGGGGACGCCGCCGGTTCCCGGATCAGCGGGTCGCCTTGGGCTTCCCGAGCTCTATGGCCTCTTCGCAGAAGCTGGCGTAGGGCCTTATCTTCTCATAGCTCCGCGAGAACCTCAGATTGGGGTCCACCTTCTCGATCAGCCTTTGAGCCGGGACCTCCTGATACTCCCTGCAGACGACCCTGGTGTCGAGCCCGGTCCTCGTGCACGCCTCCAGGAGAGGGCAGAAGTTGGAGGAGCGCCAGACGATCCTCTCCTCGTCTTCGTAGATTACGGGGACGTCCTCGGGGTCCAGGCCCAGGTACCGGATCAGAAGGAGCTCGTAGGCCCGCCTGACCGCTGACCCCCTGAGATTCAGGCCCTCCCCATTCCTCTCGTACCATTCCAGCCTCTTGCGCGCGGCCTCTTCGGCCAACCTGCGGTAGCCTTCCCTGCCCCCAGCCTTTGCCAGGCGCTCTACGTTCCGGCGGACCGATCCCTCTCTCCTGTCCAAGGGCCCAGCATCGTTTATTACGCCCCCTCGTAATAAGGCTGACCGAACCCGCGGAGCGCAAGCAATGACAACCGTCGCCACCCTTTGCTTCATAGTGCACCAGGGCAAGGTGCTCCTGCTCCACAAGACGGAGGGAAGGTTCGGCGGCGGCATGTGGAACGGTCTAGGGGGCAAGCTGAAAGTCGGCGAGTCCCCGCAGGACTGCGTCAGGCGGGAGGTCGAGGAGGAGTCTGGCCTTGAGGTTCCATCCCCCATTCACAGGGGGACCCTCTCCTTCAGGTTCGGGCACGACCCTGCGAAGGACTGGTTCGTGCACGTCTTCACCGCGACGGAGTTCTCCGGCGAGCCGAGGCCCAGCGACGAAGGGTTCCTTCGCTGGTTCGATTTCGCGGACATCCCCTTCGACGAGATGTGGGAGGACGACCGCTACTGGCTCCCCAAGGTCCTGCGCGGAGAGAGCGTAACGGGGCAGTTCAGTTTCGACGACGCCGGCAGCAGGCTCCTGTCGTACACGATGGGCGAGCCCTAGGCGCTCCTCCGCGCTTCGCCGGCTGTCGCTCAGTCCCTGACCTTATGACAATTGCTGGCGGGCCCGGCGGGACTAGGACCTGCTTAGGTTCGTTAGCAGTCTCGTCTCAAGGAGACTCCCTGTGTCAGGCCTCTCTTGGCCTCTTCCGAATTCGGCCGAGATGTGAAACTCCGCACATCCCCCCCGGCGCCCTCAATCAAGAGAGACCCCGAAGCAACTTTGAAGCAAGAGAGTCACGGGGCGTAATGGTCAAAGCTCAGATGGCGGGCCTGCTCTTCATTCGAGTGAACAACAGGGCTATCGAAACAGCGAGAGCCGTCGTAACCAACACCATTCCCCCTGGGTACTCGGGGATTGGGGTCAGGTCCCCAGCGGAAATGACAAGAATCTCGCCCGGCCAATCCGAGAAATGGTACAACTCGGTCCTCACGCCGGCAGGCGTTATCTCAGAGAGCACCTGAGTATGGGACTCGGACACGATGTAGTTCCCGTTCGAATCAATCGTGACGGTGTACGGGTAGGTACCACCGTTGAACCTGTATACCTGGGTGGCCGCACCGTCCGGAGTCACCTTCCAGAGCGCGTTTCCGTCGTATGTGCTGACTATGTAGTTCCCAGAGGAATCGATTGCCGTCGAGGCGGGCCAAGTGCGGACGGGGAAGTTGTAAATTACGCTTACGTTGCCATCGGGGGTGACCTTCGAAAGCGCGTTCAGAGAAGGCCATATCGTCTGAGTCACTATGTAGTTTCCGAAAGCATCTATTTCCAAATCGTTTGGAGCGGTGATGTTGGCTATCTCCGTCCTCACTCCGCCGGGAGTGATCTTCGAGATCTTGCTCGTGTTCATTTCACCGACGATGTAGTTCCCTGAAGAATCTATTGCCATACCAGTTGGCTTGGTGCCATCGGCGAACTTGTATATCACGGTCCCCACCCCGGCTCGGGTCACCTTCGTAAGCGCGTTGCCAGCTATTTCGACGACTATGTAATTGCCAGAAGAATCAATAACAAACCCACATTCGCAGGCGCCCGTAGGAAACTGGTATATGGCATTCATCCCTTGAGAAGTCAGAAGGGAGAGGGTCGTTTGATCCCAGCTGCCGGGATCTGCCCTTGTAATCACCGCGTAGACGCCAGAACCTGTATCCGAACTTGCACTCGTCGCTCTCAACTGGGAGGATGCTCCTGGAATCACAGGAGATAGGAGAAGAACGGTAAATAGCGAGGAAATCACCAATAGCTTCTGGTAATCTTCCAACTTTCGCTCCAAGAACTTAAGGGTCGGGAGTCTTATTTACGGATTGTGCATAGGAGACCGAGCAAAGCGCTACTCTCACCGAAGTCCACCACTTCTGATTGAGCGTCAGGTCTACGTTCTTTGCTGGCGGGCCCGGAGGGATTTGGACCCTCGATCAACAGCTTCGCGGGCTGCCATCCTGATCCAGGCTAGAAGACGGGCCCCGACGGTTCGTCGTTTAGAGGCTGCCGACGTCATCGTATAAGATTTGTGTCTTCGTTTCCGCCGCGATGTTCGTAAAGGTTTTTCTATCACGGTCGAGCGTTTGAGAGGAGAAAGGCGCATGGCCAAGGTGAAGGTCAGGCTGTTCTTCGACCTCATCCCCAGCTCCAACAAGAGCGAGCTCGAAGTTGAAGCGAGCGATCTCAAAGGCCTCCTGGCCTCCCTGTCAAGGGAGTACGGAGATGACTTCCGCCAGCCCCTCTACGGTGCCCATGGAAAGGCCAGGCCCTACTCCTTTGTCTACCACAACGGGGTGGCCCACCGCCTGAAGGACGTGCCGAACCTGGGATTCAAGGACGGGGACCTCGTCCTCTTCGTTCCGGCCGTTGGCGGGGGCTGAGATCGATTTGGCCGGTTTCGACATCTACGTGCCGACCAGCCTCGCGGACGCGCTCAGCTACATGGAGGAGTTCGGAGAGGGCACCACGGTCCTGGCCCGGGGGACGGATCTGGTTCCCCGCCTGAAGAGGCGTCAGGTGACGGCATCCAACCTCCTGGACCTGTCGGGGCTCGAGCTGGACCTGCGCTACGTGCGGGTCGACGGCGGCTCCCTCCGCATCGGCGCCCTGACGACGGTGAGCGACCTTCTCGAATCCCCATCGATAGGGAAGGAGCTGGAGGTCATCAGGGACGCAGGCAGCAAGTTCGGCGACCCGCAGATCCGGAACGTCGCCACCGTCGGAGGCAACGTCTGCTCGGCCAGCTCGTCGGAGGACCTCATCCCCGTGCTCCTCGCCCTCGACGCCAAGCTGAAGCTCTCCAGCTCCAAGAAGGAGAGGGTCGTCCCCCTGAAGGAGTTCATCCTGGGCAAGCGGACGACCTTCAGGAAGAGCGGCGAGATACTCACCGAAGTCGAGGTGCCCCAGCTGCCGTCCAACAGCGGCTCCGCCTACGACAAGCTGGGAAGGAGGAACACCCTGATCATAGCGCTGGTCAACATGGCGGTCGTCCTGACCCTCGAACCCGACCTGGAGACGGTGCTCAAAGCCAGCGTCTCCCTGAACCGGGTCTCGGGCAGGATCCCCCAGAGGGCGACCCTCGTGGAGGGCTACCTGGCGGGGAGGAGGCTCACCTCGGACGCCGTGGCAGCCGCCCAGGGGATCCTCGCCAACGAGCTTTCGTTGGGCTCTGACTTCAGGGCCTCAGGCGAATACAGGGCGGACGTGGCCAAGGTCTTCCTGGGGCGTCTCCTCGGTCGCTGCGTCAGCAGGATAAGGGGGAGCTGAGAGGGTTGTCCAAGCACTTCATCACGATGACGGTGAACGGCCGGGAGCGCTCCCTCCACGTCGACTCGACCGACTCCCTCCTGGACGTCCTGAGGAACCGCCTCGACATCAAGAGCGTCAAGGATGGCTGCGGAACCGGCGACTGCGGCCTCTGCGCCGTGATCCTGAACGGCAGGCTGGTCAACTCCTGCATCGTCCTGGCGGCCCAGTGCAGAGGGGCCCAGGTCACGACCCTCGAGGGCCTCCTCGAAGACCCCCAGATGAAGTCCCTTCAGGGCAGGTTCCTCAAGTACAACGCGGCCCAGTGCGGCTTCTGCACCCCGGCCATGCTGGTGGCAGCGAAGGACATCCTGTCCAGGACCGTGAGACCGACCGAGGACGACATCAAGGCCGGCATCAGCGGCGTCCTGTGCAGGTGCACGGGCTACTACCCGATCATACAGGCCATCCAGGAGGCCTCGGAGGGGAGATCGCGGTGACCTCGGACGTCTCCCAGTTCCTGAAGGGCGTCAAGGAGCAGGGCGAGCAGGGCAAGCTCGTCTACGTGGGCGAGTCCCTCGCCAGGATAGACGGCCTCGAGAAGGTCCTGGGCAAGCCCGTCTACACCGGAGACATGCTCGCCCGCGGCACCGTCCACGCCAAGCTCTTCCACTCCTCCCTTCCTCACGGCAAGCTGATAGAAGTGGACCTGTCCGCAGCGAAGGCAATGCCTCGGGTCCTGGACGTCCTCACGTGGAAGGACATCCCAGGAATAAACGAGTCTTCGGCCGTCATCCCTGACAGGCCCTTCTTCGCCAGCTCCGTGGTCAGGTCCACGGCCGACATTCTGGGCGCGGTCGTGGCGGAAACGGAAGGAGCCGCCAGGGAGGCCGCAGAGGCGGTGAAGGTGACCTACGCCCCCCTGCCCGCGGTCTTCGACCCCATCGAGGCCATGAAGCCCGACGCAGTCAGGGTCCACGAAGGGGGGAACGTCGCCAAGGAGATGAGGATCAGGAAGGGCGACGTGGAGAAGGGCTTCGCGAACTCCTCCGTCGTCGTGGAGAAGACCTTCAGGACCCAGTTCCAGGACGCCACGCCCATGGAGACCGAGGTCGGCATGGCAGTCCCCGCCTTCGACGGCTCCATCACCGTGATAGGCTCCATGCAGAGCCCCCACCATACGCGGGCGGCGCTCATGAAGATGCTGAACCTCCCCGCTGACAGGGTGAGGGTGGTGCAGGCGGTCACCGGCGGCGCGTTCGGCCCGAAGTCGGACGAAACCCCCTACGACGTCTGCGGAACAGCGGCCCTCGCCGCCCTCCGGCTGAAGAGGCCCGTCTACTGCGCCATGGACCGCGAGGAGTCCATGGTCATGCACACGAAGAGGCATCCCTACGTCATAACCCACAGGACCGGGGCGTCTGCGGATGGCCGGCTCCAGGCGGACGAGGTCGAGCTGTACCTTGACGCTGGCGCCTACGCCTCCCTCGGCGTGTTCGTGATAGGAAGGGGGATATTCCACTGCACCGGCGCCTACGAAGTCCCCAACGTGAAGGCGGACAGCTACCTTGTCTACACCAACAACACGTACGCGGGCAGCTTCCGCGGCTTCGGAGGGCCTCAGGCGGTGTTCGCCATCGAGAGCCAGATGGAGGACCTCGCGAGGAAGCTCTCCCTCGACCCCCTGGAGTTCAGGCTGAAGAACATGCTTGTCGCCGGGAAGCGCAACGCCACGAACCATCTCATAGACGGCAGCTGCGGGCTTCCCCAGTGCGTCGAGAAGGTCGTGACCTCCAGCGACTACTGGAACAAGAGGAAGGTTTTCGCGGACCAGGTGGGCCGCCTCAAGAAGGGGATGGGCATGGCCCTCCTGATGCACGGCAACAGCCTCGGTCCCGAGGGCAACGACTACGGCGCCGTGCTCCTCGAAGTGGGAAGGGACGGGGTCGTCACCGTGGGGACGGGCCTCACCGAATTCGGCACCGGGGCGGTCACCGGCCTGATTCAGGTGGCGGCGGCCACCCTGGGCGTGCCACTTTCCTGGTTCAGGCTTGCCAGGCCGGACACCAGCAGGCACAGGGAGTCAGGACCCACGGTCGCCTCGAGGACGGTGGTCGTCGGAGGGAACGCTGCCCTCGTCGCGGCGGAACGGATCAGGAAGCGTCTCGTGCTTGTCGCCGCGGACGTCCTGATGGTCCCTGAGGGGAGGATATCCATAAGGGACGGAGTCGCGTTCGACGAGACCGACAGCACCCGCTCGATTGGCTGGGCGGCCCTCGCTGCCGAGGCTCACAGGAGGGGCGTGAAGATGAGCGAAGACGGCTTCTTCATGGCCCCGCCGACTCCGTGGGACACTGAGACGGGGCAGGGCAGTCCCTACCTTCAGTACACATGGGGAGCCCTCATCGTGGAGATAGAGCTGGACGAGGAGACGGGCGTGTACCAGGTGACCGACGTCCACGCGGCCTACGACGTCGGCAAGGCAATCAATCCGACGGGAGTGATCGGACAGATATACGGCGGGACGGTGCAGGGGATGGGCTACGCCATGATGGAGGAGCTGGTCCACAGGGACGGAAAGGTCGTGAACCACAGCCTGGCGGACTACTACATTCCTACCTCGATGGACATCCCGAAGAGCTTCCATTCCTTTATCGTGGAGGTTCCCGGCCCCCTGGGACCCTATGGCGCGAAGATCGTCGCCGAGCCACCGATCGTCCTCCCGGCACCCGCGATCAGGAACGCCATCCTGAACGCGGCCGGCGTGGCCATCGACGACCTGCCGATAACGTCCGAGAAGGTCCTGATGGCCATCAAGAAGGCTAGGGCCGCTAAATACCCCAGCTAGCTGAATCCCTCGAAGCTTGAAGCCTGAGGGCATGGCCTTCACCCAAGAGGTCCTGGGTCTGAGCGGGCTCGCCTCGTCATCCGGTGTCAAGGTCAGGGAGAGCGCCGTATGCCTCGCCTGCAGGTCGGTCAGGCTTCTCTGCGGGAGGCCCAGCTGCCCCGTGCTCCTGAAGGCCAGGGTCTACGCGGGCATAAGGGAGCGCCTGGCTTCGTCAGACGTGGTGGGGGACTCGCCTCCCTCGGTCTTCGTGGGCCGCTACGGGTATCCCAGGATAAGCTTCGGACCCATGGTCCCCCCGGTCAGCGGCGAAACCTCCATCTACGATTCGCCGGAGAGGTGGCTGAGGTTCTCCACCGAGAGGGTAGTCGAGTATCGCTCGCTCCTCATCAGGGGCAACGGGCGCGCCAACGTCGAAGACGCCAGGGCGCCAAACGGCCTCCTGGAGAAGCTGCAGACGTCGATGCTCTCCTCGAAGCCGATCGCCTCCGAGATGAAGCTGGAGAGACCGCCCGCACCCTTCCTCACCGTGAGCGAGGACGCCCCTCCTTTCGGCCCTTCCGGTTCCCTGGTGAGCTACTCCTTCTCTCCCGGGTCGTCAGAAAGGAGGATCGAGAGGGTCTACTACGACCGTGACCTGGGGGCGGCGGACGCCGTGTGGCAGCTGTATCAGGGAGGGCTCCCGGTCAGCAGGATCCAGAAGGCCTTCTCCATCGGCATGTTCGGGACGGGGAGGAGGAGGAAGATGGTCCCCACGAGATGGAGCATCACGGCCGTCGACAGCAACCTCTCCCTGGAGCTCCTGGAAAGGATCAGAGGCTACCCTACCATCGACGAATACCGCGTGTTCCGTTACGACCACCTGAACAACCGATACTTCGTCATGCTCATCCCGGCCAGCTACAGCTTCGAATGGATCGAGGCGTGGTTCCCCAACACCGCCTGGAACCAGGGCGGGTCCACCTTCGAGGTGACGGGGGACTTCGAACCGTACCGGGGGCGGACCACCTACGCGGCCCCCGGCGGCTGCTACTATTCGGTGCGCCTGGCGACGGCCGAGTACCTGGAGCAGGAGAGGAGGCAAGCCACCGTCCTCGCCCTGAGAGAGATTTACCCGGGCTACCTCATCCCGCTTGGCGTATGGACGGTCCGGGAAGCCGTAAGGGCCGCCATGAACTCGCCGCCTGCCCTCTTCGAGGATTTCGAAAGCGCCTTCCTGAACGTGCTGTCAGGGTTCCGGATACCCAGGGAGCGCTGGGTGCACTCCTCCACAATCATCAAGGAGATGCTTCACCAGAGGAGGATCACCCAGTACTCGTGAAGCCGCCGAAGTAATCACGCACGGTTACCAAGGCTTATGTAACCGGAGACGATTGGTTGACTCTAATGAATCGGAAAGGGATATCGACCCAAGTGATCGTATTGGCCGTGATCGCCTTGGTCGCGGTTGCCGCCGCCGCAGACATATACCTGAGCTACGCCGGCAAGCAGGCTACGACCGTCACCACGACTCAGACCACGACGAACACCCTGACGAGCACGAGCACCCAGACTACGACAGCGACCGTGACCCAGACCCTGCCCCCCGGGCAGCTGACGGTGTTCGCCGCGGCGAGCCTCGTCAACATCATGCCAAACATTAGTGCTGCCTTCAACCGTTTCTACAACGCCAACATCACCTTCAACTACGCCGGCTCGGGCGCCCTTGCAACCCAGATCGTGCAAGGATTCCCCTGTGACGTCTTCCTTTCCGCCTCCCCAACCTACATGACGCAGGTTGCAAACGCCTCCCTGCTGTACAACAAGTCGGTCCTGTTCGCCAAGAACTCCCTCATCGTCATGGTGGCCAAGTCTTCGGCCTCCAAGGTCACTTCGATCGCCGACCTCGCCAAGTCCGGGGTGAGGGTTGAGCTGGAAGACAAGTCCGTCCCCGCGGGCGCCTACAGCCTGACGATATTGAGCAATATCGAGTCCACGTGGGGGAACTCCAGCAGCCCAGCATACGTCGGCCCACAGTACGCCAACTTCAGCAAGGCGGTCCTCGCCAACGTCATCTCGTACGACACAGACGTTGAACAGACCGTGACAAAGATCGTCACCGGCACGGCCGACGCCGGGATCGTGTACAAGACGGACGCGATAGCCCAGGCCGCCAACATCAACTTCATCACGATCCCCGACAGCGTGAACGTGGTCGCGAGCTACCCAGCCGGCGTGATCTCAACCTCTCAACATCTCGTGCTGGCACAGCAGTTCGTCAACTTCCTGACCTCGGCCCAGGGGCAGCAAATCCTTAACAACTTTGGTTTCGTAAGCCCATAGGAACCCGGGCGTGAACAGGACTCAAACGCTCCTTCTGGGACTAGCCAGCGTCCTGTTTCTATTCTTCATCGCCGTCCCAGTGGCCGCCGTATTCCTCTACACCACCCCAAGCCAGCTGGCGTCCGCGATTACGTCCGACGCAGTAATAACCCCCCTGAAGCTCAGTTTCCTGACCGCCACCGTCTCCGCGACACTGGTGGTCATCGTAGCGACGCCCCTATCCTACGCCTTGGCAAGGAGGCGGTTCCGAGGGAGGCTGTTCCTTGAC
This sequence comes from Conexivisphaerales archaeon, assembly GCA_035543015.1. Classification (GTDB taxonomy): domain Archaea; phylum Thermoproteota; class Nitrososphaeria; order Conexivisphaerales; family DTJL01; genus DATKKG01. Next base: position 91,677 of record DATKKG010000030.1, on the reverse strand, counting down.
ACGCTGGTCGACATTCCGATGGTCCTCCCTCCATCGGTCGCAGGCCTTGCCCTCCTTCTGGCCTTCGCACCCCGTGGGCTCGTAGGTAGGTACCTCCTGCAGCAGGGCATAGTGCTGCCAGGTTCCCTCATAGCCGTGATAATGGCCGAGGCCTTCGTGGCATCGCCCTTCTACTTTCGCTCATCCAAGACCGCGTTCGAAAGCGTGAACCAAAGGATCCTGGACAGCGCCAGGATCCTTACGAAATCGGATGCCAGGGTCTTCCTCCGCGTAACCCTGCCCCTGGCCAGCAGGGGCATCTTGGCTGGCTTCATCATGTGCTGGGCGAGGGCCCTCGGTGAGTTTGGGGCAACGCTTCTCTTTGCCGGGAACCTTCCCGGGGTCACCCAGACCATGCCTCTGGCGATCTACATAGCCATGGCGAGCAACCTCGTCGCCGCCGACGCGCTATCGGTGATACTGATCGTGATATCCTTCGTCGTGCTCGCTGCGTTCAAGTTCCTGGGAGGATGGCAGAAGCCGGCATGATTAGCATCGGCGGGCTTTGCAAGGCCTTCGGGGAAAGGCAGGTCATCAAGGATCTGAACCTTGAGGTGGACGCCGGGGAGGTGGTGGGGCTCGTGGGTCCCAGTGGCATAGGCAAGTCCACGACCCTGAACATCGTCGCAGGCCTCATGGAACCCGACTCAGGCGAAGTGAAGATAGGTGGAAAGACCGTGACAAGGTTCGCGGGCCCGGGGCCAAACGTCATGGTGCATCCGGCGGACCGCGGGCTGGGCTACGTGATGCAGGACAACGCTCTCTTCCCTCATCTCTCTGTGATGGCCAACGTCACCTTCGGCCTTCGGGGTCTTGATGCTTCGGCGGTTAGAAAGAGGGCCATGGATGTCATGGAGATGCTCCGGATAGCCGACTTGAAAGGCCTGCTCCCCGGGCAGCTGAGCGGAGGCCAGCAGAAGCGCGTGGCGCTGGCCCGGTCGCTAGCCCCGGAACCCCGGATACTGCTCATGGATGAGCCGTTGACTTCCCTCGACCAAGAGCTTCGCCAGCACCTCATGGGCGAGCTGAGGGCCATCTTCGACAGGTTGGACCTTACGGTGATCTACGTCACCCACGACAACTTCGAAGCTAGGAGCCTGGCCGACAGGATCGCCGTCTTCGGTTCGGGCAGGATATCGGGGAGCTTCTTCGTTTCCCACTAGCCGCGAATCGTCTCCGGCCCGCGGGCCTAGTCCTTGGCGATTATGACCTCGGTGGCCTTCACTATGACCGAGACCTTGTCTCCTTTCTTGAGCTTGAGGTCCTCCGCCGCGTCCTTGGTGATCATGGAGGTCACCGTGAAGGGCTCCCTGACTTCGATCCTCACAAGGGCCGCGATGGCCCCCTCTTCGACCGACACCACCGTCCCTACCGCCCGGTTCCGCGCGCTTAGTTTCATCAGGTTCCGAACCGCAGCCTGGGTATTTTAGGCTTGTAGTCCCGTCATACCGTCATCTTGAAGGTGACTTCGCCGCCTTCGGAGATCTCCGCCTTGATGACCGCCACGAGGTGGTGCCCCCTTATCTTCGACCTGCAGCGTGACCTCAGCAGGGCGAGCAGGGCGTCCGCCGACTGCTTCAGCTTGATGCCCAGGATGTCGGCCCTGATCACCAGCATCGATACGGCCTCGAAAACCGAGGTCCCGCTGGGGATGAGGACCTCTTGCGACACTTCGAGCTCCTGGAGGGCCGCCAGCGTCGCCTTGGCCGCAGATATCTTGTCGTGGGCCCTATGCTCGATGATCGAGATGTTCTCCCTCGTCGTCTTCAGCCTCTTGGCGACCTCGGCCTGCGTTAGCCCGTCGGACCTCAGACGTATGACCTCCCACTGGCGGTCGGTCAACGTCGTGCCGTGGAAGGGCTCCTTCTTTACCAACCCATCACTCATCGAAGGCTTCGTGAAATAAGTCTTCCCCTCGTTGCGGCCCGGCCGCGCACTTTTCGCCTTTACTCCTCCGACAATGCTTATATCTTCCATGATTGTTCGGAGACCCGCGACCCTTGAACCGCGTCTCACCCTCCCAGTTCGAAGCGGTGTTGTGACGTCTTTCGTCGCTGACCTACGATGCAGCATAGAATAGCAGTGCTGGAAAGGGACACCTGCAACTTCAAGAAGTGCGGGCACGAGTGCCAGAAGTTCTGCCCTCCCGAGCTCATGGGCGAGAAGGTCATAGAGTTCACCGACCCTGAGGGATATCCGGTCATTGACGAGATACTCTGCATCGGCTGCGGCATATGCACCAGGAAGTGCCCGTTCGACGCCATCGACATAGTCAACATCGCCACCGAGATAGGCGACGACAAGGTCCACCAGTACGGGCCCAACACCTTCAGGCTGTACCGCCTCCCCATCCCCAAGCCGGGCAGCGTCACCGGCCTGGTGGGGAAGAACGGCGTGGGGAAGACTACCTCCATCAACATCCTGTCGGGCAGCCTCATGCCGAACCTGGGCAGGCTGGACGCTCCTCCGACCTGGGACGAGATCCTCGGCGTGTACCAGGGAACAGAGCTGAGGCCGCACTTCGAGAGGATAAGCCGCGGGGAGATCAAGGCCTCCGTGAAACCCCAGGCCATCTACCTCATCCCAAAGGCATGGAGGGAGTCCGTCGGGAAGCTGGTGGACCAGTACGACGAGACGGGCCGCGGCAAGGAGCTCCTGAGGCAGCTCAGCCTCGCGGACGACACCGACAAGCTTCCCGAGGAGCTCAGCGGCGGCGAGCTGCAGCGCCTCGCGGTCATCGTGGCCGCCGAGCGCGACGCTGACATCTACTTCTTCGACGAGCCCAGCTCCTTCAACGACGTCTACCAGCGCCTCCAGGTCTCGAAGGTCGTAAGGTCCCTGGCGAGCCTGGGCAAGAGCGTCGTCCTTGTGGAACACGACCTGACATTCCTGGACTACGCCTGCGACTTTGTGCACATAATCTACGGGGATCCCGGGGTCTACGGCATCGTTTCAGGGCCGATGACGACGTCGGAGGGGATCAACTCCCTCCTCGACGGCATGATCACGGGCGAGAACATGCGGTTCAGGGACACGCCCGTCACCTTCGACGTCTTCTCGCCTCCCTCTCAGGAGGTTACCATGAGCCCCCTCCTGGAGTACACCTCGCTGAAGAAGTCGTATCCGCCGTACACCTTAGAGGCGGACGCCGGCGTCATCAGGCAGGGCGAGGTCATAGGGGTCCTCGGCGCCAACGCCCTTGGCAAGACCACTTTCCTCAAGATCCTCGCCTCGCAGCTCGATCCCGACGAAGGCAGGGCGCTGTCGAAGGCCAAGATCGCCTACAAGCCCCAATACCTTACAAGCGACTTCGAGGGAAGCGTGCAGGAGCTCCTCACGGCTTCCAGCGGCGACAGGTGGAGCAGCGGCCAGAACCTGGCGCAGCTCCTGAAGCCCCTCAGGGTCGACAAGCTCCTCGACAAGCAGGTCTCGAGCCTCAGCGGCGGGGAGCTCCAGAAGACCGCGGTGGCGGTGAGCCTGCTGAAGGAGGCGGACATCTATGCCCTGGACGAGCCCTCGGCGTTCACGGACATCGAGGACAGGATCGCCATGGCGAAGGCGATCCAGCGGTACGTCAAGTCCATGGACAAGTCGGCCGTCATCATCGACCACGACATCATGCTGGTCGACATAGTCTCAGACTCCCTGATCATATTCACGGGCAAGCCCGGCATCAGCGGCCACGCCACCCCCCCGATGGCCAAGGAGCAGGGGATGAACATGTTCCTCGAAGACATAGCCATCACCTACAGGAGGGACGCCAACACCGGAAGGCCCAGGGTCAACAAGCCCGACAGCAGGCTGGACAGGGAGCAGAAGGAGAAGGGCCAGTACTACTATGTTGCCCGCAAGGCCCCCAAGGCCGAAGAAGGCTAGCCTCGGCCTCGCGGGCATGCTAGAGCATTTAACCGGCGAATCCTAGGGTCCTGTAGGAACGGGCGCGACTTGACCAAGCTCCTACGCAAGCTCCTGGAAGGGAAGCTCTCGCCTGAGGACATAGAGCAGGTGGCGGGTGGCTTCGATGCCGTGGGCGACCTAGCCGTGGTCAAGCTCCCGGAGGAGTTCCCTAAAGACAAGAAGGAGAAGGTCTCGTCGGCCCTCCTTTCCGAGGTGAAGACGGTCAAGGCCGTCTGGAACCAGGTGGGCCCCGTCGACGGGGACTTCAGGATCCGCAAGCTGGAGTTCCTCGGAGGCGAGCCCCGCTCCACCACCATGTATACGGAGTTCGGCTGCAGGTTCCTTGTCGACATCTCCAAGATGTACTTCTCTCCCCGCCTCTCCACCGAGAGGGCCAGGATCGCCGACCTGGTCGGTGGAAAGGAGGAGATTTTCAACATGTTTTCAGGGGTGGGGACCTACTCCATAGTGATCGCCAAAAGGCACAGGAGCGTCGTGGTTTACAGCAGCGAAATCAACAAGGATGCCTACGACTACATGGTAAGCAACATCGAGCTGAACAAGGTCCAGGGAAGGGTGGCCCCCCTCCTCGGCGACTGCGCGGAGCTATGGAGGAAGCTCGTCACGGGCGTGGACAGGGTCATAATGCCCCTCCCCGAGCGCGCCAAAGAGTATCTGCAGTACGCCGTCAAGGTGTGCCGTCCCAACGCGACGATACACTACTACGCCCACGTCGCCACCGAGGACCCGAGGCCCTTCGACCTGGCCTGGGATGAGATCAAGGGGGACTACCCCCAGCTCAGCCTTCAGCTGGGCAAGGTGGTCCGCGAGGTAGGCCCACATGTCAGCCAGGTGGTGCTGGACCTCAAGTTCGCGGGCCGGTCCTGACGGCAGCCGCGAGGAGCCCCGCCACCCTGACCGGTTCGGGGTACTTCCCCTCCAGAGAGAAGGCGTCCAGCAGCTCCTTCAGGTCGGAGCCCTCGAGCCCGAGGGCCCTTACGAAGACCTTCTTCCCCGTCTTCAGCTCAACGGAGGCCCTCTTCCCGAGCTTCCTGTACCGGGCCAGCTTCCTGGAGTGGGACTTCGGAAAGTGCCTCCTGATGTTGTCCTCCAATCCCGAAGACTCCCTGTACGTGAGGCAGACCAGTGGCAGGCCCGTCTCCCTGTGCACCCTGTCGAGGTCCACGATGTTGTAGAACGAAATGACCGCTCCTGACAGCATCACGGCGTTCACGTCGTTCCTCCCCAGGGACCTGTAAAGCGAAACGATCTTGGCCGTCGCGTCGTCCCCGCCCACCTTGGCCCTGGCGAAGGCAAAGCCGTCCACTACGAGGTCCTTGCGCATCACGACCCCCGCCAGCAGGCTCTCCCTGTCGGCCTTCGGGACGAACGATTCCGCTATTCCGAGGACCCGTATCCCCTTCTTGAACGGGTGCGTCCTCTTCAAGCCTGGATACTCGAACCGCTGTCAGCGCCTATAGGCTTTGTGCCGTCGTTCCTGGCGATGGGGGCATGCATGAAATAGTTGCGAATCGAGAAGGCCGCGCCGAGGGCTTTGGTAGCCGTGCTCCCGTCCAGGGAGGTCCCCCTCTGAGCCACGGCCGCGTCCAGCGGCGCCAGTTCCTCGGGCCGAAGCCCCACGAAGCCTGCGGCCGACAGCTTCTGGGCTAGGTCTGCCAGGGTCGTGTGGTCCGACGGCATCCCCACCGTCGAAGCCGCTTGCAGGAGGATCTCCTCGGCCGTCGAGAACGCCGTTCCTACGCAGGAAGACAGGTCCCCTTTCCTCAGCGCCTCCTGTCCGTAGAGAAGCATCGAATCCGCGTCCGGCACCTCCACGTGGACGAACTCCCCCGACCAGGTCTGCGGAGCGGGGGCGGCCCTCCGGGGCATCCCCTTGCCGCCCACACGGAAGAACGAATGGGACAGGCCGACGACGACGGCGATGACGAGGGTCGCCACCACCCAATCGGCCAGGACGCCCAGATCTACGGCCAACGGGCCATGGGGACTCCTTCCGCCGTTTAAGAACTTCGCCGAGTTGCAAAGTCTTTTAGCCCGGAGCCAGGATGAAGGAACGGGCTGTGATGCATCAGAGTTAAACGGATCCATGACATGAAGGCATTAGGCTGAGCCCACTTCCGTGTCATAGCCGTCGTCAGCGCCGGTCGACGACCGCGACCGCGTCGTGCATGTGGATGGACTCCTCGCTCCTGGCCTCCAGGTAGTAGGCTTCCGGGAACTTCTTCGCGGCGTCTCGGACGACGTCCTCGACGAACCTCGGGTTCCTCTGGCTTTCGACGACCCGCATGGCTTCGTCGGCCCGCTTCATCATGGCCGTGGTCTCCGCGCTGAAGCATGAGAGCATCTTGACCAGCTGCTCCTCTATGTCCATGAACGATCGGGAGTTAGTGGCCATTGTGAGCCAGGCCCTCTGCATGTGCCCCACCCCGGCCATCTTCTTGCTGCAGGGGCAGGCGGTTATCCCCGGTGCCTTCATGATGTAGGTGAAGACGCCCTTCCTGAGCCCGATCTCGACCGGGACGAAGATGTCCTTGAAAGGATAGCTGAAGCGCACTGAAGCACAGGTCCCCTTCTGGGTCATGTTCGAGGCCCTCGCGATGGCCTTCAACGCATCCTCGACGTGTTCCTTCCCGCTGTTCTCCTGAGCGGCGCTGACGAGGCGGCTCATGTGGACTCCACGCGAGTGCTGGGTCAGCGTCGTCACGGTAAGCTCTGAGGGGAGGACGTACCTGCCCACCCTGACCATCATCTTCAGTCCGGTGATTCCAGCCCGCACGTCCGTGCGGCTGTACTCGCTTTGAACGTCGGCTTCGAGATTCAGTTCCAAAGGCTATTCAACTCCTAGTGGGTCTTCAACGCCCAGTCCCGCGAAGGCCTCCGCCCGAGAGCGGCATCCATAGCAGACGCCGCAGGGCTTTGCTCCATTGTTGTAGCAGCTCCAGGTGTCTTTTAACGGCACACCGAGCCTTACAGCCTCCCGGAGCACTTCGCGCTTGGAGGAGTTCGCGAAGGGCGCGACTACCTCGATACTGTGACGATCCCGGCCCGTTTTTAACCCTAGCCTCAAAAGTAGATTGAAGGTCTCGAAGAACTCCCTCGAAGCGTCGGGGAACCTCTCCGCGTCGCCCCTGTTGTGGCCGCTCACGACCCGCGTGGCGCCTATCGTCTCTGCCAGTGCCGCCGCCATGCCGAAGAAGACTATGTTCCTCGCAGGCACATATGCCCTCGAGATGCCCTTCCGAGGGTCGACGATCTTCTCCCTGCCGGACGAAGGGGACCCCTTGAGCCCCTTGTAGAAGGGGGAGTCCACCACCAGGTGCTCCATCACGCCCGCTGCCCTTGCCAGCTTCCTGGAAGCTCCTAGGTCAGGCGCCTGCTCGAGCTCGTAGTCGAACGTAAGCGCATGGACGTCCCAGCCCTTCTCGCGACACCAGAACAGCGCGGCGGCCGAGTCGATGCCGCCGGAGAGCAGGACGACTGCCTTCAACGGGCCATCACTCTGAAGGCCGAGGCGCCCTTGTTGACGCCTTCGAAGAAGAACAGCTTGACACCCTCCACCTTTCTCGGCATGGACTCCATAAGCCTGTCTGCCACGAAGCGGGCGATGTTCTCGCTGGTCGCTTCCTCGTCCAGCACCACGACCTGAGAGGGCGGCATCCTCAGGTCGAAGGCCCCGTTCGGGCCCTCGAACTTCACCCTGACGACCTTGGCGGAGCTCTCGACGACGTGCCTCCTCCCTATGATGAACTTGTGATCCACCAGCGACAGGGTCCCCTTCAGCGCCGCCTTGGCTTCACCGAAGTCGAGGATCATGCCGTTGGGGCCCACTTCTCCGAAGATCTCGGCGGACACGCGGCTGCTGTGCCCGTGGAGCACCGAACAGGTCTTCGAGCCAGGGAGGGCGTGCCCGTAGTCGAAGTGCAGGGAGTCGTCCTCGATGAAGAGGGAGGTCTTCGGCTCGAATCCGGGCACCAGCTTCTTCCTCTTCCCCGAGTCCACCCTGGCCAGGTCTTCGCGGGATAGGCCGTAGATCGTGGATGTGCTCTCGACGTATAGGAATCCGCCGCCGTCCTTCATCCTCGCCTCCACGCCCTCGGCGATGAGGCTCTGCATGAAATCCCTGAGGCGCTCCTTGGTGGTGGACCCAGGGGAGCCCACCGTCACCGGCGTGCTACCGCTGCCCAAGCAACTTCATTCGTCTGCTGTGACCAAGCCTTATTTAAATCTCGGTCACAGTTTGCACGTCGAAGCGCTATATCCCGCCGTCCACGAGGAGGACCTGGCCCGTGATGAAGGATGCCTTCTCAGACGCCAGAAAGACCACGACCTGGGCCACTTCCCTGGCAGTTCCCAGCCTCTTGAGAGCGGCCTCCCCTACCATCGCGCTGCGCCCCGACTCATCGTACCAGGCGATGCTGCCAGCATCGATGTTCCCGGGAGCCAACGCGTTCACACGGACCTTCGGCCCCAAGATAGCGGCCAAGCTCTTGGTGAGGCCGATGACGGCCGCTTTCGCAGCGGTGTACGGTACGCCCTCCGTATGGCCCGTGACGGCGGCGGCCGAAGAGAAGTTCACGATCGAGCCCCCGGCCATGTGTCTGGCCGCCTCACGGCAGCAGAAGAACGTCCCCAACAGGTCCACCCTGAGCACCGCCAGCCACTTCTCCGAGTCCAGGCCGTCCAGTCCCGAGAACCAGGTCTCCCTCTTGGAATGGCCCGCCACGTTGACCAGAGCGTCTATGCGGCCCTGGTCCGCCGCGACCTCATCGAAGAACTCCTTGACCCCTCTTTCGTCGGAGACGTCAAGCTTCATGGCGCGAATCGAAAGGTTCCTGGAACGCGCTTCCTCCGCCAGCTTTGACGCCCTCTCGTTCCCGGAGTTGTACGTGGCCACCACCCTGGCCCCCTCCTCGGCAGCCGCCAGGGCGACCTCCCTCCCGATGTCCCCACTGGCCCCGGTGACCACTACGACCTTGCCTTCTAGGTTTCCGCTCACGAATCCCCGACAACCCTAGTGGGCTTTTAAGTCTACAATTAGTTCAGGGAGGGACCTCAGGGTGTCGATGACGTAGTCGGGACCCGCTTCGATGAGAGCCTCTCGCGTGGCGGACCCGCGGGGTATCCCCACCGCCACTATCCTGAGGGATTTAGCGGCCATCATGTCGCCAGGGGCGTCCCCCACGAGGAAACATTCGTTGCTGGCCACGCCCAGTGTGTCTATGGTGTGCTGTACGATGCCCGGGTCGGGCTTGATTACCGTCACGTCGTCCCTCGTGGTGACGACGTCGAAGAATCTCCCCAGAGGGTAGCGTTTCATCACCAGCTCCACGGGCTTCCTCGCGCTGTTCGTGACGATCCCCATCTTGAGGCCGGCCCCCCGAAGGGTCTCGAGGGTCGGAAGGGTGTCCGGGAAGGGTTTGGTCGTGGCGGCCCCCTCCAGTTCCAGCCTCTCCATCAAGTCGTAGGCGTACTTCTTTACGTCGGCGTGCGCCTTCTCGTCTCCGATGCGTGCGTAGTGTTCGATGATGTCATGCATGTTGCGGGTCTCCGTCTGCCCCTCCATGTCGTAGCCCTTCCCTCTTGCGTATTCGATGATCATCCTCCTTCCGAGGTTGTAGTCGACCCTGAACTCCACGAGGGTTCCGTCGAGATCGAAAAGGGCCGCCCGCACCTGCATTTGGGGCGGGGGTAGCCAGCGAACCTTAAAAGCGTGTCTCGTCCCTTCCCCCCCGGTGGCCCGGGATGTCTCAGGTTCCCGATTCCCACATGCGGAAGGTCTCCCTCCGTGAGAAGGTCTCCTTCCTCATGAGCATCAAGGAGATGGGGAAGGCCGTCACCTTCGACCACATAGTGGAGAAGGTGGGCCGCGACTCCTGCGCCCTTGGAGAAGCCGAGCCCGCTGCGTCCCAATTCAAGGAGACCCTGGACTCCCTGGTCAGGGAGGGGCTCCTCTCCCAGGACGCCAAGGGGTACTACCGCCGACCGTCACTCGACTCCTATGTCGCGGGCTTCGTCTCCTCCGCCAGGGGTTCGCTCAACAGGAGCTACTTCCTGGTCTACCTGGCGGAGAGGTACTATCCTGCGGTCGTCGAGGACATGCTCCCCTTCTTGGTGGGCAGGCCCCTTTCGGCGGTCAAGGTCTTCTCGGACAAGAATGACCCGATCCATGAAGTGGAGCCCATCTTCGTCCGGTACTCGAAGTACAGGCCCACCCCAGTGCACCTGAGCGTCAAAGGAGCTGACGACGTCATGCGGCTCGTGCACGACCACTGCGTCGACTTCATCCCATACGTCCACGGATTCGACCGCAGGCCCGACGTCTTCCTGGTCGATCTGGACCTGGGGGAGTCGCTGGCCTCGTCCATCGGGAGCCTCGCCTTCGCAGCCAAGGCCGCCTCGCTCGTCAGCGAAATCCTATCGGATGCCGGCTGTCATCCGCTGGCGAAGTTCAGCGGCAACAGGGGGTTCCAGGTCCTCTGCCGGATGGAGGCCGGAGGCAGGGCCCTGGGCTTCGGCGACCTGCGTGGCGCGGTCAAGACAGTGCGGGTGGAGCTCGAGTCGAGGCTGCAGGACGTGGACCCACGCAAGTACGACGGGCTGGACATACCGAGACCGTACACGACTTCCAGCATAGACGACAAGGAGTCCAGGTCGGGGAAGATCCTGGTGGACTGGAGCTCAATGAAACCCGAGGGCGACTACCGTGCGCCGCTGTCGCTCCATCACAAGACGGGCCTCGCGTCCGTCCCTCTGACCGACGGAGACCTGACCTCCTTCGCGAAGGACGACGCCGAGCCCCTGAGCATCGCCTCATCTGGGAGGGACTTCTCCTTCGCCAAGGGCCTGCCCTTGACCCCCTGGGGCGCGCTGGCCTCCCTGGTCGCCTAGGAAATGGGAAATCGTTTCGCAATCATCGCGACGGAAAGGTATAAGAGGCTGAGAAGCTCGAAAAATCAAAGGAAGTCGGAGAAATGGCTGGTATTGTCAGCTATGTCGTCCGCAGAGTCCTATTCATGATCCCCGTCCTGATTGGGATCACTCTTCTCGTTTTCCTTATCACCGCAGCAGCCGGCAACCCGATCGACCTGATTCGGCATTCGTACGTTCATTGGACCCCCCAGATTGAGCAGTACTTCATAACCTACTACCACCTCGACCAGAGTCCCATCGTGAGGTACTACTATTACCTGATCAACCTGCTTCACCTGAACCTCGGCAACTCGCTGGTCTCCGGGAGGCCCGTGATCCAGTCCATCGGGCCGTGGCTTTGGACCACCTTCTACCTCCAGATGTCGGCTTTGATCCTCTCCATGGTCATCGGAGTGCCCATTGGCATCTATTCGGCCAAGCACCAGTACGCGAAGTCCGACTACGCGATCACAGGTGTGGCCATCTTCGGCTTCTCCATGCCTACCTTCTGGCTTGGCATCATCCTCATCTACGTCTTCGCCTTCTACTTCAGGGTCCTCCCCTATGGTGGCGCTTCCGGAGGAGCGCTGACCACCTGGTGGGGCGGAAGCTTTCAGGACACAGTGGCTCACCTGATACTGCCCATGGTGACCCTGGCCTACGTTGAGCTCGCGACCTTTGTCAGGCTCATCAGGGGCAACATGCTTGAGGTGCTGAGGCAGGACTACGTGCTGGCCGCGCAGGCCAGCGGCCTCAGCGACTTCGCGGTCACCTACAAGCACGCCCTGAAGAACGCCATCACGCCCGTCATCACCCTCGTGGGGCTTACCATCGGCTCGGCTCTGGGCGGAGCGCCAGCGACCGAGACCGTGTTCTCATGGCCTGGGCTTGGGTACGCTTTCACGAACGCGGCCTTGGCCCTCGACATCCCCGTAATAGAAGCCCTCACCATCGTCATCACCCTCATGGTCCTAGTGGCGAACCTGCTACTGGACCTGATTTACGGAATAGTGGACCCCAGGGTCAGGGTGAGTTAGATGAGTACCAGCCCACAGCAGGACTCTGTCACGACGGACAAGGCTCCGAGAAGGAGGAGCGCTACCCAGGCGGCGGTCGCGTGGAGGCGCTTCAAGAGGAACAAGTCTGCGCTCCTGGGATTGGTGATAGTGGGGGCGTACATCGTCCTCGCCTTCTTCGGTCCGTACTTCGCAGCATATCCTCCGCGCAGCACCGAAGCCCTCTTCCAGGGCCAGGCTCACCTCCCTCCGAGCTGGGCGCACCCCTTCGGCACCGAGCCCACCGGGGTCGACGTGTTCAGCGACAGCATCTGGAGCACCAGGAATGACCTGTACGTAGGGCTGGTGGCGACCCTGATCGCGACGGCCCTCGGCATAGCGATAGGAGCCGTTGCCGGGTACTCGCGTGGGGCCATAAGCTCCATCGTGCTGGCCATAATACAGGTGTTCTTCGTCGTCCCGGTCCTCCTCCTCATCCTGCTCTTCGCCCGCATCTTCGAACTGTACGTCGTGGCGGGATGGGGGCTCACCCTCATCGTCGTGATTCTCGGCTTCTTCGGCTGGTCCGGCATCGCTTTCGTCGTAAGGGGAGAGATCCTGAGGGTGAAGGAGCTCGAATTCGTTCAGGCCGAGAAGGCTCTCGGGGCCAACAACTTCAGGATCCTCTTCAGGCACATAGTCCCCAACATCCTGACGCCCGTGATAGTCCTCGCGTCTCTAGGCGTGGCGGGGAACATCATCACGGAGGTGGTCATAAGCTTCCTCGGCTTCGGAGATCCCAACACCGCTACCTGGGGACTCCTGATTCAGGAGGGCTTCAGGTACGTCAGCACCTACTGGTGGGTCTCTCTGTTCCCGGGCCTGCTGGTCGTCTTCCTCGTGCTGGGCTTCAACCTCCTCGGCGACGGCCTTTCCGACGCGCTGAATCCGAGGCTCAGGGAGTGACAGGCGATGACCACGCTTCTCGAGATAGACGACCTTAGGACGTACTTCTTCACTGAGGCCGGCGTCGTCAAGGCGGTCGACGGCATCAGCCTGAAGGTGGAGCATGGGGAGACCCATGGCCTCGTCGGCGAGTCAGGCTCAGGCAAGAGCGTCACCGCTCTCTCGACCCTCCGCATCGTGCCGAGGCCCGGCAAGATCGTAGGGGGCTCCATCACCTTCGACGGAAAGGACATCCTCAGCCTCAAGGAGAAGGAGATGCGCGCGATGAGGGGCAGGAACATGGCCATCGTCTTCCAGGACCCCATGTCCAGCCTGGACCCCCTCTTCACCATCGAGAACCAGCTCTCCGAGATCATAAGGCTTCACAGAGGGGCCACCAAGCAGGAAGCCCACGATTCGGCCAGGAGGCTCTTGGAGGTCGTGGGGATCCCCGAGGCGGAGAGACGCCTGAGGGCCTATCCTCACGAGCTGAGCGGCGGGATGAAGCAGAGGATCGCCATCGCCAGGGCACTGTCGTGCGAACCCCAACTCCTCTTCGCGGACGAGCCCACCACGAACCTCGACGTCACAATCCAGGCCCAGGTGCTCGAGCTGATGAAGAGCCTCAAGGAGAAGTTCAACATGACCATGGTGATGATCACCCACGACATGGGGATCATCGCAGAGATGGCCCAGCGCGTCACAGTGTTGTACGCGGGCCAGGTCTACGAGGCTTCCGACACGAAGTCCCTCTTCGCGAAGCCGAAGCATCCGTACACGGAGGCCCTCCTCAAAGCGGTGCCCAGGCTAGACAAGAAGAAGGAGCTGTTGTCCGTGCCGGGGAACATCCCCAACCTCATAGAGCCTCCGGGCGGCTGCCGCTTCCACCCCAGGTGCCCCTACGCGATCGCCGTCTGCAGCGAGAAGGTCCCCATCTTGGAGGACGCCGGCAGCGGAAGGCAGGTGGCCTGCCACAGGTGGCGCGAGCTGGACCTCAAAGGGGTATAGCGATATGTCAGAACAAGCTCTAATGGAGGTCAACGACCTCGTCAAGTACTTCCCCGTCTATTCGAAGGGGGTAATCACCAAGAAGAAGGTGGGCGACGTCCACGCAGTCGACCACGTCAGTTTCAGCATAGGGGTGGGCGAGACCCTGGCCCTCGTCGGGGAGAGCGGCTGCGGCAAGACCACCACCGCGAAGGTGGTCCTGGACCTAGAGTCGCCGACCTCGGGGCAGGTCCTCCTCGAGGGGAAGGACGTCTACAAGGCGTTCAAGAAGGGTGACGCCAAGTCCAGGCTTTCGCTGCGCAGGAGCATGCAGCTGGTCTTCCAGAACCCCTACCTCTCGCTGGACCCCAGGATGACGGTCTACGACATCCTGATCGAGCCGTTCCAGATCCACCATCACGTCCCCCGAGAGAAGTGGAAGGAGAGGGTCTACGAGCTGCTGAGGATGGTGGGGCTCGAAGAATACCACGCGGAGCGCTACCCGCATGAGTTCAGCGGCGGCCAGAGGCAGAGGCTGAGCATCGCCAGGGCGCTTGCCGTGGATCCGAAGCTCATCGTCGCGGACGAGCCCGTGTCTTCCTTGGACGTCTCCATCAGGGCCCAGATCCTCAACCTGATGATGGGGCTTCAGCAGAGCAAGCAGATCTCGTACCTGTACATCTCCCACGACCTCAGCTCGGTCCGCCAGATTAGCCGGCGTGTGGCGGTGATGTATCTCGGGGAGATCGTGGAGGAGGGAGGCACCGGCGACCTGTTCGGCAGACCGCTCCACCCGTATTCGCTGGCCCTCCTTTCGGCGGTGCCCATACCCGACCCGACCACGAAGATGCACAGGATAATACTGCCAGGGGAGGTGCCGAGCCCGATCAACCCGCCCCCTGCCTGCCGCTTCCATCCGAGGTGCCCCTACGCCAAGGAGATATGCAGGACGGAGAAGCCGGCCTGGACGGAGGCCAAACCCGGCCACTGGGTCGCCTGTCACTTCTGGAAGGACTTCGCCTAGGTCGCTTCGAGTTCAGGACGGGCCCTAGAGTAGACGCATCCGCTGAGCCTGCACCATGGCCTGTCCGTAGTTGAACGGGACCAGAGAACGATGTATCATGTAGATGTTCTTCTCGTAGGTCGTCTCCCCCCAGCGCCTCGTTGCAAGCAGGAGACCCTTCTTGCTCAGGCTCTGGAGCGCGCCGCGCACCACCGCTTCTACGGACGAACCTGGGTTTATCGGAGAAAGGGAGGACAGCAGCTCCTTCCTGTGACGCTCGTAGAACTCCCTCATCGTGAATGGCGCCGATGACATCTCTCCGTCAGATCTGAGGATCTCCCATACCCTCTCCCTGGCCAGAGTTATCCTGGCATACTTCCCTATGCCTGCGGCTGCCAACAGGTTGCGGAACTCCATTATGTCTTTTATACTTTGCATCAGTTGAATGAGGTTGGAAAATCTGCAACTTTATGTCTGACGATGTGGGTTTCCTCTAAGATAGACCTTCGCCGGTCGGTGCGGGCGTCCCTTGGGAGCGCATGACCCTACGCCAGCTGTCGACCAAGGCTCGTAAATACAGGGCCGAGTTGTAACTCCTGAGATGGCCTCGCCCAACTCGGTCTTGGAGCTGTTCAGCAACCTCAGGGAGGGCCCCAACGAGCTTGCGGCCATTTCAGGGGCGACCGGAACGGATGAGGCGAGGCTTCTGTCGCGCGCAGAGGAGCTCTGCGCCAACGCCCTAGCGACACTTGAAGGCTCGACGCTTCTCGTCCCGGAGGGGGGACGGGTCTACATCGCGAGCTACTTGCTTCGGCGTGGCGTATCGATGCAGGAGCTGAGCCTCGCCCTGGACTGGAAGGAGTTCGAGGCTCTCGCCTCCAGGGCCTTTGAATGTCTGGGCTACAGGACCTGGAAGAACTTCAGGCTCAGGCGTCCGAGGCGGGAGATCGACGTGATAGGGGTCAACTCCGGCTTCGCGATCGCCCTGGACTGCAAACACTGGCAAAGGGTCTCCCCATCCGTTCTCAGGCCGCTGGCGCTGAAACAGCTGGAAAGGGCCCGCGCCCTGGCCTCTTCGGGGCTGATTTCAGGAATCAACGAAGTGCTTCCGGCGCTACTGGTCCTGTGGCCCCAGCACCAGATCTCCGTGGAAGGCGTTCCGGTGGTCCACGTCGACGGCCTGATGGATTTCATCCTGGGCGCCCGCGGGAACAAGGAGAGGTTCGTCACGGTAAAGCAAGTCGCCGACGCAGACCATCACGGCTCACGTCAGAGCCATTTGTAACAAGCGGTGCCCAGAGGCGCTAGATAGATTGCAGGAAAGCCATACGTGGACTGCGCTAATATTCATATTTGTGGCAGGACTCTGCTTAGTCTGTCATGCCTTAACTTCGCCTTGACGAAATCTCTTTACGATTCGTAAAGTATAAATAGCTTCAACCATATTTTTCCTGAACGACGAACATGTTTCAATACAAGAAAGACGTACTGATGGGAGCCGCATTGGCTCTCGCGGTATATGTAACACTCTTCAGCACAATTGCACCAGCAGTGCCAACCCAAGCAGCCACGACCTCGCTTTTCACAGTGAACCTCTTGTCGCCGAACTCCAACGCAGTCAGGAGGCAGCACGCTTCAATCATCGCCCAGTCTATGCAGGCTGTGGGCATTGACGCAAGGTTGACCCTTGTGTCCTTCGCCCAGCTTGATGCTAGGATCTTCTCAGATTCTGTGCAGCAGGACTTCGCACATGGAGGCTACGATTTAGCCTTCATCGGGTGGGGCGCCACATCGCCCACCCCCGACTCGTCCTTCAGCAACATAAGGGGAGACCTCGCGGACTGGTCACCGAACGGCAACAACTACTACCTCTACAACAGCTCCACAGTCAACTCGCTGATCAACGATATGTACTCCACGCCGAACTTCACGCGCCAGCAAGCAGACCTCTGGAACATCGAGTCCACCCTGCTTAGCGACGCGCCGTTCGACATCGTCTACTACACCAACTGGATCATAGCCAGAGCCCCTGCCATCAAAGACTACGGTAGCGCCAGCGTCTGGAGTGAGCTGGCCTTCCCGGATGTGCAGCACTACTCTGGAGTCAGCACCCTGAACTTCGCTGAGGCTGGGAACGTCTTCCCGGACGTCGGCCTCAACCCCCTGCCTACGAGCAACAGCAACTCCTTCTACGCCCTGTTCATCTACAGCCCTGCCTTCGGCTCGCTGATGGAGATCGACCCCAGGACCAACGGCTACTACCTCTCCATGGCCAACGGCGTCAACGCCTCGGCTGACGGTCTGCATTGGACCATCAACTTCAAGCCGACGAACTTCCAGGACGGCGTTCCGGTGACGGCCGATGACTTCGTCTTCACTATGTGGGCGAACTTCGACCCCGGCTCCGGAGCGGTCGGAACTGGCAGCATCCTGTCGGCGCTCGGCAACGTTGGGAACTTCAAGTTCCTCAACGGAACCACCGTAACAATCGACCAGTCGGCGGGCGATACCAAGGTCCCATTCAACGTCACGGCCGTTGACACCTACACCTTCAGGTACGACCTCTCCCAGTTCTACCCCTTCATGAACTTGACCTACACGGTCATCTCCCCTCTGCCGAAGCACTTCCTGGAAGGGTTCCCGGACAACACCTGGAGCCAGCTTCCATACAGCACGGCTTCGGGACCAGACAAGTTCGCTAACGGGACGACCGTCACGCTCGTTGACCCATCCAACGCTGATGGCAACAACGGGAAGGCCCTCGTAGGGCCCTTCGGCAACGGCCCGTACGCCATGATCAAGTACGATTTCACGGCGAACATAGCGAGCCTGGTCAAGTACTACGGGTACTGGAACAGGACGGGCCTGGAGAGCCTAGAGCAGTTCAGCATCAAGAACTACAACGTGGTCTGGATTTCGGGTAGCGACGCGGCAATCGCCGCCTACAGCCAGGGAACGGTCAACGAGTTGGACACCAACTACGGCTTGGCCGTCAACCAAGCCCAGCTGACGAGTATCGGTGCTAACGTCCTCACTGGTCCTGAGCTCGGCTACCAGGAGATGGGCGTCAACAACCTGAACCCCGTCTGGGGAACAGGCGTGAACACGCCCAACGGTAAGACCGACCCAGCGAACGCGAAGACATATGCGAAGTATGTCAGGGAGGCCTTCAGCCACTTGATACCCAGGCAGCTGATCGTGACGAACCTGCTGCTCAACGCGGGCAGCCCAGGTGTCACACCATGGAGCCCCGCCTACGGCCCATGGTTCAACACGAACCTCCAGTCTGACGCGTACGACGTGAACCTCGCAAAGTCGCTGCTCGCTGCTGCAGGGTACAACACGGGCGTGACGCCTTACAACCCAAGCTCTGGCAACATCGCTGTAACGCCGGTAACCATCACAGTCCCCAACGGAACCATAGGACAGATATCATCTGGCCCAGTGGTGCTCTGGGGTTCGTACGTTCCGCTCAGCGGGACGTTCGCCAGCCCCGTGACAGGTGAAGGATACGGCAACATGGTCCTCTTCCTGATGACCAGCACGGACAACAAGACATTCACGCTTTCAGGATCGGCCATAACTACCCCCAGCGGTGCCTACCAATACTTCTTCAGCCCATTGGCCCCAGGAACGGTGTACTACTACTGGAACTTCACAGGCTACACTGTGAAGGCGACTACATACGGCACCACGAGCACCGCAGGAGACCTGCTGACCCTAATCAGCAACGGAACCCTGCCTCTGGTGCTGCCGCCTTCGGTGAGCCCGACCTACCAACTCAACTTCGTAGCGCTGTCGGACATCCTTAACCCGATATTCGCCAACGCCGCGACACACAATGACACCGTCGCCCTCGGCGCCAGCGTCCAGTCCGGACTGAACCAGCTTCAGACCTCTCTGACTGCCGCCATCAACCAGGTGTCGCAGTCGGTCTCGACGACGGTCGCGAGCCAGGTCAGCCCGCTCCAGACAGGCCTCAACCAACTCACCAGCCAGTACAGCACCCTGAACTCCAACCTCAACACGATCACCTATGTCGCCTACGGCGGCATAGTAATCGCCATCATAGCTCTACTCGTAGCACTGCTAATGTCCCGCAGAAAACCTCAGTAGGATAACGCTTCAACAACTTTTTTTCGGACACACGCCATCAGCGTGAGCTACTCAGTGTGCTGGAATGAGGAGGTCGACGACGAGCGCGAGCAGGAAGACCATGGCCCCGGCAGCGATCAGCGCCATCCCCTTCCTGTCCGCGACTCGATGGGCTTCCTTGCTATACTTGGCGTCGCGGTTGCCCGTGAGTCGCTTGAAACCGATGCCCCACTCAGCCTCTGACCAGTCGTAGAAGCCTCCACCAATCAGGAGCAGGGCCGCTTCGACGATGGAGGAGTAGCTGTACGCGAAGTACGCCGCCAGCCACCCGTAGACAAGGTAGACCGCGACGGTCAAGACGGCATCAGCCAAGGCGATCGCTGCGAAGACCTTCGCCGATCTCCTGAGTATCGCCCGGGCCGACATCAATTCGAGACTGCCGAGCTTGGCCACCTATTTGAGTCTTGCATCACCACCTCTGGAGCGATTGAAAGCCGGAACGTCGGCGCAAGACTTTAGAATGACCAGCGCGGAGCCCAGCCTTGAAATGCCGAAGGTGAAGCGGCCTAAGCGCAACTACAAGGTGATCTGGGCCAGCTTTGCCCTCTTCAGCGTCCTGCTCTTCGGCGCGTCCTTCGCCCTCCCCTTCCTCACCGGCCTGAGGACCGAACACATCCCCTCAGGGGCTTCCATCGCCGTGCAGCCCTGGATGTCTCTCGTGCCCGCCGAGGCGGAGACGGCCACCTTCGCCAACATCTCCAACGCACTGGCCTCGGGCCTCAACGCTTCCAGCGACGTTCCCCTCCTGCACGTATACCAGACGGGCCAGGCCCTCACTTTCGCCAACATCACCTACCTGCTGAACTACAACGTCGCCAACTCCAACCCGAACCAGAACGACACCGGCGTCGTCATCATCAAGACCACACAGCAGGCCTACGACGACCTGCATTCGGCCCTGAACGCCAGCTCCATAGTTGGAAGGGTCAACTATCGGACCTACACCATCTACTTTGTGCTCAACAACGACAGCCTGTCGAAGACCCTGCTGACGGGCAGGATCTGCTTCCTGAATGGTCTGATCTTCTATTCCCAGAGCGACCTCAACCCCACGTCGGAGCTCGAGGCTGGGATGGACGCCGCCCTCGACCAGCAGACCAGCCTGTTCCAGAACAGGACGGTCCAGCTGTCGGTGTTCGCTGTCGCAGGCAGCGGCGCCAACTACCTGGCTCTTAACTATCAGGGCTTCGAAGGAGAGATCAAGGGCTCAGACTTCGCCGCGAAGGCCGTTACCGGCTCAGGCCAGAGCTTCCAGGCGGTCTACGCCTTCGGATTCAACAGCACCTCCTCGGCCTCCTCTAGAGCCAAGGAGGTCACCACGGTCTACCAGGGTGGGAGCGACTACTACCTGCTTGATAACTACGTGGTCGCTAAGATGGGGATCGACGTAGCGGGGTTGCTCATTCAGCTTGTCAGCTTCTAGCGCGAACGAAGGGGAGGGGACCTGAGGCCGTGGACGGGATGAAGGTGACGTGGGTCCTCCTGATCACGGCAGGGATAGCCCTTGCTTTCGTGTCCCTGGTCGCCCCTCTGATACAGCAGCAGGCCTACTTCTCCACTTCGGGGCCCGCCGCCAGCGTCCAGTTCAACAGCTCCGTCCCCTACTGGACGGATACGTTCGGCATACCGCCGATGAACGCCGGAGAGGTCTTGCAAGTCGAAGCCAGCAGGATAGGAACCGGCAACGTGACCATCCAGATAGTCGGATACGGGCCCGGGGACACTATGCCGGAGTCCTTCACGATAAGCCTGGACAACCAGGTGCCCTCCGTCTCCGCGAATCTCACGGTCCACCGATCGGCCGCCTACATCTTCCTTGTCACATCGTACTATGCGAGATACACCATCCTGGTGGGCGGGGTCTGGTCCGTGTACTACGGCTGGCGGGTCTGGCTCTACTGGGGCATCGTGCTCATCCTCTGCGGAGTGGTCTCGATGTACTACTACCGCATAATCAGGAGGAAGGAGGCCATGTTCAGGAAGGCCCTGGAGGGCCTGACGCCTCCGAAGTGACGCCGGGAATCCTGGCGCTCGTTCAGCCGTAGGGCCCGACGAAGACCGACAGGGAGGTGAATATCGTCCCCGTCAGGTTCTGCAGATAGAGGGTGTAGACCCCTGGGGCCGCCGATCCCGGCAGATCTTGAAGCGAGAACTGAATGTAGGTGGGCCCGGTGGAGTTCCAGACCTGGGCGTTCGTTACGTTCCCCGGGCTGCCAGAGCAGTACTGGTCGCACCTAGGGAGGACCGAGCCGACGTAGGATCCGATGTCGTATGACCCGGCGAGGGTCAGGTTCGTCATGAGCTTGAAAGGGCTCAGCACGACGGGCGGGGGATCGTAGTAGACGGCGATGGAGCTGGGGCTGACCCCCGGGTCCAGCGCGCCTGAGAGCGTGACCGATGACCCCGAGTCCTGATACGAGACGCTGAGGTTGCCGTAGCTGTTCTCGAAGTCCTCGACCAAGTAGAGGTCGGTCCCGTTGTAAGCTATGCCGATGGAGACCCTGCTGTGGAATGGGCTGAGGATGGCGTCCCGGTGCCCCCACTGGTATATGGAGTCGTCATACATCATCTCGAAGTTCAGCTTCTCCATGGCGGACTCCGCGGAGGAGATGTCGACGAACTCTATCGTGGGGGAATGCGACCAGGCCACGTTCTCGAAGACGGCCGACGTCCCGTTGAGCAGCGAGTACCTCATGTAGGGCTTGAGTCCCTGCGTGTCCCAGTGGCTGAAGTAGCCGAAGTAGAGCATGGAATCTGCATGCTGCTGCGCCGAAACCGCCGGGCTGAGGGTCAACGGTGGGCTGCCGGCTGCCGCCCTCTCCTCGTTCATCGTGTCGAGAACGTATCCGGACAGCTGAGCGTAGGAGTTGGGATAGGTGACGACGGCGCCGCCGGTCCCTATGGTAGGGTCCTTGACTTTGGTTCCGTAGTCCGGCGGCCGCTGGAAGGCGACCAGGGCCCCGACCGCGACCAGGGCGACCAGAGCCAGGACCGCGATTGAAACGCCCAGGCGTCTCGAGATGACCATGGGACACTTTTCTGGAATGCGAGGGATTCCGGTGGCTCTTTAGTCTTCCTCGAAGGTTTCGAGCGCCACCGCGATCTCAAGGAGTTCCGGGCGCAACGGGGACGGCCTTCTTCTCCGGCTCCACGGATGCTTCCGCCGGCTTCGGGAACAGGTACCTCTTCCAGACGAACGCAGCCAGCCAGCCGCCTATGAGGCCGCTAATTATGCCCCCTGCCAGGATGGACATGTCTATGACGAAATCGTTCGGTATGGGGAGCTGCAAGATCATCACCGACGAAACGTATCCCACCGTGCCTTCGATGGAGGTGCTGAAGGCCGCCGCAGACACCACCCTTGCATAGCTGACGTCTCTGCCCTTCGGCCTGGCCCTGAAGAGCAGGACGAACCCGTCGATGAGGAGGCCGTAGAGGACGGCGAGGGCGACCGTCAGCGGCGCGAACGACCCGGTCACCAAGGCCTTCAGGACCCCGCTCAAGGTGGAGGTGTAGGTCGCACCCGGCGGTCCCATCAGGAAGGCGCTGAGGATGAGCAACATCGTCTGGAAGAAGACGAAGGCGTCGTCGGATGGCGGCGGGAAGACAGACTTCGAGATGAATATGATGACGGCGAAGAGGGAGACGAGAGCCGTCCTGCGAGACCTGTCCGCGAGGAAACCGACGCTCATTTGGCACCGGAAGCCTCGTCTGGAGAAGAGCGGGTTTAAGCATTGCCGACAAATCCAAGAACACGTCATGATTCTGTCGATTCCGCAGTTTCCGGCGGCGTCGCAACCCCCTGCCGCGCCCTCGTCGGTCGACTTCCGCAGATTTGAAAGCTAAATAGAAGGAGCCGTAAGAAGACTGCCATGGCAGGCGTAGGGTCGACCAGGGGGAACGGCAGCCGGATCGCCACCTACGCCGCAGCAGTCATGGCCGCGGTTGCGGCGTCCCTCCTTCTGACCTTCGTCGTGGTCCTTCAGGGTGAGACCGCCCTGCCGCAGTACTTCAGGAACGATGCGGCCATCGCGGCGACGGTCGTTCTCCTCTCTTCGTTCTTGACCTTCGGGCTGGTCCTTCAGTTCTCCCGGCGGACCCAGTCCTACGAACGGTCTCTCATCGAAGCGAACGAGACGCTGAAGGTGTTCATGATGTCAACGCCCGTACCCCTCCTCTCGCTGGGCAGCAATGGCTCAATTCGGACCTGGAACAAGGCCGCGGAGAACGCCTTCGGGTGGAGGGAGGAGGAGGTCATCGGAAACAAGCACTTCGACCTCTTCGAAGGGGGCAACTCCAGGTTCAGCCAGCTCGTGCAGACGCTTCAGGAAGGGGCTCCCGTCTCCGCCGAAGGCGTCCAGATGAGGAGGAAGGACGGCAGCCGGGTCGATCTCAGCATCTCAATGGCGCCCATCCGGGACGCCAGAGGGGAGACGACCGGAGTGGTCGCTGCCCTGGTTGACCTCAGCGACATAAGGAGGACCGAAGAGGCCCTCCGGGAAAGCCAGAGGATCCTGTCGACGCTGATGAGCGACATCCCGGGCATGGCCTACAGGCGCCTGAACGACGACGCATGGACGATGCTCTTCGCCAGCGAAGGGTGCCTTACCTTGACAGGCTACAGCGCGTCCCTGTTCGTCGGAAACCAGAGGCCGTACTCCGAGATCATCCACCCTGACGACCTCCAGAGGGTGAAGGACGAGATCCGGTCGGCCCTTTCCCATCTGGAGCCCTATTCCCTGGAGTACAGGATCGTCACCGCGGACGGCTCCCTGAAGTACGTCTCGGAGCAGGGAAGGGCTGTCGAAGTGGAGAAGGGCCGACCCGAGAAGCTGGAGGGCCTGGTCCTCGACGTGACGGAGCGGCATAGGGCAGACCAGGCGCTCCGCGAGTCGGAGGAGCGGTACCGCCAGCTGGTCGAGAGCGCCAACTCGATCATCATCCAGCTGGACATGGCGGGCCGCATAGTCTCCTTCAACGAGTTCGCCGAAAGCTACTTCGGGTTCCGGCGAGAGGAGGTGATCGGCAAGATGGCCTCGGAGACCATCGTCCCGAAGACGGATTCATCCGGGCGGGACATGAGCTCCCTGGTGGACGAGATAGTCAGGGACCCGGTGCGGTACGTTAACAACATCAACGAGAACCTCAAGAAGGACGGAACGAGGGTCTGGGTCCACTGGACCAACAGGCTCGTCAGAGACGCCATAGGCTCCCCGGTCGCCGTGCTGTCAGTCGGGACGGACATCACCGCCCTGAACGAAGCGCAGAGGGCCCTGGAGGAGAGCGAGAACAGATACCGCCAGCTGGTCGAATTCTCACCCGACGCCGTCCTGGTCTACAGCAAGGACAGGTTCGTGTACGCCAACGAGGCTGCGGTCTCCCTCATGGGCGGGACCAGCGCCGACTCCGTCCTTGGGAGGGACTGGACTGAGTTCCTGGGGCCCGTGGACGAGGCCGCGCTGAGGAGGGCGTTCACCGCCAGGGACGGGGAAGCGAAGAAGACCATGTTCGAGGTCGTCGTGCACAAGCTGGACTCGACCACGGCTGACGCCGAGGCCGCGGCCATCCCGGTCTCCTACAGGGGGACGCCGGCGTTTCTGCTGGTGGCCCGCGACGTCACTCAGCGCAAGATCGCTGAGAGGGAGAGGAAGGCCTTCGAGGAAAGGCTGTCCGCGCTCCACTTCTACGACACCGAGCTGAGCTCGGCGAAGACCCTCACCGACGTCTATGAAATCACCATGGACGCCGTTCAGCGAACCCTCGGGTTCGACCATTCGTTCTTCGCCAAGGCTCAGGGCGGCTATCTGGAAAGGGTCGCGGGCCGCGGCCAGGCCGGCTCCCTGGTCATGAGGCTCCTCGCGGACGGCTCCCAGGGAGGCGTCGTTGTAAGGGCCGCCCGGACCCAGGAGCCGGTGATGGTCCCGGACGTGTCGAAGGACGAGGGGTACGTCAAGGGGGTGCCCGGGATCAAGTCCGAGCTCGCCGTTCCTGTGGAGCTCGAGGGACGCGTCCTGGGCGTCATAGACGTTGAGAGCACAGAAATGGACGACTTCGACATCGACGATGTGAAGCTCCTGCAGATACTCGCTTCTCACATGGCGACGGCCATAGGCAACCTCGAGCAGAGGACCGAGACCGAGAAGCGCTCCGCCCAGCTCGCCTTCCTTATGCGCAGCTCCGCGGACATCCTGAAGGCCGGGGATCTCCACGAAAGGCTGCAGAAGGTCACCGAGGCCATCCGGGAGCTGGGCTGGAGGAGGGTCGTCATCTCCGCCCGGGATGAGAACATGGACATCGCTAGGCCCGAGGACCTCGTCACCGCCGGGCTCACAGAAGAGGAGAGGCAGTACATCTGGGACACCACCTCCTCGGGCGACAGCTGGAGGGACAGGTTCAGCCCGGATTTCGACCGCTTCAAGATTGGCTCCTTCTACTACCTTCCCTGGAGCGACCCTTTCGTAAGGCAGAGGACCGCCCAGATCGGGGTCTCCAGCCGCCTGACCGCTGAGCAGATGGTGGACTGGGACCCCGAGGACCTCCTCTATTCGCCGCTGACGCTGCCAGACGGCAGGATAATCGGGATCCTTTCCATCGACGACCCCGTGGACGGCCGGAGGCCCACTCAGGCTTCCCTCGCACCGCTGCAGCTCTTCATCAGTCAGGCCGCCCTCGCGCTGGAGAGCGCCAGGCTCTTCAAACAGCTTGAATCCGCCAGGAACGAGATCAGGGAATACGCTGGGCAGCTGGAGAAGAAGGTGGAGGAGAGGAGCAGAGAACTGGTGGAGGCCCAGGAGAAGCTCCTGAAGGCCCAAAGACTGGCCACCATAGGGGAGGTCTCCGCGCAGGTGGGGCACGACCTGCGCAACCCCCTCACGGCCATCAACACCAACCTCTACTACCTCCAGAACGTGCTTCCGAGAAGGCAGCTGCAGAAGGTGGACGCCACCCTCGGCTCCATGCAGAACGCCATCTTCCACGCCAACAGGATCGTGGAGGACCTCCTAGAGTATTCGAGGACGGCCTCCCTCAAGAAGACCAGGCTCAGCCTGGAGTCAGTCGTATCGGCCTCCGTCGGCTCTGTCCTCATTCCGAAGGATGTGGGCCTTGAAGTGAAGCTCGTGGAGGCGGAGGTCTCGGGGGACAGCACGCGCCTCATGCGGGTGTTCCAGAACCTCATCAGCAACGCCGTCGACGCGATGCCTGACGGGGGCTCGCTGAAGGTCATTTCGGAGAGGGGACCCGACGAGGTCGTCGTAAGCATATCCGACACCGGGGCCGGTATCAGGGAGGAGAACCTTGCCCTCCTCTTCACGCCCTTCTTCACCACGAAGTCCAAGGGGCTGGGTCTGGGCTTGGCCATCTGCAAGCGCCTCGTGGAAGCCCACGGCGGCAGGATCGACGTGAAGAGCAAGCTGGGCGAGGGCACCACCATCAGCGTGACCCTGCCCCTGGCGCCGGAAGGCGGGGACGCGGACGCAGCCACCGACCCAGACGGCTCTTGATACGAAAGGATTAATACCGTCGCCTTCAGCGCCTTCATGAAATCGAATGAACCCCTTGCCGGACTCCTTTCTTGGTAGCCGCCCGTTCCCGAGTTGCCTCTCGACGGCCGTTGGAGGTGCCCTGTGATGAAGGCAGTCGTGACCGGAGGGGCGGGCTTCATCGGCAGCCACCTCGTCGAGAGGCTTGTGGCGGAAGACGCGGAGGTGCTGGTGATAGACAACCTCCACACCGGGCAGGCGGGCAACATCCCCAAAGGGAACGTCACGTTTCACAGGGGCCGTTCCGGGGTGATCGGGAGAGTCGCGAAGGACCCTGACGTCGTATTCCACCTCGGCATGTACAGCAGCTCCCCAATGTACAAGGAGAACCCACACCTGGTCTCGGAGGTCGTGGATGACGCCGTTTCCGTCTACGAATTCGCGAGGAGGACCGGATGCAGGCTCGTCGTCGCCTCCACCTCTTCGATTTACAATTGGACGCCCTTCCCCTGGACCGAAGACATAGCCCCTCGCGTGACGGACTACTACACGGAGGCCCGCTATGCCGTCGAGAGGCTCGGAGAGCTCTACTGGAACCTGCACAAGGTGGGGAGCACCGCGCTCAGGTTCTTCAGCGTCTACGGAGAGAGGGAGGAAGGCAAGGGGAAGTTTGCCAACACTCTGACGCAGTTCCTCTGGAGCTCCATGCTGGGCCAGGAACCCCTCCTCTACGGGTCTGGCGAACAGTCGCGCGACCTCACCTACGTTAAGGACATCGTCGAAGGGATGATGCTCGCCTCAAAGCGCAGGGAAGGATTCGGGGTCTTCAACCTTGGCACCGGCACGGAGACGAGCTTCAACGCCATGGTGGAGCTGGTCGGCCGCCGGCTGGGCGCCAAGGTGAAGCCGAAGTACGTCAAGGCGGACATGAGCAACTACGTGATGAGAACCAGGGCCGACACGAGGAAGGCCAAGGAGGAGCTCGGCTTCGAAGCCAAGGTCAAGCTGAGCGACGGGCTGGACGCGATAGTGAAGTACTATTCGGGGCTCCGGGAGCTCCCTCGTCTCCAGTAGAACGCAGGATTGGGCGTTCGGTGAACGAACCCGCCCTTGGTTGCGGAAACCACTGGGCTCCCGATGACGATGTGGGCGTACCGTTCAAAGGCGGGGGTCGCCCTTGACCAAAACGTTCAGGGGCTAGGCTAACATATATATCCTCTGACGGCGAATGATTCGCCACGATCGATGTCCAATAAGGTGCTGTTCTTCCCCAAGTCAGAGAACATACGCGAACAGGTGGCCGCCAGCGTTGACGCCTCTCTTGCCGAGGCCATGGGAGAGCTCGCCTGGCCGGCCCTGAGGAAGCAGCTGGCCTCCCTCTACGGCCTCTCCCCCGAGGACTTGGTGTACAACCACGACCGCTTCGTGGAATCGGTCGGACACCTTCTCGGAGTGAACGCCGCCGTGATACTCTACCCCTTGGTCCTCGCCCACCTCAAGGTGACGTTCCCCCAGGCCCTGAGCAGCGTCGA
The DNA here is from genome assembly GCA_035543015.1 of Conexivisphaerales archaeon. Taxonomy (GTDB): domain Archaea; phylum Thermoproteota; class Nitrososphaeria; order Conexivisphaerales; family DTJL01; genus DATKKG01. The sequence continues at coordinate 63,713 of DATKKG010000030.1, read as the reverse complement.
ATCCCTCGACGAGGCACCCGGAAAGCTGGAGGAGATCGACGGCTCCCTCAAGGTGCAGATGGTCGTCATGGAGAAGATGAAGCTGGGGGAGCATGTTATGGTCCTCTACGACAACCTGGAGATGAAGGAGCAGGTCATCCAGTGGTTCTACAAGGGCGCCGTAGAGAAGGACTTCATGTTTTCACTGATAGCCGGGTCCCCCGACAGGTCCAACATAACCGGGGACCTTTCCAGCAGGGGGCTCCCGGTGAACGTGGACTCCAAGCGAACGTCCCTGCTGAGCGTCCGGGAGTCGTTCTTCGACAACTACGTCTTCAGCCCGCAGAAGGCCGTCGACAAGCTAAGGCAGCTGGTCAGAGACGCCAAGGAAAGAGGGTACAAGGGGGTCAGGGTCGTGATCGACAACGGCGGGCTGCTCCGCTATGGGGAGGAAGTGGGGGTGGCCCAGCTCGAAAGGGCCCTGGGGGCGAAGCTGCCCTTCTCGGCCCACGTCATGTGCACCTATGACAAGCGCCACTTCGGCTCCAAGGAGAAGCTCAGGCAGATGCTCATCGATTCGCACGGGCTGGTCATCCTCCCCGAAGGGTTCCAGCTGGTCTTCGTCGACTACGGGCCGCCGGGGCAGCGCAGGCTTTGACGGGCGACGCGGCTCGCAATCACGTTTCATCCGCAAATGGGACACAAGCACCACGGTCACCCATCAACCGACAACGCCACGGAGCCGGCGACGTAAGCGCTTAAATAACTGAAAGGTGTAGCGCCTTATGACAAAACGGAGTGTAGGTTCGTGAGCAAAGATCAGACCCTCGGGGCCGTCATCCTGATACTGAGCCTTCTGGGGATAGTACTCTACGGGTATCTTATTTGGTTCTTCGGGGACATAGTAGTCAAGGTCACCGCCTTTCTAGCGGTGGCAGGCGTGCTCGCCATCCTCGCATGGATAGGTTACACCCTTGCCACCACGCCGCCACCTCAGCCCATAGAGGAGATCGAGAAGGAGCTCCAGGCGGAGGCGAAGAAGGCCGAGGGCCAGCCGGCGGGCAAATAGTCTTCGCTGTTGAACGAGTCGGGGAAGACGGGTCCGAAGGAGTACCATGACCCACGGGTGGACCCGTGGACAGCGGAGTTCCTTCGCTCGCTATCCGAGTCTTCCTCGGACATGATCCTGTCCGTGAACTCGGAGGACAGGGTGGACTACGCGAACACGCCCGCCCTGAAGAAGTTCGGCTACTCCGAGAACGAACTCATTTCCCTCTCGCTCACGGACCTCGCCCCCGCGCGCTCCAGGGATCTCATCCTGTCGAACCTTCACAAGCTGAGGGCTTCGGAGGTGGGGGGGAAGATCCTGAGGTCGGCCTGGGACGTCGGCCGCAGGAAGGACGGCAGCGAATTCCCGATCGAAGCGAGCCTCTCCCTTTGGAACGTAGGCAGCGAAACCCGCGTGCTCGCTTGGGTGAAGGACATCACGGGCGGCCAGGAGCTCGAATCCACGCTTCGCATCTTGGGGAAGGCCGTGGACCAGAGCCCCGTCATAGTCATCGTCACCGACCCGGACGGCAAGATAGAGTACGTCAATTCGAAGTTCAGGGAGGTCACAGGATACGCGAGCTCCGAGGTGGTGGGGAAGACCCCCAGGATCCTGAAGTCGGGCGAGCTCCCGGACTCCTTCTACCAGAGAATGTGGAGCACCCTCAAGGCCGGGAACGACTGGAGGGGGGAGTTCCACAACAGGACGAAGGCGGGAGGCTATTATTGGGCCTGGGCCACGATCTCGCCCGTGAAGGACCCCCACGGGGCCATCACCCATATGGTCGCAATCCAGGAGGACGTCACCGAGCGAAAGGCGCAGGAGCTCGAGCTCGCGGACGTTAACAAGACCCTCGGTGCCCTCGTGGACGCCACCCCTCTGGCCGTGGTCATCCTCGACAACGCCGCGGCCGTACGCCTGTGGAACCCCGCCGCGGAGAAGCTCTTCGGCTGGACCAGGGAGGAGGTCATCGGCCACTTCAACCCTCTTGTGCTCCCCGACCGTGTCGACGGCTTCCGGGAGATGTTCAGTTCCCTCCTCGCGACCGGCATGGCTCCCGTCAGGGAGGTGACCTGCATGAAGAAGGACGGGAGCATCATCCAAGCCAGCCTCGACGCCGCCCCGATGCTCGACCCCGCCGGAGTGGTATCCGGCGCGGTCCTCCTCCTCACGGACATAACCGAGAGGAAGCTACTCGAAGAGGTCCTGAGGGCGAGCGAGGAGAGGTTCAGGCACGCCTTCGACGACGCGCCCATGGGGATGACCATAACGCGAAAGGACGGGACGTACTTCCGCGTCAACAGGGCGCTGAGCGAGATGGTGGGATACTCGGTCGAAGAGCTCCAGTCCATGGGCTTCGAGTCCATAACGCATCCGGAAGACCTCCCCCGCAACCTGGAGCTCAGGTCCAGGCTGGCCGAGGGAAAGGAGGAGACCTTCAGCATGGAGAAGAGATACATCCACAAGGACGGGCACATCGTCTGGACCCAGCTGAACGTCTCCGCCCTTCACGACGCGGCGGGTCGCAGGGCCTTCGACCTTTCCGTCGTCCAGGACATCTCCGAACGCAAGAGGCTGGAGGCCCAGATCATGCAGTACAGCGCCGGCCTTGAGAAGATGGTCAAGCGCAGGACCCGCCAGCTGGCCGAGTCCCAGACCAAGCTCCTCCAGGCGGAGAGGATGGCCACCATCGGCTCCCTGGCGGCCCAGGTGGGCCACGACCTCAGGAACCCTCTCACCACCGTCAACACCGGCCTGTACTTTCTGTTCAACGTGCTCCAGGAGGACAAGGACAGGAGGGTCGGGGCGACCCTTCTCCAGATGGACAACGCCGTCAGGCACGCCAACAAGATAATCGAGGACCTCCTGATGTACTCCAGGCAGTCCTCCATCAAGAAGATCAGGCTGGATCTGAACGAGCCTGTCAGGGCCGCGGTCGAAACCGTGGCCATCCCGTCCTCCGTCAAGGTGTCGACGGAGCTCTGCAAGGCCGCCAAGGTGGCAGGCGACAGATCCCGATTGGTGCGGGTCTTTCAGAACCTCATCACCAACGCCGTGGATGCGATGCCCTCCGGAGGGAAGCTGAGGATCGCCAGCTCCGCCTCCAGGGGCTGGGCCAGCGTCAGCGTCTCCGACACGGGGGTGGGCATGAGCCCAGCGCAGATGCGGAGGATCTTCCTTCCCCTCTACACTACCAAGGCTCGGGGACTGGGCATGGGGCTCCCCATCTGCAAGAGGCTAGTCGAGGCCCACGGCGGCCACATCTCGGCCGCCAGCAGGCTCGGGCGTGGCTCCACCTTCACCGTCAGCATCCCCCTCGCGCCGACGCGGGGCAAGAGGGCGCACATTCCACGGGCTCCGTCTCGCAGCCGGGCTAAGGTATAATACTGTCCCTCGGGGAATCACATGCAGCGCGTCAGTTGAGCGACCCAGCACCCGAGCAGAAGCTCGCTTCCTCCGGCCCCGCCTCTACCCCCGAGGGCTTGCAGCAGCTCGAGAAGCAGATCTCCGAGCCGGTCGGCGAAGAGCCGACCACACCTACCTCCAGGGTCGTGGTCCTGTGCATACCGGCCGTCAACTCGGAGAAACAGATCGGCAGGCTCGTCTCAAAGGCGCTCAAGATCGTCAACAAGGTCGTGGTCTGCGACGACGCCTCCATAGACGATACAGAGTCCGCGGCCAGGGAAGCGGGCGCCTTCGTCATCCGTCACAAGGAGGGCCTCGGCAAGGGCAGGACCATGGCCGACCTCATGGAGGAGGCGTCGAAGTCCAATCCGCAGATCGTGGTAACCATGGAGGTGGACAAGCACAACGACCCTGACCAGATCCTCGAGCTCATCGACCCGATCAAGAAGGAAGAGGCGGACATCTGCATCGGGATTCACGAAGAGGGAGGGGTCCCCGTCACGGGCGCGGAGCTCCTCGCTCTTAATTCGAAAGCCATGGCGGCTAGATCCAAGGACGACTTCTTCACGTCCCTTGGCGGCGGCGACCAGGTGGCGGTGGCCATCGCATCGGGGCTCCGGGTGAAGCTCGTGACCTTCAAGTCGGCCGCCCTGGCGCCGCCCGCAGTGCAGCGCGCCGCGCCCAAGGCCTCAGTTCAGGACAGGTGGGACAGGTTCCTTCATCGCGTGATAGTCGAGAGGCCATTCTTCTTCGTCGGCGCCCCGGGGATCGAGCTCATGGTCGCGGGGCTGGCCCTGGTGGTGTTGGGCCTGATATCCTACAACTCAGGGTCCAGGCTGAACATCCCCCTTCTGGTGGTGGGAGGGGTCGCCCTGATCTTCGGCCTCTTCTTCCTCCTCTCTTTCACGCTCCTGTACGCAATCCGACGGGCCCCCGAGGGAAAGTCAGAACCGCAGAAATAGAGGGGGGAATCTCATGCATCGGTGCAGCTCCTGCCCTACGGCGTGTCATCGCTCCTGGGCCAGGTCCTACTGGCGGTTTCGGTGCCGCCTCTCCTGGTCTACGCTGCGAGGCTCTACCTCTTCTCCCTCGTGTCTCTGAGGAAGCGGGCGACGGTTGAGAAGGCGGCCCCTGACGGCGCCGAACGGATGGTCTCGGTCATCGTGCCCCTCTTCAACAGGGCGGCCCTGGTGGACGAGCTCATGGCCAGGCTGACCTCCTTCTCATGGCCGGACTACGAGGTCATAGTGGCCGACGATTCGCACGACTCATCCCCCGAGCGTCTCGAAAAGTGGCGGGAGGATCCCAGGGTCACCGTAGTGTACAGGCCCACTAGGCGCGGTTGGAAGGCAGGCGCTCTCAACGATGCCCTCAGGTCCGTCAGCCCGCGCTCCGACTTCTGCCTTTTCCTCGACGCGGACTCGCTGCCCGAGCCCGACCTCATCGGAAGGATGGTGAGCCGCATGGAGGAGACGGGAGCCGATGTCGTGCAGGGCGCCCAGAGACCCGACGCCAACGCCTCCGACAGCTGGGTTTCGAGGGGGCTCTCCCTCGTCCTGGACGGCTACAACCTGGTGGACCTCCAGGCCAGGAAGGAGCTTGGGCTACTCATCCCCCTCACGGGGAGCAACTTCATGATGAGGACGGGGCTCATAAGGGCAAACACCTTCCGCGAGGACGCTACGGAGGACTGGGAGCTTACGGCGCAGCTCTGGTCCAAGGGCTGGAAGGTGGTCTACGCTCCCGACATCGCGGTCAGCGGCCGGACCACCGATAGGGTGCGGGGGCTCCTGCACAGGTACTCCCTCTGGGCCGGGTCCACCACCGCGGATACCGTCAGCCTCGGCGGCGCCATCCTCAGGAGCAGAAACCTCAGAAGGAGGGTCAAGCTCGATTTCTTCCTCTCCGGCCTCTCGTACTTGATGTCCGTCTTCGTGATCCTGGCGGTCGTCGGGGCCATCCTGGTCCCGTCTCCCTTCGTCGGCCGAGCGTCCACGCCGGTCCTCACCTTCAGCGTCATATCAGCCCTGTTCGTCCTTCCGGCTCCCCCCATCTCGCTCCTGGTGGCCGCCCATGCTTCCAAGACGCGGCGGAGCCTGAACTCCGTCGCCATGGCTCTCCTCGGCTCCATCGTCGTCCTGCCTGTGGTGGCGTTCTCCTCCCTCAGAGGGCTCTTCAGGCGAGGCAAGCCCGTCGACGTCAAGACCGACGCCAGCTGGGTTGACGTGGACGCTCTGGAGGCGGAAGCCCGGGATTGAGCCCCCGACCGCGGGCGCCAGATTTATTATGGCGTGGAGCCGAGAGACACGGCAATGTCCCAGGACGAAGCCGGGAAGGCTGGGCCGATCCGTTGCCCCAAGTGTGGCTTCATGAACGGCCCAGGCATCAAGTTCTGCGGCAACTGCGGGGCCGATCTCAAGGTCTCACTTAGGACGAACTACGTGGAGGCCCTGGCCGCCAGCCATCTCACGGCCTCGGTCTACGTCCTTTTGACCCTGGCTTTCAACTACCGCGCCTTCTCGTCCATACCCCTCCTGCTGTCGCTGTACGCCCTGGCAGGGATCGCCGGGCTGTACATAGGCTTGCAGTTCCACCGGGGCCTCGGCGGCCTGTGGCTGAAGGTGGCGTCGGCCATCACGATCGCGATCGGCCTCGCTGGCACCCTGCTTCTGTTCTTTCTCAGCATCAGCCTCAATTGGCTCACAAGCCCGTCCTGGGTCCTCTTCGTGGCCTGCGGCGTGCTGCTCTTCCTCAGCCGGAAGAGCCTCTGACCGCTAGGCGGTCGGCTTCGGCCAGGGCAGGGCTTCCCTTACCAGCCCCCGGGCTATGACGGCGAGGCCTATGCCGACCACGGCGAAGGCTATGACCCCCAGGCCCCCCAGGCGGAACGCCGCGTAGGCGGAGAGGAGGTAGGCGACGAAGAGCGAGAAGAGCCCACCGATGACGTCGTTCAGGGCCTTCCGGGCGCTCCCCTGCACCAACAGGCGCAGGACGGCCATCACGAATGACCAGAGGCCCACCGCCGCGAAGAAGAACGCGGCAGCACGAAGCAGATCCGTGGGAGGCCGCGTCCAGGCGCCCGCATTGGCGACCCCCTGGAAGTAGTCGCTCAGGAGTGCGACGCTTCCAGGATACCTCAGAAACGAGATCGCAACTATGATGAGCACGGCCCCGAGAGACAGGGTAGCGAGAACGGGCTCGTTGCGGAGGACCTCGTCCGGCACCCTTCCATGCCTGTACTCGAATTCCCTGGAGACCCGGTCCGCCCCTTCCTGCATCTTCTTGGCGAAATCCTGCGCGTCCCGGGAGACCCTCTGGCCGAACTCCTCAGAGGAAAAGCCGGAAGGTGCGATGGGGCTGCCGCACTTCGCACAGAACCTGGCGTCGTCGGGGTTCTGCGCGCCGCACTTGCCGCAATAGATCATATGGCTGGACTCTCGCTGACATTGGGCAGCCACCACGATAAAGGCGTTTAGGTCCGGGAACGGTTCGACTTCGAAGCGTTTGGCGAGGAGGCAACCCTAATAACGCCCCCGAGCGCTTCCAACCCTCGTCGAAGGGCCCCATGCCCAAGCCATCGATGAAGCGGAAGAAGAGCAACAGGACGGCGCTGTACACGGTCGTCGCCATCGTCGTCGTCGTGATGGTGGTCGGCGTGTACTTCCTCTCCCTCGGGGGAGGGGTGACCAATTCTGAGACGACCCCCGTCTCCTCCGCTACGCTTTCTCAGCTGAGCCAGGTCGCCAACTCCAGATACGGAACTCCCCACATCGGCGGTTGGAGGTCCTACTCCGGGTCCCCTCTCGTTGATGGGAACCGATTCGTGGTCCTGTTCGTCAGCGGCGACTTCTGCCCCTACTGCGCGGCGGAGAGATGGCCCCTCGTCCTGGCGCTGATGCGGTTCGGCACCTTCAGCTCCCTCGACTACACCTACTCGGGCTCCAGCATCGAATTCCCCAACACCCCCTCCTTCTCCTTCGCCAACTATTCCTACAGCAGCCAGTACGTCTCCCTCCAGGCCTACGAGTTCGAGGACCGGAACGGCAAGCCCCTTGATTCGGTGCCCGCCAACTACACTGCCATCTGGAAGGGCCTCCCCTCGAACGGAACAGTCCCCTTCCTCGACGTTGGGAACTCGTACGTGATGCCCGGCTCCCAGTTCTCCCCCTCCATCCTGGGAGGGATGACCCAGGAGGAGGTGGTCCAGTCGATACTCGACAACGGCAGCGTCGGCAACACCATAATGGCTGTGGCCGACGGCATAACGTCGGTCATCTGCAACCTTACGAAGGGAGCGCCGGCTTCGGTCTGCGGGCTGGTTCACGTGTCTGCCCTGGACAGCCTGAACGCGGGAAGCCCCAGGATAGCCGCCGAGGCGTGGGCCACGGTGCAGTACACGCAGACCGAATGGATCAGGAGGACCTCGGCCGCGACGAGGTAGGCGACGAAGCCTATCCCCAGCCCCCAGAGGGGCAGGAGCAGCCCATCCTTCTTCAGCGCCAGCAGGGCGACGAACGCCACGAACCAGGCAAGGCCAAGGTAGGCCACGTTCACGCCGAACAGCATCGAGTATGGGCCCGAAGTGACCGCGCCGCAGTCGAGCAAGCCCGACGTCGGGCAGTACAGCTCGGAGCCGGACACTGCCGCGTGGTACGCCAGATACGCCGACGACGCCAGTCCAGGGACGGAGATCACGTACGCCAGCTTGCGCCAGGAACCGGGGTCCGTCCTCTCCACCTCCCGCCCATGGAGGTCCGGAGGGGCGCTTTTCAATCTAGCTCCTGAGCCCTGGACAGGCATCCGTCCCTTTCGTTACGACAAGGATAAACCCAACCTTGTCGTCTACACGGGCGATGGTCGCCCCCATGGAGCCGTCCGAGCTTCGCGCCGTCATCCCGGTGGGTGGCGAGGCCAAGAGGCTCAAGCCCCTGACCGCGGAGGTCTCCAAAGCCGTCGTCCGCCTACTCTGCAAGCCCATGGTCGAGTTCGCGGTGGCGGAGCTTGCCAGGCAGGGGGTCAGGAACTACATCATGGGGGTCAAGGGCTACGTCAACTACGTCTCCCTCATGGACTACTTCAAGGACGGCGTGGGGTTCTCAGCCGACTACGGCATCAGCCCCAGGGTCCACATCAAGTACCAGCCCAACGTGGAGGACGTCGGAAGCGCCGACTCGGTCCGCATAAACATGGACTACTTTGACGTCGACGGTCCGGTCATCGTGGTTCAGGGTGACAACCTGTTCCACCTCGACCTCAAGGACCTGCTGGCCTTCCACGCGAGCAAGAAGGCGGCAATGACGGTGGTGCTCACCCCAGTCAGCGACGTCGAAGGCTACGGAGTGGCCGACGTCACGCCGGAGGGGAGGATCCGGAGGTTCGTCGAGAAGCCGACGAAGGAGGAGGCCCCCACCAACCTGGCCAACACCGGCATCTACCTCCTGTCGCCCGGCGTCCGCAAGGTCTTCGCCCATCCTAGGGTCCAGGAGATGATACACGTCAAGAAGAGGCTGGACTTCGGCCTGGACTTCATCCCGTTCATGACCGACAGCGGCTACCCTGTCTACGGCTACACCCTGAAGGGCGAATGGTACGATGTCGGGACCCCCCGGGGCTACCTCAGGACCATGACGGACATCCTGGGGGGCAGGCGGACCTCGTTCTACATCGGCGAGCCGGTCTCCGGCCTCAGCCGGGTCTGGATCAAGGGCAACTCTCTCGAATCGGAGAAGAGGAGGGGGATCATCATCCAGAAGGTCAGGGAGGGGAAGATCAAGCTGGAAGGCTCCGTCCTCATCGGCCGTCACTGTCAGATAGGGGACGGCACGACGATCAGGGACTCCTGCCTGGACAACTTCTGTGTGGTCGGCGAGAACGCTGTCATAGAGAAGTCCTCCCTGATGGATCGGGTCGTGGTTGGGGACGCGGCGGAGATACGGGAGAGCATAGTAGGCCGGCACGCCCGCATCGGCTCCAGCAGGGATAAGCCGACCTGGGTCGTCGGGCTTTCGGTGATAGGAGACGACGTCTCGGTGGGCGCCGGCTCCGTCTTAAACGGGAACAAGGTGTACCCTCACAAGGCGCTGGGGGAATGGGCCGGTCGCCCCAACGAGGTCCTGAGCTAGTGTCATCCGACTGGGCCGGGGTGTTTCTCGATTGCGGAGAGGGCCCAGGCGACCTCTGAAGCTAGCCCTCCATGCCTGAGAGGGAGCTCGCAGACGAAGGTACCCTCGCTGCACTGCGCCGAGTATCCCCTTGACTCCAGCTCCTTGAGGAGCATCACGGACGACTCCAGTTCCTTTGTCCCCGGGCGGGTCCCGTCGCCACAGAGCCGGACCGTGAGTTCCACGAAGAGCTCGCCTCCCCGTTCCGTCCTCCGGGCTCCGACCCCCACCTGCACCCCTCCCTTCCTTCCCATCAGCCTGTAGGTCTCCCCCTCTCTCATCGCCTCTCCCAGCAGCGACCCCTCGTCAACCGCCCATTCCACCGTAGCGCATCTCCCCTAGGAGTTCCCGAACTTCTGGTAGAGGAGGACGCCTGCGATGAGAATCGCCGCGCTTATCGCGGACACGATACCCAGGTCGGTCAGCGCCGAGGCTCCTGTAGGGGGTGCTCCCCTAAGGAACAGGGAAGTCAGCGCATCCGTGACGTAGTAGCTGGGGACGAACCTGCCGACCGTGGCCATGGCTCCCGAGACCCCGGTCGAGACGAACGTCCCCAGGAACATCTGGGGCATTATGAAGGCGAAGGCGATGCCGGTCGCCGCGCCGGACGACTTGGCCACCGTCGCCGTTATGAGCCCGAACCCGACGCAGCTGGCCGCGAACACGCCCACGAGCAGGAAGGCGAAGGCCAGCGAAGCGAGGCCGCCCTGCGCGTGGTACCCCACGGCGCTGGCGAGAACGAAGACCAGGCCCACCTGTATCAGCGCAAGCAGCATGTTCGAAATGGCGTGGCTGGCCATGAACTCCGAGGCCTTGACCGGCGTGGTGCTCATCCTCCTGAGCAGGCCCTTCTCCCGGTCCAGCGTGAACGACTGCGCCACCATCATCGTCAGGAAGATGGCGGAGAACGCGAACAGGCCGGGCACCATGTAGTCGAAGGTGCTGAACTTGGCCACGGTGACCAGGGAGGCCGAGCCCAGCTGCACGGGCAGGGCCGCCGGCTGCACTGCGGACACGTACACCGAGGAGGCGAGCGCCTGCTGGACCACCGGCCCCACCGCCTGAAGGGCGAACATGGAGCCGCTGTCCAGGTAGAGCTGCACCGTGGAGGTCCGCCAGGAGCTCGGGTCGCCGGGGTTCAGGTTGTATGATGAGGCGCCCCGTTCGAAGCTCTCCGGGATCACCAGCACCGCCGACAGCTTCCCCTGCCTCAGGTCCGCCTGGGCCGTCGCGTTGGATTCGTAGAAGTGCGCGTCCAGGATCCGCGTCGACGTCAGGTTGCCCAGGAAGGCCTGGGTCCACGGGCCCTGCGGCGAGGAGGCCAGGTTTACCACGCCGACCTGATAGGTGGCCTGGCCGCCTCCGCCTACGCCGCCGTAGGCCATGCCGAAGAACAGCGTGAGCATCACAGGGAACAGGATCACCATGAAGAGAGAGGCGGGCTCACGAACGATCCTCTTGAGGTTCACCTTCACCAGCGCCGAGAGGCGGTTCACGTTCATCCTAGGCTCCCTCCCTTATCCTTCTGCCCGTGAGCTGAATGAAGACCCCCTCCAGGTCCTTCTCGTGGAAGGCCTCCCTGAGTTCCTTCGGGGTCCCCATTGCAATCAGCCTTCCATGGTCGATGATGCCGACGACGTCGCAGAGCTCCTCGGCCTCCTCCATGTGGTGGGTCGTCAGCACGACGGTCTTTCCTTTCGCTTTCAGCTCGCGGATGAAGTCCCACACGACGTTCTTCGACTGCGGGTCCATGGCGGCCGTGGGCTCGTCAAGGAAGGCTATGTCTGGGTCGTGGATTATGGCCATGATGATCGAGATCCTCTTCTTCATCCCGCCGCTGTACTTGCCGGCCTTCCTCCTCGAGTCGTCCGCGAGCCCCATCTTCTCCAGGTAGAGGTCGGCCTTCCTCCTGAGCTCATCGGAGGGCATCGAATGGAGCTTCCCGAAGAGCTCGACGTTCTCCCTGCCGGTCAGCGTGGAGTATATGGCGTCCTCCTGGGGGCACACACCTATGAGCTCCTTCACCCTGCCGTCGCTCCTGCCAACTTCGTAGCCGCCGACGAAGGCCCTCCCCGACGTGGGCTTGAGGACCCCGCACAGGATCTTGATCGTCGTGGTCTTGCCGGAGCCGTTGGGCCCGAGGAGCCCGAACAGCTGACCCTCCGGCACCTTGAGATCCAGCCCGTCCACGGCCTTGACGTCCCCGAAGTGCTTCTCCAGGTTCTCTATGACGATCGCGTCGCTCATACCGCCAATCCTTCCTGAGCCATGTCGCCTGCTCCTGGGTTGATATTACCTCGTCAACCGGCTGGTGCCGCCGGAGGACAGCGGAACCTCCGAATCTGTCGCTTCCTTACCACGAACGGTGTAGAATCACGCGGGGGGCCCCGAGGCGCCCAGGAGGGCCTTCCCTATGTCTCCCCCCGTCTTCTCGAAGAGCTCCTCCATCTTGTCCCCCAGGATCACCTGACTCCTCCTGAGCTCCTTCAGCTCCTCCTTCTCTATCCCCCCGTCAGGCGCGGCTGACCCTTCTGGAATGAACACCCAGGCGGACAGGGTGGGCCATATCATCCGCACGCCCTTGGCGCGCAGCCGTCTCTCTATGTACTTCGCGGCGCTGCCCGCCCAGAAGGACTCCTTCCGCGTGTCGAAGGCGAACCCCAGCTTCCCGGAAAGGTCGACCTGATCGAGCGACTCCAGGAACTCCCTCATGCGCACCGACGCCGACCTGTAGTGCGTCGGCCCCCCGATCGCGATGAAGTCGAACCCAGCCAGGCTCGCCGCGTCCGCGGAAGCTATGCTGCCGCAATCGACCTTCACTCCGGCCGCCCCCATCCCTCTCGCCAGGGCCCGGGCTACCCTCTCGGTGTTCCCGTACCTCGTGTCGAACAGGACCATCGCCCTGGGCGAAGCGACCGCATCCTCGTCCCCTCCGGATGGCGGCATATTAACCTCGAATGCTCCGGCTCGCTTTTAACCTGTCGTTTCCGCGAAGAGGAGCTTGTCACGCCACGTGTCGAAGAGGTAGCCGAGGCTCAGGACGTTGACCGAGAAGGACTCTATCCCGTTCTCCCCGAGGATCTTCTCCTTCAGCCCGCTCAGCTCCCTCATGGAGTTCGTCCAGAGGAAGGAGACGAACCGGTCGGGCATGTTGCTGAAGTACACGTTGAACAGCACGTTTGGCATGAGACGTGCCCAGAGCGCGTCACCCACCTTGTTCCTGTCGCGGCCCGAAGACACCTTGGCGTGACCAAGGGACACGATGTCGTTCGAGACGTCGGGGTACCAGTCGAGGGAGAGCTCGACGAGCCGCTCCCTGAGCATCCTGTCCAGCCTCCTCTGAACCGTCCTCGCGGAGGCCTTCACATCCAGGGCGACGTCTGAGACGGGCCTGCGGGCATCCCTGTGGAGCGACCTGATGATGGCGAGGTCGAGCGGCTGCAACTTCTCCGCTGGCGGACCTGTTCCGGTGGGCATTATCCCGAACTCAGGCTCCTCGATCCTCCCCACCGTCTTCGCCAGCGAGGTGAACTCCCCCAGCTGAGACACGTCCCGCAGGTACCCCCCTATGTAGACGAAGCCCCCGCCTGAATAGCTCACCCAGTACACCTTGTCGTTCTTGCTGAGCTCGAGATGGAGCCTGTCGACCGTCGGGGAGTCGGACCTCCCGTAGGCCCAGACGTTGATCACGTTCAGGGCCTGCAGGCTGATCCTCGCCGTGAAGGCCCTGATGACGCCGCTTTCGACCAGTGACATCACCCGCTTGTGGACGGCGTTCACCGACAGGCCCAGCCTGTCGGCCATCTCCTGATATGGCGTCCTGGAGTTCGACAGGAGGAGCTGGCACAGGGCGAGGTCGACGCGGTCCATTGCGATTCACCTTCGACATGCCTTAGCGCTGTAAAAAGCTTTGGCGGCCGGGTCGCTGCGCACTCTCCGATTGAGGTACGCTTCTCGCCCGCGGCGAAGCGCTCATAAGCTCGTGCCCCCCAGCTCACGTCGATGCCTCTAGTCTCGGCAGCGATCCTGCCACACGGGACCCAGGCCATACCCATGTTCAACGAAGGGAAGGCCGACTTTTCAGATGTGACCAGGGGGATGAGGAAGGCGGCCTCGGTGGTCAACGGTGCATCCCCCCAGACCGTCGTCGTAGCCTCCCCCCACAACCTCAGGATCGATGGGAAAATGGCCGTCGTCCGGACCGAGTTCTGCGGAGGCAGGCTGGAGGAAGGGAAGATCGCGCTTCCCTTGGCCTGGAAGTGCGACCTTGACCTCGCCGGCTCGATATTCAGGCTGGCGACCGACCGAGGCCTCCCCGTGGTATCGGTGAACTACGGCACCAGCGGCGGCCCCGAGTCCCGGATGCCTCTCGACTGGGGGACCCTGGTCCCGCTCTGGTTCCTCAGGCGGCGAGTCAAGGTCGTCCTCGTCACCCCCTCCCGCGAGATCCCTTGGAAGGACCTGGCGTCGATGGGCCACTGCATCGCCGAAGCGGCCCGGGCCTCATCCAGGAGGGTGGCCTTCGTCGCCAGCGCCGACCAGGGTCACGCCCACCTGAGGTCCGGCCCGTACGGCTTCGATCGCGCATCGGAGGAATACGACGGGAAGATGCTGTCCGCCGTCAGAGCTGGGAAGCTGGAGAGGCTCCTCAGCTTCAGCCCGGAGTTCGTCGAGAGCGCAAAGCCTGACAGCTTCTGGCAGACCCTGATCCTCCTGGGCGCCCTCAGGGCGAGCAAGCTGAAGCTGGCCGCCTGCAGCTACTCCTGCCCCACCTACTTCGGCTTGCTCTCCGCAGCCTACGTCTGATCCGCGCCAACGCTCCTCCTCGCAATCGGTTATTAGGGTCGAGCCCCGTCCGTCCCGATGATGGACACACAGGCGGAGGGATTCGTCTCCTGCCGCTCCCTGGCCATAGTCGGAGTGTCGAGGAGCGGGAAGGGCTTCGGCAACGCCGCCCTGCGGGAACTCAAGGCCAGGGGGTTCTCCGCCGCGGTCGTCCACCCCGAAGCCCGGGAGATCAACGGCGAGAAGTGCTACTCCAGCCTGGCCTCGGTGCCCGGCAGGGTGGACGGCGTGCTGGTCGTGGTCCCCCCTGAGAGGGCGGTCGGCGTGATCAGGGAAGCCTACGCCGCAGGCATACGCAGAGTCTGGCTGCAGAGGGGCGCCGAGTCCCCGGAAGCCATGGAGACGGCGAAGGAGCTCGGCATGGACGCAGTGGCCGGCAAATGCATCCTCATGTACGCCCAGCCTGTCAAGTCGATCCACAACTTCCACAGGGCCATCTCGAAGGCCCTCGGTCAGCTCTGAAGCGCGTCCCGACTAGCAACGGTTATAGGTTCAGCGGTGTACCAGGACTCCTTGGTTGCCGGACGGCAAGTCGCGGGTACACGTCGCCCTACCGTTTCTGGGCTCTCTCTGAGGGACCAAGTTGAGCGACATCGTCCCCGGCCCTGACATGAGCTCCATGGAGGCTGCCCTGAAGGAAGTCGAGGCCAAGTACAGGACTGTCTTCGAGGTGGCCGCCCTCGGCGTGGCGGTCGTCGACCTTGAGCAGACGATACGCGAAGTCAACCCCGCGCTGTGCAGGATGCTGGGCTATAAGGCGGAGGAGCTCAAGGGCCTCGACTGGGAAAAGGTCATACTCGGTGAAGACGCCAAGGCCAACAAGGCCGCCTACCTTGAGCTCCTCGCAGGGCTCAGCGACAGCCACACGGCCGAGGTGCGCTTTCTCACCAAGGGCGGAGACCTTCGCAGGGGGCACCTCACCATCTCAGTGGTCAGGTCCGCGGACCTGTCTCCTTCGACCATAGTCGCCCTGCTCGAAGACGTGACTGACAGGAGGGAGATGGAGGAGAAGCTCCGCCTGACGGAGAGGGAGGTGAGCACGCTGTTGGACAGCATCCCGGCGTACGCCTTCCTCAAGGACTCCGACCGACGTTTCATCACTGCCAACAGGAACTTCTGCGAGGCTGTGGGGGTGACAAAGTCTGAGATAGTCGGCAAGACCGACTACGACATAACGAACAGAGCCTTGGCCGATAAGTACGCTGAGGACGACACCAAGATCCTGACCACGGGGGGGACCATCCATTGGGAAGGGGCCTGGGCGTCGAGGGGCAGGGCCATGATCGCCGAGACCACCAAGCTCCCTCTGAAGGGAGAGCGCGGCCGCATCATCGGGATCATAGGCCTCGTCTACGACATAACTGAAAGGAAGAAGATGGAGGCGGCCCTCCTTGAGAGCGAGCGCAGGTACAGGGCACTTTTCGAAGAGTCTCCCGTGCCCCTCATGCTCGAGGACTTCTCCGCCGTCAAGGCCGAGCTGGACCCCCTGGCCAAGGATGGGATTCCGTCGCTCAGGAAGCACCTGGTCGCCAACCCCGGCGAGGTCAAACGCCTCGTGAAGAAGGTGAGGCTCCTGGACGCCAACAGGGCCATGGTCCGTCTTTTCGAAGCGAAGGACAAGAGCGAGCTCGTCAACCTCTACCAGATACTTAGCGAGGAGGCGCTTGCGGGCTTCGTCGACCGCATGGTCGCTCTGGCGGAGGGTCGCACCGAGTTCGAGACCGAGACAGTCAACAAGAGCCTGAAGGGAAGGCCGATCCCGGTCGTCGTCCGGTACATCATCCCCCTGGGCTCCGAGAAGACCTACTCGAGGGTCATAGTGTCGATCACCGACCTGACCCAGATCAAGAAGGATCAGGAAGCCCTTCGGGCCTCGGAGGAGAGGTACAGGGAGATAGTCGAGAACGCCCGAAGCGTGATCCTGAAGCAGGACATGGAGGGGAGGATCCTGAGCATCAACGAATACGGCGAGGAGCTCTTCGGCTTCAAAAGGGAGGAGCTTGTGGGCCGGCGGGTCATCGGCACCATCACCCCGGCTGTCGAATCGACCGGCAGGGACCTCTCCGCGCTCTTACGCGACATCTATTCGAATCCCGGGAGATACGCCAACGTCGTCAACGAGAACATGAAGAGAGGCGGCTCGAGGATATGGCTGCACTGGAGCAACAGGGTCGCTGCCGACTTCGATGGCAGGCCGGTCATCCTCAGCGTGGGCACGGACATCACCGAACTGAGGCAGATGGAGGAGAACCTGAGGATGTACAGCACCAAGCTCGAAGAGATGGTCAAGGAGAGGACCCGCGAGCTCAACGAAACCAACAGCCAGCTCCTGAAGGCCGAGAGGCTGGCCGCCATCGGAAGCGTAGCGGCCCAGGTGGGCCACGACCTGAGGAGCCCCCTGACGGCCGTAAGAACGAACCTCTTCTACGTACGCAACGTCCTTCCCCATGCGGAGAGGAGGAGACTGGCGGGCGTCCTGGACTCGATGGACGAAAGCCTCGGCCACGCCAACGGCATAATCGCCGACCTCTTCGACTACTCCAAGAAGACGAAGCTCAAGCTGAGGAAGGTGGACCTGGGCAAGGTCCTCAGGACCTCCCTGAGGCAGGTCTCCGTGCCTCAAGGCGTCTCGGTGAAGCTGGGCTCCAGCGGGGAGCCCATCGTGATGGGCGACACCACCTACCTGATCAGGGTCTTCCAGAATCTCGCCTTGAACGCGTTCGACGCCATGCCGGAAGGAGGCACCCTGAAGATATCCACCGAGGTCGGGGATGGGACGGTGAGCGTCTCCTTCTCCGACACGGGGACGGGCATCTCCGAGGAGAACAGGAAGAAGCTCTTCACCCCGTTCTTCACGACCAAGCCCAAGGGCACGGGTCTGGGCCTAGCGATCTGCAAGCGGCTGGTCGAGGCGCACAGAGGGAGGGTATCGGTCAAGAGCAAGGTCGGAAAGGGCACGACCT
Organism: Conexivisphaerales archaeon; assembly: GCA_035543015.1. Taxonomy (GTDB): domain Archaea; phylum Thermoproteota; class Nitrososphaeria; order Conexivisphaerales; family DTJL01; genus DATKKG01. The sequence continues at coordinate 46,311 of DATKKG010000030.1, read as the reverse complement.
TCACGCTCACCTTCCCTCTGGCTGCAAGCCCGGCCGCAGTCGGCCGCAAAGAGTAGCGGGGACTGCGGAGCGGTCTCACCTACGCCTCCCCTGCCGGCGTCAGCTGTCGCACGCCGGCCGGTCGCCTTTCGCTCCGCGAGCTTAATATCCCCGGGACATGTCCACTCTCATCATGCCGCGAACGAGCCGCTCCCGCAGCCGGCGAGCGCTGGAGGGCTGAGCTGTTGCCAGCGCCCAAGGCACGCGACCTGACAGAACTGGCGTTGGCCTTCGCCCTGTCATTCGCGGCCGTCTATCTGGTGAACACGCCGGCGTACCACTACGTCTCATGGGCCCTGGTCGTCTACCTGGGGCTGCTCGTGGGGATACCTGTCGTTTCATCCGTGGCCAGGGGGGTCAACCCCCTCTACGACTACGGGCTGAAGGGGACGACTTCGCTGCGCCCGGCCTACTTCCTGGCCGTCCTGCTCCTTCCGCTAGTCTTGATCCCCCTTCTGTGGAACTACTCGTATTCGTTCACGGTCGCCTTCGCCGTAGTGGTCGCGCCCTTCTGCGAGGAGCTCTTCTTCAGGGGCTACATGGCTGGACGCCTTGCTTCCATGGGCGTCGTCTCCGCATCGGTGATCTCGGCCCTCGCCTTCGGCGCCTTCCATCTGGGGGCGCAGCAGTTCCAGAACCCGACGGCGATAGTCGTCCTGGTCCTGCTGGGCCTGGTCTACGGCCCTGTCTACCTCCTCACCAAGAGCGTCTACGTGACCGCCGCAGCCCATTCGGCATGGAACCTGTTCGCCTACCTCATCCTGGCGTCTCCTTCGACTCCGCTCAGCTACTTCTCCTACGTAGCGCTGGGCGTCATCATGGGGGCGGACATCTTCCTTGTGCTCGTGGAGATCGCCAGCGCCCAGCAGCTGGCCTCTGCCCCGCCCGAGTGACCTCACTTCGCCAAGATTAAGTAAAGGCCGCTCAGTGTAGAGCCGTGATGGGCTCCACTCAGCCACCCGAGTCCCTCACGGCCTACAAGGTGGCCTCGGTCGCCTTCGTTATCCTATCCATCCTAGTCTTCTCCTTCCGCCTCGACATCCTCATCCCAGGTCTTCCCAACAGCAGCGAAAGGGAGCACATAGGCCCGCTCCTCATGACCGTTCCAAGCTTCCTGCTGGCCGGAGGCCAGCTTCTCATAGGAGGGTTCACCATCTTCACCACCATTCCCGCGGTTTCGAAGGGCGCATTCAAGATCAGGATGTGGAAGTCGATGGCCATCGGCGGCTATCTGACCTTCCTGTTCAGCCTCACCTACGTGGCCTACCCCTATCATGGCCCGGTCTACTACGCCGCCTTCGTGGGCTACAGCTTGACCGCCATCCTATTTGAGGTGGGGTGGGCCCTTTTCACCATCCTCTCGGCCGGCTGGGCGATCAGGCGTCTGAGCGGATGCAAGTGGAAGCACGCGCTCTTTGCGGCCGGCCTGTCCCTTCTGATCATAGTCGTCTCGGCCTCGTAAGGTCTGGTCTCGGTTTCAGCACGTCTTATTCAGCCCGCGGGTCGTGCTTCAGGAGGCCCTGCGCACGCTAGGGGGTCCCGCGACCGTACGCCAGACGGTGGCTGAGCAGGACGTAGGCGCCGCAGAGCAGCACGACCGACGCTGCCACGACCGACGCCGCCGCCCAGTAGTCGGTCTCATACCGGGCCGTCTCCACGTACGGCTCATTCATGGCCAGAAGCAGCTTCGGCGACGTGCTGTTCACCGTGCCCTGCCAGGACACAAAGCGCTGCGTCCCGAGGAACCCGGAAAGGACGGGAGCGCTGTATGAGAAGTAGGGATTTACCACGTACGGTTGCCCCGAGTAGGGCGACACCCACCCTTCGAAACCCCCCGAGGGGGTCCTGAGGACGAGGTAGTACTGGGGGGCGTACACATAGCCTAGAGCGAAGGGCCTGTCCACTACCAGTTGGCCGTCTTCGAACTGGGGGTTGGCGTCACTGGACAGCGTGACCTGCACCAGAGTCCCGTTGGGGAGCGCGATGGCGACTATTCCCGAACTGCGGAATGCGTCTGAGGCGTTGAACTTCCCTCCATCGACACCGTAGACGAGAGAGATCGATAGAAGCGGAGGGCCCCCCAGAGCCGTCAGGTTCAGGTGGACGAGGCCTGGGCTGGTTACTATCGAGGAGCTGGCGTCCACCGCGAACCCCACGCGGATGTAGATGAGCCCGTAGCTGACGTCTGTCCTGTTCGCCACGCTCCAGGTGTCTTGGGCAGCCGGCAAGAGAGAGCCCGCGTCGAGCCATTCTCCCCTGTAGCTCGGGGAGCTGAAGAAGGGACTCAGGCCGTACGGTGACGGAGGAGGACCGTCGATCAGGCCCGTCCAGAAGGAGGCCGGCGGGTTGACGGCTCCCATGTAGACGAAGTACTGCCGCTTCATGATAGGCTTCGCCGTATGGCTGGAGCCGATGGAAGCGAACGTGATGGTGTTGTCCGAGGAGCCTCCCTGCCAGCCTTCGAAGATCCAGCGGCTGAGGCCCTGGGTGTAGTTCAGGGGCAGGGTCACGATCGCCTGCGTGCCCGAGTCGAACCATAGGTCCCCCGTCTGGGAGGTGGAGACGTATGGGCCGGAGTAACCCTGCAGGACGACGCTGTACTGCCTGACCCCATACATGGTCAGGGTCACCGTTCCCGTGAGCGACGTGTTGTAAGTCCACCCGCCCCTCCCGGTCTGCGCGAAGACGCCGTCGACCGAGAACCCAACCAGAGAGATCCTGCTGTCAGAGTCGTTGTTCCAGAAGGCCGGAAGCTCTATTCTCTCCGGCCCCTGGTTGAGCCAGAGATCCTCCGACAGCCCCGTCGGGTTCGACCTGAGGCTGACCAGGCTCTGATTGGCCCACAACGCTGTTTCTGAAACGTTGTAGCTGAGGGTCAGCACGAACGAAGGGTCGGCTCCGCTGTACCCTTCGGAAGAATCGGTGGACCACCCCACCAGACTCTCCCTGGTGCCCGATCCCGTCGGTATCGTCGAAGGGGTCACCGATATTTCGACACTGGCGCCGAAGTCATAGAGGCCGCCCCCGGACGCCGATCCCAGGGGGCTTGATACCGAAACAGACACCTTCCTGGCCTCCAGCTGCAGCCCATCGCTGGACACTTCTCCGGCCACGTCCTCGTATCTTACAGAGACCTCATGAGACGCCGCCGACTGAAACGTCACGTTGAACTGGGGGGCCGATGACGTGCCCACGGCCCGGCCATCGACGTACCAGGTGTACGCGGGTTCGCCCACCGTCCCGACAGGGATGGCCATGAGCTGGACGGGTTCCATCGTGAAGTAGGCAGCTTTTCCGCTGGCCAAAGCCAGGCTCCTTCCGACGTTCATGATCATGACCGAGCAGCCGTTCATGGCGACGCGGGGCCCCTGTGGAACGGCCCCCGATTGGAATGCCGACCAGGAGGAGTTGTATCTAGTCCCGTTCGAGATGAAATAGGTGTCCTTCGCGTACAGGTTGAACCCGGGGCTTCCCCCCGTGGCGTTGTAGACCTCCTCGAAAACCGAGAACCCCGTGAAGGTGGTCGAGGCGTACCTGTCAAAGAAGGTGGGCGATATGACGAAGCTGTTTCCGCCCGTGGTCTCGTACTCGCTCAGAAGCGTCGTGCCGTTCTCGTACGCCACCGTAAAAGCGACGACACCTTTCGAAATCGCCATCCTGAACCAGTAGTAGCCCGGGTGGAGCGGGAACCAGACGTTGGGATTGTAGATCGTGGCCGTGCCGTTCACACGCGTGTCCGAAGTGGTGGCGGCCCACGACCCGTACCGGCCCAGCACGCCTATCTGGTCGTAGCTCGAGTTGGAGTCGCAGACCGAGAGCAGGAGGGGATAGTAGGTATCCGCGACGCTGGGCGCGTCCTCCGGAACGTAGAACTCCGCCCCGACTTCCTGGGCCGTCGTCTGCTGTGTCGTGACCACCCCGAGGTACCAGGCGCTGACCCTAGAAGCCTGATACTCGTACGTCGCTCCTGTTCCAGGGGCTGGGGAACGGGAGATGAGGACCACCGATCCGATCAGAACCAGGATCAGGGCTATGATAGCCGGCCTCAACAAGGGTAGCCATCGCCTCGCCTCCTAGTTAAACCGACCGAGCCAGAAGGCTCGGGATCACCGGGTCGGGGATCCCCGGAAGCAAGGCGTAAGAGCATGGGGCTCCTCTGGCCAAAGTTGTGAAGGCGGCCGTCAAGCTGGCCCTGCCGATCGGCGCTCTTGCGATACTCCTAGTCATCCTGATGGTCCCCTTCGAAAGCTGCCAGCGGACCGTCCTGGCGCCCGACCTCTCGGCCTTCGATCCCACGGTGTACTTCACCGGGCAGATCTCGTACGTTCCCGTCACCCAGGAGTCGCATGCCTCTCTGGCCTACACCCTTCTCGGCCTGGGGGCCTCCCCCTACAACTCGTCCTATTCATGCAGCGACGCCCAATTCTATTGCACGTACGCGCCGGGGTCCCCCTATCCGGACGTGTTCTTGGCCGGGACGGGATACCCCTCTGACCCCCATGTGGGCATATCCCATATACACGTGACGCTCAACGGCAGCGAGTTCAAGTCGGTGGTGGTCTCCTTCGTCCTGGAAAACGACCTTTCAGTCCCGGCTTCCGTCAACGTCGAAATTAACAGCTCCCTTGCCCCGACTTCCCCGCACGGCGTTCAGCCCGGAAATTCGTCGCAGTGCAGCTTCACCATATACCCGTCGACGATCCCGGAGCCCGGCGACCACCTCTTCCTCAAGGTGATGGTCTTGTCTGGCTACTTCTGGTTCAAGTACGTGCAGATCGAAGGCTGAGTCCGCCTTCTCAGGCCAGTCCCGTCATCTTCAGGCTCAGGTCCCACAGCTTCGTTGCGAGCTCCCCATCGAGGGACTCCGCCGACGGCCCCTTCGGCCGGCAGTCATCGAAGTATTTGCCCGTCACCCCCTCGACCTCGGGGGATGACGCCAGGTAGATCGGGGTCCGGGCCCCGCTCTCCGCCCCGGGCATGAATGCCGACGCCAACCTAGCGAAAGGGCTGAAGACGCCGGCGTGGGACCATATGTTCGTCCTGACCGCACCGGGATGGAGCGCGTTAGCGGCCACCTCCTTCCTCGCCTCCCTCCTCGCCAGCTCGAAAGTGAAGAGGTTGAGGGCCAGCTTGGACCTGCTGTACGCGTTCATCCCGCCCAGCCCCACGCTTCCCGTTCCCTTGACCTCGGCCAGGGAGAGGCTCCCCCTGTAGTGGGCAGCCGACGACACGTTGACCACCCTCGACGGTGCGCTCGCCTCGAGGACCTTCAGGAGCAAGTTGGTGAGGAGGAACGGCGCGAAGTAGTTCAGGGCCATCGTCCTTTCGATTCCGTCCTCGGTCTCGGCGTATCTGGGGAAGGTGCTCCCGGCGTTGTTGACCAGGACGTCCAGCCTGGTCCTCGTCGAGAGGAACTCGGCGGCGGCCCTCCTGACCTCCCGCTGCAGCAGGAGGTCCGCGATGATGAGATCCACTGACTGGTTGCCGCTCGAGGCGACTATCTCCTTCCTGGCCTCCTCTCCCCTGCCCCTGTCCCGGCAGACGAGTGTCAGCTCCACGTCCATCCTGGCCAGGCCGAGGGCCGTCGCCTTCCCGATGCCCGAGCTTCCGCCCGTGAGGAGGACCACCCTGCCTTTCAAGCGCGCAGTCGTGCCCACTCCGAAGGTTCCCGACATAAGAGTTTCCTAGCCATCCTGACTGCAGGCTCGGCGTGCCCCTGCCATATTCTCCTTCTACAGCTTCCCCGGCCGTGGTTCCTACATCCTGAAGGCCAAGATCTGCATCTATTTTCTTCCGTATGTCGAGTACTCATCCAAATAGCAAGCGGCGATATGGGAAACTGCATTAAGGCTTATAATATAACGGGGTTATACTCCTTCTATGGAGTCAGCCTCCAGCGGTTCTACTAATTCAGTAGAAGTCCGTTTCAATTCCGCGAAGTCCGGTGAAAATGTCCCCGGGGTCGCACTCTATCTTTTAGGCCCCATGGGCAACGCCCAACAGAAGCTCGCCGTCGCCGCAAAGGGAAGACTCGCAGTCCCCGGCGAATTGACGTCCAAGGGTGGCACGTACGCCCTGGGACCCGACGTGTCCGACCTCAGCAGCCTCTCCAAGGACCAGCTCCTCGTCTTCAGGGCTGACCAGGTGTCCTCCTGGATCAAGGAGGGCCGTGTGGACATCCCCATAGGGGTCTGGCCGGGTTGGCTCAGGTTCTACGTATGCGTCTCCGGGAAGGTGGAGAAGTGCTTCCCCATCCTCCTCGACAAGGTCCCCGCGAAGGTCATCATCCCGCCCTTCCCCCACATCTGCGCCCCCGTCTGCAACGGCGTGGTGGAAGTCTACCAGACCGAGTGCTGCTGCCGCTGGAGGATCATCGACCTGGACCTCGCCGCCATCCTAGCCAGGCTGAAGGAAGTGGCGGTGCAGTATCCGCCCTTCCACATCCCCGGCCCCGGCCCCGTGGAGTCTGCCGGCTTCCTCGTGGACGAAGTCCTACCCGCCCCGACGCCGGCCGCAGCGAAGATGGCGTACCAGGTCAAGCTCTCGAGGGCCATGGGCAACAGCAACCCCCTGGTGCACATGAGCGTCAACCTCCAGGCTGAGGTCGCCAAGATCGAATCCATGCCCAGGGAACAGGCACTCCAGTACGTCCAGCAGGCGGAGTACCTGTGGCCATTCATCTGCACCTGCTCCACCGTGAAGCTGGGAGAGGCGATACTGCAGCCCGACGGCCACTTCACCTACTGCTTCTTCAGGTTCCCCGCCCCCGTCAACTGCTCCTTCAGGTACTCCTACAAGGTCAAGCAGTGGGACGGGACGAAGTGGGTCTACATCTACGACGGCGTCGCGTCGCACGCGTCCTTCGCGGACAGCGTGGTCGCCAACATCGAGACCTTCATCGGCAAGACCTGCGACCCGGGCCCCGGCGTTCCACCCGGAGACCTGCCTTACGTAATGCTGGAGGACGTAGGTTCGACGCCCAGCTACCAGATGGTGAGCCAGACGCAGACCGGCGAGACCACGCTGGCCGCGGTGGCCGACAACGGCGGGCTGGTGAACCCGCCCTCGGGTAGCGACGTGGGCCAGCTGACCAACCAGCCCTGGGGAGGGACCCTGTCGTTCCGCCTGCGCTTCCATGACGCCATGGAGACCCTCGGCGCGCAGTACTACAGGATCTCCATCATCCCGACCAGCGACGGAAGCAACCCCTCCGGTCCCGCCAGCATCCTCACCAACTCGGTCGCCTGGAGCCAGTTCGTCTTCGTCTCCGGTCACGTCCAGGTGCAGAGCGTCGCCCTCGGCCCCGTCAACCCCGCCAGCGTCGGCGGCCAGGTGGGCCTCTACAGGATCCCCTACGGCACCGACTGGCTCTGGCCTCAGTACCACAACTACTGGGCCACCACGTCGGTCGCAGGCGGGAGGTACATGATGGAGGTCGAAGTCTTCGACGGCTCGGGCAACAGGCTCAAGCCGACGGGCGCAGCCGGCACGGGCACCGCCGCCGCCTTCAACTTCCTCCGGTGGACCGATTCTGTCAACACCACCCCGGTCCCGTTCCCCTCGCTGCTCCACCTGTTCTGGACGGACAACGTCCCCTGCTACGCCAAGATAGAGGACCTGAGGATGAACGGCGTCCCGAACACGGCCGAGTGCCAGTTCATGACGGGAGACTGCTGCAGCACCTTCTCATCCGGCTACAGGGCGTTCCACTCCACCAGGAACTCGGCGACACAGCCTGAGACCTTCATGTGGACCTACGAGATATGGTACCACAGGGGCCTCGGCGGCCCGACCGTGGTCACCGACACGGGCGGCCTCAACCAGCCGTCCACCCTGGGCGGCGGCACGCCTGCGGTATCGACGCCGCAGACATTCGCCAGCATGCTCGGAGCGAACTGCGTACCCAAGAAGGTGCTCACGCCGGGCGAATGCGGGCAGGAGCCCACGGACCACAAGAAGTGCTCCTTCTCGCTCAACCTCTACGTGTGGGCCAAGCACACGGACGGGAACAGCAGGCTGTCCCAGTACGACGCCTCCGACCAGGCGGCCTTCGCGCTGGAGCTCTAGGTGGTTCCATGAGCACCCCATTCACCCAGAACTGCGACCTCTACGGAGCCGTCCACGAGAACGGCGTGAACAAGATAATCACGCACATCATGAGGCAGCGCCCCTCCCTCTTCAACTACGGCACGGCCGACGTCGCCAAGAACGTGGAGGGGTGGTGCTCCAAGGTCGTGGTCACCCAGGACGTCCGGAACTACAACAACCCCATCTTCACGGTGGAGAACTATCTGCCCATCTTCGGCGCCGACTCGCCCCCGGTGGGGCTGAGCTTCTGCGCCCAGCTGAGCTCGGCCAAGATCGACTTCCACCCCAGCAACGTGATAAAGCTCCCCGCCGAGCTGACCCCTCCGCTCCAGCCTCAGCGCTTCGCCATGAGCTTCAGGATCTGCGGCTCCATCGGCTGCCCCCCTGAACAGGAAGTGGACGGCATCCAGCCCACCCAACCCGCGGGGCAGGCGAGCGACGTAGGTCTCAAGTCACCGCCGCCGGTGAACCTGCCGGGCCGCCTGAACTGCTTCTGCCTGGACGTCTACGCCATCGGGCACTTCGAACGCGCCACCATCCTCGGGAAGGAGTCGCTCCTGGGCAAGCTCGACGACATGGACATCGTCGACATAAAGCCCGACGCACTGGAGCAGAACATAATCTGCTACCTCAAGACCGCGGTCAACGTGATACTCCGGGAGAAGCTGACCATCCCCTACGAGAAGTTCTTCTTCAGCTTCTCGCTGTTCCACCTGGCCACCGTCTCCCTCTCCGCCACGCCCAACCCACCCATCCCCAACAACCCGGCAGTGGAAGACGATCAACTGAAGGTGTTCCTGACGATGAAGGTGGGACCATGAGCGACGTCACGATAGCCGCCTCCGCCAGCGCGTTCAAGCAGCTCTTCAACGCCCTGATAGACAACTTCACCTTCTCCAAGTCGGACTCGGCCAGCTACGGGCCCTTCTCCGCCAGCTACTCCGTCGCCCTCCACCTGGAAGACGGGACGCTCTCCCTCCACGACGACGGGACCATCGAGATACAGGACGTCGACATCGTCTGGGACACGCTGAAGGCTTCGGCTTGCTTCGACCTCCCCGGCTTCTGCGTCGGCGGATGGTGCATCGTTCCGGACCCCTGGAACGGCTGCCTGGTGGGCATACCCAAGATCTGCATAGGGGGCCCGATCTGCATCCCAGTCGACCTGAGCGGGCTCGTCTCCGAGATCACAGACGTCAAGGCATCGCTCCTGGCCAAGTACTACGTCGACCCTGCGAGGCCGGCCAACGTAACCGACCTGGCGGCGGAGTTCGCGGGCCACCCCAACAAGTGGCAGGTGTATATCGACCCGGTGTGGGTGCACGTGGATCCCATCAACGTCCCGGACACGCTGGAGAACATCATCGAGAACATAATCAAGAACGCCATCTACAACATGCTGGGCCCCCTGCCCGACTGGATGAAGGACATACTCTGGGCCGCCATACAGGCCATCGGCATCCTCGACATCATCAAGGGGGTTCTGGGCATAGTGGGCAGCATCGCCGACTGGTTCGAGAACCTGTTCAATTCGGTGTTCGACCTCGTGGGGCTGGTCGAGACGGCGGTAGCAGACTACTTCGCCAACAAATACCCCATCTACGAGTTCGAGGACCCGTACCCCATACTCCCTGCCAGCGGCGGGCTCATCCCCGTCAAGATCCCGATCAGGAACCTGGCCGCCACGATCAACTCACATGAGATGATCGTCACGGCGGACGTGGGGGCATGAACATGATGCCGACTATGGACGCCAACCTGTACACGCAGATAGGCCTAGACAGCGGGTCCCTCACGATGCTGGGCACGGTGGTCCACAGCATCCCTGAGCCCGGAGAATACAGGGGTGTGTTGCACAGGGGAGACTCCGTGGAGGCCGTCTTCTACGTGAAGGTGGACAAGGAGAGCGCCTCCGCCCAGGCCAACATCGACCTCTCGGCCCTCGGCGAGTCATCCAGCGACGAATGCAAGTGCCACTCGGGCCACCATTCTGGGGCCCACCACTTCGTCGTGAACCCCAGGGGCTACGTCGTACTCCACGTCTCCAAGGGCTCCGGCGGTTACTTCGTCGTCATAGAGAAGGCCGAGGAGAACTCCCGGGCCAAGCCCTTCGACAGCAGGTCCCTGCAGGAAGGCGACCTCTTCGCCGCGACCATCCTCAGGCCGGGAACGTACTCCTTCACGAACCTCAGCACCAAGGCCCAGGGAGAGGTGGTCGTCCCATATCCGGTGGTGGGCAAGTTCGCCAACCCGCCGCCGGCCCCCCTGAGGATCACGAGCACCAGAGTCTCCCATGAACCCAAGCGCATCGTCGTCCAGGCCGGCCAGGGGATGATCTTCGAGCCGAAGGTCCCTTCAAGGTTCAAGATCGAACTGGTCAAGGCGGACGACGGCCCATCGCGACCCAAGGCGCCCGCGCGCGACGGCTGGAGGAAGCCCCCCTCCGCGGTGAGGGCCCCCTCCAAGGGCGCCAAGACGAAGTAGGAGCAAGTGGGATCCTCGGCTCGTCAGGGAACGGAGCCCGGCGCCACGCTCTACGACGTCGTGCGGAGCCAGCTCGAAGGGCTCTCGTCCAGCCTAGGCCTAGAACGGCAGCATGAGGAGATGCTGGAGGTCTACCGCGAGATCTGCCGGGAGTCCATGGCCATCCCCGTCGGAACCAGGCCGCCCGGATTCTCCAGGATAAACGCCGACGGGACGCCCTTCCAGTACTCGCTCGCGCTCGGGCCAAGCTCTTCATCTCTGCACTTCCTGGGCGAGGCAGGGGTGCCCGGCACCAGCATCTCCGAGAGGCTGGAGCTGAGCAGGAGGAGGCTGACGGCGCTCGCCGATTTCCTGGGGATAGGCGAGGATCTCGCCTCGGTCTCCGACACCCTCGACCAGCTCGTCCCGTCCGGCGACCGGGACCTCCAGGCCGATGCGTCCGGCGCCCTCTGGATAGGGGCAGGGTTCAGCGCCTCCTCCCCTCCGAGCATGACCGCCTACGCCAACACCAGATGGGGCACGGACCAGCGGATGTGGGAAAGGCTGGAATCCCTCTTCGCAAGGTTCGGGGAGCCCAGCGGCTGGGGCAGTGCGAAGGAACTCCTCGCCTCCGGTATGAAACCCCTCGGCGCCGCGGTCACTATCGGAGGAAGGAAGCCGCCCCGCGGGAGGGTCTACCTTAGCGCCTACGGCAACCCTCACAAATACTACAGCGAGCTCGTGGGCAAAGCCACCAACGAGGAGTTCTCGAACATCTTCGAGGGCTTCCTTTCCACGATGCTGGCCGACGACGTCCTCTATCCCATCCGGTCGTCAGTCTGCTCCTTCGGCGTGGGCGATCCGCGCGACGGGGGCTTCAAGTTCGAGCTCTGCGGCCACTGCTCCCTCCTGAGCGATGGCCAGGTCAGGGAGAGGTACATGAGATGGCTGGTGGGGCAAGGGATCGACGGCCGTCCCTACGAAGTGCTCCTGGACTCGGTCTCCAGAGGGCCCGTCAGCGCCCGCTCAATCGAGCTTCACAGCTACCTCGGCGTAGGGCGGCGCATGGGAGACGTCTACTCCACGGTGTACCTCCAGCCCAGCTGGCGGAGGGAGGCGACCTCCTGACGGCGGCCCGTTTCGACTCCGAGGTGGAAGAGGGCATTTCGTCCAGCGTCGACTTCCTCGTCTCGCGCCGGTCGAACAGCCACTGGGTCGATTGGGAGCTCCCAACCGGGAGGTCCGACGCCTGGACCACCGCCTACGTAGGCTTGAAGCTGTCCCATGTCCCCGAGGGCTTCTCGGCCGAGGCGGAAGGCCCGATGCGGGCCGCAGGCGATTGGCTCATGAGCAACATCTACGAAGACGGCGGCTGGGGCTACAACAGGGGCGTGGGCTCCGACGCGGACTCCACTTCATGGGCCGTCCTCTTCCTCGGCTCCCTCGGAATGGAGGTGCCTGCGCGGAGCATCGAGCTGCTCCTTCGCCATCAGAGGGACGACGGCGGCTTCTGCACCTACCTCGGCAAGGAAGGGGCCGGCTCCTGGGGCACGTCGCACGCCGACGTCACGCCGGTGGCCCTCTCCGCCCTCTCGGGCAGGAAGGAGGGCTCTCCCATGGACAGGGGAGTACGATACGTCTTGCTCTCGAGGGACTTGGAAGGCTGCTGGAATTCCTTCTGGTGGGCGACCCCGCTCTACGCCACCAACGCCAACATCTCGTTCCTGGAGTCTCGAGGCGTCCCCTGGGAGAGCATGAGGACTTTGGACTTCCTGCTGGACACCAAGCCTTGGAACCCGTTCGAAACCGCGCTCCTGGCTTCCTCCCTTCTCCGCCTCAGCTTCCCGACTCGGAAGATCGAAGTGACAACCCTCGTGGACGAGCTCCTGAGCGCTCAGCTCAGAGACGGAAGCTGGGAGAGCCAGCCCCTGCTGAGGGTGACCGCCCGCGACTGCTACGATCCCTGGGAGAACGACGGGGCCGGGCCCCTCTTCGCCGACGAAGGGCGCATCTTCACCACCGCCACCGTTCTGGACGCCCTCTGCTCGGCGCGAAATATCCTCTCTGCCTAGGTCCGCGGGCCGCCCGGGTCAGCTCAGGGGCTTGACGTTCCTGAAGTTGCCGTAGAAGAGGGAGATGGAGACCGCGTAGAACGCCCCAGCGAGTAGGAAAGGCAGCACGTACTCCCCCGAAGCGAGCATCTCGCCTCCGATTATGGTCGTCACGCTGTTCGGGATCCTCCAGATGACCGAGTTCAGGGAGCTGGCTAGGCCCCTCTCTTCCGGAACCACGATCCCCATCAGGAACGAGTCGGCCAGCGGCGAGGACATGTTCATGAGCATCGTCCTCACGACGTAGACCACAGAAGCCGTAACGGGGTCGCCCACGAAGGCCAGGGCAACCATGAAGAGGAGGGAGAGGCCCTGCGTCAGGACTATCGCCCGCACCGAACCCAGGCGCTTCGCCAGCCTCGGGCTGAATACCGCTCCCAGGCCTATCGTGGTGCCGGCGACGGCGAGTATCGGTCCGCTGTAGGTGTCGGGGATCGCGAACCTCAGGTAGAGCCAGAGGGGGATCAGAGGTATGATTAGCCCTGCGCCCAGTCCGATCAGGGAGTTGATGCCGGAGAACTTCAGGAGCGTGCGTGTGCTCTTGCCGCGGAGAAGGCCCTCCGACGGATGGGGCGCCTCATGGTAGTCTCTGAAGATGAGGTAGAGCTCGATGGGGAGGAAGAGGCTCAGGGCCCCGAAGGCGTACAGCAGAGAGATGTGGACTGCGCGGACGCTCATCCCCAGCAGAGAGCTGAGACCTGGAACCACGAAAGGCAGGGCTGTGCCCAGGGTCCCGCCGACTCCCCCGACGATGAACGAAATGGTGAAGGCCGAGTCCCTGTTCTTCGGCGTCGTCTGGTCGGCTATGAGGGCGTTCATTGTCGCCAGCATGGCCCCCTCGAACACACCTCCCACCAGTCCCGCGAGGATCAGCACGGCCGGCTGGTCGATCAAGGTCATGAGGAAGAAGACGGGCGCGGTGCCGACGGTCCCCAGTATCATGATGTTCTTCCTTCCCCTCCTGTCCGAGACGATGCCGAGCGGGATGGCGAGCACGGCCACGGCCAGCCCTTCTGCGCCTATCACCCATCCGATCGTCGCGCCGGACACTCCCACTTCGGGCAGGTATGCCGTTATGAAGATCATCAGGTAGCTGAAGGCGAAATTGTTGACGGCCATGACGGCTATGAGCAGCATGACGCGTCGAGGTACGGCGGCGAGTAGCCCCCGCTGCTTCGGAGCCTCCAAGGCCTTCTCCTGGCCTATCCTTTCGGGCGCGTCAGCGGCGGCCAACGATGCCGGGTGGGCAGGCTCAGCGTTCTTTATACCTTGGCATCGCCGCCCTCTTTTTACGCGCACCGGTAGGTCGATTTCTTCGTCGACGGGGCTCAGGTCGGCAGGGGCTTCACAGACCCGAACGGCGTGGTGTCCCTCAGCTACGTCCCGCCGAGCTCAGGCACCAAGGAGCTCCTCGCGGTCTTCATGGGCATCGAGGAGTACGAAGGCCACGCTCAGTCCACTGCCACGCTGGCCATCCACTTCGGTCCATGAGACCTCGACTGCGTGCGCAGAACGCCGTCTTAAAATAAGGAGAAGCACCTCTAGACGCTGGTAAGGCATGAGGCACGAATACGCTTACGCGGCTTTGGTCGCAGTCATACTGGTGGTTTCGGTGTTTGCGGCGGTCCAGATGTCCTCCCTGCAGCAGGCCCGCTCAGACCTTTCGGCTGCGACCGCCCAGATCCAGGAGAGGGACTCCACCATTTCGTCCCTCGGGACGACGATCTCCTCCCTCAACTCCCAGACTTCGAGCCTGAACGCCCAGATCTACAACCTCACTGGGGCGGTCCTGAACATGACCGCCCAGAGGGACCTCCTCCTGCAGCAGGTCGCCTCTCTGCAGTCGACCCTCGCCAACCAGAGCGCCTTCATCGCCTCCCTCAACACCGACACCGTCAGCCTCAACGCCCAGCTGGCCTCAGCCAAGGCCAGCCTCAGCGCCGCCAACGCCCAGGTCGCGAACCTGCAGAGCCAGATCGGAGCCCTGCAGGTCCAGCTGACGGCCGCCAATTCCCAGCTGGCCAACCTGCAGACGCAGCTCGCCACAGCAGAATCGCAGAACACCATCCTCCAGGCCCAGCTGACCGACGTCACCGCCCAGAGGGACACCCTGTACAACATCTCCACGCTCAACTCCGAGGAGACGCTGATGGCCAACGAGTCCTTCGACCTCGCACCGGGCTACTATGCCTACTACCCCTTCAACCTGTCATACGCTGGCCTGATTCACGCCTTCTTCAACTCCACCTCGCCCGATGCCTACGTGGAGATCAAGAACAACTTTACGAGGTTCGGGCAGCTTTTCATCTTCGACTTCAAGGCCAACCTCGGATTAGGTTCGGAGTTCACGTTCCCCGTCCTGCCCGGCCCCCTGAGAATAGAGGTCCATTCCGGCAACGCCGGCGCGATGTCGGCGAACATAAGCATATACTACTGGTACTGATGCCGCGGATCAGCTCGTTGTGCCTGTCGAGGAGCTGGAGCGCCAGCCTTTCGTTCCTCTGAGAAGGGCCCGTGAATCCTGCCATATCCGTGAAGACGATGGCCGCCAGCTTCCTCCGTTCGCCCATCGGGAACACTCCAGCTTCATCGCGACGCCGATGAGAGGGTTAGGAAACCTCCCGATGGCGCGTCCCGCGAAAGTGAAGCCCACCCACGGAACGTAGAAAGGTGAGACATCGTTAAGTATGAAGCCCCAGGCTCCCTCCTTGATGCAACCCATCGCCATGGTCCTGCCCATACGACCGGGCAAGACGAAGAAGGCCAAGGAGTTCGCGAAGATGCTGATGACCGAAAGGTCGAAGGAGTTCGCCGCGTCCGAAAAGAGGCAGAAGGTCACCAAGGAGACCTGGTTCCTGAACCCCTCCGAGGGAGGCGACGTGCTGGTCATCTACTTCGAGGCGGCGGACCTCAAGAAGGCGTTCGAAGGCTTCATGAAGTCCAAGAACGCGCACGACGTCTGGATGAAGAAGGAGCTCTCGGCGATCAGCGGCGTGGACATGAGCTCACCCATGGAAGGACCCCTCCCCGAACAGATACTTGCCTACGGCTTCTGAAGGGGAACGTCTCTCCTCTTATTTCGCGAAATGCCTACGGCGCAGTGGGCCTGCTCTCCGTTTCCTCCCCTGAGGTCGGCCTGGCAGTCACCTTGGCCCCACGCGCACGGGCAACGCTTAACTTCGCCGCGCTCCTCGGCATGAGCACAATTGTCGATGTCACCTACGGAACGCAGGTTCCATCGGAGGGCCGCGGTCTCATGTTTCAATGGGGCGTGGGACCTCCTGGACAAGAAGAGGAGCGCCGCGGAGGACAAGGAGATGCTGGAGCTGGCTCACGCTTCCAGGTACCACTGGGGCCTGGTCGGCGAGCCTAGGAACTGGGCGGTGAGCGACTGGCAGATCTCCAGGGTCTACGCCGCCGTCGGCCAGCCCGAGCTGTCTCTCATGTTCGCGGAGTCCTGCCTCGAGATCTGTGAAGAGAAGGGCCTCTCCGACATCCTTCATACCGCGGACGAGGCCATGGCCAGGGCGTACGCCGCATCCGGAGACTTCGTCTCCGCGAAGAGGTACCTCAGGGAGGCCAGAAGGAGGCTTGATTCCCTGAGGCTTCCCAAAGATGACAGGAAGGTGTACCTGGGCCAGATCCAAGACACAGAAGCGCTGATTCACTGAAATCGAGGTGCGCTTCTTCTTTCACGGCGCCAGGCCGTCCTGGGCGAGGCGCTCAGTTCCCGAGCTGCCTGCAGAGCACCACCTCTCCTGCCACGGCCTGCATTTCGTACATCATGTAGACTGACTTCAGCCGCCCATGGATCCTCGACATCTCGTCGTAGCTGGTCTCGACGAACCCCCTCGATTCGAAGAGCGAGAGCGACGGCCCGTTGTCCTCTTCGACAGTCGCGTAGACCCTTGCGTCCCCCTGGGAGGAGAACTGGGCCAGGGCGTCGTCCAGCAGCCTTCCTCCAACCTTCCTCCCCCTGAACTCCGGGAGGACGGCCAGGTAGTAGACGTAGCCAACGCCGCCACCAAGGTCCTTCAGCATGGAGAGGCCGACCACATGTCCGCCCAATGTCGCCCTCTTCACGGCTTCCACCCTCTTCAGAGTCCGCTTGGAATGCCACAGGTACCACCCTTCGAAGCTCCTCTCGAGGATGGGGAGGAGCTCCTCCCTTTCTCCCGGCGGGACGGTCTCGATGACGAGGCCTTCGCTCAGACGGGGAACACTTCCTTCGCGTTGGAGTACAGGATCCTGTCGAAGTCGTCCTCGTACAGCTTCAGCCGGCGCACGAAGGAGAGCGCCATGTCATACGTCTCCACGGGGTAGTCGGTCCCGAACAGGAACTTGTCGGCCCTCCCCGCGAAGAATATCGCCTTGCTCACCCTGTCGGCCACGTACTCCACGTACTCCCTGGAGTACTTCGCCCCGACCGCGAAGAGCCCGGACAGGTCCGCGTACACGTTCCTGTGCTTGTATACCAGCTCCGCCGCGTCTTCGATCCACGGGTTCCCCATGTGGCAGGCCACTATCTTCAGAGACTCCCTGACGTTCGCGAGGGCATCGAGGTTCAGCGGGTGGGCGTGCTTCAGGCTGGCGTTGGAGATGCCGGTGTCGCCCGTGTGGAACATGACCGGGAGGTCCTCCGATTCCGCGTAGTCGTAGAGCGGCGAGAAGACCGGGTCATCGGGGTAGAACGGGACGTATCCCAGGCGGACCTTGAAGCCCTTCACCTCTCCTTTTCGCTTCCTGGCAAGGGACAGGCTCTCCCTGACCTGGGCCCGGCTTGGCTCGACCGTCAGCACCGGGTGGAGCTTCCCCCGGCTCCTCCTGCAAAGGGCGAGGATGCGCTCATTGTCCACGATCGTGTTGTCGAGCATCGGGGGGCTGAGGAGCATCCCCGCCTCGATGTCGTTCCCATCCATCAGCGAGAGGAGCTCTTCAAGGTCGTAGCGGAGGCCGTGGCCCTGGGCGTAGGGGATGAGGGCGTCCCCCTTGCGCTCGGAAAGGTGGATATGGGCGTCGATGGCTCTGGTCATCGCGATACCCTGTGTATCGAGAGAGGTGGATTTATGTTCATGCTGAACCTGCGGGCAGGACAACCCTGGCCTTCGGGCATGTGCCGGCTTCAGGCTTGGATGATCCCCGGTCTGGGTTCAGGAGATGGTGCGAGCGCCTCCGTCCAACTCCAGGGTTATCATCAACGGGGAGCCCATCCCGATATCCAGCGTCTCCGCCCCTGGCAAACAGGAGGGAGTCGGCAAGCTGTCGCTGAAGCCTGGGGAGGTGGGGGACCTGACCTTCCAGCCGTCCTGCTTCGACGTCAGCGACACGGGTTTCCCCACCGCCCTCATCTCGGAGTCCGGCAGGAAGCACGAAACCGTCGTCACGTTCTCATGATGTCTTTCGCCCCGACCGATATCCATCCTTTGACTCCCGAGTCAAGAAATGGAGTGCTCCCGCCTTAAGTCTCCACCACCATCTCTTGGTCTGATGTCCCGTAGACCGAGTCCCGGAAGCCCCCCCAAGGTACTTGAAAGGCTAGCCCTCGAAAGGGAAGTGGGGGAACTGTGCCAGGCCGAGCTGGACGGGACAGGCGGCGACATGGCCGCTACCGCGGCTAGACGGGCCCTCAACGGTATATTTCAGGAGAAGTGGGAGATCATACAGGCCAACTCTCTCCTCACTCGCTCCATTCTGCTGCGGCTGGGCAACTACCTTGGCAAGAAAAGCTCCAACGAGGTAGCCAACCTGGTGATGATGTCCGCCGCGGAGATGTACTTCGTCGGCCTGGTGGCCGAAACGCTCCAGCTGCTGACGGAGGGCGATAGCCGCGTGAGACTTGATCTGTCGAAGGGGAGGGGGGAGGGAGACGGGAGGACGTGGAACTCCCTCCCCCTTAAGAGAGGCCGGGTCAGGCTCGGAGAGCTCACCGTTGTCCTGGACCTCGACAGGGCGAGATACGAGGAGGAGAACAGGAAGAGGGAGGAGATGCTCAAGAAGGGGAGGCACTCCTACCTGGTCGCGGCCCGATCCGACGTCGACCCGAGGGTGCTGGCGGAGGGCGGCTGGGCCTGCTCGCTCGCTGGCTCCTCGATCGAAGAAGGGGGAGACCCCCTGATCCTCGGCGACATAGAGGTGAACGTCCCCATCGAGCCCATCTTCTCCAAGATCAAGTTTCTCCTCAGTCTGACGCGCTGACCCGGGTCTCCGTCGCGGACCCCCTCCGCCAGGTATCCGGCTCTGATCGACACCGTCACGATCACCAGCAGCCTGGAGTCCGCCTCCGTCGTCGGCTACCACTACAGCCTCGACTACAACCGCAACGCCCGGATATCGGGGATCGGCTACGAGCCGATGTACATCCAGTTCTCCCCCACCTACCTCCCGTACAGCGTCTCCATCCCAATGAGGCACAACGGCAGCAACGTCGTCGTGATGGGCCAGGCCGCCGGCCACTACGACTTCATGTCCATCGACGCCAGGCTCCCAGGAAAGGCCGTCCTCGCTTCGAGCTGGTCCGCCGCCCACAGCTCCCCCAGCTCCTGGGGAGGCACCATCACCATCGGTGGTGACCAGGCCATCCCGGTGGAGATGCTCAACCTGAACCTCGCCACGGGCGGGTCCGCCACGTTCAAGGAGGCCATCGGTCAGGGCACGATCGTTTAGCTCGCCGAAGTCTGGGGCTACCTAGCGGTACTGTAGGGCTGCACTCCGCCTTTTTTCACTGGGCCTGCGGTAGCGGAGGCCCTCCCTCGCCTGGCCCGGTTGAGGCACTGGAGCGCGGCCTGCGCCGCATGGCGACCGAGGCCAGGGCCGCCATCACTAAGACCCCCGCCAGGATCGCCACGACGACCGCGTAGTTGATGGAGAAGGCCGCGGAGACCTGCGACGGCGAGCCCAGGACCTCGGAGGCGCTTGCCTTGGTCGAAATGGCCGGCGACCAGCCCTGGAACACGGTCATGAAGGAGTCCGGCTGTGCCGCAAGGGTCAAGGTCGTGCCCAACGGAGCGAAGATCGGGACGCTTTCGCCGCCCTTCACCACGGTCAGCTGGCCTCCGTACGACACCGTCACCGAACCCGGGCCCGAAACGCTGACCGTGAGCCCAGGGTAAAACACGACCATGTCCGAGATCGCCGACTCAACCGTGACGGAGGGCGTAGGAACGTTACCCGAATACGAGCTCGCGCCCTGACCCTGCCACTCGCCGAAGTTCCAGCCGACGCTCGGGGATGAGGCCAGCGACAGCGAGGTTCCCGCCTCCATCCATCCTCCCTTGACCGGGACGGACCCTCCCTGGGGGGTGGCCGTTCCCACGGAGACCAGGAACTGGTGGTCGTACCTCACGCTGACCGATCCTCCCGCGGAGGCGTTGCCGATGACGGGGTCCATGGCCGTCCATCTCTCGGAGTCGCCCGAACCAGGCAAAAGGGACGGATAGGAGCAGAGCGTGCGGGCGTCCACCCAGGCGCTTCCCGGTTGGGCCGAAGAAGCGGCCCCAAAGGCCGTGCAGTTGACGCTGGGAGCCGCCGAGCCCGCCGTCCCTGCCAGGACGGAGTACGCGAAGGACATCTGGAACTGGTGGAAGTAGGCGATGGAGACCTGAAGGCCCTGCGTCACGGGGCCGGCCGTCTGCCCGCTCGAAGCCCATCTTTCGCCCGAAGCCCCACCTACGACGGCCTGGGCAGACCAGTTGCCTCCCGAGTCGGCCCAGATGCCCTGCGGATCCGCGCTCAGAGAGAGGTGGGCGGCCGTCCCGGTCGCAACGTAGTCGATGACCGGGGGATCCGGCGGGTCACCACCCGACGATGTGTACGCGAAGCTCAAGCTGTACTGCAGGAAGTACTGGAAGGTCGAAGACAGGGGCGAGGTGACCGTGCCGGAAGTGGTCTGGGGCGTGGTCCAGCGGGCCGTCGAATTCGAGCCGACGAGCACGCCGTTCACCTGCCAGAGCGTGCCCGCGTCGCAGAAGTAGGGAGTGGGCGTCCCGGTCAGCGGAGCGAAGAACGACATCCCGCTCTGGGTGGCCGTCAGCGTGGGGGCGTCGAACGAGGAAGACTGTCCGACCACGTTGTAGCCTAGGCTTAGGGCCAGCTCGTAGTAGTACTGGACCATGACGAGGCCCGCCCCTGACACCCTGGAGGACGCCGTGAGGGAGAACCATCTTCTCGACGAATCCGAACCGTTCAGCGGGTTCGTGTACGAATAGATCGACCCGGCGTCGTACCAGGCCGGGCTCGAGTTCGCCGTCGCCGACACGGATGTCCCGAACCGGTTCACAAGGACGGAAGGCGGCTGGGGCGCGTTCCCTCCGGTGACGCTGAACGACCAGCCGACCTGGTACTGGTGATAGTACTGGAGGAGATCCGCAATGGGTCCGGCCACCGTCCCGGTCGAATCCTGACCCAGCTGCCAGCGTTCCACGTCTCCGCTGGGGCTCAGCGAATCGGACACGGACCAGCTCGTTCCGGGAGGCGCCCAGAACGAGCCGGAGCTGGGCCACAGGGTCACGGACTCGCTCCCGGATTCGCCTGTGAAATTGAGCGTGGGCTCTCCTAGGCCGGTGCCACCTCCGACGACCCTGTAGGTGAAACTCAGCCTGTAAAGGACGTCGGCTGAGAGGGAGAGGTTCACCGAGGCGTCGCCCCCGGCCACCGAGACGGTGCCGGTTGCTCCTCCGCCCTTGAGACGTGTGTCGGGGCCGCCAATCTCGACGAGGTACTCGTAGTCTCCGTCAGGCACCGAAAGCGACACCGTCGCGGAGCTCGTCCAGGCCTCGACCGCGCTGGAAGGGCCGTAGAGGGCCGCCACCCACTGGCTCCCCGCCGGCAGGCCCGTCTCGGTGAAGGTGACCTTGCGAGAGGTCTGGGATGGCAGGTTCCTGCTGAGGAAGGCCCTGGTCACCACGTCCGTCGTGGTGCCGCCGCTGCTGTCCGCGATGACGAACTTCAGGGACACGTAGCTCCCAGCCGGGATGTCTCCTAGGGTGGCGTTGTAGAGGCCCACGGCCCACGCCGCGTCCCTCGGGAGCTCCCCGCTCCCCGCGTCGAGGATCCCCTGGTGGGAGATCATGCTGCCCGTCACCGACGCCGCTTCGCGCCACGTGGCGCCGTTGTCGACGCTGTACTGGACGTCCACCGAGCTGATGGAGGCGGCGTAGACCTCGTCGACCGAAGCCTGGAACGTGATGGAGACGCTCCCCGCCGGGACCGTCCCCTCCAGCGTCCTGCCCGACGGGACTATGTTCCTCAGGACGGCGCCGGGATACCAGCTGGGCTGGTTTGCGAAGGAGGAGTCGGCGTAGAAGACCACGTCCTGCTTCATCGTGGTCGAGAAGGTCGACAGCGGGCCGTTCAGCACGGTGTTCGCGATGAGCTCGAACTGCGTCGTCGTGAACGAGCCCGAGAATGTCCAACTGTGCGAACCCCTGTAGGTGCCGCCCACGTAGATCGCGGAGGCCTGGTCCGAATCCATGTACGTGTTGTATCCGGACACGGAGTTCCTCGGATACACCATCAGGCTGGCCGGGCAGTAGCTCACGCCGTTCGTCTGTTCGAAGTCCGCGCAGTTCCATATCGAGAAGTCCGGAGCGTAGGGATGGGCGTTCTCGTAGTCGTACAGCACCGTTCCCGCCGGCGGCCCGGTGTAGCCGTACAGCTCCTCGTCATTCAGGATGCCGTAGTAGCCCTGGCCGGGGGTGACGTGCTGGGTGACCTGGCTGGGCACGCTGATGGTGTAGTAGCCGGGGGAGCCGCTGACCAGCGCTCCGCCGTCCGCTCCCCATATGCTCATCCCCTGGTAGCTGGGCAGGGCGAAGTCCCAGCCCCAGTCGATCGGGAGCTGGGATATGGCGCCGTTCTCACCGAAGAACGAGGTCTTCACCTGCGACATGTCAGCAGGTGCGGGGACTATCGAGACCGGCTGGGTGACGTTGTAGAAGACATAGCCCAGGTTGAAAAGGTCCGTGGGCCGGATCACGCTCAGGTAGGGGGCGACCTGCGAGCTGTACCCGTAGAGGTACTCGACGCCGAGGAAGTCGTTGAAGGAGTTGGGCGAGATGAGGATCGTCGTGTCGGAGGGGTAGCTGCCCTGCTCGTAGAACTCCACGGCCCTCGCCCCCGTGGAGGAGGGCGAGTTCCTGTAGTCCGGGCCCCCCACCCAGTTCCACAGGCTGAAGGTCATGAAGAAGAAGTTGCGCTGCATCACCGTCACGTTGCCAAGGCCCGGGTCGAACGTGACCGGCAGAAGGGAGCTTCCTCCTACGATCATGGAGACGTCCGAATCCGATACGTTGGCCGAGCCGCTCAGCAACAGCGTGGAGCTGGAGCCCCCCTGCTGGAACAGAGAGCCCCCCTGGGCGGCGAAGTCCACGCCAGTGGAGCCGGGGCTAGCCACCGCCTGAAAGACCCCCAGCCCGGGGAAGGAGGGAATGGACACCTTCCCCTGGTAGTCGGTGTAGTAGAGGTACGGGTAGCCGTACTCCAGCCAGGTGCTGTTGTAGGGGGTGAACACCACGGGTATCCCGGCCATGGGCGAGCCGCTGGCCCCTTCGAAGGTCGCCGTCAGCCTGTGCATCGAGTAGAAGCCGAACGCCGCGTGGGCGACCAGCGAGCCCGTAGAGGCGTCGGTGGCGTAGACATAGCCGCCGAACAGGGAGGACGGGGCCGAGGGGGACACGGCCAGCGTGAAGGAGACGACCTGCCCTGCGGGAACGGTCACCTGAGAGCGGCTGAGGGACACGAAGGAGGTCGCGTCGGTCCCGTCGTTCACGTTCGTCGCGTTGTACGACAGGTCCAGCGTCAGGCCGGCGTTCGTGGGGTTGTAGATGGAGAGTGTGGAGGAGCTGGCCCCTTCGTAGATGTTGCCCACGTTGACTATGGGGGTGAGGAAGACGGCAGACGCGGCCAGAGCTGCCGTGAGGTTGAGCCTACCCTCGCCCTGCACGAAGGGGGTGACGAAGGGGACCGTGGCGAAGCTGTAGCCGAAGTCCGCCCCGTAGGGGATCCTCTGGGTGAGGAGGGTGGCCGAGGATTCGAGCGCGTCCGTAATCAGCGAGACGTTCCAGCCCGGATGGGCCTGCATGAGGACCGCCGCGGCTCCGCTGACGAAGGGGGTCGCCATGCTCGTGCCGCTCAGCTCCATGTAGCTTGAGCCGTAGCCCGGGTAGGCGGGGTTCTGGGCGTCGAGGACCGTCCCCGGCGCCCTGTCCGAGATTATCTTGTAGCCCGGCGCGATGATGTCCGGCTTTATGTCGAAACTGGTCGTCTCAGGCCCCAGCGAGGTGAAGTAGACAGGGTACTCACCCGGCGGCGCCCCCTCCCAGCCGCGCTCGGCGTCGGCCCCCACTGTCAGTGCCCCCGAGGCTTCCGCAGGGGAGCCCACCGTCCAGTAGGACGGCCCGGAGTTGCCCGCCGCGACGACCACCAGGACCCCCTGGGACTCGGCCCAGTCGACCATCTGGTCGACCACGGAATCGGGGGTGCCTCCGAGGCTCATGCTGATGATGTCCGCCCCGTCCGTGACGGCGAGCGATATCCCGCCCACGATCCAGCTGTCGTACCCTTCACCCTGGCCGTCCAGCACCTTGATGTTGAGCAGCTGTGCCCCGGGGGCCACGCCCATGAACGCGCCGCCGCTGAGCTGGCCCGTGCCAGCAGCTATCCCGGCGACGTGCGTCCCATGGCCGTAGAGGTCTGTCAAGTTGTTGTCGTCGGTGAGGTCCACGCTGACGACGATCTTGCTGGTCCCGTTGGCGAACTGGAAGTCGCCGGAAGGGGCGATCCCGGTGTCCAGCACGGCGATCTTAACCCCTGAACCGTCGACGCCGAACCTGTTCCAGGCATCGACGGCGTCCACCAGGTCGATCCCGCCGTTGTCGATGGGGGAGGAGAGGGCCTTCACCACGCCGTCGAGACGCACCTCCCTCACGAGCTGGCTGGACCCCACGAACCTGAAGAGGTCCGCCCCATAGCTCTCCCTGGACTCCACCCTCACGAGCCCCTGCGCCCCCAGGCTCATCACCTTCACGTCGCCCAGGGAGGAGCCGAAGGAGGACTTCAGCTGAGCCGCAAGCGAGTCGGCGTCCTCCATCGTCCCCGTCTGCAGAAGCAGGGGGACATGGTCCGTGAAGCCGTTCCGCACCAGGTAGGTCAGGTCGAAGATGGAGCTATCGAACTTGGCGCCCAGGCCCGCGGGCTCCATGTAGGTCTGATTGCCGTAGGTGAAGGTTGAGTAGCCCGACGGCCCATCCTCCGCCAGCTGCACCGAGCCGCCGTCGGCGACCAGCAGGCTGACCTGCTGTCCCGTCGCAAGATAGGCCTTCTCGTGCGCGTAGCTCACGCCGCTCTTTGCGAGGAGCTTCGACGAGCTGGCCATTTCCGACGCGGACGGGACGGCGGCGATGCCCGAAGCGGCTCTCGGGCTCGAGGAGCCGACGGCTGGCCCCGCGCCGATCGGGATGAGCAGCATCATTGAGAGGGCGAGGAATGCAAACGCCCCGAGAACGAAAGGCATCCTCCGCAAAGCTCGGCGCACGACTCGGAGGGAAGGGACGGAGCTCTCTTAAACCATCGGGTGAGATGTCCCCGCGGCGCGCCTCCCGGTGCTGCCGCAGCCACGAGCCCGCAGGACAACGCCGTGCTCCGCCTGAAACACTTAAAGTTCCTGTCGTCCTACCCTAAGCCGATGAAGACAGCAGCTCTGACTCTCATTCCCGTGCTACTCATGGCCGCCCTCCTTCCATTTGCGCCGGCCAGGGCCGGCCCTGTCCCTCTGGGCCTCCCTGCCGTCAAGGGAGATGGGTTCTTCTACGGGTCAATGGAAACGTTCACTTCTTCGGGTTGGCAGTACTACTATTGGACGCTGGGATCGTCCTCCGTCGGCGCCCTGCCCGCGTCCGGCACGTCCGGCTACGTCTACTGGGAGTACCAGGATTCGACGGGCACATACCTGCTGATCTGGGGCAACATCTACTATTCAGGAGGAGGAGTGTACTACAATCCCTCCGTTCCAACCTCGGGGACCGGCACCTTCTCTCTGCGCTTCACCGGCGGCACCTCCTATGTCGCGGTCGCAGGGGCGCTCTCCAGCTACTCCAGCTCGATCAACACCAAGATCGTTATGGTGGCCGGCGCCACCGTCTACGACCCTTCGTACAGGCTCAAGTCGGGGGCCATCTACATACAGCTTACGGGGACTCTGTTTAAGGACGAGGGAGAGGGCTGGACGCCCGTCGGGACTGCCACCCACAACGTGGTGATCTCGTCCGGCTCCCTGAGCACCTGGGAGTACGAGATGTACGCCTATCCGTACGGTCCAGGGTGACAGTCGCTTCTTTTTCCATCCTCCCGCCTAGGAGATGCGCTGCCCCCTCAACCACGCAAACGTTAAATCTGTAACGACCGCTCTGCCCCCTATGGGCGAACGCGCCGCGAACGACGTCGCGCGGAACCGCGCGCGTTGAAAAGGGGCGAGTAAGTCGTTGGGCAGGTATCCCCTTCTCGGGACCCTCTCTCCCCGCGGATTCCTCCCCGCACATCTTGCCGTGGCCGTCCTCCTCGTCATTCTCGCCGCCCCTCATGTCACACCCGCCCTTTCCTGGGCCAACGGTACCTACTGCACCAGCTCCGCGCCCGGCAACACCTTCGGGACCCACGACTGGATTGCCTACCACGCCCTCGACTTCCTCCCCTCGGCCGAGAAGTTCTACATCCTGGACAACAACCTCACCTACCTCTGCGCCACCGAGCTGCCCGACCACGGGATAGGGGATACGGCTAACCACCACGTCTACTACTACAGGAACGGCTCCCTCCAGGACGACGCCTCCGCCGCCCGCGCCCAGGCCTTCTACGAGCAGTTGGTGGGAGACCTGGAGTCGGGCAACTTCAGCGGAGCCGCAATGGCGGCGGCCGTCATGTCACACTACATCGCCGACGTCGGCGTGTTCGGACATGTCATGGGCGCCTCCACGGACTGGGGAGCGGAGGTCCACCACGCGGACTACGAAGACTACGTGCTCGCCAGGACCGACGGCGTCGACGCGCCCTTCAACTCGTACCTAACCTTCGACGGCTCCCTCTCGACATCGAACGCCCGGACCTTGACTCTCGCCCTCGCGTTCGACACCACCTTCGATTCCTCTGGGGCGGGCAGGAACGCCACGTGGATGGACTCCAGCTACGACTGGTCGAACCAGGCCTTCAAGGACAGGGCTGGCCAGTCGCTGAACAACGCCGTGAACGCAGTGGCTGACGCGCTCCACTCTGCCTTCATCGCAGGGGGCTCCCCCATCCCGGAGTTCCCGCAGATATCCCTGCCGCTCGTCTTGGCTTCCTCCGCCACCGTGGCCCTGCTTCTTGAGAGGAGACTGCGTCAGGCTGACTTAGGCTAGTCGTCGGTCTATCACGCCGTCCTTCCTCGCCTTCCTTTCGGACAGCGTGAAAAGCGCCAGGCCGATGAGAAGGAACGAGATCCCCCCCAGGAGCGTGAGCACCAGGGAGGTCCCGTAGGCGCCCAGCTGGCCGTAGATCATCGCGTCCCTCGCGGCCGCTATGAACTGCGTGAAGGGGAGGGCGTTCGCGGCGCCCGCGAAGGGCCAGGGGAGGACCGAAGTGGGGAAGATGGCGCCAGAGAAGACCATGAGCAGCCCGGAGATGTAGCTGGGCAGCGCCCATTCGAACTTGCTGGCGAAGAGCGAATAGGACCCCAGCACGTACCCGAGCCCCAGCGACGCAGGCACGTCCGCGGCCAAGGCGACGAGCAGGAGGGTCACCGATAGCGGGGTCACTATGAACGGCATCGAGACATGAAGGGTGGCGCCAAGGATGCAGCTGGCGGCGACCAGGGCCAGAAGCGATGAGCAGACGGAGATGAGGAAGGAGGCTACCGCCCTCCCGGCAAGGTAGGCCGCAGAGGAGCTGGGCGCCATGTAGATGTTGGCGAAGACCGACAGGTTCTTCCCCTCAGCTATGCAGAAGGTGGGGGAATACGCATAGGCGGCTATGTGGGCGTACAGCACCGCCCCCAGCAAGACGTAGGAGAGCCTCCCGGGGTCCAGGGACCCGGTGGTGGCCGCGCCGAGGTAGAAGATGAGCGAAACGGTCATGGCCGACGCTATGGGGGCTATTGTCTTCAGTGCCAGCACGGTCGCCGGGAAGGTCCAGCAGAGATCCCTGTAGATCCCCAGCCACACCGACGCGGCCACGGACCTGAGGGCGCTCATCTCAGCGGATCCTCACGGTCAGCGTCCCGTCCCTCCTCCCCTTCTCCTCCAGCGCCTTGAGCGCGAACGATGCGACCCCCAGCAGCACCAGGGACATGACGGCGAGGGCCGCGAGGTTGGGCCACACGGAGGAGATCCCCTGCGAGAAGAAGAGCGTCCTCCTGAGGGCGTCCATGCCCAGGGTCAGAGGTATGAGCGACACGGTCGCCTGCACCAGGAACGGGAAGGGGGAGAACTGCCCGATGGACGGGAAGTAGATTCCAGAGAGCATGGAGACGGGTTCCTGTATGGAGTCGTTGAGGGACTCCGCCTCTCTGCCGTAGGCCAGGTACAGCGATGACAGCGTCATGCCCATGGCGTAGAGCGAGACCAGAGTTACCACGAAGGTGAGCGCCACCGCCACCCAATCCGCGGCGATGGGCGGGTGGAAGAGCGCGTAGCCCACCATGGCCACCATGGCGGCCGACGGCGCCGTGCCGACGATGCCACCCACGGACATGCCGATCAGTATCGCCGTCATGGATGCCGGCGAGGTCAGGTAGATCTCGAAGAGGCCCTCCTGCTTGTCCCAGTTGAACTGGCTCGCCATGGACCACAGGACGTTGCCCCAGAAGGAGATCATGACGCCTCCGAGGATCGCGAAGCCGGTGTAGTTGGCCATGCCGGCGCTGCGGTAGAGCAGCGCCAGCGCCAGCGCCGAGAAGACCGGAGAGCCCACGTTGACTATGATCCAGAGCGGCTCGCCGAAGATGCTCATGAGCCTGACCACGGCCCTCGCCTTCATGGTCCGGAGCCAGGGCCTAGTCTCCACCTGTCTCCTCCCTCTCCCTGAATCCCTTGCCGACCAGAGAAACGAAGACCTCCTCCAGGGTCGGAGGCTTCCTCCACAAAGTCAGCACCTTGTAGCCCGACTTGCCTACGGCCTGAGAGACCCTCTCCACCGCCTCTTCGTCCTGGATCACCACCTGGACGCCGGTGAGCCCCCTCTCCTCGTCGATGGTGGAGGTGTAGCCCTTGACCCCCTGCACCGAGGACAGGAAGTCGACGTCCTTGGCCACGGGCGATATCTCCATAACAAGGGCCGGCACGCCCAGCGACCTCTTCAGGGAGTCCGGGGCTCCCGACGCCACGATCCTTCCCCTGTCGATGATCGCCACCCTGTCGCATATTGCCTCGACCTCGGACATGTTGTGGGAGGCCACGATGATGGTCCTGCCCTTCTCCTTGGCGTGCCGTCGGAGGAACTCCCTGATGCTGAGGGCGGTCATCACGTCGAGCCCTATGGTCGGCTCG
Organism: Conexivisphaerales archaeon; assembly: GCA_035543015.1. Lineage (GTDB taxonomy): Archaea > Thermoproteota > Nitrososphaeria > Conexivisphaerales > DTJL01 > DATKKG01. Next base: position 17,099 of record DATKKG010000030.1, on the reverse strand, counting down.
TCGAGGAAGACGACCTTCGGGTCGTTGACGAACGCCCTGGCTATGGTGGCCCTCTGCCTGTAGCCCGTCGACAGGGCGTAGAACTTCCTGTCTAGGTACTTCGTCAGGCCCAGCTCCTCAGACAGGTCGGCTATCCTCTTCTTGGCGACGTCGGCGGGGATCCCGTAGAGCTGAGAGAAGAACCAGAGGTTCCTGGCGGCCGACACGAAGTCGTAGCCCGCCTTCTCCGCCCCGCTGGCCATGTTGATCACCCTCCTGACCTTCTCCGGCTCCGTTGCGACGTCGAAGCCCATGACCTTCGCCCAGCCCCCGGTCGGGAGGAGCAGCGTCGAGAGTATCCTTATCATGGTGGTCTTGCCGGCGCCGTTGGGGCCCAGCACCCCGAAGATCTCCCCCTCCCTGACCTGCATGTCCACCCCGTCTAGAGCTACCACTGAGCGCTCCTTGGTCTTGAACTCCCTTCGGAGCTCATGGACCTCCACCGCCGCGGGCGTCGTCTGGTTCATCCCGTCTACTCGGGCCTTTCAAAGCGCAGAGAGATTGTGCTTATTTATCCTTTGGCGACGGGGCACGCTGTCAGTCTCGATCCCGGTGTGCCATGCTGAGGGAGGGCCCAGTTTCGATTTGAGCTGCAGAGGCCCGGTTATAGGAGAATATCAGTTAGACCGTTATGCTTTTAACCTAAATATACAATATCGGTGAAGTGAGAGTAAACAGGCTTGACTGTGAGTGATAGAGTTGCGCCGTCTGTCCAACAATTCCGCAGACGTTTGCGTCCTGGCAGAACGGTCGTCCGGACTCTTCCTCTTGCAGTTGTCGTCGCCTTCTCATTCGTCGGGCTAGTGATACCCGCTTCAGGCGTGTTCGCCCAGACTCAGGGGCTCACTGTTTCCTCCGGCTACGTCAACCTGGGCATGAACACCACCGTGACCTTTGTGGCGCCCTCGCCGGGGACGTATTCTCTCGTCGTCCGCAAGCCCGCGGGCGAGCTGGCGTCCCTCAACGTGACGCTGGCATCAGGCGGCGGGGCACAGAGCGCCGTATTCGGCAACGCCTCACTGGACTTCAGGTCCGCGGTCAACGAGACGGGCACCTACAACGTCTTCGCCGAGCAGGGCGGCCAGGTGGTCTACACCGCTTCGTTCTACGCCACCAACCAGATGGTGATCAAGATGGACATGGTTAACGGGGGGCTCTGCTACTACATCCAGGACGCCCCCAGGGGCTCCGAGATCTTCCCGAGGTTCTTCGTGTACTACCTCTCCAACGGCGCGTCTGTCACCAACCTCCAGCTGTCCAACGTCAGCTACGCCCTGCCGGGCGGCGCCATGGCCAACGCCACCTGGCACAAGCCAGGCGTCGAAGGCGTCGGATTCTTCATAGGCAAGATCCTGCCCGATTGGAACTATACCTTCGTGGGACCGTACTATCCCAACGCGACCGCCACCGACTACTACGGCAACGTGGTCAACTACACCTACATGGGCAGGCCCTTCCTGATCCTGCCCGCCACTCTATCGAGCCAGACTCAGTTCTTCGACGACAAGGCCAACGCGACCGTCACTTCCCTTTACTCCGGGGAGAGCGTCACAGTTGACGCAAACGTAACGTACTCCGCCTCCTTGGTCAGCGGCTCAGCCATCCCCACCTTCGTCGCTCCCTTGGACCCGACCAGGGGCGGAACAGTCACGGCCATGATAGGCTGGGGCAACTTCAACGCCACCACCAATTCGTTCGGTGGCTCTCGGCCCGGCGGTCTCCTCGCCTCCGTGCAGCTCGCCTACTCCCAGGACAACGGCACCTGGGTGGGCCAGGTCAACGCCCCGGCCCTGCCCAGCGGCGCAAGCGGCTACAAGGTCGTCGTAGTCTCAAGCGACAACGCCGCCCCGGCCAACTCCGGCTCCGAGATATTGGACATGGCCACGGCGACGGCTCCCGTCGCCTCCTCGTCCCTGGGCGGCCTGACGTTCTCACAGGTCCTCTTCACAGCCGTCGCCACCCTCATAGTGGGCCTGGCGGCCGGGATCATAACAAGCCCCATTCGCCACATGAGGGGGCAGAAGCAGTGAGCTCCTCCGACCAGGAGACGTCGGATGAGAAGCCAGCCCAGAGGCCCATGGCTCAGCGAAGGAGCTTCCTGAGGGCCTCCTTCGCCCTTGCCTTGGTGGCTGTCTTCGGCAGCATCGGTGCCATCGCGAAGTCCCTGGTCATACCCAGCGCTTCACCACCCACGCCGGGCTCTTCTTCGACGGGCTCCGGCGCCACCCCCGCCTCGCTCACCTTCCCGAAGGTGAGGGTGGCCAACCTGAGCGACCTGGCCTCAGGGAAGCCGATAACATTCAACTACCCTCTGCAGGAGGCGCCCAACCTCCTGGTCAAGCTGGGCGTCAAGGCCCAGGGAGGGGTGGGGCCCGAAGGCGACATAGTGGCCTTCAGCCAGGTCTGCCAGCACCTCGGATGCATCTACGGGTACGTGCCTGCAGGCGCGACGCCGGCCTGCGACAACACCTACAGGGCAACGGGCCCGGTGGGATACTGCTGCTGCCACGGCAGCGTCTTCGACCTTACGGCAGGAGCCACGGTCCTCGACGGTCCAGCTGAAAGGCCGCAGCCGCAGGTGGTCCTGCAGTACGACGCCTCCACGGGGGACCTCTATGCCACGGGGATGACTCCTCCATCCATATTCGGCCACGCTACGGGCTCCAACGACGTCACCAAGGACCTCCAAGGCGGCACGCTGGTGAGCTAGACCCATGGGGGAAGGAGGCGCCGGGACTCCCGGCAACGGAGACTCCGACTGGCTCGACAGGGCCGCCTCCTGGTTCGATGAGCGGCTGGGCCTCTCCCACCAGTTCCTCAGGCCCGCCCCCCGCTATTCGATAAACCCCTTCTACTGGCTGGGCGCCCTGGCGGTGGTCGCCTTCGTCATCCAAGCCGTGACGGGGATGATGATGCTGCTCTACTACATCCCCACCACGAGCGAAGCCTACCTCTCGACGCAGTTCATCTTCCAGAACGTGAGCTACGGCGCCTTCCTTGAAACGGTCCACCTCTACACTGCGTACGCCATGATAATGCTCGCCTTCATGCACATGATGAGGGGCTTCTTCGTGTCCGCCCACAAGAAGCCGAGGGAGCTCATGTGGCTCGTGGGAATGGGGATGGGCTTCGTCACCCTCGGCTTCGGCTTCACCGGATACCTGCTCCCCTGGACCGTGATCTCGAAGTCTGGCACCGACGTGGGCCTGGGGATGATCGACGCCCTTCCCCAGCCCCTGTCCTCCTTCCTTTCGTTCCTGGTCGTGGGGGCAGGGGGCGGTGCCGCCGAGCTGCTGAGGTTCTTCGACCTCCACGTCCTCGTCCTCCCCGCCGCCCTCCTCACCCTCCTGGTCGTCAAGATGTACCTCCTTGAGACCCACGGCGTGTCCGAGCCCGTCACGGGCGCGGTCCCCGTTCCCAAGGAGAAGGCGAGGCTCATCCCCATCTTCCCTGACGTCTCTCTCTACCTCTTCGAGCTGGCCGCTTTGTTCGGCTCGGCGATGCTCCTGATATCGGCCCTCTTCCCGGTCGAGCTGCCTCCCCAGTACACCCCTCAGCTGGCCTCTCAGTTCGTCGCACAGCCCGACTGGTACTTCCTCTGGATCTACCAGATACTGAAGATATCCGCCTTCGAGAAGGCCGGAATCACTGTCGCCATGTCGGCGGTCACCCTCATCTTCGCCTCCCTGATCCTACTCCCCTTCATCGACAGGGGAGGGAGCCGCAGGATCGCCTCGAGGATGAAGTTCTTCACCCTGGGGGCCATATTCGTCTCTGAGATAGTGGCCCTCTCGATCTGGGGCCTCCTCACCCCCGGCAGGATGATACCCAACGAGCAGGCGGTGCTGGTCCTCGGAGGGACAGCCCTGATAGTAGGGGCGGCTTCCGTCGTAGCCCACAGGCTCGTTTTCCGCGGCCTGACCAGGCTCATGGGGGCACCGCCGCGGCCGAAGGCACCGGCTGCCCCACTGCACTCCGCCCACGTGTGGACCGCCGGGAGCTTCATCCTCCTGCTCTCCGTCGGGACTCTGGCCTTCGGCAGCTTGATCAACGGTGCGACGGCGCTGGCCCTGGGAGGTGTGACCACCTCCGCGATCGCCTCCCTGACTCCTCCGCTGGCTGTCTTCCTCGCGGCCCTGGTGGGCACGGCCTACCTCCTCTACAGGCTGGACCTGGGCAGCGGCATGATAAGACGGAGGGTCAAGGCATTCGAGAGAGGGTGGAAGGAATGAGCGAGCTCCTGGATCTGGCATATCAGCGGGTTGTCGCCCTTCTCCTGCTGCTCGAGGTCGTGTCCGTCTACTTCCTCTGGTCCCTGAACCCGGTGGGGCGCCTCGGCAGCACGGTGTTCGCCGTCTTCCTCGCGCTGAACCTGGTGACGGTCTCCATGATCTCCTACGTCTACAGGAAGGCCAGGATGGGCGAGGCCACCAGCCGCCTCCTTCTCCTCGTCGGTTGCTGCGCCCTGGGGATCCTCCTCTTCGGGGGCCTCTTCATTTGAAGGTGAACCGTGCAATGTCCGAAAACGCGACCGTCCTCCTGTCTCTCTGCGGGGTCCCCCGACGGCTGGGGAGGCCCGCGAGGAATTGTGGGTCCAGTTGAGGAAAGCCAGGTTCGCAGCGGCTTTGCTCTTGGCTCTCTGCTGCCTTCTCGTTCCAGCCATCCTGTCAGGGGCGGCCAGGGCCTCCGCCCCTACTCTCACGGTGTCCCCGTCATCGGGCGCCGTGGGCAGCCTGATGATAATCAACGGTCAGGGTTACTCCCCCGGCCAGAGCATAACGCTCGCTTGGACCACAGGCAACGCCAGCTGGGTCATCACAAACAACCCGCCCGAGGTGACAGGGGTGAACGTCACCTCATATCTCAAGACCCTGACCGTGGTGCAGAGCGACTCCTCCGGGTCCTTCTCGCTGGACCTGGCGGTCCCGGTCGACTACGGCGGGAGCAAGGTCGTCGAAGCCCTGTCGGCTACCGGGGAGGACCTCGGCGGAAAGGGCGTCTATACGATCGAGCCCTCCTTCCAGATTTCGCCCACGAGCGGAGCCGTGGGCAGCCCCATCACCGTGAACGCGTCTGGCCTCGGCTACGGCCTCTACTCCACGGACTACCACCTGCTCTGGGACAACAAGTTCGTGGGCTACATGACAGGCATCACCACCGAAGGCCAAGCCAACTTCACCTTCTATGCCTCCGGCGGCACCGGCGTCCACTACGTAGACATATTCGAAGGCTACCCGGGGCCTGCGTACCTCAACCCCGAGCAGAACCCCCCGGGGGCCTCCAGCTCCACTTGGTTCCCGCCTCTCGTTCCGTTCCACGCCCGTTACACCATCACCTCGGGCCAGTCCTCTTCAGCCGCCTTCATGGCGGTCCCCCTGGGCCTTGCCTCCGTTGCGCTCATCGTCGCGTCACCCTTCGTGGCTAGGATCCCCGCTCTGGCCAGCGACCCGCAGAAGAGGCGTGCAGCCTCCAGGAGGCTCGCTGCCATACTTGTCGCTGCGGCCCTCGTGCTGGCAGGAACGGCCCTCGTGCTAAGCTACCTCCCGAATTCGGGCGCCCAGTCCAGCTACGTGCCGCAGGCCACACTCGTGCGCCCCTCCATCTCCGTTCCCCAGAGCTCCTCGGCTGGAGGCCAGTCCATCACGGTGACGCCCGACATCGCCTCGGTGGGCACGAACGTCACCGTCCATGGCTCAGGGTTCGGCCCCGGCGCCACCGTCCCCGTCACCTGGTCCACCCGCCAGGGCAACAACCTGTTCGGATACAACAACGTCTTCCTGCCCCTGAAGAACGTGACCGCCGACTCGGCTGGCTCCTTCTCTTTCACCGCCACCGTGCCCGTCGACCTCGGAGGCTACCATTACATCGCAACCGGGGACCAGGGGGAGATCAACGCGACCCTTTACATCGAAAGGACCGCCACGATCAACGCAACACAGGGCCCCGAGGGGTCCACCATCATGGTGACTCTCATGGGAGTGGGCTGGGACTACAACACCAACATACTCGCCTTCGATTACGACAACTCGTTCATCGGATACGCCTGCGGCTTCTCCAGCCAGGGCAACGTCACCATCATGATAACAGCCACGGGCGGGCCGGGCCTCCACACCGTAGATCTCTACCCGTCTCTCTGGAGGGGACCAGACAACACCCCCGCCATCTTCCGGTACCCGCTGTTGACCCCCATCGACCACCCGGAGTCCATACCTTCCTTCCACTTCACATACTTCATCAGGGGCAGCACGAGCTCGTCCGCTGGAAGCCCGTCACTGATCCCGGCCTACCTGGGCGTCGTGACCTTCTCTCTGGCCGGCATGTTCGCGCTGATGCAAATCGTGAAACCAAGCTGGCTATAGGAAATCCAACTTTTCCTGTGCATTATCCTCGTATTTCGGTCGATTCACCCTGCAGTTCGAAGAAGAAATGAAATCGCATCTAAATTTATATACGCCGAGTGAAACAGCGTTTCGTTCACCCATGAATGGGCGAAGGCTGGTCCTGTTCTCCGCCCTTCTCCTGCTGCTTTTCATAGGCTCCCAGTTCGCCCAAGCCGACTTCCCTCCTCCGCCAGCCCCTGGAACCACGGTAAACGGCCCGATCTCCGGAGCGCAGTCGTTCAGCGGCGGCGTTCTGATTCAGCCTCAGCCGACGTTCGAGACCACCACGACGAGCTCAGAGCAGGTCGCCACTTTCACATGCGTCGGGGGGGCGAGGACGGTCACGAAGTCCGTGCAGAGCGTTTTCGCCCAGAGCTTCACGGGTCCCCTCTCCGACGCCCAGACCGCCGGAATCGTCGAGGCCATGAAGAGCGTCCGACCCGCGAAGGAGGTCAAGCTTTCCGCGGTGGTGACGGGTGATCCCGCCCTCATCACCGACTGGACCCTCGCCGGCATCAGGTACAGGGAGACCGACTACAACGTCTACCTCATAGAGTCGGCCTCGCCGGCGGTCGAGAGGCTGGCCGGCTACATCATCGTAGAGGTACCCGAGGACCTCGTCCTGACGAACTCCACCCAGCCTTGCCCAACCCCTGCCCCGCAGGGCACCGTCGAGCTGGGTGGGGGCTTCACTTCGAGCCCGCTCCAGCCCGTCTACGACTTCTTCAAGATCTTCCAGCTCCCCGACGACGGCATCCCGCCGTTCTTCGACTACGGCAAGGTCACCGTCTCAGGTGGCGGCGCCACCGCGGCCGCCGTGGACGTCCGTCCCGGCGAGACCATCCAGGTCGAGCTCCCGCCGGGCTCATACAGCGTGAGCGCCGACGTCGGCATCCTGGGCCTCCACTTCAGCGTCAGCGGGGGTTCGTTCTCCTCCGAGCTCCCCGTCGTCCTGAGCGTCACCCTCGTGGTGGAGGAGATAATCTACATCGTCGTCGTGGTCATCCTCATAGTAATCATCGCGGCTGCGTATCTCATCATCAGGCACTTCAGGAAGGGGTCGGTTGTGACGCCCCCCGCAGGTGGGACTCAGGAAGGGCCGACCACCGGGGGTGGAGGGGCCCCAACGACAGGAGGAGGCACCACCACAGCCGGAGGTGGAGCCACCACCGGCGGCGGAGGCGGCACCACCGTGACAGGAGGGGGAACCACGACCGGCGGTGGGACGACGGAGAAGCCCAAGGTGCCTCCGGTCACGCCACCTCCCATCGTACCAGTGACCCCCACGACCACCGAGGCGCCCGGCTGCCAGATCACGCACCACTGGGACTTCATGCAGATCCAGCTCAACGTGGCCCTCGATGGCAAGACCTACTCCGGCTCGCGCACCACTGCGAGAGGCTCCAGGACCCTCGTCAGGCCCTCCGACGACCCGCTGCCAATGGGGGCCTTCTGCCTGGACGACCACCTCCTCACCCAGGAGTGCGCCTGCCTGCAGAGCAAGAGCGTTAAGACCCACAAGCTCAGAGCCAACGTGAAGTACCTCTGGGAGATAGTCAAGGGCGAAGGATTCTTCATCAAGATAAACGACGGCGCAGAGGCGAAGACCCAGGTGGGGCAGAAGGTCATCTACCAGCCCCCCGACATCGAGAAGCTGGACGAGGTGAAGGAGGTCCAGATCAGGGTCACGGCCAGCCACGACGACGCCAGCAAGCCCCCCGACCACGAGCCTGCGAAGCTGCTTCTCATCATGGAGATCAGACGGAGGATCACCGATGTTCCGGGTGCAGCCGACACCCCCCATGAGTTCGTGGACCCCGGCGAGGTCAAGGACGAATACCTCTACGACTGGTGGCTCAGCGGAGAGGGCGCCTTCGACAACAGGGGGCTCAAGCTCCCCAAGGAGGCCCTAGGAGAGTGCAACTGCGGCAGCTCCTGGCAGCAGGGCTCACCCCTCGACGGCTCCATAACCCTCATGCCGGAGGAGTGCGTCACGGGCGACTACGTCAGGTTCGAGGCGCTGGGCACGGACAACGACCAGCTCAAGCTGTTCTGCACTCCCTCCGGCGAAGTCTGCAGGAGGCCGGCGCAGGAGATCCTCGAGATGAGCGACCTCATCGACTACGAGTGGTCGGCGACCAAGGGGGAGTTCACCGAAGCCCCGGACATCTTCAGCCGGGAGACCATCTGGCACGCCCCCGACGAAGAGGGGGTCGTGGAGGTCACCCTGACCATGCGGAACTATGGCCTGGAATACGACGACGCCCCCAAGGTCATAAAGGCGAAGATAACGGTCCGCAGGCTGGGCATCCACCAGGCGAAGACCCCGCAGGACTGGCTCCCGGTGGCCGCGGCCGGCGAGCTGGAGAGGAGCCCCATGCTCTACATCTGCAGGGGGAAGTGGGGGTTCGCCAGGGGAGAAAGGAGGAAGTTCATCCGCGTCAAGCTCCTCCACGTCCTCAGGGAGAGGGGCGTGGCCATGAACTACCCCCTGCAGGGGAACACCAACCCTGACCTGTTCTTCTACGAGGAGAGGATGGAGCCCGACTTCATATTCATCAGGGAGAAGGACAAGACCCAGGCGGGCCAGCCCGCCTGCCCCACCGAGGTCCTGGTGGCCGGCGACAACCCCGCCCACGCCCACCACTACCTCTACGCGGTTTCGAAGAGGAGGGTGAGCGAGATCCGCACCACCACAAGGTGCGAGGACTACGGCGCCGCGGGCTTCTTCGAGTCCATGGCGAACCACGCCGCGGAGATACCGCCGGCCGACTCCGACGCCGAGGAGCCCTGCAAGGGCAAGGACTGCTGCGTGGGGAGCGACAGGATCAAGATACCCAGGGACGAGAACGACAACGACATCGCAGATTCGGCCCCCCAGGACGCCAGGGGCGCCGCCGGAAGCACCGACGACGACCGCACCCCCAACGGGGACGGGACCAACGGCGACGGCTTCACCAACTACGAGGAGTACAGGGGCTTCATCACAGGAGGGAACGCGGCCCACCCCAAGGTCCACGAGAGGACGAACGTCAACGAAAAGGACGTCTTCGTATACGACCAGAACAACATCCTCGAACAGGTTCAGCCGGGAACCGCCAACACCGGAAGGTCGCTCTTCGGCGGGACTGGCCTCACGATACACGCGCTATTCGATCAGGACCTGTTCCACCTCAGGGACGGGGCCGACAGGCCGCGCGTCGTCAACTTCAACCGCTGCGACAACTCCCGCCACGAGGCGGCCACCAGGGGCGGGGCGGCAGGGGCCTTCGGCAACGACCAGCACGGGCTGTGGCTCAGGAACTCTCCCCCAGCGTATGGAATGGCCCACTTCTTCGCGGCCACCCCAGGCGGGGCGAACACCCCTGGGTCGAGGACCCATGTCTGCATCGACGTCCCCTCCTGCACCGCGGCGGGCGAGCCCGCGGACAGGCTGGCCAACACCATAGCCCACGAGCTGGGCCATGGAGTCAACCTGCCTCACCACGGGGAGGACGGCGAGCACAACTGCCCCAGCCCCTCTCAGCCCGCCGTATTCAACTCCTCCAACAGGAGCGGCCGCCTTACCAGCGGCGTTGAGAACTGCATAATGAGGTACGACAGGTACGCGGCCGGCTGGTGCACTCACGCCCACGCCAACTACCACCTCTACGGGGCCGTCGTGGGCGGAGCCTGGACCTTCAACGACAGCCCGGGCAACACCTATTGCAACGCCCAGGCGGGGGACGGGGTTAATAGCGCGGGAGGGGAGACCAACGATGCCGCCAATGGGAACTGCAGGAGCAGGATAAGGGTGAAGGACTGGTAGATGTCGTCTAAAACTTCCTTGGCCGTGGAGCTGCGGGTGAACGGGGAGCGCGAAGCCGTGCTCTACCGTGGCGAGCCGCTTACCTTCGAGGTCACCATCGCGAACCCCGCGGCCTTCAGGGTCCAGGGAGACAACCTGAAGCTGGACAGGGAGCTGGCCGAGCTGGAGGGAAGGCGAGCCGCCGGAGAAGTATCCCAGGAGGACTTCGAGCGCCTCCGGAGCCAGGCGGAGGGGAGGCGCCGGGAGGTCTCGACCGTCAGGGTCGGCAGCGATTCCAGGCCCTGGTTCGAGCTGATCACAGTCCAGCTGGAGAAGGACGGGAAGTGGGAACCGCTTCCATGGCCGCTGACGCTGTTCTCCCACAGGCCCGCGGAGGCTTCGATCGAGCTGGGCTCTTCCTATTCAGCGGTCGCGGAGCTGGACCTCGAGCCCCCCAGGACCGCCGAGGTCCCCTTGGGAGCCTACAGGGTCAGGTGCGCCTTCGACGCCGCCCCTGAGGGCGTCGTCAGCTCCTCCCCGGTGTCGCTCACGGTCAAGGCGAAGAGGAAACCGAAGACCGAGGACCTGCTCAAGATCGGCGCGTACAGCCTGACCCGATTGGCCCCCGCGGCTGCCCTCTCCGCCGCCGCCTCGATCCTGAAGGACGAGCCCAACAACATAGAGGCCCTGATCCTCCGGGCCAACTCCGAGGACGCCTCCGGGGACCCGGCCGCCGCCCTCAGGACTCTTGCGCTGGCGGAGGAGCAGTGGCACGCGCAGGGCCTGGACGCCGAGGAGGGCCCACGCTACATCAGGACGAGGATGCTCCAGATCAGTCAGAAGCTCGCCAAGGGCCAGTAGCCGGGAATCGGTCCTCACAGGACGCCGCATCAGCTGGCGAGCGTTTCGTCTTCCTCGAGTGAGCCATCTCGGTGGGATACCTGCTGGCCTACGACGCGGATTGCGGGCCTTGCACCCGGTCCAAGGAGACTCGCGCGTTCCTGGACGCCCACCACAACCTGAGCCTCATCCCTCTGAAGGATGCCGACAGCCTCGGGCTCCTTGGAAAGGTCTCCCCCTCAGCAGGGTGCAGGGCGATGCACCCGTTGTCTCAAGGCGGCGAAGTTCCGAGCGGAACCAACGCCATTCCGCGTCTCCTCGGGCTACTCCCTGCTGGCTCGGTTCCATCTGTGGCCCTGAGCTCGACGCCAGCTTGCGCAAGGCTCACCCGATTCATCTACGCCACGATGGCACGGCTACACGATTCAGGAACCTGCAAGCCCCGCTTCACGACATAGTGAGGGCTGCAGCGGCGCCGAAATGAAGCCACCGAGTTCTGAGACCTCTCGAGGAACTAGGCCGAGCCTCGAACGGGGTCCGGGAAGCCCATCCCGACATGACAAGGCTTATTTCTGCGCGGCCGTCTCGGAGGTCTGTGAGGACTGCCCTGGCGGCTGTCGCTCTGGTGCTCCTGGTGATAGCGGTGGGAGCTTTCGCCATGCTACTTGCCCCGCCAGCCGCCTTCCCGATCCCTCAGGCCAACATCACCGTCGGTCCCGCTGCGGGCCCTTCCTACCAGCAGCTGACTTCGGGCGGCTGGGATGACATCTCGCCCGAATGGAGCCCCGACGGGAGCAGGATCACGTACCTCTCCGACAGGGGCGGGCTGTGGTCGGTGTGGGTGATGGAGGCCAACGGCTCGCGTCAGACGAAACTGACCCCCGCTGCAACCTACCTCGCTTACCCTGTGTGGAGCCCCGACTCGTCTCGCATAGCCTTCTGGGAGGAGACTCCGCCCACTTCATCTCTGGTGGTCGTCAACGCGACCACCGGCTCCGTTCTGGCTGCCAGCCCCCGCTCCGACGACGTCGCGTCCGCAGCCCCCGTCTGGAGCCCCGACGGCTCCCTGCTGCTCTACTACAGGATGACGCCGTCGGTCGAGCTTGCCTGTCTCGACCCTGCCACCGGGTCCGTCCGCCCGTTGACGGCGGTCAACGGCACTGACGCGACGGCGAGCTGGGCCGGAGTGGACCGGGTCGTCTTCTCCTCTCTGGACGGGGGCCACTACACTATTCGCTGGCTCAACATGACTTCAGGGGAGGAGGGGGTGCTGACGAACGCGACCTATGATAGCAGAGGAGGCGCGATCAGCCCCGATGGGACGAAGATCGCATACTATTCTGACGTCTTCCTAGTTCGAAGCTATTACAACCTCTACGACATCAGCGGCTACAACGTCTGGGAGAGCTCGCTTCACATCACTCAGTACGACATCTGGGCGAACGGGCTGAGCAGCTACAACTCCTCATACCTATACGGTCCGGGTGGCGAAGCGAACCAGTACAGGCCGGGGTCGGTGATGACCGCGGAGGCTCTCCGCTGGAGCTCCGACGGGAAGTACATCGCCTGCGTGCTGGACAACGCGGTGTCGGGACCCCGGGTCTACCTCTGGACCGTCGGCACGAGCAGCGTTCTGATGGCCGGTCCTTTCACCGGCGTGGCTTACCATCCCTCGTGGCAGCCCAACTCAACGATAGTCGCCTTCGACTGCAACGCCAGCGGCAGCTTCCACATCTGGACCTCCAGCATGGCCGGCAGTCACGCGGTCGTTTCGGGCTACTAGTCGGGCGGGATCTCCTCGTAGGCCTGGTCTATGTTCAGACCCTCTCTGCCGTGCGTCCTCTTGGAGAAGGTGTACAGCCCAAGCCCGAGCAGGAAGGACAGGGCGACGTAGAGGTATGCGAACGAGTATCCCGGGATTCCCATGACGGTAGCCCCGGTGCCCCAGACCGTCGGGTTGGCCAGGAACTCGTAGACGACGAAGACGAAGGCCCCCGCCATCAGCGCCCCGCTGACCGACAGGACCACCTTCGCAGATCCCTTCTCCTTCCTCATGGCGTGCAGGACGGCGGCGACTCCCACGAAGACGAAGTAGATCATGGAGGCGATGACGACACCGTAGAGCGACTTGAAGCCCCCGTAGAGGACCGAGCCGACGGCGACGAAACATCCGGTCACGACGAGCTCGATGAGGAGGGCCACGGCAGGCGAGCCGAGCCTCGGGTTGACGTAGGCCACCTTCTCTGGGAGGAACCTGTCAAAGGCCTGTGCGAAGAGGTACCTCGACTCCACGATGACGCCATACGCGAGGATGGCTATCACCCACAGCACCCAGCCAATTCCGAGGAGCCAGGCGATCACCCTGCTGCTCGACACGCCCATTGCGAGTGTCCAGAAGTTGAAGGAGTAGCCCACGACGAGAGCAGGGTTCGAGAGGGCCGCGGTGACGAACTGGTAGCCCCCCGCGTAGTACATCGCCGCGAACCCGCTCGTCACGAGGACCATCACGATGAGGGAGGCGACGGGCACGTTCCACCTCATGCCTCGGGGACCTCTGATCTCCGGCGCCACGGCCGGCCCGGCGTTGAGCCAGGGGTAGATGAACATCGCGAAGAAGGGCAGTACGAAGAGGGAGGCCGACAGGTCGAGTGACGGGCCGGTGTAGCTTGAGGCGAGCGCGCTGTAGGTGAGGTTAGCGTCTCCGGCGGACAGCCCGATCGAGTCGACATACGAAGAGACCCCGGCGTTGCCTGCGCCCAGGATCACGAAGATCCCCAGGACGAGAGTGGCCATCCCAAGGACCGCCAAGACCGAGACGAGCACATAGCCGAGCCTCGGCCTTAGGACGTTGACCGCGACGATGGCCGCTAAAATCGAGATAGCGATGCCCGCCTGGAGCAGCGGGTTGGATCCCGGGATGTCCCCCGAAAGCTTCAGCCCCAGGGCCGTCCGGCTTGACGGGTCGAAGAAGAGCTCCACCGAGCCGATCGCGAAGACCGCCGAGAGGGCGATCAGGGCGAGATATGCCAGCGTCCTCATGGTGTACCCCATGAACCCGAGGGCGCTCCCGAGTCGCCCTCCTAAGGTCCTCGAGACCCACACGTAGTCGCCGCCGGTGCGAGGAAGCCTCTTCGTCATCATGGTGTACACGATTATCTGAGGGATCGAAAGGACGAAGGCGATGAGTGAGGCGTCGACTAGGTTCACTCCGGCCACCTTCGGGAGGACCACCATCGTGGACCCGATGGTCGCCAGGGCTGCCCCGGCCGACATGCTGCTCACATTCAGGGCCACCGCGTCAAGCATCGAAGCGTTCTTCTTGAGACCGGTGTTCTCCCTCACGAAGGCTCCGGTCTCCTCAGCCTCAGGCACGACAGCCTTCGAGGCTCGCACGCGATTTAAGGCTATCCTCTGCGAGTCGTTCGACCTCCTCGCCATTCGGCGCGGAGCCACCGGCGATCCGAATGAAAACGCCGAATCGAAAGGTTAATGCGGGCAAAGGCGCTTCGTATTCCCATGCGAAAGAGGCAGCCAAAGCCAAAGGGCGTCGACACTGCACGCAGAAACCTGATCAAGGCGACCGGGTTCTTGGGTGTCGCAGCCCTCGCCGGCTCAGCCACCCCCACCCTCGTCAAGCCGTCGGCCCCCATGGACGCCGGCCTGCCTGCCCCGAAGATCCTCACGGGGAAGACGGCCGCCGACATCTTCCAGGTGAAGCCCGACTTCAAGCGGTTCGACGTAAGGAACACCTCCTTCACCAGGTCGGCGACGGACCCCAACTCCATCGCCTACCTGGCAGCCGCCAAGTATACTCTTGTCTTCGAGCAGAGGGTCAGGAACGACGAGGTAGGTTTCAGGCTTCAGGACTACGCGCTCTACAACGCGGCCCTGACGGTGGCAACGGCGACCGGCTCGGGGCTGGGAAACAGGGACGCGGGCCTCTACAAGTGGACCTCTCTTGGTGCGGCGAAGGTTCCCTACAACGTCTCCAAGCTCGACAGGGAGCCAGGTGAGATGGCTGCCATCGTGAAGAAGGCGGCCAAGGGCCTGGGCGCCTCCCTTGTGGGGCTCTGCGAGCTGGACCGGAGGTGGGTATACGCCAACGACACCATAGGCAGGCCCATAGTCTTCGAAGACGTCTCTGCGCCCTACGCCAACGACGACAAGGTGGTGATCCCAAACAGCTTCAGGTCGGTGGTCGTGCTCGCGACGCTGATGGACATCTCGATGGTGAAGTACGCTCCCTACGGGATCTCCGCCGCGGGCGTGTGGGGAGGGTATGACAACATGCCCATAATCGCGGCGAGGGTGGCCGAGTTCATCAGAGGGCTGGGGTGGCAGGCCATACCCATGGGCAACGACACCATGCTGAGCATACCGCTGGCCATAGACGCGGGCCTTGGCCAGTTCGGCCGCATCTGCAGGCTTGTCACGCCGCAGTACGGCCCCAACATCCGCCTGATGAAAGTGCTCACGGACCTTCCACTGTCATATGATGCCCCCATCGACTTCGGGCTCACGGAGTTCTGCAACAACTGCAAGAAGTGCGTGCAGGCCTGCCCTCCGCAGGCGCTCCCCTACGGAGATCCGTCCTACCAGGGCACCACCCCCTCGGAGATGACGGGGATTCTGAAGTGGCAGCAGCAGTCCGACAAGTGCCTCAGGTGGTGGGGACAGGTCGGGACAGGCTGCGCCATCTGCATAAGGGTGTGCCCCTGGACGAACGGCATCATGCACAACAACGGGCTGGCACAGGACGTGGCGATGAACGTCCCGCAGCTGGACCACACCTTGAGGCAGCTGGACGACGATTTCGGCAACGGTGTCCTCACGAACCCCGCGACCTTCTGGACCGGCTCCAAGAGCTACGGACCGCAGCCGAACCCGTCGCCTTCTCCCCAGTAGGTGCACCAGAATTGAAGCCCAGACTCCTCCTCCTGGTCGCGGCCGCCGTCGTCGCAGTGATACTGGGAGGAACGCTGCTCGCGTCGATGTCGGTGGTCACTCCCTACGGCCTCCCCGAAGTGGGCATCAACGTCACCCTCCCCGCATCACTCCCGTACAGGCAGATCACCACGGGCAGCTGGGACGACAGGAACCCCGTCTACAGCCCCAACGGCTCCCTCATCGCCTATGTCTCCGACAGGGGAGGATTCTGGGGGGTTTGGGTGATGAAGTCTTCAGGCGCCTCCCAGAGGAAGCTCACACCTGACGGCGTCATGGCGATGTATCCGCAGTGGAGCCCCGATTCGTCCGCCATCTCCTACTGGTTCATGAACGGGCTCACCTACGGCATAGGGATCTTCAACCTGACCGCCAACCGCACGATCCTGGTCACCCCGAGCTACATGAACGCCTTCCAGGGCCCGGCCAACTGGAGCCCCGATGGAAGCAGGGTCCTGTTCTACGCGATGGGCAACCCTCCTCAGCTGGTGATGGACGACGCCTCCAAGGGCTCACTGACCGTCCTCGCCAACGCCACAGGGTCGTCCCTCGACTCTGCCTGGGTCAACAGCACCACCGTCCTGTACACTTCGACGGACAACGGCACGAGCATCAACATGCTCGACCTGAGGACTGGTGCGAGCACGCCCTACCTGTCGTTCCCAGGCTTCAGCTTCATCAAGCCATCCGTCGGCTTCAACGGCTCCATCGTATACTTCTCCAACAAGCTGCCCGACCTGATGTCCACCGCCCCGTACGTTTCGTACAGCTACGGGTATGACCTCTGGGTCCAGACGCTGTCCAATTCGACGGCGACGTTCCAGTACGTCATGGCCGACGATTCGTATCGGAGCGGCATCCTCATCCCAGTCCCCTTCGTCCCCGGAATAGTGGACTCCTCGTATACCGCCCAGTGGAACAACAACGCCACCAAGCTGCTCTATGTCTGCGACGATCCGGTCAACGGCTACAGGATGTGGATATGGGACGTCACTCATTGGACGTCGGCCTCCGTCGCGCCAACAAGAGACTGCAACGTCAGAGAGCCCGTTTGGAGCCCAGACGGCTCCCAGATCGCCTTCAGCAGCGACCTCAGCGGCCAGTACCAC
>DATKKG010000029.1:0-1297 GCA_035543015.1 Conexivisphaerales archaeon | reverse complement strand
CAGGACGAGGTAGACGAAGACAAGAGCATACCCCTTGAGGAGCACGTGGGAGAAGATGGGAGGGAAGCCGTAGAAGTGGCGGAAGTACTCGAGGAAATAGGTGAGGGGGATGAGCGCCGCGAGGGCGGTTCCCCACTGCGGCAGGATGGATACCGGGTAGTAGATGCCGCAGACAAGGAGCATGAGGCTCACCAGGGACCACGCGGCCACCTCGGCGCGGTTGCCGAAGGTGAGGACCAGGATGCAGACGAGGGCGCCCACGGTAGTGGCACAGAGGAAGAGGCCCAGGATGAACAGGCCAAGGGCGCCGGCCCCTGGGACGGTGAAGTCGAACTGGAAGAGACGGTAGCTCGCCACCATGAGCAGGAAAAAGACGATCCCACCCCTGGCCGCGCCCACCACAGAAGACCCGAGCAGGAGATGGCGAATCCCCACCGGCGCGATGAAGCCGTGCTTCAGCGCCTTGCTCCACACGTCGTAGAGCAGCACGTAGGAGACATCGAGCTGGCACACCTGGACCGCGCTCATGGAGACGATCCCCACGAGGATGAAGGCCCTCATCTCTCTTGGCAGGGCTGCAAATTCCGTGAGGAGCCCCACCGACAGGAACCCCACCAGCGGCCAGAAGAGGATCTCGAAGAGGGTGAAGACGTTTCTCTTCGTCATGATCCAGTTCTTGTAAATAAAGGCCCTTGTCTTCGTCAGCTCAACGAGCAAAGGCGATGAAGACGTCCTCAAGGTCAGACTCCTGGATGCGAAGATCGTGGATGGCGATCTTCTGACGGGTGAAGAGATCGAGGATCTGCGGCAGACGCTCCCGGTGGTCGTCGACGAGGATCCGGCAGGAGGAGTTGTCGGCCTGGAGGCCGTAGACTCCCGCCATGCCCTCCAGCGAAGGAGCGGGAAGAGTCCCCTGGAAGGTGATGAGGATGGTATCGGCGAGACGGAGATCTCGCTTGAGCTGCTCCGGTCTGCCGCAGGCCCTGATGGTGCCGTCCTTGATGAAGGCCACCTCCTCGCAAAGCGTCTCCGCCTCCCTCATGTTGTGGGTGGTCACCAGGATGGTCGTGCCCCTCTCCCGGTGGAGCCGGATGATGAACTCGCGGATGCGGCGGGCCACATCCGGGTCCAGGCCCACGGTGGGCTCGTCGAGAAGGAGGAGCTCCGGATCGTTGATAAGGGCTTTGGCCAGAGAGAGCTTCTGTTTCGTACCCGTGGAGAGCTCGTCGAACCGGGTTCTGGCGGCCTCGCGCAGGTCGAAGAGGTCGAGGAGACCGTCGACCTTTACCTGACGCGC
>DATKKG010000028.1:0-1083 GCA_035543015.1 Conexivisphaerales archaeon | reverse complement strand
GCCCCGCCTCTCAGACTCGATGGAGGAGGGCACGATCCTGACCTGGCTAAAGCAGGAGGGAGACGAGGTCGCCGTCGGCGAGGAGCTCGTCGAAATCGAGACCGACAAGGCCAACATGGCCTACGAGGCCGACGTCGCCGGCACCCTGACCAAGGTCCTGGCCAAGGAGGGGGAGACGCTGCCGATCGGCAGTCCTATCGCCGTTATCGGCGATCCGGGTGAGGGACCTAGCGCTCCGTCTGCGGGTCCTGTCGCCGCAGGGGACCCCCCACCCCCTCCGGTAGCTAAAGCTTCCTCAGGGGTGGTACCCCCTACGGCGCCACCCGCAGAAGGAGCGGAGGCATCCACGCCCGAGGGACCTAGCGCCCCGGCTAAAGGAGAAGACGGGGCAAGGGTCAAGGCCTCGCCTGTTGCTAGGAGGCTGGCGTCCGAACAGGGCATCGACCTCTCGTCTTTAGCTGGGAGCGGGCCCGGGGGAAGGATTGTCAAGAGGGACGTGAAGGCGGCGGCTGGCGGAGCGAGGGAGAGGGCTGCTGTGGCGCCGGCGCAGGCTCCAGCCCCCGATGGGGCTGAGACCGCCAAGGGTCAGGTCACCGTCGAAGAGCTCTCAAAGCTCCAGCAGGTGGTGGCGAGGCGGATGTCTGAGTCCAAGGCGACCGCTCCTCACTTCTACCTCGACGCCGAGATCGACATGGGAAGAGCCGTCGAGGCACGGGCGAGGCTGAAAGCCTCCGCCTCAGAGGGGGACCTCGTCCCCTCCTTCAACGACATGGTGATCAAGGCCTGCGCCCTGGCTCTCAGGGAGTTCCCAAGAGCCAACGGCTCCTACAAGGACGGCCGCTTTGAGCTCTACTCGCGGATCAACGTCGGCGTCGCCGTCGCCGCCCAGGACGCCCTCGTCGTGCCCACCGTCTTTGACGCAGACAAGAAGGGCCTCAGGCAGATCGCAGAAGACTCCCGTCAGTTGGCAGAGCGAGTGCGAGAGGGCTCGATCACCCCGCCAGAGCTCTCGGGCGGCACCTTCACCGTCTCCAACCTCGGCATGTTCGGGATCGACTCCTTCAGCGCGGTGATCAACTCACC